>NZ_MAWZ01000002.1:0-657760 GCF_001854685.1 Rhizobium sp. RSm-3 | reverse complement strand
CCCTCTCGACAAGCCAATCGCAAGCAAAATGCGCAGGGCAAACTGGAACAAAGAATTCTTCTTCCAGCTCTTTGCTCATATGCGATAGCCCTGCCACAAGGGGGAGGGACTTAGAGAGGCACCGTCGCATTCACGCCCGAAACGCTGAGATACTTGTGAAATGGGTGCGACTGGTTAAGCCCCTCCCCCTTGTGGGGAGGGGTTTGGGGCGGGGCGGTGCAACCGCCCCCTCTTCCCACCCATCAAATAATCACATGCGACCCCAGTTCCACCACGCGGTTGGCCGGCAGGCGGAAGTAGTCCGAGGGATTGGCGGCGGCGTTGGCAAGCGCGATGTAAAGCCGATCCTGCCAGTAGGGCATGCCTGATTTGGCGTCCGGCACCAGCTTGCGGCGGCCGAGATAGAAGGAGGTCGACATGATGTCGAACTTCAGCCCCGTCTTGCGCAGCGTCGCCAGGGCCTGCGAGACATTCTGCGATTCCATGAAGCCGAACAGCAGTTCGACGCGGGCGAAGCGCTCGGAAATCTGCTCGACCTTGTAGCGGTCGTGGCTCGGCACGCGCGGCTTGTTGACGGTGCGGATCGTCAGGATGACGTTGCGGTCGTGAAGCACGTGGTTGTGCTTGAGATTGTGCAGCAAGGCGGCGGGGGCCGATTCCGGATCGCTGGTCAGGAAGATCGCGGTGCCCGGAACCTGGGCCGGCGAATGGTCGCTCTTGCGCTCGATCGCGCTGACGAAGGAAGGGAGCGGAATATCGGTGTGGCGGGTCTTTTCCATCAGGATCGCGCTGCCGCGGCGCCAGGTCCACATGACGACGGTAAAGGCGGTGGCGATCAGGATCGGGATGTAACCGCCGTCGTGGATCTTCAAAAGGTTGGCGCCGAGGAAGATCAGTTCGAGCACGACCAGCGGCGCAAGCGCGATCACCGCCACCGGAAGCGACCAGTTCCAGCGGGCGCGAACGAATTCGAAGGCCATGATCGACGTGACGACCATGGCACCGGTGACGGAAATGCCATAGGCGGTCGCCAGCGCATCCGACGTCTTGAAGCTCAGAACCAGGAAGATGACGCCGATGAACAGCACGGCATTGACCGAAGGCACGAAGATCTGCCCGGTATTGGTTTCCGAGGTGAAGAGGATTTCCATGCGCGGCAGGAAGCCGAGGTTGATGCCCTGGCGCACCAGCGAGAAGGCGCCGGTGATGACCGCCTGGCTGGCGATGATCGTCGCGGCGGTCGCCAGGATGACGACCGGCAGCAGCGCCCATTGCGGAAACATCAGATAAAAGGGATCCGACATCGTCGCCGGCTTGCCGAGCACGAGAGCGCCTTGCCCGAGATAGTTCAGCGTCAACGACGGAAACACCAGCGCAAACCAGGCCCATTGAATCGGGCGGCGGCCGAAATGGCCGAGATCGGCATAAAGCGCCTCCGCACCCGTCACCGTCAGGAAGACGGCGCCAAGCACGACGACACCGTAGAAACCTTCATGCAGCAGGAAGCTGACGGCATAGTAGGGGTTGAAGGCGGCAAGGATGCCGAAATCGTCCGAAATATGCGATATGCCGGCGGCGGCAATGACGATGAACCAGACCGCGGTGATCGGGCCGAAAAACCTGGCGACGGCGCCGGTGCCGCGCGACTGCACGACGAAGAGCAGCGCCAGGATCACCACCGAGATCGGCACGATATATTCCGAGAGCCTCGGTGTGACCAGCTTCAGACCTTCGACGGCAGAGAGCACCGACAGCGCCGGTGTGATCATCGCATCGCCGAGAAAGAGGGCAGCCCCCATCAGGCCGAGCAGCATCAGGATCGCGGTATGGCCGTTGGCGGTCTTCATCAGAAGAGCAAGCAGCGACAGCGTGCCGCCCTCGCCCTCGTTGTCGGCGCGCAGCAGGAAGAGCACATATTTGATGGTGACGATGATCGTCAGCGCCCAGATCATCAGCGAAATCAGGCTGATGACCTCGAAGCGGGTGAGGCCGTCATGGGCCACGGGCTTCAGCGCCTCGCGAAAGGCATAGAGCGGGCTGGTGCCGATATCGCCGTAGACGACGCCGACGGAACCCAGCGTGAGATAGAACAGCTTTTTCGGCGTCATCTGGGATTCGTTCGGATGGCTCTCTTCGGACATGAAGTTTGCAACAGGCTCCTCAGAGCCAGCCTTTCCAGCGGAAAAAGAAAAAAGGGATGACGGCTGATATTACCATCAGGGCCAGCGAATAGGGATAACCCGCAGCCCAGGCCAGCTCCGGCATGACCTGAAAATTCATGCCATAGACGGAGGCGACCAGTGTCGGCGGCAAGAACACCACCGAGGCGATCGAGAAGATCTTGATGATCGAATTCTGCTCGATGTTGATCAGACCGAGCGAAGCGTCGAGCAGGAAGGTGATGTTGCCGGCAACGAAGGCGGCATGCTCCGACAGCGACTGGATATCGCGCGAGAGGGTGCGGCAGAGTTCCTTCGTCTCGCGGTCCTGCTGGACCGCGGGGATCGTGTGAAAGAAGGTCAGCAGGCGAGACAGCGAACCAAGGCTGTCGCGCACCTTGCTGATCATCCGGTGATAGCCGGCGATATCGCGCAGCTTCTCTTCGAGGTAGTTCGAGGGCTTACGCACCTTCTTCGCCCGGTCGCCGAAGACATGCGTCGACAAGATGTCGAGGCGTGAGACGGAGACTTCGAGGATCTCGGCGGTGCGGTCGACAATCGTCTCCAATAGCTTGGCGAGAAGGGCAGCGCCGCTGCGCCAGTTTTCCGGCAGCCGGTGAAGGGCGGCGATGAACAGCGCAAAGGATTTGGGATGGGCGTAGCGGATGGTGACCAGCCGGTTTCCGGCCAGGATGAAAGCGACATCGGTCAGCGTCGGGGCGTCGGTATCCGCCTTCCAGAGAAGCGAGGCGGTCATGAAGACGGCGTCGTTTTCGACATAGAGACGGGCGGAGGGCTCGATATCCTTGAGATCGTCACGGGTCGGAACCTCGATGCCGAGAACCTTCTCGACATACAGCTCCTCGTCGCGGCTCGGCTCGATCATGTCGATCCAGACGACATCCCCAGGGAAGGATGCGGGATGCGACAGATCGCGGATTTCGACCGACCTGCAATTGGAACAATAAGCGGTGATCACCGGCAGCCTTTCCATGCGGCCGAAAGCGCGGCAATGCGAGGCTCGCTCGTCCCAGGTTCCAACGGAAGCGGATCAAAAAAGCTCATACAACTCCGGCTGCATCCAACCTCGAAGGCCGGCATGCGCATTGTGCTCCACCGCATCGCAGCGATCAATCCTTCGATCGACAAGACAACTCCGAACTTGCAGGCGGGCCGAAATCTTCCAAACGAAGACGGCCGTCATTGAGCATCTGCAGCAAACGCCATCATGGCGCCGCGGCATATGCAGCAAAGCCGTGAAATAATCAAGACATCTTCCGTGAACCGCGGCTTTTCACCACGTTTGCCTCACAATTTGAGGTATCGACAATCGTGATTCGGCCGCTGCATGCGTCGCTCGGAACTGCCGCACCGTTCCGGATGACGTGGCTTATTCGAAGACGATCGTCGGTGCCGGCCGTTGGGTTTGGCCGCCCAGCTGTTCCCAGACCTTGGCGGCGATGCCGCGATAGATGCCGGCGACGACGCCGTTCGGCTCGGAGGCGACGAGCGGCGTGCCGGCGTCTGAGGTTTCGCGGATGTTCATTGTCAGCGGCACTTCGCCGAGGAAGGGCACGCCGATGCGCTCGGCCTCCTTGCGGGCGCCGCCATGGCCGAAGATATCGTAGCGGGTGCCGGTGTCCGGCGCGATGAAATAGCTCATATTCTCGACGATGCCGAGCACCGGCACCTCGACCTTGCGGAACATGTTGAGGCCCTTGCGGGCATCGATCAGGGCGAGGTCCTGCGGCGTCGAGACGATGACGGCGCCGGCAAGCGGCACCTGCTGGGCCATGGTCAGCTGCGCGTCGCCGGTGCCGGGCGGCATGTCGACGACCAGCACGTCGAGTTCGCCCCAGGCGACTTCACGCAGCATCTGCAAGAGCGCCGACTGAACCATCGGCCCGCGCCAGATCATCGCCGTCTCCTCGTCGACGAGGAAGCCCATCGACATGACCTTGAGGCCGTAATTCTCCATCGGATTGATGATGCGGCCATCGATCTGGGTCGGGCGGCCTGAAATTTTCAAGAGCCGCGGCATCGAGGGACCATAGATATCGGCGTCGAGAATGCCGACGCGAAGACCGTTGGCGAGCAGGCCGAGCGCCAGGTTGACGGCAGTGGTCGACTTGCCGACCCCGCCCTTGCCCGAGGCGACGGCGATGATGGCGCCGATGCCGGGAACGCCGATCTTGCCGGCCCGCGGCGGCTGTTGCGGGGCATGGGCGTGGCTACCGTGATCATGTTGATGATCGTGGCCGGCATGGCCGTGCGGCGGGTTCGGCACCGGGCGGGCGGCCGGAGCGGCGGCGGCGGCTTTCTTGTCTGCGGTCAGCGCGACGAGCGCGCCCTTGACGCCAGGCATGGCCTTGACGACGCGCTCGGCCGCGAGCCGCATCGGTTCGAGCTCCTTGGCGCGATCGGCCGGAACGGTGATGGAGAAATAAACCTTGCCGTCGGAGATGAAGACATCGGAAACCATGCCGAGCTCGACGATATCGTGCTCGAGATCCGGTCCACGCACAGTCTTCAGCGTTTCGAGAACCTGTTCCTTGGTGACGTCGGTCATTCCACCCTCACTGCTTCTTCTTGCAGACCAGAGCGCCGCGCGTCTTTCAAGACGCGCAAGGAGCGCTGTAGCACTTTGAATTGCTGCATGATTTCAGCCTTCATCGATTCCGATCAAGACTGAAATCATGCAGTAGAGATAGTGGAGACGGACGCCTTCGCCAAACAAAATCATCGGCGGGGAAACCGATTTGCCGGCTTGCAAAAAGCGCCGGGGAGAACGGGCAATCCGTTGCGGCCATCAAGTCCGCCGGGCTTTCGCCCTGATGGCCGCAACGGTCTCCCCGAGAACCGGCGCAATCCGGGGCGAACTAGCGCAAGCCGACAAAAAGGCCAGCGAAAAATTAAGAGGAAAGGCCAAATCGCGGGCATCCGTGCAAGAGGCGGTGCCAAAACGCAACAACCGCTGCCGACACCGAAGGCTTGGGAAAGCGGCATCGGCGTCGGACAGCAGTGCGCGGCCGCGCCATTTCCTGGCGCTGGTCCAAGTCCCCTCTGGGCCTTTGTCAAAAGAGAAGCAGAAAGCGTGCCAGACGGAAAATTGGCGGAAATGGCACAAATGCGGGCCGGGACGGCCGCGAGCGGCAAGCATATGCCCAAGCGCTGGGCGCCCGGCGAAAACCCGCCACGCCTTCTGCATCTTATTTGATCAGGCCGATGCGCAGCGCCTTGGCCACCGCCTGCGTCCGGTTGACCGTATCGAGCTTCTTGGTGGCGCGGTTGAGGTAATGATTGACCGTGTGCTCGGAGAGGGTGAGAATTTCGGCGATTTCGGCACTGGTCTTGCCCGCCGCCGTCCAGTTGAGGCAATCGATTTCCCGGTCGGTCAGCGTGTCCGTGATGCGGGTATCGAGGTTGCGGATCTCGGCGAGCCTGTCATAGACATGGATGGAGATATAGCAGAGCTCGCGCATCTCAGCTGGGCTGAAGGGCTCGCGGTCGCCGGCGAAAGAGATGGCGCCGCGCACGCCGGATGGCTCATGCGTCGGGAAATAGGCGCCGCGCATCATCCTGAAACGTTCGAACAGCGAGGCGACGAGCACCGACTTGCCATCGTCCCGCGACCAGTTCTCGCGCGACATGTCATAGAAGAAGGGCCGCGCGGAGGTTCTCAGCCGCCTCAGAACCGGGCTGTTGACCAGCAGGCTCTCCTGGTCGTAGAGCGCCAGAAGCTCAGCCGGCCAACTGGTGATGACGGTGCTGCCCTGGATATCCAGAGAGGTGATCGGCGGCAGGTTGAGAACCAGGAAGGCGCGGCTGCGATAGGCTTCCGTCACGCGTTTCAGGAACCGGAAAATATCGAACTGGGTCTTCAGGCCGGCTATTTCCTGGATATAGTCGTCGTCTTCCGGGGATGTTTGCGACAAGGGTGCCATCACATTTCTTCATCTTCGGCGCAACGGCCGGCTCGATTGCATCGGGGAATGACGATCGCTGGTTGGATCACACGGAGTCGGCCTCGGCATACAGCGTTCGGCCGGCAGGTGGTTAATCGATTTCGCGGACTATTTGCAGTTGTCGTGATTCGCCGGCAAATCTCAATATCGCCCTTATCATAAGCATGCTCCCTGATTGCATTAGCGGCGCGGGCCCAGCCGGATGCGCATGCCTTCCATGATCCTCCCAGCTGCCAGCTGAACTGGAACGGCCCATTGGCGTAGAAGTTCCATCGACAGACGATAGGCCGGGCCGGTAATCGAAATGCCACCAATAAAGGTCCGATCCTGCGACCAGACGGGGGCAGCGACGCAGCGGATGCCGGCTTCATGCTCCTCGCGGTCGAAGGCATAGCCCTGATCGGCGATCTCGCGGATTTCGGCAAGCAGCGATTCGCCCGAGGCATGGGTCGAGGCGGTAAAGCTGGTGAAGTTGATGCCGGCGAGGAGATCGGCGAGGAGATCAGGCGGAAGCAGCGAAAGGGCGGCCTTGCCGACGCCGGTGCAGTAACAGGGCGAGGCATTGCCGATCTGCGAATACATCCGCACCGGCTGACGGCCGTCGACCTTGTCGAGATAGATGATCGACTGGCCCCTCAAAACACCGAGATGCACCGTCTCGCCGGTCGCCTGCTGCAGCTCGGCGAGGTGCGGCTCGGCAATCAGGCGGAATTCGTTGCGCGCCCAGCTGCGCGCAGCAAAATCGAGCAGGCGCAGGCCCGGCGCATAACGGCCGTCGCCATCAAGCTCAAGCAGCCCTTCCTCCACCAGATGGCTCAACTGGCGATGCAATGTCCCGCGCGGCTGGCCGGCACGAGCCAGGATATCGGTGAAACGCAGCGGTGCCTCCGCATGGGTGACGAGATCGAGCAGAACCATCAGTTTGCCGAGCGTGCCGGTCTCGCGCGTCTGCGCCATGCTTTCGCTATTTGAAGTCATCGTCTCGTCCGCCCTTGACAGCAAGGTCAGCATAATTCGATAATTCCATATAGTCAAATTAAGTTCCATATAATGGAACAAATTGAATATCAAAGGGCGACTGCGATGTCGGCACAATTTCCGGAGTTCAGAGACCGAACCGTACTGGTAACCGGCGGCGGATCGGGCATCGGCGCTGCGATCGTCGAAGGCTTCGCGCGCCAGGGCGCCAAGGTCTCGTTCATCGACATCGCCGAGGCGGCCGGCCGCGCGCTTGCCGAGAGGCTGTCGCCGGAGACGGCGCATCCGGTCTCCTTCCACCATGCCGACCTGCGCGACATCGAGGCGATCCGGCGCACGGTCGATACCGTCGTTGCCAACTCCGGGCCGATCCGCGTGCTCGTCAACAATGCCGCCTGGGACGACCGCCATGAATTCGACGCGGTGACCGAGGCCTACTGGGACAACAACCAGGCGGTCAACCTGCGGCACGTCTTCTTCACCTCGCAGGCAGTGGCGCCATCGATGCGGGCGGCCGGCGGCGGGGCGATCATCAATATGTCGTCGATCGCTTTCAAGCTGAATATGGGCGGTTTTCCTGCCTATGCGGCGGCGAAGGCTGGAGTCGTCGGGCTGACCAAGAGCCTGGCCGGCCGGCTCGGGCCGGAGAATATCCGGGTCAACTGCATCCTGCCCGGCATGGTGCTCACCGAACGGCAAATGCAGCTGTGGCTGACCGAAGAGAGCATCGTGCGCTCGGTGGAGCAGCAATGCCTGAAGGTCGCCCTCAAGCCCGACGCGATCGTCGGTCCCTGCCTGTTTCTTGCATCTGACTGCGCGGCAGGAATGACCGCCCAGTCCCTGATTGTCGATGGAGGCATTTTGTAATGGCTAATCCCGCTTATGTCGCGGTGGACTGGGGCACCAGCAGCTTCCGGCTCTGGCTGATCGGCAGGGACGGCGGCATTCTTGCCGAACGCCGCAGCGGCGAAGGCATGACGAGTGCCGCAAAAACCGGTTTTTCCCAAGTGCTGTCAGGCCATCTCGCCGCTGTCGCGGCGCCGGAGAACCTGCCGGTGATCGTCTGCGGCATGGCCGGCGCCCGGCAGGGCTGGGTCGAGGCCGGTTATATCGACGTGCCGGCGCCGCTCACCTCGGTGCTGACGGCGGCGGTCTCCGTGCCGGGAGAAAGCCGCGACATCCGCATCCTGCCGGGCCTTGCCCAGCGGGATAAGGCGACACCCGATGTCATGCGCGGCGAGGAAACCCAGCTTCTCGGCGCGCTCGGCACCGCAAGCTCGGGCGCCCAGGCGGTCTGCATGCCCGGCACCCATTCGAAGTGGGTGCATGTGGGCGACGGCAAGGTCACCGGCTTTTCGACCTTCATGACCGGCGAACTCTTCGACGTCATCAGCAAACACACGATCCTGTCGCATGCCGTTGCCGGCGCCGAGGAGCAGCCTGCTGATGCAGCCGCCTTCGAGGCGGCGGTATCGGCCGCTTTCCAGCGCCCGGCCCTTGCCTCCAATCTGCTGTTTACCGCCCGCTCGGGCCAGCTCCTGCACGGGATCTCGGCCGCATCAGCGCAAGCCCGGCTTTCCGGCACGCTGATCGGCCTCGAAATCGCCGGCGCGCTGCAGGATGCCGCCAACTCAGGCATCACCCTGGTCGCCTCAGGGCGCCTGCAGGCGCTCTACGAACAGGCCTTCAAAACCCTCTCCCTGACCTTCACCGCCATCGATGCGGACGCCGCCGTGCGCCGCGGGCTTTCGGCCGCCGCCGAAGCCATCTGGCCGAATTGAGAAAGCCGACACGATGAACCGTATCCCCTTCCCCGACATGAAACGCCCGCTGATCGCCATCCTTCGCGGCATCCGGCCCGACGAGACCGAGAGCGTTGTCGGCGCCCTGATCGACAACGGCCTGACGGCGATCGAGATCCCGCTGAATTCGCCGGAACCGTTCAAATCGATCGAGATCGCCGCAAAGATGGCGCCGGCCGAGGTGCTGATCGGCGCCGGCACGGTGCTGACAGTCGAGGCGGTCGACAGCCTGCATGCGGCCGGCGGCACACTGCTCGTCACGCCGAATGTCGAACCCGAGGTAATCATCCGGGCGCGCCAATACGGCATGGTGACAATGCCCGGCGTCTTCACCCCGACCGAGGCGCTGGCGGCCGCGCGCGCCGGCGCCACCGGTCTCAAATTCTTTCCGGCGAGCGTGCTCGGGCCCTCCGGCATCACGGCGATCCGGGCGATCCTGCCGCCGGAACTGACGATTGCCGCCGTCGGCGGCGTGTCGGACAAGAATTTCGGCGATTATACCAAGGCCGGCATCTTCGCCTTCGGCCTCGGCACCAGCCTCTACAAGCCGGGAATGACCGCGGCAGAGGTTGCCGAGCGCGCCAAGGCGACCATTTACGCCTATGATGCAGCCATGGGAGCGTGAGCGTATGACCGATATCTACGAGTTCGAGGGCAAGACCCTTTGCAACACCAATTCCGTTCTCGGCGAAGGCCCGACCTATGATCCGGACAGCAACACCGTCTGGTGGTTCAACATCCTCGGCAAGGAGTTGCACGAGCTCAATCTTTCCAGCGGCGCGAAAAAGGTGCATCCGCTGCCCGCCATGGCGAGCGTGCTTGCCCGTATCGACGCCGGACGGCAGCTGATCGCAACGGAGGAAGGGCTTTTCGTTCGCGATGTGGCGAGCGGCAACCTCACCTTCTACGCCGCGCTCGAAAACGACAAGCCGGAAAACCGCTCCAATGACGGCCGCACACATCCTTCCGGTGCGCTGTGGATCGGGACGATGAGCAAGCGGGCGGAAAACCAGGCCGGCGCCATCTATCATGTCGCCAGCGGCAAGGTGACGAAGATCTTCAACGGCATCAGCATCCCGAATTCGATCTGCTTCTCGCCTGACGGCACGATCGGCTATTATACTGACTCCCGCCTCAACCGGCTGATGCGCGTCATGGTCGATCCGCAGACCGGCCTGCCCACAGGCGAGCCGATCGTGCTGGTCGACAGCGCCAACGAGCCCGGCGACATCGACGGCTCGGTGGTCGATGCCGATGGTTATATCTGGAATTCGCGCTGGGGCGCCGGCGTCGTCGACCGTTACAACCCGGACGGGCTGCGCATCTCGCGCTACAAGGTTCCCGCCGTCCAGCCCTCCTGCCCCGCCTTCATCGGCGTCAATGCCGACCGGCTGGCGGTGACAACAGCCTGGGAGGGCCTCGATGAGGATGCCCGTTCTGCGCAGCCCAGCGCCGGCGCGCTGCTGGAACTCGGCATCGACGTCAAAGGCGTGTTCGATCCGGTCTATGTAATCTGACCGGGTGATTTGGCCGGGTGATCTTACCTTGCCTGCCAGCGGCCATTAGAGGCGCTCCCGACCGGGGGCGCCCTTTCTCGTTCTGGTGGGGTTTGGCGATAAAAGTTCCGTGAAAATCGAGAAATTTTCCGTGTTTTCAACCGGAACCAATCGCCGCACCAGTCATTGTCCTTTCGAACCGGCGCGGCAATAACAGGAACATTGCCGGGTCAACGACCACTCTAGGACATGAAGGTAGGTTCGAAATGACACGCAAACTCTTGACGACCGTTGCCGCTGGCGCGCTGTTTGCCACGGCTTTCGCACCGGCGGCATTCTCGCAGACGGCGCCGCAGCCGGCGGATCCAGCCGCGCCGACACAGGCAGCTCCTGCCGATCCGGCAGCCCCGAAGCCGCCGGTCACCCCTGACGTCACCAAACCCGCAGGCGATGCCGCACAGGCTCCGGCTCCGGCACCGACGGCAGACACGGCACAGGCCGGCTATATCACCGAGCAGGCTCCGGACCAGATCAGCGCCAACACCTATATCGGCCAATCGGTCTATAACGGCAACAATGAAAGCATCGGCAGCGTCAACGACCTGATCATGAAGAAGGATGGCGGCCTGGTTGCTGCGATCGTCGGCGTCGGCGGCTTCCTCGGCATCGGCGAAAAGAACGTCGCCGTGCCGATGGACAAGATCACCGTCGCCCAGAATACCCAGGACCGCAGCTTCAAGCTGACGACCAGCGAAACGGCTGAATCGCTGAAGGCCGCACCTGAGTTCAAGACGCTGGCCATGCAGTCCGCCGAAAAGGCACCGGCTGCGACCGGCACCGATACCACGGCAACCGGCTCAACAACGCCTAAGTAGATTGGCGCCAACCAGGCTGGGGCCAAGCAAACCGCGCGCGCGGTAGTATAGCGTAGGCAATGGCGCTCCTAGGGGCGCCATCGCTTTATGCCGCGCCAAAGTTTAGGCGCTGACACGCTCCACCAAGCCCGGATCGTAGTAATTCTCGTGCAGGAAACGCAGTGTGGCGATGCCGTCGGCCGGGCGGCCGAAGTGATAGCCCTGGCCCATGCCGCAGCCGAGCGTGCGCAGTTTCACCGCCTCGGCATAATCCTCGATGCCCTCGGCCACGACTTCCAGCTCAAGGCCGTCGCACATGGTCAGGATCGCCTTGATGATGTGTTCGGAGGCGCGGTCGGAATTGATGCGGGAGACGAAGGCGCGGTCGATCTTGATCTTGTCGAAGATGAAGTCGCGCAGGCGCCCGAGGCTCGACTGGCCAGTGCCGAAATCATCGAGTGAAATGCGCACGCCGGCGGCGCGGAGGTCGGCGATGATGCGGTGGGCGGTATCGGCCGAACTCATCACCGCCGTCTCGGTAATTTCAAGCTCCAGGCGATGCGGATCGAAGCCGACGCGGCCGAGGATAGACAGCACGCTGCCGCTCGTGCCCGGGTCCATCAGCTGGGCCGAGGAGAGATTGAAGGACAGAAAGAGTTCGCGCGGCCAGGAGAGCGCTGCTTCCGCCGCCTTGCGCAGCAGCGCTTCCGACAGCGCATCGATGAAGCCGCGCTCTTCGGCGAGCGGCACGAAGACGCCTGGAGAGACGAAGCCCAGATCGGGATCGTTCCAGCGGGCAAGCGCCTCGAAGCCGACGACCTGATTGTTGGAGAGCGAGACGATCGGCTGGAAATGCACGTCGATCGCGTCCGATATGATGGCGTTTCTGAGCGCCTGCTCCAGCTGCGTCGCGCGCTTCATTTCCTGGGCGATCTCGCGCGAATAGACGGTAATCTGGCCGCGGCCGCGGCGCTTGGAACGGTAGAGCGCGGTTTCGGCGCTCTTCAGCAGTTCCTCGCAATCTTCTCCGGCGAAGGGGTAGATGGCAAAACCGAGGGAGGCAGAGAGACGGACATTACGGTCGCCGAGATCATAGGGGGCCGACAGCACTTCGCGGATCATCTGGCCGAATTTCTCGGCACTCGCCCGCTCGAAAATCAACGGCAGCACGAAGGCGAATTCATCGCCGTCATGGCGGGTGACCATTGCGCCATCGGGAATGCAGGCTCTGAGGCGATGAGCGACCTGGCAAAGAATTTCGTCGCCGGCGGCCGAGCCGAAGAGATCGTTGATCGGCTTGAAACTGTCGAGATTGGCGATGCCGATGGTGAAAGGGGCCGGATCGCTGGCGCGCTCGGAAGAGATCTGCAGGACTTTCTCCCGCATGCGATTGCGGTTACCCAATCCGGTCAGCGGATCGGTATAGGCCATTGCCTGAAGCTCATTCTGACCGACGGTCGAGAAAGCCATATCCGCCGATTTCATCATCCACCCGAGCTTTCCCGCGCCATGCAAAGAATGACCGGCATGTCTTAACAATTTGATAGTAAATCAGCTGGCATTGACGCTGAACCACCCCAGAATCGAGGAGTTGACGGCTGGTCCGGCTAAGGTCTTTGGTTTTCAGGCATGTCGTTCACCCGGAACCGCTGCACACCTCCTGATGACATGCATCAGCCGCGCGCCCGCATCACCTCTTCGATCAGATGCCTCTGGAAGACGGCCTCGAGCATATCCGGACTGACGGGTTTCATGATGACGTCGTCCATGCCTGCTTTGACGCATTCGGCGTGGTCTCGTTCGAAGGCCTGGGTGAGCACGCCGATAATCGGGGTGCGGCTTCCGCCGCCGGTTTCCTCCATCTGCCGGATGAGGCGGGCGGCCTCGAAGCCGTTGAAGCCCGGCAGCGAAATATCCATCAGCACGATCTGCGGCCGGTGCTCGGCCCAGAGGCGCACGGCCTCGTCGCCGGTCGCCGCGATCATATGGCGATAACCGAGACCCTCGAGGATCTGCGAAAAAACGATCTGGTTGATGTCATTGTCTTCGGCAACGAGAACCTGCAGGCCGACGACGTCGTCGGAAATGCTGATTTCCCAATCCGTATCCGCGCCAGTGCCGCTGTTGCGGCTGTTGCGGTTGAAGTGGCGGGCGATCTGGAAGGTGAGCTCGTTGGCAATCTGGAAACCGTCCATCACCAGCGCCGGGATGCCGTATTGCTCTGACAGTTCGAGGCAGCGCATGCCCATCTGGTTGTCGATGATCAAGAGATCGAGCGAGATGCCGGAGGAAGTGGCAATTTCCAGGAACCGCTCCTCCTCGTCCTCACCGCGGACCGAGCAGGATTCGAAACCGTATTTCGACAGCGTCCGCAGCGCGGCGGTCTCGGCGGCGAGGTCGGCGGTGACGACGAGGACCTTGCGGCCGGAGAAATTCTCCGGAACGATCGCTTCCATCGCCGCCGGCTCGCGGCGCTCGACGGCGCTCGGCACCGGCACATAGGCGCGGCGATAGCTTTGATTGCTTGAGGTGGTGATCGCAGATGCCCGGCCGAACTCGTCGAGATCGGCGCCGTCACGCGGCAGGTCCTGCATGGTCGACACCAGGAAATAGCGGCCCGGCTTGCCGATGCGGTGCTTGCGGCTGACGATGTCGCGCTCGATGCCGTCGCGGGAGATCTGCCGCTGGCGGGAGACGGACATCTCGCCGGTCTCCAGCACGTGACGGTCGCTCTCTTCGAAGCGCTTGGCGATCTCTTCGGAAAAGAGATCGCCGCTCTTGCGGCCGAGCACCTCGTCGGCAGTCGTCTGATATTTCTCGCAGAAGGCAAGGTTGACCGCGACATAGGTGAGGTTGCGGTCCTTGACGAAGAGCGGGAAAGGCAGATTGTCGAGAATGTCCTCGGTGAGCTGCACCCGCTCCAGATCCGAGCGCCATTGCTCTTCGCGCTTCTTGTCCTCGGAAATATCGGAAATGATGGTGACGCCGTAACCGCCGGGCAGCCTGCGTTTAACGAAACGGACCCAGCTGTCGGCGCCATGACGCTCGACGGCTTCGAAGCGCTCGCGCCAATGCGAGGCGATTTTCTGCGACAGCCAGTCCTCGCGGCTCAGCGAGCCGCGCTGCTTCACGTCATATTGCTGGCGAATGCCAGTGTCGTAGACCGCGCCGAGGAAATCGCGAAGCCGCGTGCCGGGTTTCAGCATCTCCAGGGGCAGCGGGAAGAATTCCAGCGTCTGGCGGCTGGCGAAGATCAGGTGATCGTTCTTGTCATAGATGATGAAAGCCGCCGCAAGGCTGTCGCACACCACATCGAAAAGCGCCGCCTGCAGATCGGCCCCGGCGGAAATCCCGTCGGCTTCCGATGATGGGTCCGCCTTTTCGAAGCCGGCACTCATGCAATTGCGTCCCACATCTGTTCGATTTCGAAAACTTCCGGAGGTATATGAATAGAAATGCCATTTTTATGTTAAAACCGGCTTAACATTACCTGTCCCCGAATTTGGCGGAGGCCGGAACTACGCTTTGGGAAAGTACATCGAAAGCCCTTCCCTCCGCCCCACGAATCCTCGAAAATAGCCCATGGCCATCAGACAGCTTTCCGAAACGCTCATCAACCAGATCGCCGCCGGCGAAGTCATCGAACGGCCGGCGAGCGCTGCCAAGGAACTGATCGAAAACGCGCTCGATGCGAGTGCCACGCGCATCGAGATCGCCACATCGGGCGGCGGCAAGGCGCTGCTGCGGGTCAGCGACAACGGCTCGGGCATGGACGCGGCCGATCTGGAGCTGGCGGTCCGGCGTCACTGCACCTCGAAACTATCGGACACGCTCGATAATATCCGCACGCTCGGCTTCCGCGGCGAGGCGCTGCCCTCGATCGGCTCGGTCGCCAGGCTCAGTATCGCCAGCCGCAGGCGCGACAGCGCCGGCGGCCACGAGATCGCCGTCAACGCCGGCAAGATCGCGCATTTGCGCCCGGCCGCCGCCAATCCCGGCACGATCGTCGAAGTGCGCGACCTGTTCTTCGCCACACCCGCCCGGCTGAAATTTTTGAAGACCGAGAAAGCCGAGGCAGGCGCCATTACCGAGATCGTCAAACGCATGGCGATCGCCTTTCCCGCCGTGCGCTTCGTGCTGTCGGGCTCGGACCGCACGACGCTGGAATTTCCGGCGACCGGCGACGATCATCTGGCGCGCATGGCGCAGGTGCTCGGCAAGGACTTCCGCGACAACGCCATCGCGCTCGACGCCGTGCGCGAGGAGATTTCGCTCACCGGCTTTGCCGGCGTGCCGACCTTCAACCGCGGCAACTCCGCCCACCAATATGCCTTCGTCAATGGCCGGCCGGTGCAGGACAAGCTGATCCTGTCGGCCATCCGCGGCGCCTATGCCGAGACGATTCCCTCCGGGCGCTATCCGGTGGCGGTGCTGTCGATCAGCCTCGATCCGGCACTCGTCGACGTCAACGTGCATCCGGCCAAATCGGACGTTCGGTTCCGCGACCCCGGCCTGGTGCGCGGCCTGATCGTCGGCGCCGTCCGCGAGGCCTTGTCGCGCGACGGCAGCCGGGCGGCAACGACCGGGGCGAGCGACATGCTGCGCGCCTTCCGTCCCGGTTTTCAGCCGTACGCGCAGCGGCCGCAGACGGCATGGTCGGCCGAGACCTCGCCCTCCCGGCCCTACCAGCCGGCAAGCGGTCTCGGTGAACGGCCGCAGGCCTCTTTCGACGGGCTGTCGATGCCGACGGCGCGCGCCGAGCCGCAGTTTTCGCCGCAGCCGGCAGCATCCGACACCACCTTTCCCGAAACAACCGGGCGCTATCCGCTCGGCGCGGCGCGGGCGCAGATTCACGCAAACTATATCGTCGCCCAGACCGAGGACGGGCTCGTCATCGTCGACCAGCATGCCGCGCATGAGCGGCTGGTCTTCGAGGCGATGCGCAAGGCGCTGCATTCGAAGCGGCTGGCCTCGCAGGTGCTGCTCATCCCGGAGATCGTCGACATTCCGGAAGAGGATTGCGACCGGCTGATGCAGCATGCGGGCGAGCTTTCCGAGCTTGGCCTGGCGATCGAACGTTTCGGCCCCGGGGCGATCGCCGTGCGTGAGACACCGGCCATGCTCGGCGAGGTCGATGCACATGGCCTGATCCGCCAGCTTGCCGACGAGATCGCCGAATGGGACACGGCGTCCGGCCTGTCGGCCAAGCTCGAATATGTGGCGGCGACCATGGCCTGCCACGGATCGGTGCGCTCCGGCCGGCGGCTGCGGCCGGAGGAAATGAACGCGCTGCTCAGGGAAATGGAAGTGACGCCCGGCTCCGGCCAGTGCAATCACGGCCGGCCGACCTATATCGAATTGAAGCTCAGCGATATCGAGCGGCTTTTCGGCAGAAGCTAAAAAAGCTGGAAAAGCCGCCTTTGCCGGAGTATGGCAAACGGATGAGAGGCTGCAGGGAACGGAGCGCATGAATTTGTTCGAAGGGCACGGAAACCGCGAGGCGAAGATCCGGTATCTCGATGGCGATTTCCAGATTCTCTCGCCCGGCTCCTATGTCGTCTGCGCGATGACGGGAAAACAGATCCCGCTCGACGAGCTGCGCTACTGGAGCGTCGCGCGCCAGGAACCCTATGCCGACGTGATCTCGGCCATCGAAGCCGATAAACGCGCCGGCGTGCTGCCGAACCAGCGGCGTTAGAAGGGAGCCGCCCTTTACCGGCGCGCTCAAGACGCTCTATCACCTTCAAACCGTGCAGTTTTGAGGACGGAACAGACATCGCAAACGCTGCGGCGGAGGCGAGTGCAAGGAGAGTCCGGGGGCCAAGCAGGATGGTTCTCCGGTCTGCGGCGCCGACTTGTTGCAGCGAGAATATCCACTCCGGTCGCCCGACGACCGGAAGGCATCGGCTCATCCGCCGCGCCTTCCGTATCGACTGGCCAATAGAGCTCCGGGCCGCAGAGTTCCACGATATCAATCCGATAACGAGGTGAGACTGCTTCGCGCCTTTGACGCTCCACAGGGGCGACGGTTCACTTGAAGGTTGCCATATTGTCGGGCGTTACGAGCGCCGCGCCGGAGTCGATCAACGACCCGACCTTTTCGCCGCGAATCGATTTCACCAGGGCATCCACACCGAGCTCAGCCATTTTGGTTGGGAACTGTGCTACCGATGCGTCCTCGACTCCACTCTTCAGCGCTTCCTCTTCGCCACAGCAGAAGTCGAAACCGACCAGCACAATCTTGTCATTGGCAATGCCGGCATTCTTGATTGCGCGCGCTGCGCCGGCAGCGGGCGGGCCGCAAGCGGCATAGATGGCCTTAAGGTCTGGGTTCTTAATGAGCAGATCCTCGGCGACATTAATGCCGAGTTCCTCGGTGCAATTTGTCGCGCCTTTTCCGACGATCTTGACGTCAAGGCCGTTCAGCCCTTCCATCATCCCCTTCACACGGTCATCAAGCGCCGGCACGCCGGGCACGCCCTCGAGAATCCCGAGCGTGTCGCCGGCTTTGAGAACCGTTTTGAGATATTCGCCCGCGATTTTGCCCGCGGCGAAATTGTTGGTCGTGGCAAGCGCCGTCCTGCCGTTCCAGTCCGGGATATTGTTATCCATCAACACGACCTTGATGCCGGCGGCAACCGCCTTGTCCAGGGCAGTGGATACGGTGGGATCGACGGGGGTAAGGGCGATGCCCTGCACGCCTCGCGTCACCATGGACTCGATCTGCGCAATCTGGCCCTCGATGTCGGTCGCGGAGGTACCCTGCCCGTAAATGATCTCGACGCCGGGATTTCTCTTCGCATAATCTTTCGCGGCGTTCTCCATGGTTGCGAAGAACGGTACAGGGAATTTGGTTATGAAGCCGAGCTTGACCGGCTCCTGCGCCAAGGACGGTACTACAGCGACGGCCAGGATCCCAAGAGCTCCCAGCAGGAAATGCCGTTTCATGATACACCTCCCATGTTTTGACCGCTCTCCTCTAGAGCGATCTCGTTGTTCGCTGCCCCAACGAAGCAGCGATCTCCCTCAAGCCCCGGCGCCGACAATCATCGCGACAAGGTCCTGCTTGTTCGCTTCCGTTGGCTTCAATTCACCGACCTTGCGACCTTGGCGCAGCACAACCGCCCGATCGGCGATCTCGACGACATGTTCCATATTGTGCGTGATCAAGATCACCGCATTGCCGGCGGCCTTGAGCTGATTGATCAGATCAAGAACCTGGCGGGCCTCGCGAAGGCCGAGGGCCGCCGTTGGTTCGTCAAGGAGCACGAGCTTGCGCGCAAAGACGATGGCGCGCGCGACCGCGATCGCCTGGCGCTGCCCCCCGGACATCAGTGCAACCGGCGCGTCGAATCTCGGCAGCTTGACCTTCAGGCGATCGATGACGCTTGCCGCGTCGCGCCTCATCATGCCCGTGTTGAGGAAGCGGAGCGGACGCGGCAGCCAGGACGGAAAGGAGATCTCTCGGCCGCAATAGAAATTCTGGACGGGAGTCAGGTTGTCGAAAAGCGCCAGGTCCTGATAGACCGTTTCAATACCGGCGCGGCGGGCCGCCGCGGTTGAATTGAGCCAAACAGGAGCACCGTCGACGAGAATTTCTCCTTCGTCGAGACTGTGAAGCCCACTGATGCATTTGACGAGCGTCGATTTGCCGGCGCCGTTGTCACCCAAAAGAGCGGTTACTTCACCTGCATAGGCATCGAAGCTTACATTTTTCAAGGCATGAATCGCCCCGAAGCGCTTCTGCGCGTTGCGTACCGAAAGTGCCGGTGTCGTGGATCCAGCGCTCATTGCACTCTCGCCGTTTGAAGCACGCGCGCGCGCGCCTCGAGATGGTTGCGAAGCACATCGGCCTCTACGGCAATGACGATGACGAGCCCAATCGCGATCATTTGAAAGAACACGTCGACGCCGAGCAGGTTTAGGGCGTTGCGGATAACACCGATCAGAACGGCGCCGATCAGTGCATGGCCGAGATGGCCCCGTCCGCCAAGGAAGCTGGCGCCACCGATAATCACCGCAGCAATGGTGTCGAGCTCGAGGAGATTGCCGTAGATTGGCGAGGCAGCGGCAGTCCGTCCTGCAAGCAGCACCGCGCCGACACCTGCACAAAAGCCGCAGATGATGTAGGTCGCGAGCAGAACGCCATTGACCGGGATACCCATGCTTCTGGCGGCATTCGGCGAGCCGCCGACAGCATAGATCCATCGGCCAAAGACCATCGACTTCGTCAGGATCAGAAAAAGAAGCGCGAATATGGCGACGACAAAGAAGGAGTTGGGCACACCAAGCGTCGTACCGCCGCCGATCACGGCAACCGCATCGGGCATCCCGCGCATGGTGGTGTGGCCGGGCGCCAATGAAAGTGCCAGGCCGCGGCAGATGCTCAAGGTCGCAACTGTGATAATGAAGGGGTGCGGCAGCCGGCCATAGACAAAGACCACGCCGTTTACCGCCCCGACAACAGCACCTGCAAGCAGCATGGCCACGATGACGACGATCGAGGAATCAATTTGATGGTAGACGAGTCCGCCGATGACCGTCGCCAGCGCCAGGTTCGAGCCGACAGACAGATCGATCCCGCGCGTCAGGATGACGAGCTGCTGCCCCATCGCCACAACAGCAATCCCTGCAGTCTGCGCCAGGATGTTCCCCAGGTTGACGGGCTTTAGAAAGGCCGGCGTGATCAAACTGACGACGGCGATGAGCAGAACGAGGATCAAGAGTGGGCCCAGGCTCAATAGCTTCAGCCCCAATGAGATGCCAGATTGTCTCGGATGGAAGGTTGCATCTTGCGGACCACCAGGCCGGGACGAATTTTGAGGCAGAATCCCCGAATCTTCCAAATTCCCCTAGCCTCCCCAGTTTTTTATACATAAGAAACATATGATACACGTACGTTAACTTGTTTTTTATAGATAGATAATCATACCAGAGGTTGCTTCATGAGAACGGATACGACCTTCAAGCGGGCCTTCAACGATATGATCGATCTTCTTCGGACGCTCGATCTTGGAGCGGAACTGCCCTCCGAAAACGCGCTGCGCGCCCAGCTTGGCGTGAGCAGAACGACGGTGCGGAAGGTGCTGGCGAGCATGTCCGCCCGTGGGGTCATCGTATCTGAAGTGCACAGGCGGATCATCCGTGAGCACCCGCAGCAGATAGAGCGCTATCCGAAGGAAGAGACCTTAGCCATTTCGGAACAGGTTGAGACGAGCTTCATGGAGTGGATGCTGCGCGACAATGCCTGTCCCGGCACTGAGATCAATGAGGCGGAACTCGCAAGGAAATTCGGGGTCGCCACAACGATCGTGCGTGAGTTTCTCAATCGATTTCAGAAATATGGGCTGATCGAGAAACGCCAGAATGCAGGCTGGGTTTTCAAAGGTTTCACCGCGAATTTCGCGCTCGAACTGTTCGAGATCAGGGAAATGTTCGAAATGCGCTCCGCGCGATTGTTCGCGAGCCTGCCCGACGGCTCGCCCATCTGGAAGCAGGTCCGTGCCATGCGGGCGGCACATTTGGAGCTGCTCGCGGATATCGACGCCCGTTTTCAGGATTTCTCGGAGCTCGACAGCCGATTCCATCGGCTCATTGCCGCGGTCGCGCCAAACCGCTTTATCGAAAGCTTCCAGGACGTGATAGCCATCATCTTCCACTATCACTATCAGTGGAACAAGCGCGATGAGCGGACGCGCAATGAGGTCGCCATCAGGGAGCATCTCGCCCTGATCGACGCCCTGGAAAGCCGCAATCTCGCCTCGATCGATCAGGCTTGCCGCGCGCATCTGACCTCCGCCCGCGAAACGTTACTCCGCTCGATCGCGTGACGTCACCGCGTTTCGCAGCACTCGTTACAGCGGTTCAGCCTTGCGTGGAATGGCTTTATCGCCGGTCTTCATCTCCCGCAAACGCCGCTCGCGGCAGGCGACGATCGCCCGGTCGATGATCAGGCTCGGGGCCAGGTGATCCTCGAAGACCATGTCGACCTCGATCACCCGGCACTTTTCGGCGAGCTGTGCCGCCTTGCCGGGATGGCCGGAGAGGCGGACGAAATCCTTGGATGTCGTGACGATCAGCAGGCCCTGACGCTCGGCGGTCGTCAGGAGGTCGTCGATCTCCTCCTCGGTCAGATGCTCGTGGTCGCCGAAGCTCCTGGCGACGGCGATTTCGGCGCCGCGCGATTCGACCGTGCGGAAGAATTTGGCGGGATCGGCGATGCCGGCGAAGGCGAGCACCTTCATGCCGGCAAGCGTGTTGTCGCCGCGCACTTTCAGCGATGCGGTGAAATAGGGCTTTGCGGCGCGCGCCGCCATGCGGACGATCCTGTCGGCGGCATTGCCGCCGCCGACCTTCAACAGCGCCGTCGCCGAACGCAGCTGCTGGCGGATCGGCGCGCGGATCGGGCCGCCCGGCACGATATGGCCGTTGCCGAGGCCGCGGGTCGCGTCGATGACCAGCAAGGCATAGTCGATCGCCAGCCGGGCGCTCTGGAAACCGTCGTCCATGATGATGAGATCGGCGCCCTCCGCCACGAGACGCTGCGCCCCGTCGACGCGCCGGCGGGAAATCACCGTCAGCGCCTCCTGGGCAAGCAGCAGCGGCTCATCGCCGACGGCGACCGCCCGGTGATGATCGCGGTCGACCACCGTCGTCACATCGAGCGAGCCGCCGTAACCCCGGCTGAGAAAGCCCGGTTTCAGCCCTTTCGCCTTGGCGGCGCGGGCGATCGTCAGCGCCGTCGGCGTCTTGCCGGCGCCGCCGACGGTGAAATTGCCGATGCAGATGACCGGAATGGCAACGGAGGCGCGGCGCGCATGGGCCATGCGGTAGCCGGCGATACGACCGTAGAGAAAGGAAACCGGCGCCAGCAGCCAGGCCCGCCAATCGGCTTTCCTCCACCAGAACGGCGGCGCTTCGGATATCATCTTGCCGTTCCGCTCCCCTGCCCGCCTTGCGGCAGCCAGCCCCTTGCTTTTCGACCGGCCGGATTGAGAGGCCAAAATCAATGAAAATGCAAGCCCTTACCCCTCAGGCGGGCTGCAGATCCGGCAGCAGCGTCTCGATGGCGGTGATATCGTCGAGCACATGATCGGCGGCCGCGGCAAGCGAATCGCGCGAACCGGTGCCGGTCAGCACCGCGATCCTCAGTCCGGTGCCGGCATTCAGCCCCATGTGCAGATCGTGATTGTTGTCGCCGACCATCGCCACTTCCGCAGGCAAAAGACCGGTCGCGGCGCAGAAGCCGAGCACCATGCCCGGCTCCGGCTTGACGCCGAAACCGCTGTCGTAACCGGCGATATAATCGACATAGCCGGCGAAGCCGAAACGTTCCGCCGTCTGGCGGATCGACCGTTCATTGTCGCTGGAGGCGACACCGAGCTTGAAGCCGCGCTGATGCAGCCTGGCGAAGAAGCCGGCGAGGTCGGTCACCGGCACGGAAAATTCGGCAGCGTTGGAAAACAGCTCGTCGAGGCGTACCGTCAGTTCGCCGACATCGACCATCGAGCCCGCGGCAACCAGACCCTCGGCAATCTGTCGGGTATTGCCGGCGGCCAGCAGGCTGTCGGGAACGATATGGCCGGTCAAAGGATCCATGCCGCAGGCAGACAGCAGCCGGTCGGCGAGAAGCGGGTCCCCTTCAGCGGCGATGCGGGCAAGCTCACGGTTTACCGGTAGCCAGCTCTCGTCATAGTCGAGCAGCGTGCCGTCCTTGTCGAAGAGAATGCCTTTGATATGGGATGCTGCCGCCATGCTCTATCCTCAGACCTGGGCCACGGCCTTGGGCAGCAGCCGCGCCTTCACCGTCAGCGGATTAATATAGGGTTCCAGCCCCTTGACGGTCGCGGTCAGCGCGCCGCGCATCTCGTGCACGGCGGTGATACCGGCCTCGATCATGTTGCGGCGGGCTTCGTCGTTGATCAAAAGGTAATGCACGCCCTTGGCCAGCATTTCGGTATCTCGCACCATGCGGGCGCTGCCGCTGCGGGCAAGCTTCTGATAGGCGTCGCGGAAATTCTGCACATGGCCGCCGGAGAGAACGGCGCAGCCGAGCATGGCGGGCTCCAGCGGGTTCTGGCCGCCTTCGGCAAAGAGCGAGCGGCCGACGAAGGCGATTTCCGTCAGTCTCAAATAGAGGCCCATTTCGCCGATCGTATCGCCGAGGAAAATATCGACATCGGCCGACAAGACATCGTCGCGGGTGCGGCGGGCGACCTTCAGCCCCAGCTTGACCAGCGCCGCCTCGATCTCGTCGCAGCGCTCCGGGTGACGCGGCACGATGATCGTCAGCTGACGATCGCGCTCCCTCAGCGCCCGATGGACGATGGCAGCGGCATTCTCCTCGCCGTCGAAGGTCGAGATCGCCGCCCAGGTCTTGCGGTCGCCGATCTGCTTCTTGTAGCGGGCAAGGACAGCGCTGTCATAGGGCGGCGCGTCGGTATCGACCTTCAGATTTCCCGAGGTGATGACAGGAACGGCGCCGAGATCGCGGAAACGTTCGGCATCGATATCCGACTGGGCGATGACGAGGGCGAAATTCTCGAACAAGGCTTCGGCGATGGCCGGGCGGCGGCGCCAGCGGGCAAAGGAACGGTCCGACATGCGGGCATTGATCAGGATCTGCGGAATGCGGCGGCGGCCAAGCTCCAGTACCGTTGCCGGCCAGATTTCGGATTCGGCGATGATGGCGCAATCGGGCTGCCAGTAATCGAGGAAGCGGCTGACCGAGGGCTTCAGGTCGAGCGGCACATATTGGTGGATCGCGTCCTGACCGAGCCGCTCGGCGGCGAGCCTGGCGGAGGTGATGGTGCCTGTGGTCAAAATGACATGGATGTCGCGGCGGCGGATTTCGCGGATCAGCGGGATGACGGCATTGGTTTCACCGACGCTTGCGGCATGGAACCAGACGAGCGGGCCCTGCGGCCGGTTGGCGCTCGGATAGCCGAAGCGTTCCAGCCGGCGCGCCCGGTCTTCCTTGCCCTTGGCCGTGCGGTAGGTGATATAGAGGCCGACGACAGGAGAGGCCACGGTTCCCGCCAGACGGTATGCGCTCAGACCGAAGCGCGCCATCCGGGAGCTCATCGCGCCAGTCTCCGATCCAAGATCGATATCAAACCCATTCCCCCATTATCGTTGCGGCCGCAATGACCGATCAATTTGTTCAGAATGCGTCAAACGATCCGGATCGACCGGCGCCCGATGCACGAAAGGCCGCCCGCCGAGCGGTCGATCGGCCGACGGCACCTGCCAGGGTCAGTTGCCCTTGGCCTGCGGATCGAGCAAACGATGCATGTGGACGATGAAGTAGCGCATATGCGCATTGTCGACCGTCTGCTGCGCCTTCGACTTCCAAGCCGACAGCGCCGTGGCATAATCCGGGAAAATGCCGACAATATCGAGACCCTTCAGATCGCGGAACTGGACCTCATCGAGGCTTTCCAGTTCGCCGCCAAAAACGAGATGCAAAAGCTGCTTCTTGTCACCGGAGTCAGTCATTTTTTGTTCTCTTTCTGCTATTCTCCTCCGCCACCCCATCTGCGGGATTTTGACGGAAACGTCAACTGTCTCGTCGTCCCGCAAAGGCCGCGAGAAACTCCCCGATGCGGGGCGTCGGTGCTGCGCAGAGGACGTTGTGGGTCACGTCGGCGCTGTTGTAGACGACCGGCCTGCCTTCGAGATCGACGAGCCCCCCGCCGGCGCGGCTAAGGATCAGATCGGCGGCGGCCAGATCCCAATCATGCGAATTGCTCTTGACGAAGGTGCCTTCAAGGCGACCGTCCGCCACCATGGCGATGCGATAGGCAAGCGAGGGAATGTGTTTCTGGCGGCTGACCCGGTCGCGAAATTCCGGTGGAAAGGTCTTCAACAGGTCCTCGCCGATCGCCAGGCGGCTCGTCTCCTCCGGTCCGGCGGCGGAGACGGTGAAGGGCACGCCATTCTTCGTCGCCAAGCCACCGTCGACCGCCTCATAGAGTTCCTCGAGCGCCGGCGCATAGAGCACGCCGGCGACCGGCCGACCGCGATGAACGACCGCGACGCTGACGCACCAGACCTTCTGCCCGCCGAGAAAGGCGCGCGTGCCGTCAATCGGGTCGACGATGAACAGCGTCTCATGCGACAGGCGTCCGGCATCATCGTCGGTTTCTTCAGACAGCCAGCCATAATCCGGCCGGGCCTTGCGCAGAATGGTCTCGAGCGTCTTGTTGGCGGCGAAATCGGCGGCGCTGACGGGGGAGCGGTCGCCGTTTTTCCACCAGACCTCGGGAGACTGGTTGAAGAAGCCGAACGCGACCGCCCCAGCCTCTTTCGCAGCATCGGCGATCAGCGTGAGATCGTTCTGCCAAAGGGCCTTTTCCCTATCGCTCATTCCGTCAAATCCGTTTCCTGCCGTCCGTTTCTCACTGACCGTTTCGTACTGGCCGTTTCTTATTGGCCTGCCAGCGTCATGCCTTCGATGGCGAAGGTCGGGGCCGCGACGCCGAACTTGCGGTCGATGTCGTTGGCCGGCGTCAGGCGCATGAACATCTCCTTGAGGTTCGAGGCGATCGTCACCTCGGAGACCGGGAAGGTCAGTTCGCCGTTCTCGACCCAAAAGCCGGTGGCGCCACGGCTGTATTCGCCGGTGATCATGTTGACGCCGTGGCCGATCAATTCGGTGACGTAAAAGCCGTCGCCGACGCTACGGATCAGTTCCTCGGGCGTGATGTCGCCGGGTTCGAGCGCAAGATTGGTGGAGGACGGCGAGACGGCGGTGCCGCCGCGCACGCCGCGGCCGTTGGTCTGAAGACCGAGTTCGCGCCCGGTCGAGGTCGACAGGAACCAGTGCTTGAGGACACCGTCCTCGATCATCACCAGCCGCTCGCCCGATACGCCCTCGCCGTCGAAGGGGCGCGAGGAGGGGCCGCGCACGACCAGCGGATCGTCGGTGATCGACAGGCCCGATTTCAGCACCTGCTGACCCATCCTGTCGCGCAGGAAACTCGACTTGCGGGCGACGGCGGCGCCATTGATCGCGCCGGCGATATGGCCGACGAAGCCGCGGGCGACGCGCGGGTCGAAGATGACGGTGACGTCCTTGCCGGTCGGCACCTGGCGCGGATTGATGCGCTTGACCACCCGTTCGCCGGCGCGGCGGCCGATCTCGGCAGGATCGTCGAGTTCGGCATAATAGAGCCGGCTGTCGTAGTCATAATCGCGCTCCATGCCGGTGCCTTCGCCAGCGATGACGCTGACGGAATGGCCGAAGCGCGAGGCCATGTAGCTGCCTTCGAAACCGTGCGAGGTGGCGAGAACCAGGCCGCCCATGCCGGCCGAGGCGCCGGCGCCGGAGGAATTGGTGACACCCTTGACCGCAAGGGCCGCGGCCTCGGCGGCAAGCCCCGCCTCGCGCAGCATCTCGGAGGAAACCTCGGTGGTATCGAGCAATTGCAGTTCGGGATAGGACTTCGAAAGGCTTGCCTCATCCGCGAGGCAGGCGAAGGGGTCTTCCGGCGAGACTTTGGCCATGGCGACCGCACGTTCGGCAAGCGCCTGCAGATCGAAGCCCGGATTGGCCGAAACGCTGGCGACGCGCTTGCCGATGAAGACGCGCAGCGAAAAATCGTCGCTTTCGGAGGATTCCGTGCCCTCGACCTTGCCGAGGCGAACGCTGACCGATTGCGAGCGCGACCGGACGACGACGGCATCGGCGGCATCGGCCCCCGCCTTCCTGGCCAGATCGATCAATTGACTTGCGCGGGAAAGAAGTGTCGAGGAATCGATTTCTGAGGACATGATTTGGCCTTTCCTTCGGCTTCCATTTATTGTGCACTCTCCCAAGCATCAAGGCCGCCGCCGCCGATTCTTTGTCGGGGCTGCCGGCCTGTTCCCCGCCGTCGAAAGAATTCGCCCTGATGTCCGCGCCCAATGCCTTTTTTTCCGAAACGATCCTGCTGCTCGGCGGAGCAGTGGTCGCCGCGCCGATCTTCAAGAAGCTCGGGCTCGGCACGGTGCTCGGCTATCTCGCAGCCGGCATCGTCATCGGTCCCGTCTTCCACGGCATCACCGACGGCGAACAGATCCTTGCCGTCGCCGAACTCGGCGTCGTCTTCCTGCTCTTCATCATCGGGTTGGAGCTGAAACCCAGCCGCCTGTGGCAGATGCGCCGTGACATTTTCGGCCTCGGCACGGCGCAGGTGGTGGTGACCGGGCTGGCGCTGACCGCACTCGCCTGGTTTTCTGAAGTGCTCGACTGGCGCGGCAGCATCGTCGCCGGCTTTGGCCTGGCGCTGTCTTCGACGGCCTTCGCCATGCAGATCCTCGAGGGCGACGGCGACGTCAACACCAGATACGGACAGCGCTCCTTCTCGATGCTTTTGTTCCAGGATCTGGCGATCGTGCCGCTCTTGGCGCTGATCACCGTGCTCGACGGCGGCGGCAAGAGCAGCCACGCGCCGCTTGCCGATTTCGCGGTCGCCGTCGGCGCGGTCGCGGCGATGGTCGTCATGGGGCGTTACCTGCTGACGCCGCTCTTCCAGGTGATCGCTAGGACCGGCGCGCGCGAGGCGATGATCGCCGCTGCCCTCTTCGTCGTCATGGGATCGGCGAGCCTGATGCAGCTTGCCGGGCTTTCGATGGCGATGGGCGCCTTCCTCTCCGGGGTGATGCTCGCCGAATCCTCCTACCGGCACGAGCTGGAGGCCGATATCGAGCCCTTCCGCGGCGTGCTGCTCGCCATCTTCTTCATCGCCGTCGGCCTGTCGCTGCAGCTTGACGTGCTTGCCGACAACGCCCTCTTCGTCATCGTCGCGGTGCCGATCATCATGGCGGTCAAGGCGATCGTCATCTACGGGCTCTGCCGGATCTCCGGCTCTCCGCACGATGATGCGATCCGCATTGCCTTCCTGCTGCCGCAGGGCGGCGAATTCGGCTTCGTGCTGTTTACCGCCGCGGCAACCGTCGGGCTGATGGCGGCGAGCACGGCATCGCTGCTGGTGGCGATCGTCACGCTGTCCATGGCGCTGACGCCGATCGGCGCGGCACTTTCGAAGCGGCTGTTGCGTGGCGACGAACATGAGGAGTTGGACGAGGACTTCGAAGGCGCCGGCGCCGATGTTCTGATGGTGGGCTTCTCGCGTTTCGGCCAGATCGCCGCCCAGATCCTGCTTGCCGGCGGGCGCAGCGTCACCGTCATCGATTTTTCGGCGGACCGCATCCGCCAGGCCTCCGCCTTCGGCTTCCGCATCTATTTCGGCGATGGCGCCCGCAAGGACGTGCTGCGCTCGGCCGGCATCGACCGGACAAAGATCGTGCTCGTCTGCACGCAGAAGAAGGAGATCACCGACAAGGTGGTCGAACTGGTGCAGGCGGACTATCCGCACACAAGGCTCTACGTTCGCTCCTACGACCGCATCCACTCGATCGAGCTGCGCAACAAGGGCGTCGATTACGAACTGCGCGAAACGCTGGAATCCGGGCTGCTCTTCGGGCGGCGGACGCTGGAGGCGCTCGGCGTTTCCGAAGTCGACGCCTATGAGATCGGCGAGGATATCCGCAAGCGCGACGAAGCGCGTCTGGTGCTGCAAGTGTCCGAAGGGCTGCAAGCCGGCCGCGACATGCTGTTTTCCCATCCCGTCCGCCCCGAACCGCTGGTCAAGCCGAAACGCGCCGCCGATCCCTTCGAAGACGATCCGCTGGCGGGCACCGTGGATGCGACGGCGGAGGCCTGATCGCCGCTGGGCCGGCTTGTTAATTTGACGCATTGAATATGAACCCGGCGGCGTTTATCAGCGGGCGATCGGAGAGGGACAGTTGATCAAACGGGCGAGACAGATCGAGCAATGGGCACTGCGCATCCTGTGCGCGGCCGCGCTCGTTTTTATCGCATTCGCCCATCAGGCTCCCAACGCCGCCGCCGGCCGGTCCGGTCCGGCTGAACTCGCCCAATATGTGCTGCCCGATGGAACGCTGCCGACGCTTTGCGTCACCGTCAGCGACAAGTCCGATCAAGGCCAGCACGACAAAACCCATTCGCATGGTTGCGAGGCCTGCCGGATCGGCGCCTCAATCCTGCTGCCGGCGCCGGCTGATGTCGCCGGTGCTCCGATACCCTTTGCGGTCGCAGTCGAACTGCCGATCCGGCCCGAAAGCTTCCCTCGCCGACTTTTCCCGCCCAATAGCGGTCCCCGCGCTCCGCCTTCCGATCCGATCCTTGCCTGAACCTCGTGTTGCGGCAGGCGCCGTGACGCCTTTCAACGCCGGCCGAGCTGCCTCCCGCAGCCGGCCGCGGATACGGACCCATCATAATGTCGACTATCACTGCCGCCGGACCGGCGCAGCACGCCGCCAGCGGCGTTTCGCTCTACCGCGCCATCTGGCGCTGGCATTTCTTTGCCGGGCTCCTCGTCATACCCTTCATGCTCAATCTGGCCGGGACCGGGTCGCTCTATCTCTTCAAGGACGAGATCAACGCAACCATCTTCGGCTACCGCTACATCGTCCAGCCCTCCGGCCAGGCGCTGCCGGCCGAGCGGATCGCAGCGATCGCCGCTGCCGCGGTGCCGGGCTCGTCCGCAAGCTCCTACAAGGAACCGGCCCTGCCCGAGCGATCGGCCATCGTCACCGTCGCCGGCGATGCCGGCGCGACGCTGGTCTTCGTCAACCCCTATGACGGCAAGGTGCTCGATGTGGTCGGATCGACCGACGAGTTCAATCATGTCGTCAAGCGCATCCACAGCCTGGCCTATTTCGGCGGCATACCGAACCGGCTGATCGAGATCACCGGCGGCTTTGCCATGGTGCTCGTCGTCACCGGCATCTATCTGTGGTGGCCGCGCCGCCAGACGGGCGGTGTCGTCAGCGTGCGGGGAACGCCCGGCCGCCGGGTTTTCTGGCGTGACCTGCATGCGGTCACAGGTGCCTTCGCCGGCGTCCTGATCTTCTTCCTGGCGATATCAGGCATGCCGTGGTCGGGCTATTGGGGGGCGAACGCCAATGCCTGGCTGACCGAACACGGCCTCGGCTATCCCGTTCAGCTCTGGGACGACGTGCCGAAGTCGCAGAAGGTCACCGAGGACATCCTGCCGAAGAGCGGCTGGATCGTCGCGAAGGCGCCGGTTCCGCTTTCGGATATCGCCGCTGCGCAATCGGCCGAGCCGATCGGCCTCGACAAAGCAGTGGCGATTGCCAAGCGGCTGGGCATGGCGCCGGGCTTCGACATGGCGATCCCCTCCGACGAGACCGGCGTCTATACCGCCTCGCTCTATCCCGACGATCTCGCCGACGAACGCACGATCCATATCGACCAGTATTCGGGCAAACCGTTGATCGATATCGGCTTCAATCAGTATCCGTTCCTCGGCAAGGCGATCGAGTGGGGCATCAATGTCCACCAGGGACAGGAATGGGGGCGTTTCAACCAGCTGCTGATGCTCGCGACCTGCCTCGCAATAATTCTGAGCTGCGTGACCGGTGTCATCATGTGGTGGAAACGGCGCCCGGCCGGCCGGCTCGGCGTGCCGCCCATGCCGCCGAAGCGCTCGGTCTATTACGGCCTGTGGCTGATTACCGGGATCTTTGCCCTCGCCTTCCCGATGAGCGGCCTCGCCATCGTAGCCATGATCGCCTTCGACCAGATCGTCGTGCGGTTAATCCCCGTGTTGAAACGCGTTCTCGCCTGAGGAGACCAAAAGATGAAGACGATCGTTGCTCTTCTTGCCTGCGTGCTGCTCGCATCCATGGCCTCCGCAGACGACGATCCGCAGCAGGCGATCCCGGCCAGGCTGAAGCTGATGTTCGAAACGGTGGACAAGCCCCTGGACCTCACGCCGGTCGTCGCCGTTCAGGCCGATTGGGCGATCGTCGGCTGGCGGCAGGACGGACGCGGCGGACGCGCTCTGATGAAAAAGGCGCATCATGGCTGGAGCATCTATCTCTGCAGCGGCGACAGTCTGAAGGATGCCGGTACGCTGGAGAAGATCGGGCTTTCGGCGAATGACGCGACCGCGCTGGCTGCGAAACTGCGGGATGCCGAGGCAAACATCGATTCCTCCACGCTTGCACTGCTCTCGAGCTTCGAGGGCACGGTCATGATGATGAACGAGGCATCGAATGGCGCGGGCGGCGGCCATGAAGGCCACGCCCAATAGCGCTTCAGCGCTTCAGCCGCGCTTCGATTTCCCGGTCGAGGGCGAATTTCAGTTCGTCCTTGACGCCGGCGGACATGGCCAGGACTTCGCGGGCCTTGAGGAAATCCATGACGCCGGTGCGGCCGACGGCCGGGCGCAGGAAGATGTGCGGCTGGCAGAGCTTCAGCTTCAGCGTGATCGCCGTCTGCATCATCAATTGGCCGGAGCCGAAGATGCTCTCCATGCGGTTCGGAATATGCGTGCCGTCGCCTTCCGGCGCGCCGACGACATCGATGCCGACGACGATGTCGGCAAGATCCATCAGCGGTTCATAGGGTACCGGATTGCTGATGCCGCCGTCGATCATCACCCGGCCGCGCAGGCGCACCGGCATGAAGACGGCGGGAATGGCAGAAGAGGCGGCAAGCGCCGGAAACAGCTCGCCCTCTTCGATGATGACTTCGTTCTGCCCGTAATAATCCGTGGTGATGACCTTCATCGGCACCAGCAGATCCTCGAAGCGGGCCGGCAGCTCGGCCGGCAGAAAGGCTTTCAGGATCCGCTCCAGATTGAACTGGCCGATGCGGATACCCTTGGCCACCGCATCGCGCACCGTCGCCGGCCGCAGGCCCCAGATGCGGGCGACGACCGCCGTCTTGTTGCCGACCGTCGTCAGCGCATGTTCGCGGATTTCGGCCCCGGACATGCCGGCGGCCATGCCGGCCCCCATGATCGCGCCCATCGACGAACCCGATATCGCCACCGGGCGGATGCCGAGTTCGTCGAGCGTCTCGATGATATGGATGTGGGCAAGTCCGCGCGCGCCGCCGCCGCCGAAAGCGACGGCGACCGTCGGAAGGTCGCTGATCGCAGGCAGTTTCGGGCTGATGATCTCTGCCTGCTGCACGCCCGCCCCCGCTTATTGCGGCTGATACCGGAAGAAATGCACCCTCGTATCGCCAAAGATGCGGTCTTCGAGGAAAACATAGGAAGGATGCACGGAAACGACAATATCGGCGCGTTCTTCGAGCACCGCGATCGCACCGGGCCTGAGCCAGCCGCCTGCGTCCGCGGCCGCCATCGCCTTTTCGCCGAGACCTTTACCATAGGGCGGGTCGGCAAACAGCACATCGAAGGCTTCGAGATTGCCGACGCTGCCGAGATCGGTCGCATCGCGGCGCAGGATACGCGTGCGGCCGTGCAGGCCGAGCGCATCGATGTTTTCCCAGAGCAGCGCCCTGCCTTCGACGCTGTTTTCAACGAAGAGCGCATGGCGACAGCCGCGTGACACGGCTTCGAGGCCAACGGCGCCGGTTCCGGCAAAAAGGTCGAGTATCCGGGTGCCGTCGACGCATTCCGGATAGGCATGGCTCAATATGTTGAACAGGCTCTCGCGCGTCCGGTCGGCAGTCGGCCGGATCTCGTTGGATTTTGGCACGGCGAGAGGCCGTCCGCGAAACTCACCGCCGACGATCCGCACCGCGCGTCATTCCCTTTCCTTTTGCACCACCTCTGGACGGGCCGCCCGCAGGCCTGTCGCCGCCCGGCCTGTCGCCGCCGGGCTTGCCGCCCTTCGGCTTGCCTGAAAAATTCTTCGACCCGCCCGGCTTGGCGCCAAAGCCCTTGCCGCGCGGCTTATCGCCCGAAGGCCGGCCACCCGCAGATTTGTCGCCGAAGGATTTTTCGCCACGCGGACGCTCGGAGCGGCCTTCGCCGGCAAAACTTCTGGCTGCGCGCGGGCGCTCGTCGCCGTCCTCGCGCGGTCTGCGATCACCACGCGGCTTGTCGCCGAAGGGGCGGTCGCCACGCGAGGGACGATCGCCGAAAGGCCGGTCGCTGCGCGGACGCTCCGAACGGGCCTCGCCTGTGGAGGCTCTGGCGGCACGCGGCCGCTCGTCACCATCCCGCGGCTTGCGATCACCACGCGGCTTGTCGCCGAACGACCGATCGCCACGCGAGGGACGATCCCCGAAAGGCCGGTCGCCGCGCGGACGCTCCGGACGGCCTTCGCCGGTAGAGCTTCTGGTACGCGGGCGTTCGTCACCCGCTTCGCGGGGACGGCGTTCGCCGCGCGCCGGGCGGTCGCCATAACCGCGGTCTTCGCGGGCCGGACGATCCCCGAACGAGCGCTTGCGGCCGCGGCCCTCGCCCTCATCCTTGCGGTGAGGCTCCTCGCTCGAGCGGATCCATTCGCCGTCCTCCTCGCGCACGCGGTTGATCTGCGTGCGCGGGCGATCCTCGATATGGTGGAAACCGGCGCTCTTTGCCGGCGTCTGCTCGCCGCGCCGGCGCGCGGTCTGCTCATTCTTGGCGGCTTTCGCGGCCGCCTTTTCGCCGAGCGGCCGGGCGCCCGGCGCCATCCAGACATTGGCGCTGCGGCGCTGGCCGAGCGGCTGCGGCCGTTTCGGCTTATCGTCGTCGAAGCGGCCGCCATCACGGCGGTCGTCATCCTTGCGCCCGCCACCGCGGCGATCGTCGCGCTTGGTGTCGAGGCGGCTCAGCGCCCGTTCGCGCTTGTCCTCGTCGCGGCGCGGACGCTGCTCGCGTTTTTCCGGGGCCGCGGCTTCAGCCTCTTCCTCGGCGGCAACGGCCGGCACATTGTAGATCGGCGCGTCGAAATTCGCCTTGGCTTCCTCGATCAGGCGCGGGCCGAGCTGGTCGCGCAGCGTGCGGCCGCGCACCTCGATGACATGGCCTTCCGGCAGGTCGCCGAGCTGGAACGGGCCGTAGGAAATGCGGATCAGGCGGTTGACGTCGAGGCCGAGCGCGCCCATCACGTTCTTGATTTCGCGGTTCTTGCCTTCGCGAAGGCCCATGGTGATCCAGACGTTCGAGCCTTGCGTGCGGTCGAGCGTCGCCTCGATCGAGCCGTAGAGCACGCCGTCGACGGCGATGCCGTCCTTCAGCTTATCGAGCGCGTCCTGATCGATCTCGCCATGGGCGCGGACACGGTAGCGGCGCAGCCAGCCGGTCGCCGGCAGCTCGAGCGCGCGGGCAAGACCGCCGTCATTGGTCAGCAGCAGCAGGCCTTCGGTGTTGATATCGAGACGGCCGATCGACATGACGCGCGGCAGTTCTTCCGGCAGGTTGTCGAAGACGGTCGCGCGGCCTTCCGGATCGGCATTGGTGGTCACCAGCCCGGCCGGCTTGTGATAGAGCCACAGCCTGGTGCGCTCGATGCCGCGGATCGGCACGCCGTCGACCTCGATGCGGTCGGCGAGCGTGACGTTGACGACGGGGGTTTCGAGAACCCTGCCGTTCAGCGTCACCCGGCCTTCCATGATCATGCGCTCGATGTCGCGGCGGGAGGCGACGCCGGCGCGCGCCATCACCTTGGAAATGCGTTCGGCCTTGGCCTCGCCTTCGGTCTCGGCCGCGGTCGCAGCCTTTGCCGGCTTTACGCCGCCCGACTTCGCGCCGGCCTTCGGCCTGTCGTCCCGTGAAAAGGGCTTTGCGCCCGGGCGTTTTGGCTTGTCTTTGGGTGTCATTTGTTGTTTGCCTGCCTTTTGGGCCTGTCTATCAGGTCACGCATCTGCGGTTAAGTGGAAATTCGTGCGATCGTGAAGACAAATCGTTTCATGGAAATGGCGCTCGAAGAGGCGCGTGCCGCCGGAGAACGCGGCGAGGTGCCGATCGGCGCCGTCGTCGTCATCGACGATATCGCCGTTTCACGCTCGGGAAACCGCACGCGCGAGCTCAATGACGTGACCGCACATGCCGAAATCGCCGCGATCCGGCTGGCCTGCGAAGCGCTCGGACAGGAGCGTCTTGTTGGCGCCGATCTCTATGTGACGCTCGAGCCTTGCACCATGTGCGCGGCAGCCATCTCGTTTGCGCGTATCCGCAGGCTCTATTACGGCGCCGAAGACCCGAAGGGCGGCGGCGTCGACAATGGCGTGCGATTTTACGCGCAGCCGACCTGCCATCACGTCCCGGAGGTCTATTCCGGATTCAACGAGGTGCAATCGGCCGAGATCCTGCGGACGTTCTTTTCGCAAAAGAGAGAGGCGCCGTAGCCTGAGGCGCGTCGCCATCTTCGACTGTCGCGCCAATGGCTGCCCCTCACCCTAACCCTCTCCCCGCTCGCGGGGAGAGGGGACGTGCCCTGCAGGAAGCTGGTGGGGAACGGAGAGGTTGCAACATGTCCCTTCGCCCCGCAGGCGGGGAGAAGGTGCCGGCAGGCGGATGAGGGGCTACCCTCCCCGATCCCTGAGGCGGCGTCTCAGTGCCTAGACAAGCCGCTATTGCAGGAAGTTCCACCACTGCTTGCCGCTGTTGGCGATCGCCGCATCCTTCTTGCGCTTCTTCTGCTTCTTGAGCTCGGGCTCGCCGACATCATCAAGCTTTGCCGGATCGTCGACAGTGCGGTAGCCGGGGGGCGGATCGGAGATATAGCGGCGCTGATCGATATAGGAGCCCTTCTGCAGGGCGCGGGCTTCACGATAGGCCTTGGTCTGGGCTTCCGTCGTGCGCCGGCCGCCTTCGATGGCGGAGCTTGCCAGCGGCGAGCGGTAGTTCGGATTGTCGGAATTGGCGTCGGCCTCGGAAACCAGGCGGGCGCGGGTTTCCTCGGGCGATTCAATCCATTGCGGATTGTCCTTGTTGGCGACCGTCGGCTGCGGCGCAACGAGGGTCTCCCTCTGCGCCTCGGCCGGCAGCACCAGCGTCGGGCGCGGGGTGTACTTGACGCCCTTGTTCTTCGGGTCGGGCCCGGTCAGCGAGACGGACTGGCCGAGATCGTCGGTCAGCTGCTCCATGGCGGTTTTGTCGGTGCCGTAGGTCGGGCTGCTGGCGCAGCTGGACACCAGGGAGCATCCCGCCATGACAACAGACAGGCAGGCGCCCATACGGAACCAATGCGTTGCGAACATGAAAACCCTTCCAGCCACCGGTGCAATCGTTGCCCAACCGGACAACCGTCCCCCTGACGCAAAAATCCGGCCATTTTCAGGCAGCTTTTACCGGATGAACCGCGAAAGCGCAATTCACCCGGCAATATTCTTCACTTGAGCAGCGCAAGCTCGCGAAGGGCGGCAGCGTCACGGGCCGAGACATCGGGATAGTCTGGATCGGAACCGACATCCCGCGTGATGCGCCAGGAGCGGGCGCATTTGACACCTTCGGCCAGCGTCGGCACGACCGCGACTTCAGGCACTTCGGCCAAGCGGAAGGCTTCCGCCGGACCGGCGTCCGCCTTGATGGTGATGCCCGAGGTGATGCAGACTTCGGTAAAGTCCTGGCCCTCGAGCGCCTTGATGAGCTCCGGATCGGCGATGTGGACGACCGGTGCTGCTTCCAGCGAGGAGCCGATGCGCTTGTCCTTGCGCTCGATTTCCAGAGCGCCGGTGACAACCGAGCGGACGGCGCGGATCTTCTTCCACTTCTCGGCCAGGGCATCGTTGCGCCATTCCTTGGCAACCGGGGCAAACTGCTCCAGATGCACGGAAACGGCGGCAGGGTTGCGCGACAGCCAAGCTTCCTCGGTGGTGAAGGGCAGCATCGGAGCAAGCCAGGTCACCATGCAATCGAAGATCTGGCGGATGACGTGCAGGCTGGCGCGCCGGCGCAGGCTCGACGGCGCGTCGCAATAGAGCGCATCCTTGCGGACATCGAAATAGAAGGCCGAAAGCTCGACATTGGCGAAGTCGATCAGCGCGCGGGCGATCTTCTTGAAGTCGAAGGCGTCGTAATTCTCGCGCACCAGCTCGTCGAGTTCGGCAAGCCGGTGCAGCATCAGCTGCTCCAGCTCCGGCAGATCGGCAAAGGCGATCTCCTCGCCCTTGTCGTGGGCAAGCGTGCCGAGCATCCAGCGAATGGTGTTGCGCAGCTTGCGATAGGCGTCGACATTGGTCTGGATGATCGTCTTGCCGACACGCAGGTCGTCGGCATAATCCGAGGTCATCACCCAGAGGCGCAGGATGTCGGCGCCTGCATCCTTCATCACTTCCTGAGGTGCCGTGACGTTGCCCTTCGACTTCGACATCTTCTCGCCCTTCTCGTCCATGGTGAAGCCATGGGTGAGGACGGCGTTGTAAGGCGCGCGGCCGCGAGTGGCGGCAGATTCCAGGAGCGACGAATGGAACCAGCCGCGATGCTGGTCGGAGCCCTCGAGATAAAGATCGGCCGGCCACTTCAGGTCCGGGCGGTCTTCGAGCGTGAAGGTGTGAGTCGAACCTGAATCGAACCAGACGTCGAGGATATCCATGACCTGCGACCACTTGGCCGGGTCATGCTCGTTGCCGAGGAACCGCTCCTTGGCGCCTTCGGCGAACCAGGCATCAGCGCCCTCGACGTCGAAGGCATCGAGGATGCGGCGGTTGACGGCCTCGTCCTGCAGCACGGCGCCATGTTCGTCGACGAAGACGCAGATCGGCACGCCCCAGGCGCGTTGACGAGAAAGCACCCAGTCCGGGCGCTGCTCGATCATGGCGCGCAGGCGGTTCTGGCCGGCAGCCGGCACGAAGCGGGTGTCGTCGATTGCGGTGAGCGCACGGGTGCGCAGCGTCGTTCCATCCGCCAGCGTCTTGTCCATATAGACGAACCACTGCGGCGTGTTGCGGAAGATGACCGGCTTCTTGGAGCGCCAGGAATGCGGATACTGGTGCTTCAGGCGGCCGCGGGCAAAAAGCGCGCCGCCTTCGATCAGCGCCTTGATGACGCGGTCGTTGGCATCGCCCTTCTTGCCGTTGTCGTCGATGACGCGGGCGCCTTCGAGGCCGGGGGCGTCTGCCGTGTAGAAGCCGCCGTCGTCGACCGGGAACGGGATCTTGGTCTCGATGCCGCGCGCGTCGATCTCGCGGGCATGCGCCATCCAGACGTCAAAGTCTTCGCGGCCGTGGCTGGGCGCCGTATGCACGAAACCCGTACCGGCATCGTCGGTGACATGGTCGCCCTCGAGCAGCGGCACGGCAAATTCATAGCCGCCGCCGAGCCCCTTGAGCGGATGCGCGCAGGTGATCCCGGCAAGATCGGCAGCCGTAACGTCGGCAAGGCGCTTGTACTGCAGCTTCGCTTTGGCGAAGGATTCTTCGGCCAGCTGATCGGCAAAGATCAGCTTCTCACCCGGGCGCGGGCCAAAATCATTCTCGGCAGCCGTGACTTCATAGAGGCCGTAGGCAACCCGCGAGGAATAGGCGATCGCCCGGTTGCCGGGGATCGTCCAGGGCGTCGTCGTCCAGATGACGACTGAGGCATCCAGCAGATGGAACTTTGCTTCCGCGCCGTCACGCACGACGAATTTCACCGGGAACTTCACCCAGATCGTATCGCTTTCGTAATCGTGATATTCGACTTCTGCTTCCGCCAGCGCGGTGCGCTCGACCACCGACCACATGATCGGCTTGGAGCCGCGATAGAGCTGGCCGCTGGCGGCGATCTTCAACAACTCGCCGGCGATGCGGCTCTCCGCGTGAAAATTCATCGTCAGATACGGGTTGTCGAAATCGCCGACGATGCCGAGGCGCTGGAACTCGTCGCCCTGGACCTTGATCCATTTTTCGGCATAGGCGCGGCACTCGCGGCGGAATCCGATCATCGCCGCCGGCTCCTTGAGATCCGGCTTGGCCTTGCCCTTGGCGCGATAGTTCTCCTCTTCGATCTTCCATTCGATCGGCAGGCCGTGGCAATCCCAGCCGGGCACATAATTGGCGTCGTAGCCGCGCATCTGGAACGAGCGGTTGATGACGTCCTTGAGGATCTTGTTCAGCGCGTGGCCGATATGGATGTTGCCGTTGGCATAGGGCGGGCCGTCGTGCAGCACGAACTTTTCGCGGCCGGCGGCCGAGGCGCGCAGTTTCTTGTAGAGACCCATCTCCTGCCAGCGCTTGACCAGCTCCGGCTCCTTCTGCGGCAGGCCGGCGCGCATCGGGAAATCGGTTTCGGGCAAATAGAGGGTCTTCGAATAGTCGATCTTTTCGGCGGTGTCGGTCATATCGGGACAATCGTTTCTGGCGGCCCAGGAAGGGGCGCAACGGCGTGAAAAAGCTGGTGACGGAAGCGCTTATATCCAAGCGCCAAAAACCCGGACCTCCCGGCCGCTTAGCGCGCGCGGAAGGCCGGGCCGATAATTCGCATCGTCATCGCCAGCCGAAATTTCGTCATAGCGCCGGTTCATAGGCGTTTTTGCCCGGAAAAGGAAGAGCAGAATTCGCGGGGCGGCAATCGGCCCCGATGGCAGGAATTGCCGCAGATTCATCTGTCAAGAAAGTGAAGAGGCTGGAAAACCCTCGCTGCCTGCGATATGATCTGACTATCTGACCAGCAGGCGGAGGCGCATGAAAAAAATCACGAAACAAAGCTGGAAGCTCGAAGAGGCGAAAGCGCGTTTCAGCGAGGTGGTTCGCCGGGCCCACAGCGAAGGACCGCAGCGGGTGACGGTGCGCGGCCGCGACAGCGTCGTCGTCATCAGCGTCGAAGAGCTCGACCGGCTGACCAAGGCCGAACCGAAAATGCCTTTCGTCACTTTCATGGAGAGCCTCGATCTCAAGGATCTCGATCTCGAGCGGGAGGCCGATTACGGACGGGATGCCGCGCTGTGATCGGCTGGCTGCTGGATACGAATGTCATATCGGCGCTGATCAATCCGAACGGTGCACCCTCCGTCAAATCCTGGGCTGCGGCTCAAGACGAGGAGCGGATGTTCATCAGCATCCTCACTCTGGCGGAATATGACAAGGGCATCGAGAACCTGCCAGAGGATGACCAGAACCGCTATCGTTATGCGGCTGCGCGCGATACTTTGGAGGAGAGATTCTCTGCGCGCATTCTCTCGTTGAACGATGCAGCCATTAGGCGCTGGGGCGTCATTTCGGGACGCGTGAAATTGAGGACCGGACATGCGCCGTCGGTGGTCGACACGATGCTCGCTGCCACCGCCATCGAGCACAATCTCTATCTGGTGACGCGAAACGTCAGGGATACGCGCTTCTCCGGCGCTGATGTCTTCGATCCGTGGACGAACGATCCTGTTCAGTTTCCCTTGAGCCGGAGATAGCCGATCAGAGCCACGCTGACGGCGGCCTCAGGAAAAACAAAGCTTCCGGTCGAGTTCGCCGAGCGGCGTCACACCTGATAGCAGCGCCCTCGCCTCTTCCTCGTCGCGCTTGATCTGGGCGACGAGCGGATCAAGGCCGTCGAATTTCAGCTCGGGCCTGATGTAGCCGAAGAAGGAGACGGCGCAGCGCTGGCCGTAGAGATCGCCGCTGAAATCGAAAAGATAGGTTTCGAGCAGCGGCGCGCCGTTTTCCGTCACCGTCGGGCGGCGGCCGTAGCTCGCGACGGCGTCATGCAGCGTGCCGTCCTGGCGGCGGAAGCGGACGGCGTAGATGCCGGCGGCGAGTTCCACCTCCGGCGGCAGGCGCATGTTGGCGGTGGGAAAACCGAGCTGCCGGCCGAGCTTCTCGCCGTCGATCACCTCGGCTTCGACAGTATAGCGGTAGCCGAGCATGCCGGCGACTTCGCTGACGCTGCCTTCCTTCAAAAGCGCGCGGATATGGCTCGAAGAGACGACATCGGCGTTTTCGTCGCGGAAGGCATCGATCAGGGTGACGCCGAAGCCGTAGGTCTGGCCGGCATTCATCAGGAAGGCCGGACCGCCCTCGCGGCCGCGGCCGAAATGGAAATCGAAGCCGGTGACGACCTCGGAGGCGCCGAGCCAGTCCTTGAGGATCGAATGGATGAAATCATCGGCCGAGCGCTGCGAAAACTCGTAGTCGAACGGATATTCGATGACGGCGCTGAAACCGAGCGTTTCCAGGATGCGGGCTTTCAGGGGCGCGGGCGTCAGGCGGAAAACCGGCGTCTCAGGCCGGAAGACCGTGCGCGGATGCGGCTCGAAGGTCAGCACCAGCGCGGGGATGCCGCGCGCCTTGGAGATTTCGAGCGCGCGGCTGAGCACCGACTGGTGGCCCCGATGCACGCCGTCGAAATTGCCGATGGCGATGACGCCGCCCTTGAGATGGGCGGGCAAGGGTTCCCGGGTTTCATTGCGATGGAAGACGGTCATCGGCTGGCTTCTCTTTATGCGAGGCGTGGCATCCACCACTTCGGCGTGGCTTTTTCGCGATCGAGATAGGCGTTGAGGATCGCCTCGTCGGTCTCGCCGTTCAAGGTGTATTCCTTGGCATGGATACCGCCGCTGATGTAGAGAAGGTCGAGGCCGTAATTCAAGGCGCCGCGCACATCGGTCGGCATGCCGTCGCCGATTGCCAGCACACGTTCGACAGGGAAATCGCCGCGAAGCTCGCGGGCAGCGGCCAGCGTCGCCTCATAGATCGGCTGGTGCGGTTTTCCGGCGATGCGGGTGCTGCCGCCAAGCTGCTCGTAATAGGCGGCCATGGCGCCGGCGCAGGGGATGATGCGATGGCCGCGCTCGACGACGAGGTCGGGATTGGCGCAGATCATCGGCACCTCGCGCGCCTGGAAATCCAGAAGCATCTCGGTGTAATCTTCCGGCTTCTCGGTCTCATCATCGAAAAAGCCGGTGCAGACCAGCGATCGCGCTTCGCCGGCCGGCACCCGCTCGACGCCGATGCCTTCGAGAAGCGCCTTGTCGCGCTCGGGGCCGAGCAGAAAGACCGTCTTCGGCCCTTCGGCAATCAGCCGGCGCGTGACGTCGCCCGAGGTGACGATCCGGTCATAGGCGCTGTCGGGAACGCCGATCTGGCGCAGCTGCTCGACCACCTGCCAGGAAAGGCGCGGCGAATTGGTGATGAGGACGACGGCGACGCCGCTTACGCGGGCCGCTTCAAGGGCAGCAGCGGCCTTCGGAAACGGCTCGACGCCGTTGTGAACGACGCCCCAGACATCGCAGAGCACCACGTCATAATGACCGGTTATCTCCGAGAAGTTTTCTATCCGCCTGGCCATTCCGATTTCCCGATTTGCTTCAGTCACCGGTGACATTGCAAAGGCGCAAGGCGATGGCAAGGCATTTTCTTCGCGGCCGGCCCGCGGCAGCGGGTTTCGGCGGCAATCTCCGCAATTCTCCGGCCTCTTCACAATTCCGGCACAAAAATTCGTGATGGCTCTCATTGACTCCTCTTGGAGCCATCCCTAAATGCTCGTCGCTAGCACTCACCGCAAGGGAGTGCTAACATCTATCCATGTGGGCCGCTCCGGTCCGCGAATGTCATTCGATCGAGGGATTAGACAATGGCAAGCACCAACTTCCGCCCCCTTCACGACCGCGTCGTTGTTCGCCGCGTTGAGTCCGAAGCCAAGACCAAGGGTGGCATCATCATTCCCGATACCGCCAAGGAAAAGCCGCAGGAAGGCGAAATCGTCGCCGTCGGTTCCGGCGCTCGTGACGAGTCCGGCAAGGTCGTCGCACTCGACGTCAAGGCTGGCGACCGCATCCTGTTCGGCAAGTGGTCCGGCACCGAAGTCAAGATCGACGGCGAAGACCTTCTGATCATGAAGGAAGCCGACATTATGGGCATCATCGGCTGATCAGCCGCTGGCCTTTCCGACGTAGCCGACGGGTCCCAGAACCCGGACACTCGAATTGAGGAGTTTCAATCATGGCATCTAAAGAAATCAAGTTTGGTCGCACCGCGCGCGAAAAGATGCTGCGTGGCGTCGACATTCTCGCCGATGCAGTCAAGGTAACGCTCGGCCCGAAGGGCCGTAACGTCATCATCGACAAGTCCTTCGGCGCTCCGCGCATCACCAAGGACGGCGTTTCCGTCGCCAAGGAAATCGAACTGGAAGACAAGTTCGAAAACATGGGCGCCCAGATGGTCCGCGAAGTTGCTTCGAAGACCAACGACATCGCCGGCGACGGCACCACGACCGCAACCGTTCTTGCCCAGGCGATCGTTCGCGAAGGCAACAAGGCCGTTGCAGCCGGCATGAACCCGATGGACCTGAAGCGCGGTATCGACCTCGCTGTTGCCGACGTCGTGAAGGATCTCCAGGCCAAGGCCAAGAAGATCTCCACATCTGAGGAAGTTGCACAGGTCGGCACGATCTCGGCAAACGGCGACAAGCAGGTCGGTCTCGACATTGCCGAAGCCATGCAGAAGGTCGGCAACGAAGGCGTCATCACGGTTGAAGAAGCCAAGACCGCCGAAACCGAACTCGAAGTCGTCGAAGGCATGCAGTTCGACCGCGGCTACCTCAGCCCCTACTTCGTGACCAACCCGGAAAAGATGATCGCCGACCTCGAAGATGTCTTCATTCTCCTTCACGAGAAGAAGCTCTCGAACCTGCAGTCGATGCTCCCGGTTCTCGAAGCCGTCGTCCAGACCGGCAAGCCGCTCCTCATCATCGCTGAAGACGTCGAAGGCGAAGCTCTTGCGACCCTCGTCGTCAACAAGCTGCGCGGCGGCCTCAAGATCGCTGCCGTCAAGGCGCCGGGCTTCGGCGACCGCCGCAAGGCCATGCTCGAAGACATCGCCATCCTGACGGGCGGCACCGTGATCTCCGAAGACCTCGGCATCAAGCTCGAGAGCGTCACGCTCGACATGCTCGGCCGTGCGAAGAAGGTTTCGATCTCCAAGGAAAACACCACGATCGTCGACGGTTCGGGCGCCAAGTCCGACATCGAAGGCCGTGTTGCCCAGATCAAGGCCCAGATCGAAGAAACCACCTCCGACTACGACCGCGAGAAGCTGCAGGAACGTCTTGCCAAGCTCGCCGGCGGCGTTGCCGTCATCCGCGTCGGCGGCTCGACGGAAGTCGAAGTGAAGGAAAAGAAGGACCGCATCGACGACGCGCTCAACGCGACGCGCGCTGCCGTTCAGGAAGGCATCGTCCCCGGCGGCGGTATCGCTCTGCTTCGCTCCTCCACGAAGATCACCGTCAAGGGTGCAAACGACGACCAGGAAGCCGGCATCAACATCGTTCGCCGCGCCCTGCAGGCCCTCGTTCGCCAGATCGCTGAAAACGCAGGCGACGAAGCTTCGATCGTTGTCGGCAAGGTCCTCGACAAGAACGAAGACAACTTCGGCTACAACGCCCAGACGTCTGAATTCGGCGACATGATCTCCATGGGTATCGTCGACCCGCTCAAGGTCGTTCGTACCGCGCTGCAGAACGCTGCTTCTGTCGCATCGCTGCTGATCACCACCGAAGCCATGATCGCCGAACTGCCGAAGAAGGATGCCCCTGCCGGCATGCCGGGCGGCATGGGCGGCATGGGCGGTATGGACATGATGTGATAGGCCAACGGCCTTTCACAGCATCGTCCGTAAAACCGCCCATCATCTAAGATGGTTCAGCGCGTCAAGCGCGCTGAACTGGCGGTATGGACATGATGTGATAGGCGAAAGCCGTCACTGACATCCATTCCGGCACATCCGGATCAGGAAGGGCGGCCCTCGGGTCGCCCTTTTCTTTTGCGCTCAAATTGATTCGTCGGTTGCGCACAATTCTATGGCGCGTCGCCCACTCCCCGGCTGAAGCTTTCGCGAAGCTTGCGTTGCCGCGCTTTTTCAGGCCATCGGTCTGCGTGAGAGATTGCAGCGTTGCCGCACTATTCTTCACCTCATATCGCGTGGAACCGTATCCAAAGCCCGCAAATTTGATGTTTCGGCGCTGCTTCCCCGCTGGATAGGCTGAGGACGCCGGCATTCCCGGAAAAATGCCGATCCGAACAACCCTTAAAAAGCCGTTGCCGTTTGTTCAAAAGCCCCTATAAATCCGCGCTGCAATTGAAGCGCGCCCACCAAACGGGCGCGAGAGACGTTCCGCCGGCCCGATGGCCGCGGCAACGATCGCCGGTAAAAGCACGGGCATCATGCCTGCTGCTGCGTGATCCTGTTTTTGTGTTTACCGAGCGTGCGGCGGAGGAGCTGCATGCGAACGGGGGAACGCCTTGTTTAAGATCGTCAAAGCCAATGCAGCCGTACCTTTGACACCCGGCTCGCTTGAGCACCACAATCAAAATGACGAGATGGTGGCTCAGTTTTCGATTTCCGAAACCTGGACCGGAGATTTGTCGAGCGGCATGCTCCGCCTCGGCGAATGGAGCGCGATGCTGCACGGCCTTTCCGCACGGGACTGCGGGCTCTTGAGCCTGATCCGCTGCTACGACAGCAAGGACCGCAGCCACGTCCTGGAGCTGTTCGAGCAGGCGGCCACGCTCTCCTCCTCCTTCTGTTTTTCGACGACGATCATCATGCCGAACGGCTTGCGCCAGCCGCTCTTCTGCATGGGCGAGTCGAACGGGCTCGAGGAAAAATACAGCGGCAGCATGGTCGGCGTCTTCATCTTTCCGCGCTTCAAGCTTGAAGGTTCCAGACAGATCACAAGCCCGCGATAAAACTGGCATTGCAGGGCAAAAGGCCGTCCCCGAAGACGGCCTTTGTATTTTCCGGCGGTCCGTTACTCCGGCTTGACCGGAATGTTCAGCCCCTTCTCGCTGGCCGGGCGGGCGATGCAGCGCTGCAGCCAGTCCATGACGGCGGGGAATTTTGCATAGTCGAGAACCTCGCGGCCGCCATAGAAGATGTCGGCGCCGCGAACCCAGGTGAAGGTGGTGATGTCGGCGATCGTATATTGATCACCCATGATCCACTGCCGGCCCTTCAGCCGGCCTTCGAGCACGCCGAGCAGCCGTTTGGACTCGTCGCGGTAGCGTTCCACCGGATAAGAATTGTTGGCGACCTTGTCGGCGGCGAATTTGTAGAAATGTCCGAACTGGCCGAACATCGGGCCGATGCCGGCCATCTGGAAAAACACCCACTGGATGCATTCGTAGCGGCCGGCGGCGTCCTCGGGGATGAGCCTGCCGGTCTTTTCCGCGAGATAAAGCAGGATGGCGCCGGATTCGAACAGGCCGATCGGCTTCCCGCCCGGGCCGTTCGGATCGATGATCGCCGGAATGCGGCCGTTCGGGTTGAGGGATTCGAATGCCGGCGACTTCTGCTCGTTGACGGCGAAGGAAATGTAATGCGGCTCATAGGCGAGCCCGAGTTCCTCAAGCGCGACCGATACCTTCACCCCGTTCGGGGTCTGCAGGGAATAGAGCTGGATGATGTCGGAATTTCTAGCCGGCCAGCGCGCCGTGATCGGAAATGCGGACAGATCTGCCATCGGATTCTCCTTATTGGGCGCCGACCATAAGAGACCGGACGCGCCAAAGGCAAGCGGCGGTCGGCAGCGCATCGTTCCATATTATTGAACAAACTGTCCGCATCTGTTTATCTTTCCATAACGCCGGAAAAGAGCGACATAGGAGGCATCCGAGGTCCACACGGTGCCGGGGCACCAAGATCTCCAGAGCCATTCAACGGAGACAGCATCCATGTCGAACGCCATTATCCTGATTGCCCGTATTCTTCTGTCTTTCATGTTCATCCTTTCCGGCTTCATGAAGCTCACCGATCCTGCCGGTACTGCGGGCATGATCGCCGGTGCCGGCCTGCCGGCAGCAACCCTGTTGGCCTATGTCGCAGGCCTTTTCGAACTGCTGGCCGGCCTTGCGGTTCTCACCGGCTTCCAGGTCCGTATCGCCGGCTGGCTGCTCGCCGCCTTCTGTGTCTTCACGGGCGTTGCCTTCCATCTGCCCTACGCAAGTGGCACGGAACTCGTGAATATTCTCAACCAGATCATGGTCATGAAGAACATCACGCTTGCCGGCGCGTATGTATTGCTCGCCACCGTCGGTGCCGGTGCCTATTCGATTGACGCCCGCCGCGGCGCCTATGCGGCTGCCTGATCCAGCAGACCTCCTCCCAGACATGGAGAACCCGCCGTCATTGAATTGACGGCGGGTTCTCTTATGCATTGATGGCTAGAGCATGATGCCGAAAAGTGTGCGCGGTTTTCGGCCGACATCATGCTCTAACTCTTTAATTTAGAACAGGATTCAGATTTTCGGCCAAACGGGCCTAAAATCATCCTGTTCTAGGATCAGAGAGCCGCGCGCACCGCTTCGATAATTGCCTGCACGACGGGTTCGTCGGCATGGCTTTCCTTGCGGGCGCGCACCAGGCAGGCCTGCGAATGCAGGATGACACCGTCCTGGAGCACCTTCAGGCGGTTGGCGCGCAGCGTCGAGCCGGTGGAGGTGATATCGACGATGATATCGGCCGAGCCGGAGGCAGGCGCGCCCTCGGTGGCGCCGAGGCTCTCGACGATGCGATAGAGCTGGATGCCGTGCTGGCTCGAAAAGAACTGCTGGGTCAGCCGCCAGTATTTGGTGGCGATGGCCAGGCGCCTGGAATGACGGGCGCGGAAATCGGCGGCGACATCGCCGAGATCGGCCATGGTCTCAACATCCAGCCAGATCTCCGGCACGGCGACGACGACATCGGCATGGCCGAAGCCGAGGCGGGCACAGAATTCGACGCGCTTGTCGACTTCGGCAAAACCCTCCCGCATCAGATCCTCACCGGTAACGCCGAAATCGACGGTGCCGTTGCCGAGCTCGCGGGAAATTTCGGAGGCCGAGAGGAAGGCGACCTCGACATCGTCCCAGCCTTCGACGCGGCCGCGATAGGAGCGGTCGTTGCCGACGGCCGTGATCGGCATGCCGGCACGCTCGAAGATCGCCGAGGCGTCGTCCTTCATCCGGCCCTTGGAGGGAAGCGCGATGGTGATGGTCATGCGGCTGCCCTTTCGGTTTCGATGCGGTCGAGCCAGAAGGAGAAGCCGACGGCCGGAATGCGGTCCGTCGCGCCGAGGAAGGTCAAGAGCTTATCGTAGCGGCCGCCGCCGGCCAGAACCGCCGTCGAACCCTCAACCGTCACCTCGAAGACGAGGCCGGTATAATAATCGAGCGGCCGTCCGAAGGCGGCGCGATAATCCAGGCAGGACAGATCGACGCCGGCATCGGCAAGGGCGCCGACGCGACCGTTGAAACGGGAGAGTGCATTGCCGAGCTTCAGGCCGGCAGCATCGGCAAAACCGGCGAGCGCCGCCGACGCATTGACGAGCGGCACGTCGAGCGACAGGAACTCTTCCAGCACATGGAAGGCCGCATCGTCGAGACGCGTCTCGGACAGGATGAGCTTTTCCTTGAGCCGCCGGGCAATCTCCAGCGGCGAACGGCTGGCATTGGTCGAATAACCCGTTGCCTGCATTTCCTGCTCGATATGGGCGATCAGCGCCTGTTCGTCGCCCGATGCGATAAGCCTGGCGATATCGTCGTCGAGACCGGTGACGAATTGCGGGCTGACGAGGCCGGCCAGCAGCGCTTCCAGCTGCGTCATGTTGCCGAAGGCGTGGATCAGGCGCTTCTGCCAGCCGAGCGGCAGGCCGAGCGCCTGGACGACGGCTTCGAACACCGCCTGGTCGCCAAGCGTCACCGACAGGCGACGGCCCGGCAGCAGGCGGGCGAGAATGCCGGTGGCGTCGCCGATGGCGCGGGCATCGGCGCTCGGTATGTTGATATCGCCGAGATCTTCGATGCCGGCCTGGTAGAATTCATTGGCACCGTCGCGGCGCTGGCGGAAGACCTCGCCGAGATAGGCGTAACGCTTCGGCGTGCCGGTCGCCGTCTCGATGTGGCGCAGACAGACAGGGATGGTGAATTCGGGACGCAGGCAAAGGCTGGCGCCGGTTTCGCTCTCGGTCATGAAGATGCGCCGGCGCAGATCCTCGCCGGCGATGTCGAGGAACGGCTCGGCCGGCTGAATGACAGGCGTATCGATGCGCTCGACGTTGCGGGCGTCAAATTCGGCCAGCAGGTCGGCGGAGAATTCGGGGAGGTTGATCAGGGGCATTGCATCCCTCCTGAGAAAATTCCCCTCCCCAACCCCTCCCCACAGGGGGGAGGGACTAACCCGCTGCGACCGTCGAAACACATCAATAACATCGTCGGTGAAGCGAACGTTGAGTTGGGCAGAGCGGCGCCGCTTGAAGCCCCTCCCCCTTGTGGGGAGGGGTTGGGGAGGGGTCTATCACGCATCGCCTGCCCTCTTCCGATCCTCCGCCTGCGCCGCAAGGATCTCCCTCACTTTGGCGACGAGGTCGGCTTCCGGCACCGTTTCCTGTGCCACACGCGCTTCGCGCCAGCTGGCATTGTCCTCGATCTCGCCGGAAAGCCGCTTGCCCTCGATCAGATCCTTGATCTGCACGACGCCGGTTGCGCGTTCGTCGCCGCCCTGGATGATGGCGACGGGGCAGCCGCGGCGGTCGGCATATTTCAGCTGGTTGCCGAACTTCTTCCAGTTGCCCTGGAACATTTCGGCGCGGATGCCGGCGGCGCGCAACTGCTGCGTCATCTTCTGATAGCGGCCCATCGCCTCGACATCGCCATCCATGACGGTGACCAGCACCGGCTCGATCACTTCGCTGGCGCCGAGCTTGCCGAGGTTCTTCAGCGCCGTCATCAGCCTGGAGACGCCGATGGAAAAGCCGGTTGCCGGAACCGGCTGCCCCATGAAGCGGGAGACCAGGCCATCATAACGGCCGCCACCGCCGACCGAACCGAAGACGACCTTTTCACCCTTTTCGTTGGTGACGTCGAAGCCGAGTTCGGCCTCGTAGACCGGGCCGGTATAATATTCGAGGCCGCGCACGACCGAGGGATCGATCTTGATGCGGTCGGACTGATAGCCGGCGCTCTTGACCAGCGCGCCGATGAAGTTCAGTTCCTCGACGCCTTCAGCGCCCTTCGAGGTTCCGGCAACGAGTTCGGCCAGGCGCTCTGCACTTTCGGCATAGTTCTTGATGCCGACGAAGAATAGCACCTTGTCGATCTGCGCCTGGTCGAGGCCGGCGCCCTTGGTGAAGTCGCCGGACTCATCCTTGCGGCCGGCACCGAGCAGCAGGGCCACGCCCTCAGGCCCGAACTTGTCGAGCTTGTCGATGGCGCGCAGCACGCTGAGCCGCTGGCCTGCCTTGTCGTCGCCGCCGAGACCGATCGCCTCGAGCACGCCGTCGAGGACCTTGCGGTTGTTGACGCGGATGACGTAGTCGCCGCGCTTGATGCCGAGGGCTTCGAGTGCATCGGCCATCATCATGCACATTTCGGCATCGGCTTGGACACCCGGCGCGCCGACCGTATCGGCGTCGAACTGCATGAACTGGCGGAAGCGGCCGGGGCCCGGCTTCTCGTTGCGGAAGACGTAACCGGCGCGATAGGTGCGGTAGGGCAGCTGGATCTCGTTGAAATTCTCGGCGACATGGCGGGCGAGCGGCGCCGTCAGGTCGTAACGCAGCGACATCCACTGCTCGTCGTCGTCCTGCAGCGAGAAGACGCCCTCGTTCGGCCGGTCGCTGTCGGGCAGGAATTTGCCCAGCGCATCGGTATATTCGAACAGCGGCGTTTCGTGCGGATCGAAACCATAATGCTCGTAGACTTCCCGGATCTTTGCCGTCATCTCGTTGACGGCGCGGATATCGCCGGCCGTCCGGTCGACGAAGCCGCGCGGCAGGCGGGCCTTGAGCTTTTGCGGTTTCTTCTGCTTGTCGTTCATTTCCGGGAATTCCGCTGACTGTGACAGTGGCGGTTTCCTAACCGATCGGGCGGGGAGCGGCAAGGGCGAAGGGTCTTGAAGCCGCAGGCAGAATCGATTGAAGCAGAGGCGTCCATCAGAAATGCGGAAATACTCATGATCACCGAGGCGCTTCTCTATGCGGCGACTTTGCCATTTACCGGCAAGCCCTATCGAAAGTTCATCCGCTATTCCGTCAATCTCTGGTCGCGGGCCGGGCGTTGTGCCGCCGATTGGGCCGAACATGAAGAAATGAGCAGGAATGCGATCCGCGCGGCGGCGGCCGGTCTCCGGCAGAAGCGGACCGCGGTCGTGCTCGGTTCCGGCCTGCTGCGCGACGTGCCGATCGAAGAGTTGGCGCGCAATTTCGACACCGTCGTGCTGGTCGATCTCGTCCATCTCGCCTCGCTGCGTCTGTGGCTGACGGCCAAGGGCTATCGCAATGTCAGGCTGATCGAGCGCGATCTCTCCGGCTATGACGATCTCGCCGCCGGCAGAGCGCCCGAACCGCTCGGCTTCCTGCGCACCGTGCCCTATCTCGATTTCGTGGTTTCGGCCAACCTCCTGTCGCAGATCGGCCGCGGCGTGAAACGGCGCTACGAGGCCGAGGCCGGCGGCATGCCTGAAGACACGGTGGAAAGGCTGATTGCGGCGCATCTGGCCGGGCTTGCGGGGCTTGCCTGCCGCCATTGCCTGGTCACCGACATTGCCTATGCCGTCATCGACCGCAACGGCCGCACGCATGAGGAGGCCGACCTGCTGCACGGCGTCCCGCCGCCGCCGTCAAAAGCAGCCTGGACATGGCCGGTGGCGCCACTCGGCGAGGAGAGCCGGGACTACCGGATCGAGCACAAGGTGATTGCCGCCTGGTGAGAGGCAATGACGATGCGGTCACCGAATGTTCACCGCCAGCCGGATTGGCTTCCGGCCGGCATTCCCCTATATGAAGGACCATGCGCACGCTCGCCCTCGTCACGATGGTTCTCAGCTGGCTGGTCTACAGCGCCATGTCCGCTTGGGCGGGCTGTCCGACCTGCGCGTCGATGAACGCGCCTAGTGCCGCCGAGGCGGGCGGCATGCACCATCAAATGGCCGGCATGGCAATGCCCGATGCGAGCGGCAAGGCCGCTCCCATGAAGGATCCCTGCGCCACCAGCAACGCGGCGCATATGCCGCTTTGTGCCGCCTGCCTGCTGCTGCCGCCGGCGATGTTGGTCGCAGACAATGCAAAGCCTGTTTTCGCCTATCCTGCGCCGGCGCTTGCCCGTGCCCTGGATGATAACCGCCCGGCCCCGCAGGCGCCCCCTCCCCGATTGTCCTGACATCGCATCCCTCCATACGGAATGGGCGGCCTCGGCTGCCTGGAAGACCTATTGTCAGACAGAGGAAGGACCTCTCATGTCTTTGAAAATCATCACGCTTACCGCAATGCTCACCGCCGCCGCGCCGTCTTTTGCCGAAGACATGTCCATGGACATGAGCAAGCCGATGGGCAGCCACGATGCATCCAGCCAGGCCTTCAGCGAGGCGAACGACAAGATGCACAAGGATATGATGATCGAATATAGCGGCAATGCCGACGCGGATTTCGTCCGCGGCATGATCCCGCACCATCAGGGCGCGATCGACATGGCGAAGATCGAGCTTCAATACGGCAAGGATGCCGAAATCCGCAAACTCGCCGAAGGGGTGATCAAGGCGCAGGAGGCCGAGATCGCCGAGATGAACGCCTGGCTGAAGGCCCACGGCAAGTAACAAGCCGTCCTTGATTGCCGATAAAGTCGTCCACTCCTCTTTCGTCCTGCTCGGGCTTGTCCCGAGCATCTGCAACGAGTGCAGCAGATCCTCGGCACAAGGCCGAGGACGACGCCGAGTAAAGAGCGAGGTTTGCAAGAAATGTGAACGCCGGAATATCCGGCGTTCCGCAAGTTCACGGCGCTTTCAATCCTTCGGCTCGAAATCGACCGGCCGGCGGCCGGCTGCCTGCCGCGACAGCATCCAGCCCGGATATTCGGGGGCAAGGGCGCTGACCTCGTCGAGCTTCGACATATCGTCACCATCGAGCTTCAACTTCACGGCCGCAAGGTTCTGGTCGAGCTGATCGACATGCTTGGCGCCGATGATAACAGTGGTGACGAAAGGCTTGGCAAGGATATAGGCGAGCGCCACGGTGGCGACGCTGACGCCGTGCTTTTCGGCAACCTCGCGCATGACTGCGACGCAGGCCCAGGCCTTGTCCTTGTCGACCGGCGGAAAGTCGAAACTGGCGCGGCGGCCCTCGCCGTTACCGGGCGCGCCGGGACCGTATTTGCCCGACAAGAGACCGCCGGCGAGTGGCGACCAGACCATCAGCCCGAGCTTTTCCTCCTGCATCATCGGCACGATGTCGCGTTCGAGATCGCGGCCGGCGATGGAATAATAGGCCTGCACGGTTTCGAAGCGGGCAAAGCCGCGGCGCTCGGAGAGACCGAGCGCCTTGGAAATGCGCCAGGCCTGCCAGTTGGAGACGCCGATATAGCGCACCAGGCCGCGGGAGACGAGATCGTCAAGAGCGCGCAGCGTCTCCTCGATCGGCGTCACCGTATCGGTCGCGTGGATCTGATAGAGGTCGATATGATCGGTCTGCAGGCGCTTCAGGCTCGCCTCGACGGAATCCATGATATGGCCGCGCGAGGCGCCGCGGTCGTTCGGCTTGTCCCCCATGACGCCATAGACCTTGGTGGCGATGACAACGTCCTTGCGGGGGACGTCGAGGTTCTTCAGCGCCTGGCCGAGCAGCCTTTCGGACTCGCCGGCGGAGTAGACGTCGGCCGTATCGATGAAGTTGACGCCTGAGGCGAGCGAGCGCTCGACGATCCGGTCGGCGGCATTCTGGTCGACATCGGCGATGGCGCCCCACATGGTGCCCTGTTTGGCTTCGCCGAAGGTCATCGTGCCCAGGCAGATTTCCGAGACGAAAAGTCCCGTATTTCCGAGTTGATTGTAACGCATGGTCGAAAAAATCCTTTGTGTCTGCCGCAAGAGGGGCTTGCGAACTGAAGAACTTCATTTCTTGATTATTGGCCTGCGTGTGACAGGCACAGCCGTGGCTGGCTGCAAGGTGAGGCAAACTCGATGTAGTGCGGCGGCAGCGCTTTTCAACGTCGCGCCCTTGTCTCGACACAGCCCTTGTCTCGACACAGGCGAGCGATAGATTGCCGGCGATATTTCAAGAACAGGATGATTTTCGGCCGGGTCGGTCTAAAATCTGAATCCTGTTCTCAATTATAGAGTTAGAGCATGATGGCCGAAAACCGCCCAAACTGTTCGGCATCATGCTCAAAGGTACGCATATGACGACGCGACCCCTGACCACGATCGGCTTCGATGCCGACGACACGCTCTGGCAGAACGAACAATATTACCGGCTGACGGAAGCCCATTTCACCGGGCTTCTTGCCGATTTCGCCGAAGGGCCGAAGATTTCCGAGCGGCTGCTGGAGGCCGAAAAACGCAACCTTCGCCATTACGGCTTCGGCATCAAGGGTTTCACGCTGTCGATGATCGAGACGGCGATCGAAATCACTGAAGGCAAGGTGCCGGCCGGCGTGATCGCCAAGATCCTCGATACCGGCCGCGACCTCCTTTCCCATCCCGTCGAAACCATGCCGCATGTGCGCGACACGCTGGAAGCGCTTTCCGGCAAATATCTGCTTGTAATGATCACCAAGGGCGATCTCTTCGACCAGGAGCGCAAGCTTGCCCAGTCCGGGCTCGGCGACTTCTTCGATGCCGTCGAGATCGTCTCCGACAAGACGGCCGTCACCTATCGCCGCATCTTCGCCAAGGTCGGCGACGGGCCGGAACGGGCGATGATGGTCGGCAATTCGCTGAAATCGGACATCGTGCCGGCGATCGCCGCCGGCAGCTACGGCGTCTTCGTGCCGCACGAACTCACCTGGGTGCTGGAACATGTGGACGAACCGACGGAGGCGCCGCGTTTCCGCAAGATCGGCCATCTCGGCGAATTGCGCGACCTGATCGACCGGCTGGCATAGCCGGACGCTCCCCCTATTGCTGTTTGGCAGGCGCCTTCGGAAAGAGCGACGGGCGCTCCGGCTCGGCCGGCGGCTGCGGCTGCTTCGGGGCAGCGGCCAAAGGCTCGATCAGGATGCTGAAGGGAGCGCCGAGGCCGCGGCGGGGCGAGACCTTGGAATAATAAGGACGCAGCAGCCAGGTGGTGTTTTCCTTGACCGTCGTCTCGAAGCTCAAGCCGTCCTCGTCGGTGCCGAAGAAGGCCTCGTCATCGGGTTTCGACAGGTCGAAGATCGCCAGGAAGGCAAATTTGCTCTTGGTGGCAAAGTCGATCTTCACATGCTGGCCGGCGCGCACCGGCAGCGTGTAGACATGGCTGTTGCCGAATTTCGTCCAGCCCTTGAGCTGCATGGTGACGGCCGGGAATTGCAGCTTCTCCAGCTTCTCGCCCGGATCGAGCTGCGGCGTCTGCGCCAGAGCGGGGACCATCAGGAGGAAAAGGGCAGCGGCTGCGATCAATGTTCTCACGGATGCATCTTCTTTCATGGTCGGACCAGCACGGCGCGCATCGCCTCGACCTCGGGCCGGCAGAAACAGCCCTCCAGATGATCATTGACGAGACCCATCGCCTGCATGAAAGCATAAACTGTGGTCGGGCCGACAAAGGTCCAGCCGCGTTTCTTCAGATCCTTGGAAATGATGACCGAGGTCGGCGTCGTCGGATTGGCGACGATATGCTCGCGGTCGACCACTCCAGGCCGCTCGTTATGACCGGGTTCGTAGCGCCAGAAATAATGGGCGAGCGAGCCGAATTCGTCCCTCAGCGCAATGGCGCGCCTGGCATTGTTGATGGTCGAGACGATCTTGCCGCGATGGCGGATGATACCGGCATCGGCAAGGCAGCGGGTGACATCCTCGTCGCCGAAAAGTGCAACCTTTTCGAAGTCGAAGCCTGAGAAGGCGGCGCGGAAATTCTCGCGCTTGCGCAGGATGGTCAGCCAGGAAAGACCGGACTGGAAACCTTCAAGGCAGATCTTCTCGAAGAGGCGGATGTCGTTGGTGACGGGGCGGCCCCATTCCTCGTCATGATAGCGAAGATAATCGGGCAGATTGGCGTGCCAGTGGCAGCGGCTCCTGCCGTCCTCGCCGATGATGATGCCTGTCTCGCTCATGTCCGCTTCATTCCCGGGTCCGTCTGTTTGCCGGTCCGCCTGGTTTTCCGGTCATGATTCCGGCTTTACCATTTGCAAACCGTCTTTCCAAACCGAACGGTAACCCTGACGAAAAGTTTATCCCACAGGTCGAGTTTTCATGAATCGATCTTTACCATTCGCTGGCGGATTGGGTGGCAGCGTCTTTCCCGGGCGTGAACATCTCCGCCCGGGCGGAACGTCTCCGCCAGCGCATTTTCGGCCATTTGTAGAGAGTCCGTCCGATGATGAAACAGCTTGTTCTTGCCGCAGCCGTCTTCGGCATTTTCTCCACGGCCGCCCTTGCAGACGACCGCTACGCCACGCGCCCGCCCGTCGTGCTCAGCCCCGATCTGACCGCGCCCTGGATCAACCAGCTCGGCGGCGGTGCGGTTCGTCCCGTCGTCTATCAGCGGCCGGTCGTCCGGCAGCCGCAGCGCGGGCTTTTCCAGCGCCGCGTGCTGCGTCAGGCGCCGCAAGTCGCACCGCAGACCGTCTCGGCGATCAACCCGGGCATACCGTCGATCCGTCATCCGATCGAGCCGCAATTCCTGCCGCAGATGGTCGATTACGACACCCAGGAAAAACCCGGCACGATCGTCATCGATACCAACAACCGCTTCCTCTATCTGGTGATGGACGGCGGCAAGGCGCGCCGTTACGGCGTCGGCGTCGGCAAGCCCGGCTTCGAATGGGCCGGCGCCCACAAGATCACCCGCAAGCAGGAATGGCCGGACTGGACACCGCCTTCCGAAATGATCAGCCGTGAAGCCGCCAAGGGCCACTACCTGCCGGCGCGGATGGATGGCGGCGCGGAAAACCCGCTCGGCGCCCGCGCCATGTATCTCGGCTCGACGCTCTACCGCATCCACGGCACCAACGCGCCCTGGTCGATCGGCAGCGCCGTCTCCTCCGGTTGCATCCGGTTGCGCAACGAGGATGTCGTCGATCTCTATGACCGCGTCAGCGTCGGAACCCGCGTCGTCGTCATGTAACGGCACATACGATATCTTGGAAGCCGCAAGAACAGGCGGCTTCCTTTCCCGAAAATGCTTTATCCGGCCGGGCCGATCTTGAATCGGGCAGAAGTTCATGTAGCTTCAGGCGGATTTGCTTGAGGGGAATCGATCATGATCAAATTGATGCCAGGTCTGGCCGCGGCCGGACTTGTCCTGTCCTTGATGTCTACATCCGCCTTTGCCGCGCCTGCCGGCTCCGACAATACGCAGCGCCCGGCGCAAGTCGTGCGTGTGGCGCAGATGCCGAAATATGTGAAGCCGCAGTTCAAGCGCAAGAAAGTGCGGCTGGTGACGACGGAAGCGGCCGGCACCGTGATCATCGATACCAACAACAAATATCTCTACCTCGTCGAAGGCAGCAACCGGGCCACCCGCTATGGCATCGGCGTCGGCCGCGACGGCTTCGGCTGGTCGGGTATCGTCAAGATCGGCCGCAAGGCCGAATGGCCGAGCTGGACGCCGCCGGCCGAGATGCGCCGCCGCGAAGCCGCCAAGGGCCACATCATTCCCGCTTTCCAGGAAGGCGGCGAGGACAATCCGCTCGGTGCGCGGGCCATGTATCTCTACCAGGGCGGCCGCGACACCATCTTCCGCATCCACGGCACCAACCAGCCCTGGACGATCGGCCTCAACATGTCTTCCGGCTGCATCCGGATGATGAACCAGGACGTGACGCATCTTTACGATCGCGCCCCCGTCGGCACCAAGGTAATCGTCATCGGCCCCGGCAACAGGCAGGGCAAGGTGGCGTTCGAGGACAGGGGCATCGACGTGCTGCGGACCATGTTCGGCGGCTGAGCAACACTTGCTAAAAAACGAAAGGCGCCTCTCGACGGCGCCTTTAATTCCCTTGGACTTTGCGGCGGAAAGCTGGCAGATGTGCCTAGGAGTCGACATATTTGCAATATTCGGGGCTATTCAATGACATATGCGCTGCGTTCCTCCGCCTCCCTGCTTGCGGGCATCGCGTTTTTCACCATCTGTTCGGCAGCCTCCGCCTCGGCGGAAGACCTGCAATTCTCCATCTACGGCGGCTATCAGACGGCACCGCACAGCGGCGTCGATCTCTCCGACGGCACGCATTTCACCGCCGGCTGGGAAGGCAAATCCTTCGGCGCCCCGCCTTACTACGGCGGCCGCGTCACCTGGTGGCTGGAGAATTTCAACAAGCCGAACTGGGGTATCTCGCTCGATTATACCCATGACAAGGTTTATGCGGACGACGATACACTCGCCAAGACCGGCTGGTCGCATTTCGAATTCACCGACGGCCTGAACCTGCTGACGGTGAACGGCCTCTATCGCTTCCAGGATCCGAGCCGCCGCTGGACGCCGTATCTCGGCGCCGGTGTCGGCGTGAACATTCCGCATGTCGAAGTGATTCGCCCCGAAGGCAAGACCTGGGCTTATGAATTCGGCGGCGTGACGCTGCAGGCCCAGGCCGGCGTCGACTTCAAGGTGACCGACCGCTGGTCGACCTTCGTCGAATACAAGGGCACCTATTCGCGCGTCGACGTTCCGATCGACAGCGGCGTGGACCTGAAGACCAACATCTTCACCAACGCCGTCAATGTCGGCGTGTCGTTCCACTGGTAATTGAATCGTTAGAGCGGTCCAGTTTTCAGGACCGCTCTATTTTGCCGTGGCGCAGTTCCTGAGGGAACGCCGCTTCGCATTTTTCCTGAAATTGTCTATTTTTCTGTGACGCAATTCCGGACGGAAAACCGCTTCGCACTTTTCCTGAAATTGCTCTATTTGGTGCCGCAGCTGACCTTGCCCTCGACGGCAAAGGGCTTTTCACCGCCTGCGATCGTCAGGGAATAGGTGCCGCTGAAATTTGCCGCCGGCTTGCCGCGTTCGCCGGCAACCACGACCAGATCCAGCGTTGCTCCGCCGGTGTCGTCTTCGCCGCCATCAAAGACCTCCAGCAGCAGATCGCCATCGCGCGACCAATGGTTGGTCAGATGCTGCGATTCGAAAACACGCTTGCCGAACACGGTCGCCTGGGCCGGATCCTTGATAACAAGCGCGCCGCGGAAATGGTTGAGCTTGTGGCCGGCATCGCTTTCGAAGCCGCTTTCAAGCGTGAAGCGCGCTTCCTTGTCATCGGCAGAACAGAAGAAACGGCTGTCGGCATGGGCGGCGCCCGCCGCACCGAGCAGTCCCGCAAATACGATCATTCCCCGCCACATCGTCTAAACTCCCGAGACCGGCCCGACAGGCCTTTCACGTCAGCCTAACGGCAAATCTCTTAATTTTTCCGGCACAGCGCCGCCATAAGCCCAATCGAGCAGCTCGACCGTATGCAGGATCGGCATGCCGGTGCCGGTGGCGATCTGGGTGATGCAGCCGATATTGCCGGTGGCGATGATATCGGCCTTGGTGGCTTCGATGTTTTTGACCTTGCGTGCCTTCAGCGCCGCCGAAATCTCCGGCTGCATGATGTTATAAGTGCCGGCCGAGCCGCAGCAGATATGGCCTTCGGCGGGATCGCGCACGGTAAAGCCCGCCGCTTTCAGCAATTGCTTCGGCGTCAGCGTGATGCGCTGGCCGTGCTGCATGGAACAGGCGGAGTGATAGGCGACCGTGATGCTCTTCGGCATGTGCGCCGGCAGGTCGAGGGTTGCGAGATATTCGGTGATGTCTTTCGCGAGCGCCGAAACTCTCGCCGCCTTGGCCGCATAGGCGGGATCGAGGCGCAGCATATGGCCGTAATCCTTGATCGTGGTGCCGCAGCCCGAGGCGGTGATGATGATCGCGTCGAGCCCCTGCCCGTCGATTTCGCGGGTCCACAGATCGACATTGGTCCGCGCACTGGCGAGCGCCTGTTCGACGCGGCCCATGTGATGGACGAGCGACCCGCAGCAGACCTCGCCCTCCGGCAGCACGACCTCGACGCCGAGCCGGGTCAGCAGCCGGATCGCCGCCGCATTGATGCCGGGATCGAGCACCGGCTGAGCGCAGCCGGAAAGCATCGCCACCCGGCCGCGTCGTTCCGTCTCGGGTTTGTAGCTGCCGGGTTTTGCCAAGGCCGACGCTGCGGGCACGCGGCGCGGCGCAAGCGCCAGCATGGCGGCAAAGGGTTTCAGCGCGCTCCCTCGCATCAGGCCGGCAAAGGGTCGGCCGAGGCGGGCGAGATTGAGCGCCAGGCGGAAGCGGCCGGGATAGGGCAGCACCGCAGCAAGAATGGCGCGCGTCAGCCGGTTGATCAACGGGCGCTTGTAGGTCTTTTCAATATGGGCGCGGGCGTGATCGACCAGATGCATGTAATCGACGCCGGAGGGACAGGTGGTGACGCAGGCCAGGCAGGAGAGACAACGGTCGATATGGGTGACGACCTCGGCATCGGCCGGCCGGCCGTTTTCCAGCATGTCCTTGATCAGGTAGATGCGGCCGCGCGGACTGTCGAGCTCATTGCCGAGCGTCACATAGGTGGGACAGGTGGCGGTGCAGAAACCGCAATGGACGCATTTGCGCAGAATCTTCTCGGATTCGGCGACATCCGGGTCGAGGAGCTGGGTGGGGGTGAAGTTGGTTTGCATTTACGCGGCCTCCAGCGCGCCCTTCGCCCCGGCGGGGAGAAGGTGCCCGAAGGGCGGATGAGGGGGCCGCACCCGGGACAGAAGCGAGAAGACAACAGACTGCATGCCGTGTGGCCCCCTCATCCGACCCTTCGGGCCACCTTCTCCCCGCCGGGGCGAAGGGGGCGCTGGAGGCACCCTCGTGCAATCCATCGAGCGTGGGCAGTCGGCAACAAGCATCTTCACCACCCCATCTTCCCCGGATTGAAAATCCCGGCCGGATCGAACTTCTCCTTCACCCGCCGCGACAGCATCGCCACCGCCTCGGGCTCCGAATGAAAGGCCGCGGTTTCCGCCCTCGCCTGCCCCGACGCGCGGATCAGCGTCGCGTGGCCGCCGCCGAGCGCCTTGATGTAGCGGCGCACCAGCTCGCCCTCGGGGCCGGCCTCCATACGCATCCAGACGAGACCGCCCTGCCAATCATAGAAGGCGTCGACACCGGCTTCGAGGCGGAGCGCCGCGACCAGCTGGTGGCCGGTGCCGGGGGCGACCGAGACACGCCAGACCGGCCGCGCCGGGCCGTCGGCATAGGGCAGCACCTCGCGGATTTCCCGCCAGAGCCTGCGGCTTTCCGGTTCATCCAGCCGTGTCACCGCTGCGAAGGCCGACATTACAGCCGCAAGCTTTTCGATGCGCACATCGACCGAACCGGCGAGGCCTTCGATGCGCAGAACCGTCGCCTCGCCTTCCGGCAGCTTGCCGGCAAGGAATTTCCAGGTCACCGTCAGCGGTAGATGCGCGGCACCCGAGACTTCGACCGGCAGCGCCATCGCCGCCGCCATGGCGTTTGCTGCCTCTGCGTCGTTGAGGCCTGACAGAAGCAGCGTTCGCTCCGTTTTCGGACGGGGCGGCACGCGGAAAGTGACTTCCGTCAGAAAACCGAGTGTTCCGTACGAGCCGGCGATCAGCTTGACGAGGTCGAGGCCGGTGACGTTCTTCATCACCCGGCCGCCGGCCTTGATGATCTCGCCCCTGCCGTTGACGAAGCGCACGCCGAGCAGGCTGTCGCGGGCAGCACCCGCAATGAGCCGGCGCGGCCCGGAGACATTGGCGGCAAACACGCCGCCGATGGTCGGCTCGCCGGATGTGCCCATGACAGGGCGATGATCCATCGGCTCGAAGGCGAGCATCTGGCCGCTATCGTAAAGCGCCGCCTCGACCTCGGCGAGCGGCGTTCCCGATCGCACCGTCATGACCATTTCACCGGGATTATAGGCGACGATGCCGGCAAGCCCGGTCGAGCGTAGCCGCTCCTCGGCGGCGACAGCATTGCCGAAGCCCGAGCGGCTATCGCCGCCACAGACGGCCAGCGGCCGGCCCCTGTCGGCATGGGCGCGGACGATCGCCGCCGCCTCTTCCTCGCTCGTCGGCATCAGATCGATCATGAGGCGGGGCGCCCTTCGAGCGGGAAGACCTTAGACGGATTGAGAAGCCAGTCGGGATCGAAGGCGGCGCGCGCCGCCATCTGCTGGGCAAGGTCGGCCTCGGAATATTGATGCCGCATCAGGTCGCGCTTCTCGATGCCGACGCCATGTTCGCCGGTGAGGCAGCCGCCGGCGTCGACGCAGAGTTTGAGGATATCGTTGCCGGCCGCCTCGGCGCGGGCGGCATCCTCAGGATCGTTGGCGTTGAACAGGATCAGCGGGTGCATGTTGCCGTCGCCGGCATGGAAGACATTGGCGACCCGCAGGCCGTAATGATCGATGATCTCCGCGGTCTTCTTCAGCACATGGGACAGCTGGCTGAGCGGCACGGTGCCGTCCATGCAGATATAGTCGGCGATGCGGCCGGTGGCGCCGAAGGCGGATTTGCGGCCCTTCCAGATCAGCGCCGCTTCGGTCGCCGACTGGCATTCGCGCACCGTCTTGACGCCGTGCCGGCGGGCGATCTCGACGATGTCCTTCAAGGTCGCGTCCATTTCCGCTTCCGAGCCTTCGACCTCGACGATCAACAGCGCGCCGACATCAAGGGGATAACCGGCATGGGCAAAGGCTTCGCAGATCTCGATCGCCGGCTTGTCCATGAATTCGATCGCGACGGGAATGATGCCGGCGGCGATGACATCGGCGACACAGGCGCCGGCTTCTTCCGAAGCTTCGAAGCCGAAGAGCACCGGGCGCGCTCCTTCCGGCTTGGCGATCAGCCGCACGGTCGCCTCGGTGACGATGCCGAGCTGGCCTTCATGGCCGCAGACGAGGCCGAGCAGGTCATAACCGGCCGCATCCAGCGCCTTGCCGCCGAGTTCGATCACCGTGCCGTCGACCAGCACCATCCTGATGCCGAGCAGATTGTTGGTGGTGACGCCATATTTCAGGCAATGGGCGCCGCCGGAATTCATGCCGATATTGCCGCCGATGGTGCAGGCGAGCTGCGAGCTCGGATCCGGTGCGTAGAAAAATCCATCCGCCGAAACGGACTCGGAGATATTGAGATTGGTGACGCCGGCCTGAACGACGGCAGCGCGATTGGGCAGATCGATTTCGAGGATGCGGTTCATCTTCGACAGGCCGAGCACGACGGCATCCTCCTGCGGAATGGCGCCGCCGGAAAGCGAGGTGCCGGCGCCGCGCGGCACGACAGGAATGCCGTAGCGGTGGCAATAACGCATGATGGCCGAGACCTCGGCCGTCGTACGCGGCAGGGCAACGGCGAGCGGCAGGCGGCGGTAGGACACGAAAGCATCGGTCTCGAAGGGAACCAGCTCGCGCGGCTCATGCACCAGGCATTCCGGCGGCAGAAGATCTGTGAGATCGGCGACGATCTGGTCGCGGCGGGCCAGGACGTCGGCGCGGGGTTTGAGAAACGGAATGGCGTCGGACATGGCGCTCTCAGGTCTCTGACATCGTGACGACGGGAAATGACGGCCGCAAACCTCCTGCCGCCGATAAATCGGCTTAGCACTTTCCCGAAAGGGGCGCAAATGCTAAGCACTTATGCCAAAAGGGGAAATAATCGAAAACCGCATGACCAATCTGGGCGATCTCGAAATCTTTGCCAAGGTCGTTTCGACGGGCAGCATGTCGCTTGCCGGGCGGGCGCTCGGCTTCTCCCCAGCCGTCGTCTCCAAGCGGATCAAGCGGCTGGAGGACCGGCTCGGCACCCGGCTGTTGCAGCGCACGACACGGCAGATCTCGCTGACGGAAGCCGGACAGGGCTTCTACGACCGCGTTCTCGGCATTCTCGCCGGGCTGGAAGAGGCAGAATTCTATATTTCCGGCCGCTCGGCGCAGATGCACGGCACGCTGAAGATCTCTGCGCCGACCTCCTTCGGGCGCATGCACATCGCGCCGCATCTGAAGGCGTTCATGCAGGCGCATCCGGAACTGGCGATCAATCTGGTGCTGACCGACGAATTCAGCGACATCGTCGGCGGCGGCTTCGATCTGGCGATCCGCATCGCCGAACTCACCGATTCGAGCCTCGTCGCCCGCCGGCTGGCGCCGGTGCGCCGGCTGCTCTGCGCCTCGCCGGATTATCTCGCAGCCCACGGCAAGCCGAGGCACATCGACGAACTGAAACACCATCGCTGCCTGCCGGCGCATAATGGCGATACCTGGCGGCTGAACGGGCCGGACGGGATGCTCAGCCTGCGGCCGGAAGGCATGCTGATCAGCAATTCCAGCGAGGTGATCCGCGAGGCGGTCATCTCAGGCCTCGGGATCGCACTGCGCTCCACCTGGGATATCGGCGAAGAGCTGAAGGCCGGCCGGCTGGTGCAGGTGCTGCCGGCCTATGAGGGCTCGCACAATGTCGCACTTTCGGCCGTCTATCCCAGCCGGCAGTTCCTGCCGGCCAAGGTGCGGCTGTTCATCGACTATCTCGCCGAGCTTTATGGGCCAGTGCCCTATTGGGAGCGCTGACGGCACATCTAACCAAATGACGCGATGTCGCCTCAAAAAGCCGCTCACATGTTTCGGATCATGCTCCCCCGTCGGTTCAGTGCGCCAATCTCTCGATGACGAGATCCAGCAGGGCGCGCAGCCGCGCCAGGCGCTTCATGTCGCGGTGATAGCCGACCCAGGTGTCGCGGCCGGGCGGTGCCTCCCCAAGATCGACCAGTTCAATAGCAGCAAGGGAATCGCCGAGAGGCCGCGGCAGGACGGCGAACCCCGCTCCATTGGCACAGAGCGCCGCCTGCACATCGCGGCTGTTGCTGCGCATGACGATTTCGGCCCGCGGCAAGAGGCGCTGCAGCCAACCGACATCCGGCATGTCGCCGAAAGCCTCGTCCATGGTGACGAGGCGGGCGCCCGCTCCGTCAAATGCCCTCGGGTGCGGCGCGCCGCGCTGGCTGTAAAGGCCGTATTTGATATGGATAAGCTTGCGCGATATGATCTCCGCCTCTGTAAAAGGCTGAATACGAAATACGAGGTCGGCTTCTCGTCGCGGCAGGCTGAGAAGTCGGCTGTCGGTCAATAATTCGACTACCACTTTGGGATGGAGTTGCGAGAATTCCGTCAGCACCGGCGAAAGCACATGCGCGCCGAACCAGTCGGACGAGGACAGCCTGAGAAAACCACCGAGCTGGCGGCTGCCGCCGGCAAGGATGCGCTGCATAGCAAACGTCTCCTCCTCGATGCGTTCGGTACCGGCGAGCACGGCCGCGCCTTCCTCGGTCAGCACGAAGCCCTCGGTCGTGCGCTGAAATAACGTCTGCCCAACGGACGCTTCCAGGGCACGCAACCGCCGGCCCATCGTCGGCTGGGTCAAACCGAGGCTGCGGGCTGCGGCCCCCAGCGTTCCGAACCGCGCGATCGCCAAAAAAATCTTCAGGTCACTCCATTCCATCGCTCGTATCCGTCAAACAAAAATGCATGGGCTTCAGTCTTTCTCTTTTATTTTCATTCGCGTTTCAATGAGCGATCTTTTCTCCCAGAAAAGCCCGTTGCGACCGTAGACGCCGCGCAGCAAACGAAGGAGAGTTGCATGTCGAGACAATCAACGATGAAAGTGATGCTGGCGGAATCGCCGAATTCGCCATTGCGGATCGCCGATGTTGCGAAGCCGGTGCCGGGTGAAGGCCAGGTCCTGGTGCGTATCTTGGCGAGCGGTGTCAATCCGCTCGACCTGAAGATCAGGGCCGGCAATGCGGCCCATGCACGCCACCCCCTTCCGACCGTGCTTGGCATCGATATGGCCGGCAATGTCGAAGAGATCGGACCTGGCGTCGGTGGTTTCCGTCGCGGCGAAGCGGTCTACGGCATGACCGGCGGCGTCGGCGGGGTTCAGGGATCGCTTGCCGAATTCGCAGCCGTCGACACCGCACTGTTGGCTCCAAAGCCGCAGAACCTTTCGATGCGCGAGGCGGCAGCATTGCCGCTGATCGCCATTACTGCCTGGGAAGGGCTCGTCGACCGCGCCGCGGTGAGTGCCGATCACAAGGTGCTCGTGCTGGGCGGCGGCGGTGTCGGCCATATCGTCGCGCAGATCGCCAAGGCCGTCGGGGCGGAGGTCTATGTCGTCGATGGCGCTTCGAAAGTGGACTATCTCGCCGGTCTTGGTGCAACGCCGATCGATCGTGCCGCAGAAACGGTGGAAACCTATGTCGCTAGATATACCGGTGGCAAGGGTTTCGATCTGGTCTACGACACGGTCGGTGGCCAGGGGCTCGATACGGCGTTCCAGGCCGTCAGCCGGTTCGGCCATGTCGTAAGCTGCCTTGGCTGGGGAAATCACGCTCTGGCGCCGCTCTCCTTTAAGGCGGCGACCTATTCCGGGGTTTTCACGCTGCTGCCGCTTCTGACCGGCGAAGGACGCCCCCATCACGGCGAGATTATGCGGGAAATGACGAAACTGGTGGAAGCCGGCAAGGTGATGCCGAGGCTCGACCCGCACCGCTTCACACTTAACGATACCGACGAGGCACATCGGCTGATCGAAAACCGGCAGGCGGACGGGAAAGTCGTCGTCGAGATCGATCGATCTCAGGGTGCCGAATGACTGGAACAGGATGATTGAGGCCAGGGTCGGCCTTAAATCTAATCCTTTGCCAAATCAGAGAACTGCGCGTGGCGTCGTCCGAAAACACTCACATTTTTCGGCATCATCCTCAGCGCGCCAGAGCAAGATAAGCATTGGCCACCATCGCGTCGATATCGCCGGGCACAGGCACGACGCAGGATTCGGGGCCGGCCTCGCCCCTGGCGATGCGTTCCAGGCAGCGGGCCTGCAGGGTGAAGCCGAGATCCATCGATTCGACCGTGTTGCCGAGCGGGCGCGGGCCGGCGAGATTGGCCATGTGACCGCCGCCGAGCACATGGAAAGAGCGGCCGTCGCTGAGATGGAAGGTCTCGATATGATCGGCCTCGTAGCGATCGATGCCGATGACATCGGGATGGCGGCGAAAGGCCTCGACATCGATCTCATGCGGGAAATGGCCGCCATTCATCAGGATCGCGCCGTCCTTGACGAGCGGCAGGTCGGCTGCTGTGACGATAGCGGCAAAGCCCGTGACGGTGACGATTATATCGGCCGAGCGGATCGCCGCTTCGCGCAGCGGCGTGACGAAACCATCGAGATGAGCTTCGAGGGTGGCCACCGCATCGATATCGACCACACTGACGGTGGAAAAAGCGTTGCGGAAACAGGCGGCCGTGCCCTTGCCACAGGCGCCGTAGCCGAAGACCGTCACGCGTTTGCCATTGGTCGAGCGGTTGGTGAAGCGCAAATAGCTTTCGAACAGGCTCTGTCCCACGGCATGCCTGTTTTCGGCGAACTGCTTGATCGGGCTGTCGTTGATGACGAGGATCGGCATGGCGAGGCGCTGGCGCAGCGGCAGCAGACGTGTCCGGCCCGAGGTGGTCTCCTCGGTGCCGCCGCGCAGAGCGGCATAGGGGTTTTCCGCCGCGATGGCGAAGAGATCGCCGCCATTGTCGAGCAGCAGATCCGGCCTTTCGGCGATCACCGCTTCGAGGCTGCCATGATGGGTGGCGGCATCGGTGGTCTGCGTGGCGAAGACCATAATGCCCTGCGATTGCAGGAACTCGACCGTCGACGGCTGGGTGCTGTTGAGATTGCCGGTGCAGACGAGACGCGCGCCGCCGGCGCGAAGCGCCATCAGCAGCGCCACCGTCTTCGGCTCCAGATGAATGCCGGTGCCGATCGACAGGCCCTCGAAGGGCCGCGTCCGCTCGAATTCGGCCGCCGTCGCCTTCAGCAGCCGGCAGCTGCTGCCGATCCAGTCGATGCGCGTCGCGGTCTTTTCCATCATCTCATCCCTGCTGCCGATCTCTCGACATTTCTAGCGAAGCCACAGGGCGGCGAATATGGAGGTTATTCTGACGACGGAGCAGAAAATCTGCCCTTTCCGCTCGGCTTCCCGGATTGGTGCAGCCAGCCGGACAAAGCGGCAAAACCCGGACGTTTGGCATCCGGCGTGCGGCAGCAGAGGCTGTAGCCGGACGGACGCGCGATGAAGCCATAGGGCGCGACCAGCTGCCCGCGCTGAAGATCGTCCTCGATCGAGGCGCGCGGCGCAACGGCGATGCCGAGTCCGGAGCGGGCGGCAGCGAGGGCCAGCAGCAGATCCTCGAATTCCTGACGGCGGGAAAAGGCGACCGGCGGCGTGCCGCTTTCGGCAAACCATTCGTCCCAGAGCTTGGGAACGCTGCGGCTGGCGAGCATGGTCAGCCGGCCCATCGCCGCCGGCTCTTCCGACAGCATTGCGGCAAGCGCCGGTGTGGCGACCGGGCCGAACTCGTCTTCCATGAAGCGCACCGCGGTCACGCCGGCGGCCGGCCGATATTCGCCGCCCATGATCACCGCGTCCAGTTCCGGGTGCATCTGCAGCGGTTCGACCACGCTCATCGGCACGATATCGATCGCCATATCGCCGAGGTTCGCCTGCATGGCGGCAACGCGCGGCATCAGCCACCAGACCGCAAAAGCCGAGGGCACGCCGAGCCGGATGCGGCCCGGCACGACGCCTTCGAGCTCACAAGCGGCGCGCTGCAGAATGTCGAAAGCCGCACCGCAAGCCTCGGCGAAAGCGCTCGCCTCTGCGGTCGGGACCAGCCTGCGTCCGTCGCGCAGAAAGAGCTTGCGGCCGAAGTGGCCTTCCAGCGTGGCGATCTGCTGGCGCACGGCGCCGCGCACGACGTTCAGCTCTTCCGCAGCCTTCAGAATGCTGCCATGACGGCAGACCGCCTCGAAGGCGCGGACGGCATTGAGCGGCGGAAGACGCATGATGACCACGATCACAAATGATAGTGGATCACTTGATCTTGCCATTGAAGGAAAGGCAAGACCACGCCATATTGTACAGCTGTGCAATGTGACGCATTCGAGACAGGACATGACGGATTTCTGAGCCTGCCCCAGCTCGATTTCCCTTAAGGAACGGCGATCCAGTCGCGTTTCGGAGCGTCCGCGGCTTTTGGATTGTGTAAGCTTTTCGTGATACACGTATATGAGTGATTCCTAACAACCACTGCGAAGGTGACCCGACCATTGACTCTTCTCGCCCGATTGGCATCCGATGTGCAGCTGATGTTCCGGCGTCCGCCGCGACAGCAATATGGTGCGATCTGCTATCGGGTGAAGAAGAAAAGCGGTGAGGTCGAGGTGCTGTTGATGACCAGCCGCGATACCGGCCGCTGGGTCATTCCCAAGGGCTGGCCGATGACGGGCAAATGCGCCCATGAGGTCGCCGCACAGGAAGCCTTCGAGGAAGCCGGCGTCCGCGGCGCGGTCGAGACGGAAACGCTCGGCGCTTACAGCTATTCGAAAGTCCTGCGCGACGGCGTGCAGGTGGCCTGCAAAGTGCAGGTCTATGCGCTCGAAGTCACCGACTTGGCGAAGAATTTCAAGGAAAAGGGCGAACGCCGCATCGAATGGGTCTCGTTCGACGAGGCGGCCGGGCGCGTGCGCGAGCCGGAACTGCGCGGCCTTTTGCTGGCCTTCAAGCGAAAGATGACCGAGAGGCTTTCGGCCAAAGCGATAAAGCAGGGACCGGCAGGAAAGCAAATTCCGGCGGAATGAATCCTGCCATCTTGCGCTGCTAGAAAAGTGGCGTAGAAGCAGATTTCATAGCCCGGGAAAAGAATGCCGCCACGTCCCACAGTCCTCACGAAACGCACGCTCGACAAGGACCTCGCCAAGATCACCCATGCCGAGGACGCGGCGAAGCATGTCCTGCGGCGGCTGGTGGCGCCCGGTCTCGGGCTGATCTTCGTCGGTCTCGCCATGCTTTTTGCCGGCGTCTACGTGTTCGACCGGCCGGGAGCGGTGCTCATCGTGGCGGCGGCAGCCCTTGCCGGCTACATGGCGATGAACATCGGCGCCAATGACGTGACCAACAATGTCGGCGCGGCCGTCGGCGCGCGCGCCATGACGATGGGCCAGGCGCTTGTTATCGCCGCGATTTTTGAGGTTCTCGGCGCGACGATCGCCGGCGGCGAGGTCGTCAGGACGATTTCCTCCAACATCGTCGACGCCGTCCAGGTGCCGCAGGCGGCACTCGGCTGGATCATGATGGCGGCGCTGATGGCGGCCGCCCTCTGGATCCATCTCGCGACCTGGATGAACGCCCCGGTGTCCACCACCCATGCGATCGTCGGCGCGGTGATCGGCGCCGGCATCGCAGCCGTCGGGCCGGAACCGGTGAATTGGCGGGTGATGGTGGAAATCACCTCGAGCTGGATCACCTCGCCGCTGATCGGCGGGCTGATCGCGGCCGGGCTGCTCTACCTCGTCAAGACGCTGATCATCTATCGCGACGACAAGATCGCGGCGGCTCGGCGCTGGGTGCCGGTGCTGGTCGCGGTGATGACCGGCAGCTTCATGGCCTATATGGTGCTGCAGCTGTCGCCCACTGGCAAATTTCCGTCTTTCACCATCATCCTCGTCGGCATCGGCATCGGGCTTGTCAGCTGGCTCATCGCCCGGCCGCTCGTGCTCGCCCAGGCGCGCGATCTCGAAAATCGCAACAGCTCGCTGCGGGTGCTGTTCCGGCTGCCGCTCATAGGCTCTGCGGCGCTGCTTTCCTTCGCGCATGGCGCAAACGATGTTTCGAACGCGGTCGGGCCGCTTTCGGCGATCGTCCACTCGGTCGGCATCGGCGGCGGTCACGGCATTGGCCATCCGCCGCTCTGGGTGATGCTGATCGGCGCCTTCGGCATCTCCGTCGGCCTGCTGCTGTTCGGGCCGCGCCTCATTCGCCTCGTCGGCGAGGAGATCACCAAGCTCAATCCGATGCGCGCCTATTGCGTCGCGCTGTCGACTGCCTTCACCGTCATCGTCGCCTCCTGGTTCGGCCTGCCGGTCAGCACCACGCATATCGCCGTCGGCTCCGTCTTCGGCGTCGGCTTCTTCCGCGAATGGTATACGCGCCATTCGAAGCGCCGCATCGCCTATATCAGGCGCAGGGTCGAGACTTTCGATATCGACGAGCCGGAGGAGCCGAACGTCCACGAGACCCGGCGACGCTATCTCGTGCGCCGCTCGCATTTCATGACCATCGTCGCTGCCTGGATCGTCACCGTGCCGGTTTCGGCAGCGCTTGCGGCGGGGATTTATTGGGTTATGTTCGCGCTCTTCGTCTAGAACAGGATGCCGTTCGAAAACCGCTCACGCTTTTCGGCATCATGCTCTGAACCCCGTGAGTTTTAAATGCGCGCCAATTTCCGCATGCAACGGCTTTTCGTCGACGCGCCGCTTTCTGCCGGCGCCGCCCTTGAGGTGAATGGCGACCAGTTCAACTATCTCGCCAATGTGCTGAGGATGGAGGAAGGTGGAGAGGTTTTGCTGTTCAACGGCCGTGACGGCGAGTGGAAGGCGACCCTGACGTTCCCCACGCGCAAACGCATTCAGCTGAGAGCAATCGAAGAGACGCGGCCGCAGCCGGCGCCCTGCGACCTGCATTATCTCTTTGCGCCGCTCAAGGTCGGCCGCATGGATTATCTGGTGCAGAAGGCAGTTGAAATGGGCGCCGGACTGCTGCAACCGGTCATGACCCAGCACGTCCAGGGCAAGATCACCAATCTCGACAAGCTGCGTGCCAATGTCGTCGAGGCGGCGGAGCAATGCGGCGTTCTCGGCATTCCCGAGGTGGCCGAGCCGGTGCGGCTTCTCGACCTGCTCGACCGCTGGCCGAAAGAGCGCCGCATCATCTATTGCGACGAGGGTGATGCCGGGCAAAACCCGCTGCCGGTGCTGTCGTCAATCAAGGAAAGGCATCTCGCGCTGCTCGTCGGGCCCGAAGGCGGCTTTTCCGAGGAAGAACGGGCGCGGCTTCGAAGCCTCGATTTCGTCACCGCCATTCCGCTCGGACCGCGCATCCTGAGGGCCGATACGGCAGCCGTTGCGGCACTCGCCGTGGTCCAGGCGGCGATCGGCGACTGGAGCTGAAGAGCGAAACGGGTGGACACGGAAATTGCTGTTATTTTTTTGATGCGTCATTGAAAGAATTTCACTTGCAACATACGTGGCTTGGGTCCTAATCACCCTTCCAGCTGCCCGGCCCCCTGGGCGCCTTTTTCGAATGCAGGTACCCCGCATGGCCCGCGACACCACCGACCAGACGCCGCTCTCTTCGGTTCAGGATCTGACCGATTATATCGCCGCCGGCAACAAGCCGCGGGAGCGCTTCCGGATCGGCACCGAACACGAGAAATTTGCCTTCTTCCGTGCCGACAACAGTCCGGTTCCCTATTTCGGTGATGCCAGCATTTCGGCCCTTTTGACCGGCCTGCAGGCGAAAAGCGGCTGGGAGCCGATCATCGACGGCGGCAACATCATCGGCCTTGCCGAGCAGAACGGCATGGGGGCGATCTCGATCGAGCCCGGCGGCCAGTTCGAACTCTCAGGCGCGCCGCTCGAAACGATCCACGAAACTTGCAGGGAATCGAACCAGCACCTGGCGACGGTACGCGAAATCGCCGAGCCGATGGGCATCCGCTTCCTCGGCATCGGCGGCAGTCCGAAATGGACCTATGCTGAAACCCCGCAGATGCCGAAATCGCGCTACGAGATCATGACCCGCTATATGCCGAAGGTCGGCAGCCAGGGTCTCGATATGATGTACCGCACCTGCACGATCCAGGTGAACCTCGATTTCTCCTCCGAAGCCGACATGCGCCAGAAGATGCGCGTCTCGATGAAGCTGCAATCGCTGGCGACCGCCCTCTTCGCATCCTCGCCCTTCACCGAGGGCAAGCCGAACGGGCTGCTCTCCTGGCGCGGCGATATCTGGCGCGATGTCGATAACCGGCGCGCCGGCCTGCTCGATTTCACCTTCCGCGACGACTTCGGTTTCCGCGACTATGCCGAATGGGCGCTCGACGCGCCGATGTATTTCATCGTCCGCGGCGGCCGCTATCACGACTGTACCCACGTCACCTTCCGTCAGTTCATGAATGGCGCATTGAAGGGCGAGGTCGCCGATCCGGCGCCGACGATGGGCGACTGGACGAACCATCTTTCGACGCTCTTCCCCGACGTCAGGCTGAAACGTTTCCTCGAAATGCGCGGCGCCGACGGCGGCCCATGGCGGCGCATCTGTGCGCTGCCGGCCTTCTGGGTCGGCCTGCTCTACGACGATGCCGCACTCGCCGCCGCCGACGAACTGACGAAAGACTGGGGCTTTGCGGAGGTCGAGGCCCTGCGCAATGCCGTTCCGGCGCAAGGGCTGAAGGCCGAGTTCCGCGGGCATCCGCTCTTCGACACCGCGCGCGAAGTGATCGGCATATCAAAGGCCGGCCTCAAGGCGCGCGGCAAGCTCAATCGCGAAGGCCAGGACGAGACGATCTTCCTGGCGCCGCTCGACGAGGTGCTTGCCAAGAAGGCGACGCTCGCCGAGGATCTGCTGTCGCTCTATCACGGCCGCTGGAACGGCTCCGTCGAGCCGGTGTTCGAGGACTATCAGTACTGAGCCTGCGCCGATTTCGCTCCAATTCGGAAAACCGTCCGGCACTTTTGCCGGAAGGGCTTTAAGTTCTTATGGCAAAAAGCCGTTTGCACATTATCGTTTCCGGATATAGTGGCGTTACACGCGTCACGACTCGGGGAAAGGGACCTCCATGCTGCCACTCTTCGACATGATGATGCAGGCGCAGAACGGCGCGGCGATGGAGGCGATCGCCCGCCAGTTCAACCTCGCGCAGGAACAGGCGACCAAGGCGATGGCGGCGCTGATGCCGGCCTTCTCAGCCGGCCTGAAACGCAGCACCAGCAACCCTTACGATTTCGTCGGGCTGATGCAGGCCGTCTCCTCAGGCAATTATGCGCGCTATTTCGAGGATATGAGCCGGGCCTTCACGCCGGAGGGTATTTCCGACGGCAACAATATCCTTGCTCAGCTTTTCGGTTCGAAGGAGGTTTCGCGCGCGGTCGCCGCCCAGGCCGCACAGATGACCGGCATCGGCCAGGATATTTACAAGCGGATGCTGCCGGTGCTGGCCGATACGCTGATGGGCGGGCTCTTCAAGCAGACAACCGGCCAGATGGCCTCGCCGGTCAACCCCTTCGTCAACAAGGCAATGGGCGAGACCATCCAGCAATGGCTCGAAAGCACCGGCTTCGCACCGAAGCAGAAAGCCGCGCAGCCGAGCATCTTCGACAATCCCTTCACCCAGGCGATGCAGCAGATGTTTTCGGTACCGAAGGCCGCACCGGCTCCTCAGCCGAACCCCTTCCTCGACAATCCCTTCGCCAAGGCCTTCCAGGAAATGATGGCCGGGCTTGGGCAACCGCCGGCGGCCAAGCAGCCGGCTGCCAAGACGCCCGAGGCGCCGAAGGAAGAGACGAAGGTCAATGCCGACAGCTATACCGAGATACTGAACGCCATGTTCGATAGCGGGCTGGAAGTGCAGAAGACCTACCAGAGGAACCTCGAAGCGATCTTCGAAACCTATCGGCCGAAGCCGCCTGAAACCAAGGCATAAAAAAACCCGGAGATGGCTTGGGAAAGCCGATCACCGGGTCAAGCGGCAGGGCTATTGGCTATCACCCTGCGGGGAAACTCGACGCGCCTATTCGTTGTAGGAGCGGAAGAGCTGCAGGCGCCAGCGATTGCGCGCCGAGCGCGTCAGATGTTCCGAAGGGTCCTCGAAAAAGGTCGAGGCCAGGAACGCGGAGGTCAGGTCGGCCCTGCTCAGGCCGATATCCCTCAGCTGACTGTCATTCAGATCGTGCAGCGTGTTGATCTCCATGCGATTGCGGAACCCGCGAAAGAGGGAGACCAGCGGAGCGAGGCCTGCCGCCAGACGCTGGAAAAGCGTCGGGGTAAGCTTGCTGCAGTCGAGTTCTAGTGTTCGTTCTGTCGTGTGCATCGAACTCTCCTTTCTCGGGCACGCAACAACCCACCCCTCCCGCGAGGTCGTGCGGGAAGGGATAAAGCTGAATTTGGCTTGGACAGGCAGGGTGTCTGTCCTTCACTTTGCTTGATTTGCACCCCGAAGATGCCAAAGAGCTATTGATCAGTCCAACGAATGTTTCTAATGATTATCATCAGCTATCTTTATGGGTGACACCATGTCCGCGCCTCTTGATCTCGACCAGTTGCAGACTTTCATCGCCATCGTCGATTCCGGCAGCTTCACCAAGGCGGCCGACAGGGTCTACAAGACCCAATCGGCCGTCTCCATGCAGATGCGCCGTCTCGAAGAGCGCATCGGCAAGCAGCTGTTCATCAAGGATGGACGCGGCAACCGGCTAACGGTCGAGGGTGAAAAACTGCTCAACTATGCCCGGCGTATCATCCGCCTCAACAATGAGGCGATCGCCGCCTTCGACGACAACAGGCTGGAGGGGACGCTGCGCATCGGCACGCCTGATGATTATGCCGACCGCTACATGCCCGAAATCATCGGCCGCTTCGCCAAGACGCATCCGAATGTCGAGCTCTACATCGTCTGCGAGCCCTCGGTGGATCTGGCCGAGCGCATGCACAAGGGCGAGCTCGACATCGCCCTCGTTACCCACAATCCGCGCGAGCGCATGTCCGATGTGGTCAGAACCGAGCCGCTCTGCTGGGTGGGTTCGGCCAACCATCCGATCCGCGACGACGCGCCGGTGCCGCTTGCCGTCGGCCGGCGCGACTGCCAGTGGCGCCAGCTCGCCTGCTCGGCGCTGGATGCGGTGGGACGCGAACACCAGATCCTGTTCACCAGCTGGTCCTGCACAGTCGTTGCCGCTGCCGTGCTTGCCGGCATGGCAGTCTCGGTCATGCCGGAATCGGCGCTGCGCACCGGCATGAAGGTGCTGAGCCAGGCGGACGGCTTTCCGGCGCTGCCGCCGGTGCAGATCGGCATCATGAAGCGGCCGGGGGTTTCGCTCTCGCTGATGAATGCGATCACCGCGCATATCACCGCCTGCCTCGACAACATCACGCCCGCCGTCGTCGACGACACGCTGGAGGCCGATGTCAAATCCGCTCAGGCCCGCCTTTATCCGCGGCTGAAGGCCGCCAATATGGTGCCGAGCTGGTAAGACGTAAGAGGTAAGCGCCCTCAGGCGGCGCGCTGAGCGGTCGCGGCGAAAAGGGAGCCGCGGATGACGCGTTTCCACTCATCGAGCATGCGCCGCGCCAGGGCCTCCTCGCTGACGGCGGCAAGCCGGATGACGGCGCCGATCAGGTGGCTGAACAGGTAAGTGCGCGCATACATCTCTTCGTCGCAAAGATCGGGCGCCAGCTTGCGCACGGCCTCATGAAAGATGCCGGCAACCTGGCCGCTATGCTCCATATTCAGCTGAAGCAGATCCTGGTCGGTTTCCGTTCCCATCCAGACGCCAAGATAGACGGGATCATCGTGGTAGGATTCGTAATACCAGTCGATCATGTCGCAGACGAGGTCGAGCGCCTGGTCGAGCGTCTGAACGTCGGCAAACATCGCCGCCGTCTTTGCCTGGATCGCCGAGGCGTGCTGGTCGAACAGGGCTTTGACGATGGCCGCCTTTTCGGGAAAATACTGATAGACCGAGCCGATCGGCACTTTGGCGGCGACCGCGAGCTCTGTCATCCGCATGGCGCTGACGCCCTTTTCGGCAATGATCTTGGCGGCGGCAGCGAGAATGAGATCCAGCCTCTGGATACTGCGCTCCTGTTTCGGCTGCCTGCGCAAGCCGATCCGATCCATGCTTTCCATGCCCATGTCGTTCCCATTCTTATCGTTCGCGCGGGGTAGGCATCATGCCAAATCAGCGCGTCGGGCGGGTATGACATTGCAGGTCTTCATCAGTCGTAAATGAAAACGCCCGCATTTTAACGACCGGCAAAAGCGTAGAAAAAACGGGACTCTAGGCGCGCTCCGCTGAGTTGCATTTACATCTTTAAGCGGTAAATGGTTGTGAAATTCCGGGGTGGAAAGGTGCAGACGTCGCCACCCCTCGTTGCGAAGGAATGATAGGTTCAGCGGATTTTAGAATTTCATCGACAAGGCCGCCCTGACCCCATGCTGCTGCGCATTGTCGGCAATCTGGCCGGAATAGCCGATGCCAAGGGCAGAGCCCTCGCTGAGGTCGAAATCGAGCCCGACGTCGAGAACGAAGGCGTTCTCCGCCAGCGCCACACCGGCGACGGTGAAAGCGTCCCCCCCTGTGAAAGCCTGCGTCGATACGGGTACGATGTCGCGGGCGGCATGCCGCCAGCCTGCCATGCCGCGCAGCGTGGCGTCCGTCTGGCCCAAGAGGATTTCCATTTCGGTATGCAGGCCAAGCGTTGTTATGGTGGTGTTGGTCGTGCGGCCGGCGCTATCGAGCGCGGCAGCCCCGCCCTCTTCGGCGAAACCCGCCGTGCGAAAACCGACATGGGCGAGATTGGCGAAGGGCTCGAAGGCGGCCGCCGCCGTCTCAAACCGGTAGCCCAGCTCCGCAAAAGCCTGCAGCGTGCCGGCGTCATAGCTTGCTTCCAGCCTGTCCTCGAAGCTGCCGATGGTGACGCGGCGGCTGGTGTCGATCTGATGCCAGGTGTGAGCCAGGCCGGATCGGAAGGCGAGACCGCCCCATTGCGTGCCGGCATAAAGACCGAGGTGATAATCGTCACTCGATCCCGAGGAAGCGCGGTGGCGCGGATCGAAGCCGGAATTGCTGTAACCGGCCATCACGCCGAACCTGATGTCATCGAAGCCGGTGTCGACGCCGGCGAGAAAACCGCCGGTCCGGTGGTTGAGGGTGGCGGCATTGCCATCCGTGCGTATCTCGCTCCTGCCGCCGAAGGCGGTGCTCCAGAACACCGGCGCGTCGGCGTCATCGGCAGCGATCAGTTCCGGAGCGGCCGGCCAGAAGGCCTGTATCGGGGTCGCGGTGGCGCCGGCATTGGCGAAAGCCGACCGCAGGCGTTCGTTGGCGGCCTCGCGGACAAACAGGCTCTGCGTGATCAGCGCCGTTTTGATCGAGGCGTGGATTTCGCCGGAAAGCGCATCGAAGCTCGCTTGGACCTGGGGCTCGTCGTCGGGCAAGGTGACAATGGCATCGTAGATGTCGTTGCCGGAGCCGAGCGCTTCGGCAGCCTGCGCCGCGGCAAACTGGTTGCGTGTCGCCGCCATGTCGCTGAAGCGCACATCGTTGCGTGCGATTTCCAGATAGACATTGTTCGGATCGTAGGAGAGGTCGGCATCCAGAAAGGCATAATTGGAGGTGACGGCGCCGAATGTCCCGCTGATCCCACCGCTCGCGGTGAGGATCGTATAGGTGGAGAACGGCTTGTAGTCACCATTCATGCCGATGTGGCTAACGGTGGCACCGTTCAGAAACGCGGTGCCGGTGACCGAGATCAAATCGCTGGCGGTGCCGGCTGGATCGACCTCGACCTCATAGGTGGCGCCCGCATCGAAAGTGAGGTTGCCGCCGACCGTCAAGGTCCCGATCGAGTTGCCGGGCGCAATGGTGACGCCGGCGCCGGCGCTCAGCGCACCGACATCACCAGACCCGCCCAGCCTGCCACCGGTCATCGTGAGGATGCCGCCAAGGCTGCCGTTGACGATGAGGCGGCCACCCGAAACCGTGGTCGTGCCTGTAAAGGCCGAACTGTTGCCGGTCAGGCGCAAGGTGCCGCTGCCGAGCTTGGTCAGGTCGCCGCTGCCGGAGAATATGCCGCCATAGATGCCGTCGCTCGCCTGATCGATGGTCAGGTCGCCGCTGCCGAGGGCGATCTCGCCGCCGCTTCCCGCAAGCTGCCCCATGGTCAGGTCGAAGCCGCCGAGATCGAGGATGCCGCCGTTGACCGCATAGGCGCCGTTCTGCACGAAGGCGCCGGCGCTGCCCGCCAGCAAGGTGCCGGCCTCGACCGTCGTCACGCCGGTATAGATGTTGGTGCCGGACAGCGTCAGCATGCCGCTGCCCTGCTTGGTGAGGCCGCCGGTCCCTTGCAGATCCGTTGATATGCCGATGGCAAAGCCGTTGGTGTCGATAAAGGCGCCACCCGCATCGAAGATGACCTCGCCGGCGCTGAAACCGCCGAGGAAATTTGCCTCATTGCCCGTCGCGCGCAGAATGCCGCCGTCGAAGACGAGGCTGGCGTCACCGGCGCCGCTGTCGATATAACTGGTCTCCAGGATGCCACGCCCGTTTCCGGCGCTTCCGGCGATGTTTACCGTTCCCGTCGCACCCGAATCGTCGGCGATGACGACCCCGGAAGCCGAAATCAGGCCGCCGTTCTCGATCGTCACGCTGCCCGAGCCGAATTCGCCCACATACAGCTCATTGGAATTGATCCAGCTCGACCCCGCGCCGGTCACGCTGGCCACGCCGCTGCCGTCTGTACTGAAGCCGACGTATCCAAAGCTGCCGGTGACAGTGCCGCCGTTCGAAATGGTCAGTGATCCCGCGCCTACCTCGCCGACCGAGACATCATCGGTATTGCTCCAGAGCGAGTTTGCGCCCGTGACGACCACCGCACCGACAGCCGTGATATCGTTGCCAATATAGCCGAATGTGCTGCTGACCGTCCCGCCATTCGAGATGGTCAGCGTGCCGGTGCCGCTGTCGCCGACAGTGAGTTCCTGGGAATTCGTCCAGGTCGAACCGTTGCCTGTGACCGTCACCGTGCCGCTGGCGCCGGAGAAATAGCCGATGTGGCCGATTGTATTGTCGACGGCGCCGCCGTCGTCGATGGTGAGCGTGCCTGCGCCCTCATGGCCGACGTAAAGGTCGTTGGAATTGTTCCAGCTCGAGCCCGTGCCCGTGACCGTCGCCGTGCCGCTGGCGCCGGGATCGACGCCGAGCACGCCGGTGTCATTGCTGACCGTGCCGCCGTTACGGATGATCAGGGTCGCATCGTCGCCGTTCTGCTCGCCAATGAGGAGGTCGTCATTGATCGTCCATGGGCTCGGCTGCGTGCCCGGACCGGTGCCCGCCGGGTCGTTGCCGTCGACGATCTCCGTGTCGCTGCCGCCGATGACCTGCTGCGCAGATCCCGGCTCTGCCGCCAGCATCAGCGCCAGCGCCGCGGTGCTCGCCGATCCCGCAAGTCGCAGCATGGCCCTCCGATGAGTTGCCGCCCCGCCTGTCTTCTCACCCATCTTCGCCCGCAAATCGTCCCTGCCACTATTCGCTCGCGTAGAAATAGGTCAATTGATTTAAATATTGGTAACCATGTTTCTGAATTGTTCTTCGGCCGCTGAAGAATAGCGGTTTCCCAGCCAGTCCACCCTTGGGAACCGGCACAGGTGCGCATGACTATATTGTCGGCAGACGACAGCGTCGCCGGTCTTTTCAGACGCGTGAGGGATGCTGTAACATTCTGAATTGCTGAATAATTCTGGCCTTGAACCGATTCCGATCCGGGGCTGGCCGGTAGTGCGGGGGGCGCTATCCCATTGCCATCCAGGCGGCGAGCCAGACCCACATGGCGGCGAGCGCGAGATAGCCGGCGGCAAAGAGCGGGCTGCGGTAGCGGAGGTCGTTGCTGGTCACGTGGACGGCGGCATGGGCATAACGCAGGGCGACGAAAAGCCAGGCGAGGCCGACGGCGACGATATTATCGGCCTCGGTGACATAGAGAAGAATACAGCAGGCATAGAAGAGCACCGGCAATTCGAACTGGTTGGCGAGGCAATTCTTGACGACGAGGCTTTCGGCCGGCTCGCCGCGATTTTCGCGATAATCCGATTTTGCGATGCTGCCGGCGCGGACCATTTTTGCGCGCCGCTGCCCAAGAAGCGCATAAAGACCGTAGACCAGCGCCACATGGGCAAGGAGTGGCCAGAAGATTTCATAGCCGGTCATTTCGGCACTTCCTTTCCGCTTTCGCATGTCGCGAGGAGCATTAGCGGAAAGGTTAAGCGGATGCCAGGGGCGGCTCGCCGCTGGCATCCTCAAACCCGATATTGTCTTTACACCTGGGCGCTGCCGCCATCGACGAAGAGTTCGGCCCCGGTAACGAAGCTGGAATCATCCGAGGCGAGGAAGAGTGCGGCAGCGGCAACTTCCTCGGCACGGCCAACCCTGCCCATTGGCACCTGAGCCGCCAGGGCATCGAGCAAACCCTGCTGTTGGGCTGGATCCTTACCCGCCAATTCGACCAGTCCGGTCGTTTCCGTGGGGCCAGGACTGAGCGTGTTGATCCGAATGCCGCGATCCTTCAAGTCGAGGATCCAGTTGCGCGCAAAGCTGCGCAAGGCGGCTTTCGATGCGGCGTAGACGCTGAAGGCGGGAGTGCCGCTCGAGCCTGCTGTTGATCCCGTCAAGATGATCGATGCTCCTCGAGAGAGCAGCGGCAAGGCCTTCTGCACCGTGAAGAGAACCCCCTTCACGTTTCGATCGAATGTGTCGTCATACTGCTCTTCCGTGATTTCGCCGAGAGGCAACATGGAGCCGCCGCCTGCGTTGACGAAGAGCACGTCAATTCTTCCTGCCTCGGCCTTCACCTTCTCATAGACGCGATCGAGGTCGGCGAGATTGGCTGAATCAGCCTGAATTCCCACAACTCCGCCGCCGATTTCAGCGATTGCTGCGTCGAGAACGTCCTTGCGACGGCCCGTGATGAAAACCCGTGCGCCCTCGACCACGAAGCGCTTCGCTGCTGCAAGGCCAATGCCGGAGGTGGCGCCGGTGATAACCGCAGTCTTCGCATTCAATCTTTGTGTCATTGTCGTCTCCTTTGGTTCGACCGAAGCTGAGATATGGACGGAGGTATCGTTTCGGAATAGAAAGAATTGAAAGCCATTGTTTCAGGAATGAAATGACTAAGTTTCCCGATTTCGAAGGCCTGGCGATGTTCGCAAAGGTCGCCGAGGAGCGTTCTTTCGTGCGGGCTGCGCAGACGCTCGGCGTGTCGGTGCCGACGGTTTCGCGAGCCGTGAGCCGCCTTGAGCAGAGGCTGGGCGCAAGGCTCTTCAACCGCACCTCTCGACAGCTCGCTTTGACTGATTTCGGCCTGCGACTGGTCGACAGCGCCGCACGGATCTATGCTGAGGCAGAGATGGCAGAGGACGCCGCCCGGGAGCTTGCGACCCGACCGAAGGGGCTCATCAGGCTAGCCGCGCCGATGGACTTCGGGACACGCTGGCTGGCGCCGATCCTGCCTGACTTTTTCGAGCTCTTTCCGGAGATTTCCATCGACCTGCACATGAGCGATGCCGTCGTCGATATCGTGGGCGACGGCTTCGATGCGGCACTCAGAATCGCGGTCCTGCCGGATTCGTCATTGGTCGCGCGCAGGCTGGCGCCGGTGGATCGCTTCATTCTCGCGGCACCCGCATACCTGGAACAGTACGGCGTGCCGGAACATCCCCGCGAGCTAACGGCTCACCACTGCCTTGGATACGCCTACAGGGCGCGACAGGATGTCTGGCGCCTGCGCAATAGCGAAGGCAAGGAGGAGGTCATCGTGCCAAGCGGCTCTCTCAGGTCCACCAGTTCGCAAGCATTGGTGCCAATGGCGCTACGGGGCCTCGGGATCATCGAACTACCCGAATTTCTCGCGCATGACTATCTCGTCGACGGCCAACTGACGCCAATCCTTGCCGACTGGACGCTGGCGACCGGCGCACTGTATTTCGTCACACCTTCGGCTCGGAGCCGGCCAGCGAAGGTCGACGTCCTTGCCGATTTCATGATGGCGAGACTGTCAAATCCGGTTTGGCGGAGGAGGAGCTGACGCCGCTTCAATCCCGGCCTGGCGACAGCCAGCGGAGGATGGAAAGCCGGGCGATAAGGATGAAGCAGATGGCGAGACTTGCGAATTTCAGCCGTGTCATCCACGGCAGCAGCTCGGCTGCGAGATTTGCGGATCCACTGTCGCCGAAGGCGATCAGGCTGGCAATATTCTCACCATAGTCGGCAATGCCGTAGAGGAACGGCAGCAGGTAGGCCACCTTGGCGGCGAGCGGATGTTCCGATCGGCCGAACCACGCGCCTGCGGGACCAAGCTTGACGAAGGCGAGGAACAGCAGCGCCGTCAGCAGGGCCGGAAAGATCAGTTCCGGCCCGAAATACATGGCTCTGAGCAGCCGGGTCGCCGTCTCGTTCTCATCGAGCAGCTTCTGCATGTGGAAGACGGCCGCTTCGTCGTAACCGGCGAAATAGGTATCGAGCACCGCCTGCCCGGTCTCATGTTTGAACGGCACGACGAAGCCGAAGGTGGTCCAGGCGAGCACGGCAAGGCAGAGGGCTGCGAGCAGCGCGACGATCCAAAGCGGAATTGCGCTGCCCGCTTTCATGATCAGAGGCCGGCGCCCGGATAGTTCGGGCTCTCGCGGGTGATCGTCACGTCATGGGCGTGGCTTTCGCGCAGACCGGCGCCGGAGATCCGCACGAAGGTGGCGCGCTCCTGGAAATCCTTCAGGTCCTTGCCGCCGACATAACCCATGGCCGCCTTGAGGCCGCCGGCAAGCTGGTGGACGACGGCCGAGACCGGCCCCTTGTACGGCACTTGGCCCTCGATGCCTTCAGGCACGAGCTTCAGCGTGTCGCGCACTTCCGCCTGGAAATAGCGGTCGGCCGAGCCGCGGGCCATGGCGCCGACGGAGCCCATGCCGCGATAGGCCTTGAAGGAACGGCCCTGGTAGAGATAGACCTCGCCCGGGCTCTCATCGGTGCCAGCCAGCAGCGAGCCGATCATGACGGCGGAAGCGCCGGCGGCGATCGCCTTGGCAAGATCGCCGGAGAATTTGATGCCGCCATCGGCGATCACAGGCACGTCCTGAGCCTGCGCTGCCTGAACGGCCGACATGATGGCGGCGAGCTGGGGAACGCCGACGCCGGCGACGATGCGCGTCGTGCAGATCGAGCCCGGGCCGATGCCGACCTTGACGGCATCCGCACCCGCTTCGATCAGCGCTCGCGTTCCGTCATAGGTGGCGACGTTGCCGGCCATGATGCGCACCGAATTGGAGAGCTTCTTGACGCGGGTGACGGCATCCAGCACGCGCTGCGAATGGCCATGGGCGGTATCGACGACCAGAAGGTCGACGCCGGCATCGATCAGCCGCTCGGCGCGCTCGAAGCCGTCATCGCCGACGCTGATGGCGGCGGCGGCGCGAAGCCTGCCCTGCGCATCCTTGGAGGCGTTCGGGTTCAGCTGCGACTTCTCGATGTCCTTGACGGTGATCAGGCCGACGCAGCGGCCTTCGGTATCGACGACCAGCAGCTTCTCGATGCGATGCGAGTGAAGCAGGCGCTTGGCCTCCTGCTGATCGACGCTCTCCTTGACGGTGACCAGATTGTCCTTGGTCATCAGCTCGTGGATCTTCTGCTCCGGATCGGAGGCGAAGCGGACGTCGCGGTTGGTCAGGATGCCGACGAGGCGGCCCGACTTCTCGACGACGGGAATGCCGGAGATGCCGTGCGACTTCATCAAGGAGAGCGCTTCGGCAAGCTTTGCCTCCGGGCCGATGGTGACCGGATTGACGACCATGCCGCTTTCGAACTTCTTCACCTGGCGGACTTCTTCGGCCTGCTCGACCGGCGTCAGGTTGCGGTGGATGACGCCGAGGCCGCCGGCCTGGGCCATGGCGATCGCCAGACGGCTTTCGGTGACGGTATCCATGGCCGAAGACAGGATCGGGATGTTGAGATCGAAATCGCGGGCGATGCGGGTCGCGATGTTCGTCTGGCCGGGCATGACCTCGGAGTGGCCGGGCTGCAGCAGCACGTCGTCGAAGGTAAGCGCGTCCGCGCCGGTTGCCGTTTCAATGATGCGTGCCATGGCCAAATTCCTTCATTTAAGAAAATGCAACCTGGCCCGGAAACGAATCGTCCGCCCCGGCGGTGTGCATGGGATTGCTTGGAAGTTGGCGAGGGCTGGTAACACGTCTATGACAGGAAGGAAATAGCAAAAAGCCCGGCCTGTCCGCCGGGCTCGTCATGGGTGCCATGCATCTAAAGCGCATCGCGTCAAACTTGGTTGATGCGACGCGCTTTAGCTCTTTGTTTGCGCATGTCGTAATCCCGGAACCGCCGCACACTTCCGGGCGACATGCGGTAGATCAGATGTCGAACTGATAGGTCTTCGGCACGAAGCGATAGCCGCCATCCTGCCTCTCAGCAAAACCGACCGCCGGGAATGGCATGTGATAGCCGAGGAAGGCGATCTTCTCGGTCGCGATCATGTCGAAGACCTTGCGGCGGGCGATCGCTGCCTGCGCCTTGTCCATGTCGAAGCGCACTTCCCAATCCGGGCGCAGCAGCGACAGAATATAGTGATTGGCCGTATCGCCTGTGAGAACCAGGCGCTTTCCTACCGATTCGACGTGGAACACCATGTGCCCCGGGCTGTGACCGGCTGCCAGCATCGCCGTCATGCCGGGCGCGACGCTGTCGCCGTCCTTGATGAAGGTGGCTTTTTCGACGAGCGGCGTCACATTGGCGAGCACGGCCTTATGGCCGCCCTCGGCGGGCGTGCCCTCGCGCGCCTTGTTCGACCAGAAATCATATTCGGCCTGGCCGATGATATAACGGGCATTCTTGAAGGCAGGCGCGCCATTTTCCATCAGCCCGCCGATATGGTCGCCATGCAGATGGGTGAGCGCGACGACGGTGACGTCATCGGCCGAGTATCCCGCGGCCTTCAGGCCTTCGAGGAGCTTTCCGGCGCCGCGTGGACGACCGCCAGCGCCGAAGCCGGTATCGACGAGAATAACATCCGAACCGGTATCGATCAGGGCCGGCGCATAGCCGTTCACGAGCTTGTCGGCCGGCAGAAAGTTTGCGGTCAGCAATGCCCTGACCGCCTCGGGGTCCTGATTTGTGCCATAGGTTTCATGAGGCTTTTCGGAAATGTTGATGCTGTCGCGGACGACGGTGAGCTTATAGGAGCCGAGCTTGAATTGATTGATTTCGGGCAAAGGGGTTAAATCCATTTTATTGCTTTCTCCAGTCGCGGCCGCTTCGGCCGTCTTTCTTAAAATGACCGGCGCTGCGAGCAGGCTGAGGCCTGCGGCAAAAAGGGTGCGCCGCTTTATTCCCGACGAAATTGCCATATGTCTATCCTCCCATGAGGTGCGGTGCGTCGCCGCACGGCCCCCGATGTCGGTTCCAGCCGGATTTATATCTCAATCTTGCCACCCGACGTTGTCGGACAACCCGTCTCACGCAGACGTGAAGCAAACCTGTCGTCGAGGCGGATTGAGGGATTGGCAGGCTTCTGAAGTGGGACTAAACAGCACGAGCCTTCCAGCTCTGCAGCCCATCAAGGCCTCCCGCCTATGAACCGCATCGTTCCGCTGATCCTCGCCGTCGCTCTTTTCATGGAGCAGATGGACTCCACCGTCATTGCAACCGCGCTGCCGGCAATCGCAGCGGATCTTAATGTCGGGCCGATCACGCTGAAGCTGGCGCTGACCTCCTATATGGTGGCGCTGGCGGTGTTCATCCCGGTCAGCGGCTGGATGGCCGACAGGTTCGGCGCCAAGAACATCTTCCGCCTTGCCATTTCCGTCTTCGTCATCGGCTCGATCTTCTGCGCCATCTCGTCCAACCTCGTCGAATTCGTCTTCGCCCGCTTCCTGCAGGGCATGGGCGGGGCGATGATGACGCCGGTCGGCCGTCTCGTGCTGGTGCGCACGACAAAACGCAGCGATCTGGTTTCGGCCATGGCGCTGCTCACCATCCCGGCGCTGGTCGGCCCGCTCACCGGCCCGCCGCTCGGCGGCTTCATCACCACCTATTTCAGCTGGCACTGGATCTTCCTGATCAACGTGCCGGTCGGCGTCATCGGCATCTGGCTGGCGACGATCTTCCTGCCGGAGGTCGAGGCGACGGCGCCGCCGAGGCTCGATTTCACCGGTTTCGTGCTCACTTCGTTTTCGGCCGCGGGCGTCGTCTTCGGTCTGTCGGTGGTCAGCCTGCCCGCCCTGCCGCCGATCATCGGCGTCACCGCCACCGTGATCGGCCTCGTCTGCAGCGTCCTCTATATCCGTCATGCCAGGCGCCACCCGGCGCCGATCCTCAACCTCGACCTGTTCAAGAACCCGACGTTCCGGGCCTCGACGCTCGGCGGCACACTGTTTCGCATCTGCGTCGGCGCCATGCCCTTCCTGACACCGCTGATGCTGCAGCTCGGTTTCGGGCTGACGCCGTTCCAATCCGGCATGATCACCTTTGCCGGGGCGATCGGGGCGATCACCACCAAATTCATGGCAAAGCGCGTCTTTGCGGCCGCCGGCTTCCGCACGACGCTGCTTTGCGCCGCCATGGTGACGACGCTCGTGACCGTCGTCACCGGCCTGTTCACGCCGGCAACGCCGCATCTGGTCATCATCGGCGTGCTGTTGCTCGGCGGCTTCTCCCGCTCCTTCATGTTCACCGGCGTCAATGCGCTTGCCTTCGCCGATATCGACGATGCGCAAGCGAGCCAAGCGACATCGATGAGTTCGGTGATGCAGCAGATCAGCCTGGCGCTCGGCGTTGCGGTCGCCGCGGCGATCCTGGAAAGTTCGATCTATATCAGGGGCGAAGCATTGCAGGTCGCCGATTTCCATCTCGCCTTCTACATCATCGCCGGACTGACCGTCATCGCCACCATTCCCTTCGTCAGAATGGACCGCAACGCCGGCGCACTCGTTTCCGGCCACCGCGCGAAGGCGGTGACGCAGTCTCCGATCGACACCGAGCAGCCGGCGGTGAAATAGGCTCAAGCCGCTACAGCGTCCCTCGCGCGCCTCAAAAGACGCGCGGCGCTGTAAGCTATTCGGGGTTTTCGCAGACGGCCGAGAGCTTGTTGCCGTCGAGATCGCGGACATAAGCGGCATAGAAATGGGCGTGGTAGGAGCGCAGGCCCGGCCCGCCTTCATCGATGGCGCCTGCGGCAATCGCAGCCGCGTGGAAGGCATCGACAGCGGCCCGCGTTTCGGCCGCGAACGCCACCATGGTGCCGTTACCGGCAGCCGCCCGGCGGCGATTGAAGGGCGTCACCACCCAGAAGCGGCAGCGCGTATCGCTTTCGGCGGAATAGCCGACCTCCTCTTCCGAATAATGCTGGCGGCGATAGCCGAGCAGAGGCAGCACGGCATCATAAAAATGTCCGGCGCGATAAAGATCATTGGTTCCGAGCGTGACGTAGAGAAGCATGGGACCAGCAGCTCAGCTCTTGATGTTGCCATCATCGGCCGGGACCGGCCCAAGATCAAGCGTGCTCTGCGTCACCTTCTGCCTTGCGGCCCTTGAAGCCCTTGGCCAGCAAAAACATCTCGACCGATTCGGCGCGCGACGCGTTCGGCTTGACGTGGACGACCTGGCGGAAGTTCTGTTTCAGCATGGCGAGCAGCTCACGTTCGGTGCCGCCCTGGAAGGTCTTGGTGAGGAAATGCCCGCCCTCCCCCAGCACCTCGACGGCGAATTGGGCCGCGACTTCACAGAGATGCATGGTGCGCAAATGGTCGGTGCGGTGGTGGCCGGTGGTGGGTGCCGCCATATCGGAGATGACGAGATCGGGCGTGCCGCCGACGGCCTCCAGCAGCTTTTCCGGCGCACTGGGATCGAGGAAATCGAGCTGCAGGATCTTGACGCCGGGCAGCTGGGCCATTTCGAGAAAATCGATGGCGGCGACACGGATATCCTCATCCGTCGAGCCGGTGACCTTGGCGGCGATCTGCGACCAGCTGCCGGGTGCGGCACCCAGATCGATGATGCGCTTGGCGCCGCGCAGGATATGGTGCTTCTCGTCGATCTCCAAAAGCTTGAAGGCGGCACGGGCGCGATAGCCCTCCAGCTGGGCGCGCTGAACATAGGGATCGTTGATGTGGCGCTGCAGCCATTGCCGGGAAGAGGCCTTCATCTTCTTGTTCTTGACGCGCTGGCCGAGCTTGCGGCCGGTGCGGTTTCCCGCGATCGGTGCTTTGGTCATGCCTTTTTCCCTATCTGGCTCGCTGGCCGCGGCGGTTGCGGTTGCGCCGCCACACGCCGTCATCGGCCATCATGTCGGTGAGCAGCCCTTCCCTCAAGCCGCGATCAGCAACGCGCATGCGCGGGCTCGGCCAGCGGCGGCGGATCGCCTCGAGGATGGCGCAGCCGGCGAGCACCAGATCGGCCCGATCCGGCCCGATGCAGGGATTGGCGGCGCGGCTTTCGAAATTCCAGGAGAGCAGTTTTGCCTGCATGGCGGAGACCTCGTCGTCGGACAGCCAGATGCCGTCGACCTTGCGCCGGTCATATCGCGGCAGGTCGAGATGGACGCCGGCAAGCGTCGTCACGGTGCCCGATGTGCCGATCAGATGGAAGTCGCCGGTCTGGGCGACCTCGATCTCCGGGCAATCGAAGCCTTCGAGCATGCCGCCGACTTCGCGGACCATGCCTTCGAAAGCTTCCGGCGTGACGTCACGCCCGCCATGACGCTCCGACAGTGTTACGACGCCGACCGGCAGCGAGGTCCAGTGGGTGATGTGATTGGCGAGGCGACTGTAACGATTGTCGCCGATGCGGATGACGGCGATCTCCGACGAGCCGCCGCCGATATCGAAAAGCACGACGGAGCGGGTCTCGCGCCCGACCAATGAGGAGCAGCCGGAGACGGCGAGCCGTGCTTCGGTCTCGCGATCGATGATCTCGAGCGCCAGGCCGGTTTCGGCAACGACGCGGGCGAGGAACTCCTCACCATTGACCGCCTGGCGGCAGGCCTCGGTCGCAATGAGCCGCATGCGGCGGATCTCGCGGTTTCTGAGCTTGGAGGCGCAGATCCTCAGCGCGTCGACTGCCCTCTCCATCGCCTCGTCGGACAGACGGCCGCTGGCCGCAAGGCCCTCACCAAGGCGCACGATGCGGGAAAAGGCGTCGACCACCCGAAACTGACCCGGGCGGGTCGGCTGGGCGATGAGCAGACGGCAATTGTTGGTGCCGAGGTCGAGAGCGGCATAGAGTTCGTCGGGCCATGCGTGTTCGCCGGCCTGGCGATCGCCCTGATAACCGGCGCCCTGATAACCGGAATGGGCATGGCCATCCTGGCGCCCCCTGCGGCCGGCATTTGTGCTGGTCTGCGTCTCCCGCGGCTCGGTGCGCTGCACCGTCTCTTCGGCGCGGCGTTCCTGCTGCGGCGGGGAAGGTTTTGCCGCCGTCAGCGGCCGGCCCTGAAGACCGCGCTTGCCGCGATGTTTGCGGCGGTTGCGCCGGTTCGGTGTCGAATCACCTTCGACCCGAGCCGCACTGCCCGCCGTCTGGGTCTGCTCCATTGCTTGGGCTTGAAGGGAACCGTCCTGCGCAGCGCCTTGGCCGCCACGACGGCGACGCTTTCGCTTGCGGGCCGGATTTCCGGCCGCATCTTCCATCGGGCGCGCAGACTGCCCGGCATTGCCGGAAAGCTCATGCGAAGCGGGATGAGCCGCGTTGCGGGATTGCCCGCCGCGCTTGCCCTTGCGGCGCCTGGACTTCTTGCCGTCCTTGCGCCCTGCCGCCGACGCCCCGTCAAAATGCGGCTTTGCGCCGCCTTCGGGGTCTTCCACGTTATCTTTCCATCGCGCCGCGCAAGTCCTGAGGTATGCAGCAGGCGCTCATTCGATTTTTGCGTTGCGGCAAGAATATCAGCGCCCGCCGAAATCGCCAAATTCTTTTTTGGACGGGGTTTTGCGGACCGTTTCACCTCTTCCGCGACAGCACTGAATTTTTTCAAAACGGGTATTTGCAATCCGCCCGCTTTTGGTTATAAGCGCCGCACAGCAGCCAAGCCATGCTTCGGCGGCAACTGCTGGGGAATAGTTCAATGGTAGAACGACGGACTCTGACTCCGTTAATCTTGGTTCGAGTCCAGGTTCCCCAGCCAATTGATTTCGCTCACGTTTTTCCCTCGTAAAAACAGAACATTTTGTGTCGGTTGGAAACTCAGTTGGGAGTTTTTGTTCTCCCTTCGAGCTTCCTGATCGCCTCAACCGCCATTGCCACATCGCGATTGAGGTAGTTTGAATCTAGGATCGAGCGAACGTCGCGGAGTGTGTGACCGGTGATCGTCGCAATCTGAGCCTCTGTACATTGGGCAATAGCCAGGCGCGTGACTGCCGTTCCGCGCAGGTCGTTAAACGTCACATCCGATATCCCGGCAGCGCGGCACGCCCTGCGCCATACGGTGCGAAAACCGTCAGGGCTCCAAGGGTTGCCATCGCTCGTCAGAAGCACGTTTCCGTCCTTTTGACGGATAGGATCTAGCATTGCTTTGAGAGGGGCGCCGACCGGGATTGTCACGTGCACGCCGGTCTTGCCTTGGCGCAGGCGGATGAAGTCGCCATCGTATTGCATCCATGTCAGCCTGAGTAAATCGCCCTGCCGCTGCCCGGTCCAAAGTGCGAGGATCAGTGGTAGGTGCAGGTGCGACGGCGCCGAGGCGAGGAACGCCACTTCTTGCTGGTCGCTCCAGACGAATTCGTTGCGCGTGGCTCGATAGGTTCGTCCGCCCTTCTCGCACGGGTTCACGTCGATCTCACCGCGCCCTTTCGCCCAGGCGAGGATAAGGGCCAGGACCTGCCAGTAATAATCTCCCTGCCGGCGCGACTTGCGAGCATACTCATCTCGCTTGTCGATGAAGATCGCACGCGTGCGGCGATCGGAAAGCGCAGCAATCGGGAAGGTGCCGAAATCACGCTCAATTTGCTTGATCTTCTTGATGTAGTCGCGTTGCGTGCGCGCCGCCTTGTCGTCGAAGACCGAGCTGCGCTGGTAGCCATCGATGATGCTTTGGAGCGTCCCGGCCGCCGGCTGGACCTTGCGTGCATGCGCAGCGTTATAAGCTTCGTCGAATTCCGGATCTCCCGGCTTGCCGGGGAGCCGAGGACCGCCCTTGAAGGCGTAGTAATAAGTGACCTCTTTGCCGCTCGCCAGGATCTTCTTGACCGGGTTCACGCCCTTGTAGTGCTTAATTGCGCGCATTTGATTTCAGCCATACATCGAGAGGGTTGGCGTCGGCCGCCGCCGCCTCGTTTGACAAGACGATGACGATTTTTCCATTTTCGATTTCGACCCGACCGATGGTTTCGCCACCCGCGCGCACGGCCTGGACTGCGCGCGTGATATCGATTTTCCGGAAAGTGGCGCGCTGCGCGGTCATGGCCTCTCCATTCTCGATCGCCGCCGCAGGCTTTCGATTTCCGGCGAAACGTCTTCGATCGAGGCGACGACATCGCCCAGCAGCCGCCGGCAGGCTTTCGCGATCGTCGCCAGGTGATCGAGTTGGCCGCGATCGGCGACACCAGACTCGGCGAGCTGCTCGAGCGTGTCGGAAAGGGTTTTCGCGAGCGCCCGCGCCTCGAGGGTGATATCGATCGCTTCTTTCAGCGTGTCGTGCCCGGTCGTCATGTTGCATTCCCTTCGATCTTCCGAACCAGGTCGGCAGGCGCAATGATTTCCCGTGGGGCAATCAGAAAACCGTCCCAATGGTAGGCGCCCCAGAGCAAGAATTTTTCGTCCGCGTCCGACCACACGCGGCGGATGTGGTAAATGCCTGCGGCATAGCGGCCGGCGCGCGCCTTCACCTCATAATCGCCGTCGCCGTCGAAGGGATTGCCCAGCGGCTTCTTGACCGAGACGAAAACCGTGCTGCCACCATCCCCATGGATCATGCGCACGCCGTCGGCGATCGGGAAATCCGGATGCATCCGGCCAAGGATTTTTTTCAACTGGACGATACAGGCCTCGACCTGTTCTTCATCGGTGAGCGGCAACTGCGGAATTTCCGCAGTTGCCGCTACAGCCGCGGCCGGAAAAGCGGCGGCAGTGCCGGCGGCGGCGATCTGGAGGAGGTTTCGGCGGGAAAAGCTTGCGCTGAGGCCGCCATCTGCGTTATGATCTATCTGCATTTGATACCTTTCAGGTGTTAAAAAAAGCCGACGCTGGTTTCTCAGGCCGTAGCGTCGGCTTTTTGCGTTTCCGTGGATGATCGAATCTGCTTCTCCAGAATTGTGACGATTTCGCTGTTGATCGAGCGGCGGTTTTCCGCAGCCATCGCTTTCAGCGCGTCACGCATGCCGTCCGGCAGGCGCAGATTGAACTGATCTGATCGGCGAGAGGCAAGGTTTTCCATCGGGCGAGTCCAGAGTAATTTACTACCATGCGATTAATAGTAAATTACTTCCATGGACGCAAGAGCCAATGGTAGTTAATTCATACTATGCACGGCAATTTAGGCGGACAGGATGGCTCGCGGCGACTTTCCCAGCACAAAACAAGACCAGTTCAATCTTCGTTTTCCGGAGGGTATGCGCGCCGAGATCCAGCGGCTGGCGGCCGAAGATGGCCGCTCAATGAACGCTCAAATCATCGAGCTGCTGAATTTTTCCCTTGAAAACAGTGGCCTAGATATCGACGAAGTAATGCAAATGCTTGCTGTGCAGCGGAAAGAGATGGCCGACCTGCGCAAGAAGGTCGCGGGGACTGACAACCGAACCGAAGACATCAGCGATGTGCAACTGCAGTTGGACGAATGCCGCCAGGCGCTCAAACAGAAGGACGGTCTGCTGACCGCCGTCTGCCTGCAGCTCTTCATGAACCGAGAGGTGCTTCCGCCGGAATCAGTCATCCTGGCTGACGCCATACTCAAGAGTTCCGGCGAAATGGACCTGCTCGAGTTAAATGAGGAGGAAGTTTCGGCCGTGCCCATTGCGCGCTACTACGCCTTGGTGCGGCGCTTCGTCACGAATGAACTCAAGTCGAGCAGCCCGCAGGGAGCCAAAGAGACCAGCCAGCAGCACTTCGAGAGAGTGCAAGAACGGTTAAAAAAACACCGTGAAGCAAGGCGTGCGCGCCCGGCGAAGAAGGACTCCGCAGCGTAAATCTTTCCACGCGTGGAAAGATTAATTTTAAAGGTTTTCGTCTCAAACCATTTTTCAGCCTTCGGCGACCCGTCAGAGAAAGCGTTATAATAAATTACGCTTTCAAATGTCCAAACCGTGGACATTTGCAGCATCAACATCACGCCGAATCAAACTGTTACAGCGATTGCTCCGCGTGAAACATCTCTCGCTGGAAAGTAGGTTCGCCAATTTGGCGAACCTACTAATTCAGCTCAGAGCGCCGCGGGGGTGCGCTTTCCGGTTCCGGTACGCCCCCGAACGCCAACGCAATGAGGTTGACCTGCTCAACCAGGTTAAGGTGTGCCACCGCCGCTTCCTCGATCGGATCACCACCAAAGCCGAGGGTTTCAGCAATGACGGCATTGATCGCCGGCTCCGGGCAGTCGAAGATCCCCGCGGGATCGGAAGAAATGACCTGGAGATCGGGAAAGCGCAGCTCGAGGCGGTCGAACATCGGCTGAGACAGCAGCCGAATCTTGAAATCGACATCACGAATGGTGATCTTCGCCTGGTCATTGCGCAGCATGCCCTTGTAGGCGACGCCACCCACTTCGAAGGTAAGCGCAAACATCGCCGCGACGATCTGATCACGCTCATCATCGGTCAGCCTTTCGACGGCCGCCTCCTGCGCCGCGTCACCGCCATAGCCCAAGCATGTCGCCACCAGGGCGCGTTGCGCCGGTTCGGAGATTTCCATCAGCGGATCACCCTGCCTGTTGGGATCGAGCACGACCTTCACGAAGTCATATTGCGGGAAGCGACGCGAGAGCCGCTTCGACTCGGCGATCGTCAACGCCCGGGCCGTCAGCGCGGCGCCGCGGATGGAAAAGGGATGCGTGAGCCTGCTGAAATGCGACAGCTTCATTGCGTATCCTGCTCCTGGCTGTTTGCCGGCGAAGCGATCTTACCTGCCGAGAAGTTCAAGCCAAGGTCTTTCTCTCGAGCACGATCGGCGGCGATGCGCCGATCGGTTTCCTCGGGATCATAGCCTTCCGCCTCGATCACGTCGGAACGCGCCTTGAAACCAGCGTCGACGGCGAGCTTTTCGGCCTGGCGATCCTTGAGCGGATCGACCCAATCCCAGCGGGGAGTGATCCACTTTGCCCGCCGATAGCCGTGCGGATCCGCTAGATACTGCGCCAGCCCGACCGGCAGGCGGCCGACGAAAACCGCGTCATCCATGAAACGGCGCCACACCGGACGGCAGAGCTGATACACCATGACGGCGTGCTGCATCGCCTCGATGCGTCGGCGGAACTCGACGAGGCCGGCGCGGATGGAACCATAATTCGCCTGCTTCAGATCGCCGGTCATTGCCGCATAGGGCACGCCGAAGCCGGCCGCCATCCGCAGCAGGTTGCGGTATTGGAACGCCTCGTAATTGCCGCCGACATCGGCCGGCTCGGCGAAGGTGACATCCTGCCCCGGATCCAGATCGAGCATGGCGCCCGGCTCCAGGGCAATCGCCGAATCGTTGCCGGCGGCTTGCGCGGCCTCGATCCCTTCCGCCATCGGATGCGGCGCCGCATCGTCGCCGAGTTCGGTGGTGATGAAGCCGCCGAACAAAGCTGCGACACGCTTGCGCTCCAGCTCGGCGTCGTCGTAGCAATCGAGAACCGCCGCAGTGACGATCCCCGAGAGCGTGTGCGGGATGCCACGGATCTGGCCGGCAAAGCCTGTGGAGTCGAAGAGATGCAGGATCTCTTCCGCCGGCACGCGCACCTGCTCGCCTGATGTGCCCTTGCGCAGGTCCACCTGGTCGGCGCCGGGATGCTGGCGCAGGAACCAATAGGCGACGCGCTTGCCGATCGCGTTGAACTCGACGCCCATCTGCACATAGTTGCCGTTGTCGAGTGCGCGATTGTCATTGAGCGGCAGCATCTCGGATGGCAGGAGCTGCAATTGCAGCGGCACGATCAACCCATCTTCCGGCCGCCGCGTGCGCATCCGGACGAAGCATTCGCCGGCGTCGAACATTTCGGAAGCGATCGTCGCCTGCATGCCGTAGAAGTCGGTGAGTCCGTCGGCGTCCGCCTCATCGCTCCAGTCCTGCCAGACCTCCTGCAGCCGCGCCTTGAATGCGGCGTCCGCATTGAGCGATGACGGCTTGATGCCCGAACCGGCGAGCGCCGAGACGAAGACTTTTTTCGCCTGCATCGCATAGGGATTGTTCTGGCTGAGGTAGCGCGATCGGGCGACGACCGTCCGACCATAGGTGCGGATCTGGCGGTTGATCTCCTGCGTCGTGGTCGTGAGGCCTTTCAGGCGCCGCGTCGCGCGGCCGGCGTCAAACGCCTGGTGACGCGGGGGCGCCGGCTCATTGATGGTGGTCAGGGCCGTCGACCCGCTCATTTCCCGTCTGCCGGCGGCGATGCCAAAAAAGCGGCCGGCCCATTTCCCAATGCCCATAATTACCTCCAGCTCGGTTTCTTGCCGGCCTTGCGCAGGCCCTGCCGGCCCTGATGCTTCGCCAGGCGATCGGCGACGTCATCGGGCGCGATCATCTCGTAAGTCTGGCCTTCGATCGTCAGATTGATCGGCCGGCCGCCGGCTGATGCAACGGCTCCGCCGTCGGCGAATGCCGGCACCAGCGACGGCATGCTCATGCCGGTGGTGAGTGACGTCGCGATACCGGAAAGGACAGGGCCGCCGTTTGCGAAGCCCTGTCGGAGCCGGGAAAGAAGCTGCGCGCCGGACAGCCGCGCACTGTTGAGCACCGCAAGAAATTCCGACCCGTATTTGTCGACCGCAGCTTTTCGGATGACGAACTCGCCATTGGAGAGCCGCGCCAGGATGCTGTCGCTCGTTCCGGAGCCTGGACCGGAGACGCGCCCGCCGCCGGCGAAACGACCGACCAGGCCACCGGTCGCCAATCCATCGCCGCCGGCATTTGCCGTCGCCGATCGCGCCCGCGCAGCTGCCGCCGCGGCTCGCGTCGCCAGCGATTCGAGCGAAGCGACGGCGCTCTGCAGCTGCGACACTGCCGAATTCACCGAGGCGAGCATCGCGTCGAACTGCGCCTGCACGGCTGTCGTCATCCGCTCGAGGATCTCGGCAATGCGGCTCGCCATATTCTCGAAAGGTGTAACAAGCGCATCGCCAAGCGCGGCGCCGCCCTCGGCCACGGCCGTCTGCACCGTCTGCAGCGCCGTGGTCACGGCTGTCGGCACGGCGGTCAGCGCCGTCGCGATCCGATCGCGCGCCTCCTCGAAGGGTTTTGCCAGCGTGTCGGCAATACTGCCCGCCGGCTGCGCCTGCTGCTGGCTGCCGCCGCCGCCGGCGCCCGGATCGCCCTGGCCCTGCTGGACGCCGCCCGAAAGCGCGCCAGACACGGCTTGCGGCACTCGCGAGACTTCGGCAATGACGCCGTCGGCCGCAGCCTTCGCTGCGGCAGGAACGTCGGACAGACCCTGCGTCATCGCATCGGCGACGGTCGGCTGTCCCTTCAGCTCGTCGGGCACATGGATGATCAGGTTCGAAATGTCATCCTTGACCTTGGCGACGCTTTCGCCGGTCTTGGCAGCACTTTCCGACACGCCGTCGAGCGATTGCTTGCTGGCATCGGCCGCCTTGGCGACGCCGTCGACGAGATCGAATGTCTGCTGCACCGGCTTGCCGCCATCCGAGGAATGCACGGTGATCGTCTTGCCGAGCGCTTCGACCTTCTTTTGGGTGTCCGCCGCAGCGGTTCCCGCCTTCTCGGTGTCTGCCGCCGTTGCTGCGACCTGGCCGCCGAAGTATTTGGCGATAAACGCGGCATCGCTCATCTGGCCGGTCAACAGGGCGATCTTGTCGCGCACTTCGACACCGGCCGCCGAAAGCCCTTCCGACGTCTTCGTTGCCGCAAGGATCTGCTGCGCCAGCTTGCCGAGTTCCGGATTGGCCGCGCCCATTTCGCGGATCGCCGATGTGAAAGACTCGAGCGACCGCCCGCCGTCCACGAATGACTTGACGATCGCCATCATCGGATCGGCGGCATGCGGAAGCGAGTTCAACCACTGCGCCAGGTCGCTCTTCAGCTTGTCCAGCGCCTGGGGCAATTCCTTGTCGACCGTTTTCAGGTCCTCCCGCAGATCGATCAACCGCTGGTTCTTTTCGTCCTTCGCCATGTTGGCGATCTTCAGACCGACCCGGCGATAAGCCTCATCGACATCGTCGACGACGCCCTTGTGCCGCTCCATCGCCGCCGTCGCGCTATCGGTCCTCGTCGCCCAGAGCGCAATGCCCGCGGCGACGGCTGTTGCCGCCGCCAGGATCGGATTGCGCATCAGCAGGATCAACGCATCCTTCGCCAGGACGATCGCGGCATAAAGCACGCGGAAAGCGCCGCTTGCCTGCCCGACCGCCACCGCGATCGCCAGCATTGTGCCGTCGATGTTGATGCCGGTGAAAAGGCGAATCCCATCGGCGGCCGTGTCGAGCACCTTCTTGAAGCCCTGCATGGCCGGCACGAAGATGTCGGTGATCGCCGACTTGGCCGACTTGCCGAAATCGACGACCGCGTCGCGCCATTGAAGGATCCAGATGTTCTTGACCGCCTTGTCGTCGCCGGCGAGCGCCGAGATGAAATCCTGCACGATCGGCAGCGCCGTGTCGGCGAGGCTGCGGGCAAAGCCGAGGATCGCGTCGCGGTTGGCGATCAGCACGTCGCGCAGCCGCTCGGCCGCCGCGGTGATCGTCGGGGCGAACAGCAGGCCGACCTGGTTTTTAAGTCCGGTCGTCGCTTTCGCGACTTCATCCAGCGTATCGCCCATGGCGTCGCCGATTTCCTTCTGCGCGTCGGTGAAGACGATGCCCAGCCGCTCGGCCGTCTTGCCCACATCGATCAGCCCGTCGCGGCCGGAATTCAGGAAGGGAATGAGCGACGCGCCCGACTTGCCGAAGATTTCGATTGCTGCCGCCGATTTCTTGACGCCGTCGGGCATCTTCGAAAATGCTTCAGCGAGGTCCTGCACGATCGTTTCGGTCGGCTTCAGCTTGCCATGGGAGTCGGTGACCGAAACGCCGAGCGCGGTGAATTTGTCTTTCGCCCCCTTGGTGCCGTCCTGCACCTCGCCAAGCGCCTTATTCAGCCTCGACATCGCCGCGCCGAACGCATCGGCGGCGACGTCGTTCTGTTCGGCGGCGAATGCCAGACGTCCATAGGCGTCGATCTGCAGGCCGGCCGCCTGGGCAGCCTTGCCGGCCGCATCGGCCGCTTCGGCGCCACTTTTGGCGATATTGGCCAGACCGGCCGCCGCCGCCGTCGTCGCCGTCGTCACGCCGGCAAAGGCGAGCGCCAGGCGTTTGCCCATGGTCTGCAGGCTGCCGCTGAAGGCGCTGAGGCTCTGGCCGAGCTTGGCGAAATCCGCCTGGGCGGCCGCCTTGCTGATCCTGTCGAAGGCATTCTCGCCGGCGGCGCCGAGCTGCTTGAGCTGCGCCTCCATTTCCTTGCCGCCGTCGAGGGCGATGCGCTGTTTTATGGTTTTACGTGCCATGGGTCACTTCTCCCCTGCATTCGGATGAACGGAGAACCAGTTGTTTGCCTTGTTCACGCGATCGACGACGCCATCCCAACTGGACGGCCCCTTCACGACGTTCGTCGGAGATAGAGGCCCAGTGGCTTTGGCCATCGAGTACGCTTCTGGTGCCTCTTCCTGAATGCTGTTCAGCAGCGACGCCACGTCCGGACGGTTCTCGTGTCCGATCAGATTTTCGCGAATGAATGCGGCGATCCGCACGTCACGTTCGGCTTTGGCGCTTCTCACCGCGGCTATGCGCCCCATCGCATCCTGAAAACCGCGCGCCTGTTGCCTGGATCCGGATGCGGAGACCGCTGCCGGCGTGTTCCTATAGGTGCTCCAGGCGAATGCCGGCGGCTGGACTGCGCGAGCGTCCGTCACGCGGGTGGCGTAGCGCTTTTGCACGGCTTGAGCGCCGTCCATCCAGGTTTCGTCGGCCAGCTCGCGCAGGATCTCAGCTTTGGGCCGACGGGTCTGCTTCACGTAGATATCGGCCATCGATCGGTTGATCGTGTCCAACTGCTCGATCATCTTGGCGTGATCCTGGATATTGCCCCAGGTCAAGCCTGAAGGTTCGTGGACCATCATGTATGTGCCGGTTCGCATGACGATCTCATGCCCCGCCATGGCGATGATCGAGGCGGCGGATGCCGCGATGCCTTCGATCAGAACCGTCACTTTTCCCGGATGGGCGCGAAGGTTGTTATAGATCGTGATGCCCTCGTCAGCCCAACCACCCGGGGAGTTGATGCGAACAGTGACGTCCTGGCCGCCGATCTCGGCGAGTGCATCGCGCACGTTGATCGCCGTGAACCCCTCCTCGTCCGTCACGCCGAGGCCGACGGTGCCATAGAGCCAAAGCTCTCCATTTTTCAATACGTTCATCGAAATGCCCCTTCCTCAATTTTTGCGTGCTGCCCTTAGCGCCGCCTTCGCGGAGGCGACAGCTGCAGCGCGCGTGTGTTTCTGCCGTTCAAGTTTCTTGAAAAATGCCAGCCAGGCCGACGCCTCCGACAGCCTGACTTGCCACTGGGTTCCACATCCACCGCGGCTGACGAACGGCATTCCGCGCCGGAGATATCCCCGCATCGTCGGCAGCGACACGCCGAGGTGATCAGCCATATCGACCTGCGAAAGGACAACGTCCGCCACATCGGCGGGGAGCGGATGTTCCCGCATCACGTCTGCCATTTCTGCTTCAGTCAGCTTTCTCATTTCGTTCAACCTCAACAAGGCAAAGGTAACAATAATGACATCGTCAAGCCGCTCTGCGGCATACATAGTCGTTTGGACTGCGCTGCCGCCTTACCCGCTTTGCGCTTTTTGCTGGGGAGGACCCGCCGACTGCAGGGACTGGGGTCCGTCGATAGGAAACCAGATGACCTTGACGCCGTGCGGCACCTTCAGCCATGGCCATCCCCTCTGGTCGAAGGCGCTACGCCAGTGATGGAAGTCCGGCGAATCCACCGCGACCGCGTGCGTCTCAGGCAGGTCCTGCGCCTCCTCCCGCGTGATGCTCACGCCCTTGCCCTCGGCGGCCCGCTCCAGCACGGAGTTCACGCGCGGCCAGCCGAAGCGTGACAGCCGCTCCAGCACTACACGGTGGCCGGCAACACCGCCGGCGGCGATCTGCTGGCGTTGGAAGGCCGTTGGTGCAGGAGGTTCGACGGGCGCACTCGACAACAGTCGCAGCACGTGGACCGTCCACTGCTTGCCGAACGGTGCCGCCACGACATGCTCGCCCTCGCTCGGCTGCTGTTGCGGCACCGCCTCCCACAGCCGCTCGCGAAGGTAGGTCGATGGCGCCGGCGTGTGATCCTTGCCGTTCTTCCGAAGCAGCGCCAGCCACGGATCGCGCATCCGAAGCGCAGCGTCGCGGTCCTCGGCCGTCAGCTTGCCGAAGGCTCGCTCAGCACTTTCTAGCGACAGACCAGCGAAACCTGGCCAACCATCGACCAGTCGCTGGAACGCCCGCTTGACTGCCTTGCGATCGGCTCGATCATCCTCATCCGAAATTTCATCCTCTCTCGCGCGCTCCTGCGCGCCTTGAGAGGTTAATTGGTGGTTATTGACGGTTTGGGTGAAGCCCACTTCACCCCCTGGCGAAGCCCACTTCACCCCCCCGGTGAAGCCCACTTCACCCCCCTGAAAATTTTTCGGGGTGAAGTCCACTTCACCCCCTTCCGCGTCATCACCACCCTTGGTGGTCACATATTCATCAGGCAGATCGCGCAAAAGTTTCAGGTTCACGCGGTACTTGTTGGCCCCGGAAGGACCGCCGCGAGGAACAATCTGTATGAAGCCAGAACGCTCCAAGTTGCTCAAGCAAAGCTGCACATTCCTGGGCGTCATTCGCGCCTTGCTGGCCAAGTAGGTGACAGACGGAAAGGCAACGCCGTTGTCGTCCGCGTTGTCACTCAACGCAAGCAGCAGGAGCAGCTCGCCGCTTTTGACGGGCGCTCGGCTCCATACGATAGTCATAACTTTGATGCTCATTGCCGCATTTCCTCGAAAAATCATATGCTTGAAGCTGTCACTATCTGATCTGCTGATCGAAGGCGGCGGCGTCTCAAACCGCCGCCTTCGTCCGAATGGCTCACTCGCGCAATCGCGACACGAGCGCCACCAATGCCGGTGTTGTTTCGCGTACACACCACCGCCGGCTGGGCGTGCGGAAGAGGGAAGCAAAAACCTCCTCCCATGGAACCTCAATCGTCGTCCGCCGCCGGCCCTTCGATGCCGAGCAAAGCGCGCGGGTCGGTTTCTTCGCGATAGTCGACCGCGCCGCCGGTATGCCGCACCAGCGCCACGTCGATCCGCTCGGCCGCGAGAATGCGTGCATCGATTTCGGCCAGCTTCTTGACGCGCTGCTCAACAGAGAGGGCTTGATCGTCTTCGGAATTCGCGTCTATTTCCGCATTGATGGCATCCAGGAGGCGATCCTTGAATAACCATGCGATCAGCGGCAGGTGCGCAGCTTGGATGAAGCGTGTGAAGCCGACGTCCCCCGGAAGCGGCACACCCATACCGGATCCACGACCGATCGCCTCGTAATCGGGCCAGGCCACGCCCTCGCCCGGGCCATGGTTTACCATGCGCGTCACGTCGGGCCGCCCGCGACGGGCCATCTCCTCGATCTCAGCGCGCGCCCTTGCCTTGATCTCAGCCGAAGGAGTCGCTTTGGACAAAGTTTCATGGCGGTCGGCGAAAAGGGTGGCGATTTCGTTTCGCTGTTTGTCGATGTCCAGCAGCAGCCGGTCGGCCGCCGGGACCTTCATCGAGGGCGACGGCGCCTGATTGGCGGATGACCGAAGCAGTTTGACGTAAGTTTCCACCCGGGTCAGTAGACGCTTCTGACTCTGCCATCTTTCGCTGAGGCCGCTTCCTCTGTCCTGGACGTCAATGAAATTTTTGTGCGCCTTATCGAACCTGCCCTTCAGTTCGTCATACTTCGAATGGCCCTCTTGCAGTCGGTGCGTCACGGCGATGTTTTTGAAGATCCGTTCGGCCTCGTCGCGATCTGCACGCGCCCGTTCCCGCTTCCGGCTGGCAGCCTCCACCAGATCGTACACATCGCTGACACGCTCACGAAGCGCTTCCAAGGCCTCCTGGGCGCTTGGAGGAAGCCTGTCCGTACCCACATGATGCCCTGTAAAGCGGATGTCGCCGCTCGGCAGATCGCCAGGTGCATTGAAGTTCGACATTTGCGAAAACCTTTCGTTACTGATCGTTGGAAGAATCATCCGGCATCTGCTGGCTAACGAATAGGCCGAGCTCGTTAGCCAGCACTGCGCGCACCGTGGCGGCGCTCAAATTGCGGTCGAAGGCCTTGAGAATTCGCCAGAAATTTGCCTTGATGCCCTGTGGATAAGGGCAAATCTCGCGCGTCCTGCAACCCTGCCAATCGGCCCCAGAACGAAATCTTTCAAGGCCGGCGGCGATGGCTTCCGCCTTTTCGCGACTCGTATTTTCGGGAAAAAATGTGGTGGCGGTCTCGCATATCAGACGGTTGCGCTCCTCGAGCGCGGCCGTCGTTCGCCAGCTACGTTGACCGGCTGCGGGCTTCAATCCGAGGGCGCGGTCGAGGCTCGACTCGGTGCCATCGAGCACACGCTCGACGGCCGCGCGCAATTCGGCCGCGGCCTCACCGGGATGATCGGCCAGGATCCATTGCAGCATTTTCAAGGGATCGGATGCGACCGTCATGATGAGGCGACCGTTTGCCCCGCCGCATATCTGAGACGGTGAGCGCGCCGCGACGCCTCGGCGGCGTCGAGCACGCTGAGATGAAAGCGCGACATCAATTCGAGGAGCGGATTGCCTTTGATCGTGTCCGCGTTCCTACTCAGCCAGAGGGCCGCTTCGGACACTTTTTCAGTTGGAAATTCGCCCGTAAGGCTTTGATTTTCCATCTTGCGATTTCTCCGTAGTTGGAGAAAATCGGAAACGTTATCAAATTGCGTTTGGGGACTCTGACTCCGTTAATCTTGGTTCGAGTCCAGGTTCCCCAGCCAACAATTTCACTGATCGAGCATTATTGAATCCAGGCGGCGAAGATTTCCCGGGCGGCTTGCCGTGTTCGAGCGGCTCTGGACAGGAAACGTGCTGCCGTCAATGGGCTGATGGATCCCTCCCGAGATAGCGGCAATCTTCTCACCCCTATGCTGCCTGGGCGCCGGCCCGTCGACACCGTCTGTGTCGCGGAGATCGACCCAGGAATAAATACTGGTTCCCCCGGCCTGATATCAGACCGCCGGGTCGGATGTATTTTCGAATTCCAGAAACCAGGCGTAAGTGGCTGCAATGCCATCCTCGAGCGAGATGCGCGGCTTCCAGCCCATGTCCTGCAGTTTCTGATTGCTCATCAACTTGCGCGGCGTGCCGTCGGGCTTGGAAAGGTCATGAATGATCTCCCCCTCGTAACCGACAACGCGGCAGACCAAACGCGTCAATTCGATAATTTCGAGATCTGTTCCCGAGCCGACATTGACGTGCTGCGCACCGGAATATGTCTTGAGAAGAAACACCAGAGCGTCGGCGCAGTCGTCGACGTGCAGAAACTCGCGGCGCGGGGTTCCAGTGCCCCAGACCTCCATGTGCGGGTCTTTGCGAAGTTTCGCAGCGTGCGCCTTGCGGATAAGGGCCGGCAGCACGTGGCTGGTATTCAGGTCGAAATTATCGCCCGGGCCATAGAGATTGGTCGGCATGGCCGAAATATAATCCCGGCCGTATTGCTTACGATAGGCTTCCGCAAGCTTGATACCGGCGATCTTGGCGATCGCGTACCATTCGTTGGTCGGCTCGAGCTCACCGGTCAACAGCGCCTCTTCGGGAATCGGCTGCGGGGCAAGCTTGGGATAAATGCAGCTCGACCCCAGGAACAGCAGCCGCTCCACTCCGCCCCGATGGGCAGCTTCGAAGATATTCGCTTCGATAATCAGATTGTCATAGATGAATTCTGCGGGATAGCTGTCATTGGCGAGGATACCGCCAACCTTGGCAGCGGCGAGAATAATCGCGTCGGGTCGGTTTGCTTCAACAAATTTCTCGACCTCGTCCTGCCGCTTCAAGTCGACCTCACGGCGCGTGGCCGTGATGACGTTGCAGCCCTCGGATTGAAGCCGGCGCACAAGAGCACTGCCGACCATACCGCGATGACCGGCAACCCAGATCTTCTTGTTGGACAAGTCGTACACTCAGATCTCTTTCCGGCCGTTTAGAGCCTTCCAGTGCTTGACATCTTCGCGCACCATTTCGGCTGCGAGTTCACGAACGGGGGTCTTGTGCTGCCAGCCCAGCTTCTGACGTGCCTTGGTCGGATCACCCAGCAGAAGGTCAACTTCCGTCGGGCGGAAATAACGAGGATCGACTTCGACGAGGCACGCACCGGACGCGGAGTCATAACCCTTTTCGTCGACGCCGGACCCCTTCCATTCCAATGCAATGCCCACGTCGGCAAAAGCCCACTCGACAAACTGGCGGACGCTCGTGGTCTCACCCGTCGCCAAGACGTAGTCATCCGGCGTGTCCTGCTGCAGCATGCGCCACATGCCTTCGACATATTCACGCGCGTGGCCCCAGTCACGCTTGGCGTCGAGATTGCCGAGGAAAAGCTTATCCTGCCGACCCAGATGGATGGCAGCCACTGCCATCGTGATCTTGCGAGTGACGAAGGTTTCGCCACGAAGCGGGCTTTCGTGATTGAAAAGAATGCCGTTGGATGCGTGCATGCCATAGGCCTCGCGATAATTCACGACGATCCAATAGGCATAGAGCTTGGCTGCCGCATAGGGAGAACGCGGATAAAACGGCGTTTTTTCGCTCTGCGGCACTTCCTGCACAAGACCGTAGAGCTCCGAGGTCGATGCCTGGTAGAACCGAGTCTTTTCCTGCAGCCCCAGGATACGGATCGCTTCGAGCAACCTCAACGTCCCGACGCCATCGGCATCCGCCGTATATTCAGGCGTTTCGAAGCTGACACCCACATGGCTTTGTGCGGCAAGATTATAGATTTCGTCAGGCTGCGTCTGCTGCACGATCCGCAACAGGTTGGTCGAGTCGATCATATCGCCATAGTGGAGAATGAAGCGAGGATGTGTCTCATGCGGATCCTGATAGATGTGTTCGATGCGGCCGGTATTAAAAGACGAGGACCGCCGCTTGATACCGTGCACCGTATAGCCCTTGCTCAGAAGCAATTCGGCCAGATAGGCACCATCCTGACCAGTCACCCCAGTAATCAGCGCGGTTTTTGTCATTTTTTCACATCGTCTTTCGATACAATCTTTGGATCGTGTTTATGGAAACGGCCGAACGAGTGCAACCCCCATGTAACTTCGGCCGGGCCGGCGAAATGGGCATCGTCGATCTCTTCGGTTGACGTGAGACTGCGACAACGAGACTAAGCTCTCTCCCCCGCGCTCCGCCAGCCTGAATCCAGCAGCAGCGGCAAGGTATTTGTCAGAAGGTAATAGGCATTAGGCTACCTACTTCTGATAGATAAGCGGTGCGGAAGACCTTGATTTCCGATTATTTCAGTTGCGCTCGTTGCAGAAAGCGACAAGAAGGTGGTTGTCTGTAGATCTGCGAGACGCTGGTAAGCGATGCCCGAAAATTCTCCCTCTGAGACATCGCGCTCACGATGGTTGTTGGTGCCGATGCAAGCGCTCGTCGCCCCTTTGCTGGCGATGCCGCGGGTTGCCAAACGCGCTCTGGCTTTGCTGGTGGATTCCAGCTTTTGTGTTCTGACGATCTGGCTGGCCTATTGCTTCCGGCTGAACGAATGGACGGTGCTGACCGGCGTGCAGTGGCTGCCGGTTTTCGTTTCGCTGTGCATGGCCCTTCCCATCTTCATCGTCATGGGCATGTATCGGGCGATCTTCCGTTATGCCAATCTGGCTGCGTTCATTACTGTTTTAAAGGCGATTGCGATCTACGGCTTCGCCTTCATGACGATATTTACCGCTCTCAGCGTGCCGGGTGTTCCGAGAACCGTCGGCATTCTCCAGCCTTTCCTGCTGCTGATCGGGATCGGGCTGTCGCGATTGGGTATCCGCTATTGGCTCGGGGATGCCTACCAGCGTATCCTTCACCAGAATATGCTCGCGAAGGTGTTGATCTATGGGGCCGGGAAGGCCGGGCGGCAACTGGCGGCTGCCCTGACGAACAGCGCCGAACTCAAAGTCGTCGGCTATCTGGATGATGATCCGCGCCTCAAGGGCGGCGTCATGGGTGGCTTGCCGATCTATGACCCCTCGGATCTTCCGGTGCTTGCCGAAGCCCTTGGCGTGCACAATGTGCTTCTTGCGCTGCCATCGGCCTCCCGGCAGCGGCGCAACGAAATCCTGGAGCATATCCGCAAGGCCAGGGTGAATGTTCGCACATTGCCGGATCTCACGGCGCTTGCTCAGGGACGGGTCGCCGTCTCCGACATTCGTGAGCTGGAGATCGAAGATCTGCTGGGCAGAGAAGCGGTGGCGCCGCGCCAGGAGCTGCTCGACAAGGCGATGCGCAACAAGGTGGTGATGGTCACCGGCGCCGGCGGCTCGATCGGTGGCGAGTTATGCCGCCAGATTCTGCGCAACGCGCCTTCCAGCCTGATCCTCATCGATCAGAACGAGTTTGCGCTTTATAATATCGATGCCGAATTGCGGAAGCTGGCCGAACTCTACGAGCATGAAAATCTGCAGATCGTTCCGATCCTCTGTTCCGTCCGCGATCAGGATCGCATGGAGCACATCATCCAGAGCTGGCGCCCGCAGACGCTTTATCATGCCGCCGCCTACAAGCATGTGCCGCTTGTCGAACACAATGCCGTCGAAGGCATCAAGAACAACGTCATGGGGACGCTTGTTGCGGCACGCGCGGCGCATAAATACGGCGTCTCGAATTTCGTGCTGATCAGTACGGATAAGGCTGTGCGTCCGACAAATGTAATGGGTGCCAGCAAGAGGCTGGCGGAGATGGTTCTGCAGGCGCTCGCGGCAGAATCGGCGACCGACAGACTGCGAACGAATTTTTCCATGGTCCGCTTCGGAAACGTCCTCGGCTCCTCCGGATCCGTCGTGCCGCTGTTCCGGCAGCAGATCAAGGAAGGCGGCCCCGTTACGCTGACACATCGCGAGATAACCCGCTATTTCATGACCATTTCGGAAGCCTCGCAGCTGGTCATCCAGGCCGGCGCGATGGGCGAGGGCGGCGATGTTTTCCTGCTCGATATGGGAGAACCCGTTCGCATTGCCGATCTCGCCCGCAAGATGGTGGAGCTTTCCGGATTGACCGTCCGTGACGAGAACAATCCCGAAGGGGATATCGAGCTTTCCGTGACCGGTCTCAGGCCCGGCGAGAAGCTCTATGAAGAGCTGCTGATCGGCGATAATCCTGAGACAACCGAACATCCCCGGATCATGAAGGCACGTGAGGATTTCCTGTTCTGGCCGGAGCTTTTGAAAAAGCTCAACGCGCTCAACGCGGCATTGGATCGCAACGATATGATCGCTGCCCGTGCAACATTGGCTGAGCTTGTTTCCGGCTATTCTTCGACAGGTGAGGTTTCGGATCTGGCTTTCACCGGCGCCGAAACCAATACCGCCGCCTGAGCAATCACAGACGTTAAAGCGCGTTGTGTTTATGCGTGCCGTTTATCCCGGAACCGCCGCACCCTTTCGGGTGACATGCATCAGTTTCGAACGACGGGCGCAAAGCCTGTGCTGCCGCGATCCACGCAAATAAGAGCGACGAGATAGGCGAAGATCGGATCCAGGGCCTTCTGATTGAACATGATGCCGAAGCTGCCCGTTATGACATAGCTGCTGACGAGCAGCAGAGCGAGCGCGATGGCCAGATCCCGGCCCGGCCCGGCTTCCTTTCTCCAGGCGCCGATCACGGGCGTCGCGAGCATCAGCGAAAGCGCTGCAATGCCGAAAATGCCGGCGTCGATCCCCGCAGTCAGAAAGCCGTTGTGAACATGCGAATAGGTCAGCTGCGGCCTTAGGCTGTCGGGCAGCTCCGCCAACACCGAAGCCATCCGGTTTTGCGGGCCATAACCCGTCAATGGGTCCTTGCTGATCGCCGATACTGCGCCTTTGTAAAGGGCGAACCGTGCACTGAGCGACGTCACCTCGCCGTCGCTGCGTTCGAGCGATGCCATATTTTCCTGCAGCGCCTCGATACGATGGAGGATTTGGCCACTGCCCAAAGCGATAAGTCCCGCAAACAGCAAAGAGCCGGTGATGGCGAGGCTGCGCAAACTCAGATGGAAACTGTGTTTGCGGAAATACCAGAGAAGAATGACGATATGAACGGGAATGACAAGCCAGGCCGAGCGCGTTCCCGAAAGCAAGACGCAGCCTAGACCGGCGGCATATCCCAGTATGGCAATTCGTTGCTCGACACTCTTGGGCGATTGGATGTTGAGGAGCGCAATGCCGCCGAAAAGGACGCCGATGACGCCCAGCAGGGCAGCATTCGATGTCCCGGCCTCTGCCCTGTCCATGAGGAACATGATCTGCAGCAGACTGAAAACAAAGGTGACGATCATGCCGAGACCTGCGCCGAGGATGAACAGCGGCACGAGGCGGCCATCTGGAGACCGGCGCATTCGCGGCAATAACAGCCAGACCGAAAAGAAAGGCAGCAGCCGGAATATCCAGTCCAGTTCTTCGGAGTAGGGCGGATTGACGAAGATGCTCGCGATCATCACCAGCGGGTAGATCGACATGCCAATGCCGACCAGCCGGTCGGATTTCGACAGGTTCAAGGTCAGGCTGCCCGTCGCCAGACAATAGAGGCCCCACACCATCGATGCGAGAAGGATAAACAAGTTAAAGTTCGGCGAAAGTCCGGGAAGGATTGCAAAGAAAAAGACCGCAATGCGGTTGTTCCGATCACGTGTGCTTCCGGCCCCATTTTCTGGATAGAGCACTGCTATCTTCAGTTGTTTGAGGTATTTCACTTGCCGATCCTGACCATGCTGATGCCGTTTCGCTAAGGATCGTGATCACGCCTGTCAAGCGGGGGATTGCGTGCAATCTATGGCTTTAAGCCTCGTGGTATTCCAGCAACAGGATCTGTGGACGGAGGTGGTTTCATGAAATGTGGGAATCCGACATGAGGCCAGCTTAAGCAGTAAACACGTCTGAGGTGCAGCTTTGGTCGTCACATGTTTTTCATAGGATAAGATCGTTGAGCGCGACGTCACGTTCGGGGAGTGCGGGGCAGGCTGCGAAGCATTGACGGAGATGATGCGATAGGTCGCATGGAGACCACCGCTTATATGACTTCGCCGTTGGTAACGTGTCACCGCTAGCGCCAATATCGGCGTGTCATATTTTCGTTCGACGATCGACCGAGGAGATAGCCGAGTCCGAATGCCAGAATGCCGGTGCCGAGCAATAATGCGCTTGCGGTATGCGGGTGATCTCTGACGCCGGAAGCGACCGCGTAGGCCTCGCGCTTCACACCATCTGCGGCCAACTTCGCGGCTTTGGCCAATCCTTCCGGCTGCTCGGCGGGTGTTCCAGTGAATCCGGCGTTCAAGTTTTGTTTGTCGGCCATGTCGAGACCTTTCCTGAAATTAGCTCGAGGCGGAAGTTCAGCTCTGCTCGCGCGTGCCGGGGGAGGCTTCGCGTTGATCGGCATCTTCGAGATCCGTTTTGACGAGGAAGGCATCGGTATGTTCGCGCGAGGCCTCTCGTAGGGCCGCGAGATTTAGAGGATTGCCGGTCTCGCCCCGTGCATCGAGTTCATGCACGGCCAAGGTCCAGTGATGCCGATGCTGACCTTCCGGCCTGCCTTCCTTCTCCCAGAGGGAATATGCCCTTTTGCGAATTTCCTCCTCGCGGTTGGCTGCCAGCGACCCGCCGCTCCGTCTGTCGGTTTCGTTTGCGGCTTGCGGAGCTCTCTTCTGTCGGCGCGCATCCGCAGCGGATGGAAATTCCGGCCGGGCACCGTCTGCCTTCGTTTCGCTTGTCTTGCGTCGTGCTGGATTTTTCATGCGCGTCTCCTTGGAAATTCCAACCAACTCGGCCGATCTAAGTTCCAAACAAAGGTTCATGACGCGATGCATGCCGTCACCTCGGCGACACGTGTTGGCAAGGCGAGATAACTGGTATACTAGTATGCCAAACTGTCGCACCCTCCTGGTATCGTTATGCCGCAGGCATCAGAAACCGAAGTTTTGGTCGTATCATCGCAAGCAATCGGCGGCAGGCTGCGTCGGGTTACCACGGCCGGCGCCATTTATGAGCGCCTGCATGCCAATATCGTCTCGCTACGGATGCCGCCTGGCATGGCGCTGCAGGAAAAACGCATCGCCGACGATTTCGGCGTCAGCCGCACGCCGGTGCGTGAGGCGCTGCTCAGGCTTTCCGAAGGCGGGCTGGTCGACATTTACCCGCAGTCGGGCACCGTCGTGTCGCGCGTGCCGGTTTCTGCGATTCCCGAGGCGGTCGTCGTGCGCAAGGCGCTCGAAGGCACGACCGTCGAGGCTGCTGCGCTGCTCGCCACCGCTGCCGACATCGCGCGTCTCGATGCTATCATCGCCCGGCAGCGGTCGCATGCCGCAACAGGCAATGCCTCGAGCTTCCATGAAGAAGACGAGAGTTTTCACGAGGCGATCGCACAAATATCAGGTTATCCCGGAATCTGGGTGATCCTGAAGACGGTCAAGGTGCAGATCGACCGGGCGCGGCGGCTGACGCTGCCGGTGCTCGGGCGAATGGACAATGTGGTGCACGAACATATGATCATTCGCGATGCGCTCGCCGCCCATGACGCGACGGCTGCACGTGATGCGATGATCCATCATCTGAGCGCCGTCATTCCCGATGTCGACGAGCTGCGCTCGCGTTATCCCGATTATTTCTGCTGACGGCGGGCATGAAACGAAAAAGCAAGGAAAGGAAGAAGAATGCGGCAAGGTTGGAGATGGTTCGGACCGGAAGCACCGGTGACGCTGGATGATGTCCGCCAGACGGGCGCGACCAATATCGTCTCGTCGCTGCACCAGGTGCCGATCGGCAGGGCCTGGACGGAAAGGGAAGTGCGCGATCGCCAGTCGCTGATCGAGACCACGCCTGGCGATCGTTCGCCGCTCGTCTGGTCGGTGGTCGAGAGCATCCCGATCCCCGACGCGGTCAAGCGCAAGGGCGGGGAGGCGAGGGCCGAAATCGAGGCGTGGATCGCCAGCCTCGAAGCGGTCGCCGCCTGCGGCATTCCAATCGTCTGCTACAATTTCATGCCGGTCGTCGACTGGACCCGCACCGAGCTCGATTTCGTCACGCCGACGGGCGCCACCGCCATGCGCTTCGATCACGAACGTTTCGCAGCCTTCGACCTCTTCATTCTCGAACGGCCGGATGCGGGCCGGCACTATTCCGCCGAGGACCGCGAACGGGCGCGTGTCGTCTTCGAGGCGATGTCGGAGGAGGAGATTGCCGAGATCACCCGTATCATCACCTCGGCTTTACCAGGTTCGACCACCGAGCCTCTGACCATTCCGGCCTTCCGGGAAAAGCTGGTCGCCTATAGCGGTATCGACGCCGACAGGCTGCGCCGCCATCTGATCGAATTCCTGGAGGCGGTGACGCCGGCTGCCGAAGCGCGCGGCGTCAAGCTGACGCTGCATCCCGATGATCCGCCGCGTTCGCTGTTCGGCCTTCCCCGCATCGCCTCGACGGGCGATGATTATGCCGCTCTCTTCGATGCGGTGCCGTCGCCGGCCAACGGCATGTGTTACTGCACCGGCAGCCTCGGCGTGCGCGCCGAGAACGACCTGCCGGCGATCGCCCGGCGCTTCGCCTCGCGCATCCACTTCGCCCATCTGCGCGCCACGACCCGCGAGGGCGACGGCCGGACGTTCCATGAAAGCGCCCATCTGGAAGGCGATGTCGACATGGTCGCGGTTCTGCGGGAACTGGTTGCGGAAGACCGCCGCCGCAGTGCCGAAGACACCATCGTGTTCCGCTCGGATCACGGCCACCGCATGCTCGACGATCTCGACAAGATCGTCACCCCCGGTTACCCGGCCATCGGCCGCATGCGCGGCCTTGCCGAACTGCGCGGCATCCTGCATGCGCTGGGCGCGGCGCCGAACTGAGGCATTCGGCGGCGTGCGTTGCTGCGACGTTCAGCAGAAATCATCGCGCTCTGAAGCTTGAGCAACGCTTCAGAGCGCGCAACCCTTCAAAAAAAGATCGGCGCACATTTTCGCCCTGACAGCGATCTCCTCGATCTGAGGCGGCTGTTGCTGGCGCAGCATTGAGGCGCGCTGCGGCTCCATGATCATCATGCCGCGCAGCATGCCGCAGGCGGCGTGCGGATCGTCAAGCGCAACCAGTCCCCGATCGATCTGCTTGCGCAACCAGTCCTCCATCACCGTATTGGTTCTGACGATGGCTTTCTCATAGAAACTATTGGCGATCTCGGGAAAGCGGTCGGACTCGCTGATGACGAGCCGGGTGACGGTGATCGTATCCAGCGAGAGCGTCAGCATGCCATAGGCCATCAGCATGCGTTCAAGTCCCTGTCTGAGATCGGCCACGGCGAGGGTGCCCGGGTCAAGCGCCATGAGAAAGCGACCCGTGCGCTCCGTGACCATCTCGGAAAAGAGGTCTGCCTTCGTTGGAAACAGGCGGTAGAGCGTCTTGGTCGAAACCCCCGCCTCTTGTGCGATCGCAGCGATGCTTGCAGCCGCATAGCCGCTCTCGTGGAACTGTCTGTTGGCCGCCTCGATGATGACGCTTCTCGTGTCGTCGTCGCAACGCACTTGCGGTCGGCCTCGCGGCCTCTTCTCGATTTCGTGATTTTGGACCATCATAATTTTCCAAATTCTCGTTGACATCCGTTTTCTAATACATATTTTGGAAAATATCAAGTTTCCAAAAGCGTATTCCACCTGAATTCAAAGGCCGCGGCCGGTAGCGACAGCGACCACTCTAAGGAGAGAGACATGTCCATCACGCTGCAGGCCCTTAATAACAACGCACCTGTGCCGCAGACCACTGCAGAAGCCGCACCCGCAGCCCTTGATGCCGGCAATTCGCCGCGCATCGTCGAGCCTGCCGTCGTTTCGGAGCCTCCCGTTCGCAAACGCGGCGGGCGCGGGCTGCTGCTCGGCGCAACGGCACTGGTGCTGATCGCCGCCGCCGGCTATTACGGCCACAACTACTGGACTGTCGGCCGTTTCGAAGTCTCGACCGACGACGCCTATGTGAAGGCTGACAATACGACTGTCGCTCCGAAAGTGTCCGGCTATATCGCCGAAGTGCTGGTCAGCGATAACCAGTTGGTCAAGGCCGGCCAGCCGCTTGCCCGCGTTGACGATCGCGACTTCCGCGCAGCGCTCGACCAGGCCAAGGCCGATGTCGCTGCGGCTGCGGCGGTGCTCGATGCCAAGCGGGCGTCGCTCGATATTCAGCACTCGACGATTGCCGCCGCCCGCGCCACGGTCGAGGTCGACAAGGCCAATGAGACCTTTGCCGAACAAAACAACAAGCGCTATGCCAATCTCGCGACCAACGGTTATGCTCCGGTTCAGACGGCACAGCAGGCGGCGTCTGCCATCGCTGCAGCCCAGGCAACCATCGTTCGCGACAACGCCGCTCTCGATGCCGCCGTCAAGCAGGTCGATCTCCTGAATGCCGAGCTCGCCCAGGCGAGGGCGACGCTTGCCCGTGACCAGGCCGTCCAGCATCAGGCTGAGTTGAACCTCTCCTATGCAACCATTGCCGCACCTGTCGACGGCACCGTCGGCAACCGCACGCTGCGTGTCGGCCAGTATGTCCAGGCCGGCACCCAGCTGATGTCGGTCGTGCCGACGAGCGAGGTCTATGTGATTGCCAATTATAAGGAGACGCAGCTCACCGATGTTCGGGCTGGCCAGCCGGTCAATATCGAGGTCGATACCTTCCCGGGCCGCATCTATCACGGCCATGTCGACAGTCTTGCTCCGGCAAGCGGCCAGGAATTTGCCCTGCTGCCTCCTGACAATGCGACGGGAAATTTCACCAAGGTCGTTCAGCGCATCCCCGTCAAGATCGTGCTTGATGGCAAAGCCGCCGATGGCGACCTGCGTCCCGGCATGTCGGTTCAACCGAGCATCGACACCATGGCCGATGCCGACCGCAAATAGGTGCCGGGATCAGGAGATCGTGTCATGTCCACCATCGCAGCAACAGCCGTCGCCACATCGCAGCCCCGCGCCAGCACCAGAGAATGGATCGCCGTTCTCGCCGGCATGATCGGCGCCTTCATGGCGATCCTCAATATCCAGATCACCAACGCCTCTCTCCTCGATATCGAGGGCGGCATCGGAACGGGCGTCGACAACGGTGCCTGGATCTCGACCTCCTACCTGATCGGCGAAATCGTCGTCATTCCGCTGACGGCCTATTTCAGCAGCGTGTTTTCGTTCCGCCGCTATATCCTCGTCAACTCGATCCTGTTTCCACTGTTTTCGATCGCCTGCGCCTTCGCCCATGATCTCGGCACGATGATCGTGCTGCGCGGCCTGCAGGGTTTTGCCGGCGGCGTGCTGATCCCGATGGCCTTCACCATGGTGCTGACCAAGCTGCCGAAACCACAGCAGCCGCTCGGCCTTGCGATCTTCGCGCTCTCCGTCACCTTCGCACCGGCAATCGGCCCGACCATCGGCGGTTACCTCACCGAAAACTATGGCTGGCAGACCATCTTCTTCATCAATGCCATCCCGAGCGCCGTCATGGCCGTAGCGCTGGCCATAACGCTCGACAAGCAGCCGATGCAGCTCCGCCTGTTAAGGGAAGGTGACTGGGCGGGTATTTTCACCATGGCGATCGGTCTCTCGGCGCTGCAGACGGTTCTCGAAGAAGGCAACAAGGAGGACTGGTTTTCCTCGCCCTTCATCGTCAAGCTCAGCATCCTCGCCTTCGTCTTTCTTGCCGCCTTCATCTGGATCGAGCTCACCGTGAAGAAGCCGCTGGTCAAGCTCAGCCTGCTGACGCAGCGAAATTTCGGCATCGGCGTTGCCGTCAACGTGCTGGTTGGCGTCGCCCTCTTCGGCACCGTCTATATCCTGCCGCAATATCTCGGCCAGGTTCAGCGCTACAATGCCGAGCAGATCGGCATGGTGCTGGCCTGGACCGGTCTGCCGCAGCTGCTGCTGATCCCGCTCGTTCCGATGATGATGAAGCGCTTCGACGCGCGTTACATTGGCTTCCTCGGCATCTCGATCTTCGCGATTAGCTGCTTCATGAATGTTACGCTTTCGGCCGATACCGCGGGCGACCAGTTCTGGATCCCGAACATCGTCCGCGCCATCGGCCAGGCACTGGTGCTGACGCCGATCACCGCCATTACCACCGCCGGCATCGCAGCCACGGACGCGGCGGCCGCGTCGGGCCTGACCAACATGCTGCGCAATCTCGGCGGCGCCGTCGGCACGGCAACGCTCGGCACGGTGTTGACCAAACGCGAGCAGTTCCACTCCAACATCATCGGCCAGTCGGTCACGCTCTCACGTGATGAAGTCCGCGACCGGCTGGCGCAAACGACCGGCTATTTCATGCAGCACGGCATTTCCGACCCCGCTCTCGCCGGGCAGAAGGCCGTTGTCGCTCTCGCTCAGATCGTCAGGCGCCAGGCCCTGATCCTGGGCTTTGCCGATACCTTCGCCGTCATCGGCGTGGTTCTTGCCATTGCTGCCGTCGCCCTGCTGCTTACCCAAAAGCCGCGGGCCGGCGGTGGTGCCGGCGCGCACTGACAACGGCACCGCGACAGCTGCAAAAGCCTCCCTCGTGCGCCCTGTCGGGCGCGCGGCCTTCTATTGTAAAATCTCGACGGTAAAGGCGAAGCGAGCGACCGCACCCGGTGCCAGGGTAGTCGTGGAGGGCCGCTTCGAAAGTTCGCTCGAACGTCCAGCCTCCGCGGCCGTTCCATGCCAGGGTTCGATGCAGAGGAAGGGGGCGCCCGGTTTGGTCCACAGGGCAAGATTGGGCAGATTTTCGAGCCGGAACTGCATGGTCGGCCCGCCTTCTGTGCCATACGTTAAGCCTTCGCCTGCCCCTTGCGGAAAGATCATCGCATCCTCATCGAACATTGCGTGATCGAGCACCAGCCGGCCGGCCTCGAATGGCGAGGGCAGCGGCGCAGGATTGATGAGGCCACCCTGCAGCCGCACGAGCGGCGGCTCGCCCTTGTTGTCGAGCGTAACGACATGGTCGTGCCCGGCGGCACCCGGCAGCGGCCAGGCAAAGGCCGAATGGAATCCGAGCCCGAACGGCATCGCCCGCTGATCGCGGTTGGTGACTTCTGCCGTCACCGTCAGCGCGCGGCCCTCGATCGCATGGGTCACCGCCAGCTGAAAATCGAATGGGTAGACCGCCCGGGTGGCCGGCGAGGCGACCAGTTCGTATCGGCACATCGTCGCGGTGGATGCCGCAAGCGCGAATTCGCTGCGGCGGGCAAAACCATGCTGAGCCATCGGATAGATCGTGCCGTCGATTGCTATCTTGTCGTCCGGCGCCTTGCCGACGATCGGAAACAGGATCGGCGACCGTCCGGTCCAGAAGGCTGCGTCACCCGTCCACAGCCATGAGCGCCCGTCGCTGGTGGCGAGCGCCTGCATCTCGGCACCCAGAGACGAGACGTCGACGGTGAGATGCTGGTTTCCAATCCGGATTGAGCTTGGCATCACAATTCCCTTTCGCCTGGTTCTGCACCAAGCCATATCTTTCTGCGCCGTTGATTTCCACTCAATAGGGAAGGGAGCGGCCTCCGCCGTCGCTACGCGTTATTTCCGCACCACGCCCAATCTCGCGATCACTTCATTCGGGATGCCGTAGCGCTGAATGGCGTCGCGGTTGTTTCTGAGCCCGCAGATCTCACGCTGAATGAAGAAGGCCCAGACGGCGTCGGAGGCTGCATTGAGAAGTGTCTCGCGTTCCTCGGCACTCTGGCGGTCGGCGGTCCAACCCTTCAGCGCGGCAAGTGCTGTCTCCACCTTCAGCCCGTGACGCCCGAGCGCATCGGCGCGTTCCGACATCAGCTCGTATTCGAGGACGTGGAAGCCGTTTGCATTCTGCTGCGATTGTATGAAGGATTGCGGCGGGCGGACGCTCATTGGCACAGCTTCTCCTCGGGCGAGCCACGATACTATCCAATCCGGCTCCGAATTAAAGCAGCGAGCGTGATGTCGTGCGAAATCCGCTTACAGGTTTCTGGATCCTCAGGAGATCGAGAGGGTTTGAGACAGGCCTATCCTGTCATTTCCATGCGTGGCATAAGGGCGCCAAAATCGTTTCCCGGGTCCCGCGCACATCATGATTCGTATCGAGAATATCAGCAAGCAACTCAGTCACCGGATCCTCTTCATCGAGGCGTCTGCAGCGCTCAACAGAGGCGAGAAGATCGGTCTCGTCGGCCCGAACGGTGCCGGCAAGACGACGATCTTCCGGATGATCAACGGTGAGGAGCAGCCCGACGAAGGGCAGGTCTCCTGTGAGAAGGGCGTCACCATCGGCTACTTCAACCAGGACGTCGGCGAGATGGCGGGCCATAGTGCCGTCGCCGAGGTAATGAACGGCGCCGGCCCGGTCAGCGTCGTTGCCGGGCAATTGCGCGAACTCGAGGCGGCCATGGCCGATCCCGACCAGGCCGACGATATGGACAAGATCATCGAGCGTTATGGCGAGGTGCAGGCGCGCTACGAAGAGCTGGACGGTTATGCGCTCGAAGGACGCGCCCGCGAAGTGCTCGCCGGCCTGAGCTTCAGCCAGGAGATGATGGACGGCGATGTCGGCGCGCTGTCGGGCGGCTGGAAGATGCGCGTGGCGCTCGCCCGCATCCTGCTCATGCGTCCCGATGTCATGCTGCTCGACGAGCCGAGCAACCATCTGGATCTCGAAAGCCTGATCTGGCTGGAGGAATTCCTGAAAGGCTACGAAGGCGCGCTGCTGATGACCTCGCACGACCGCGAGTTCATGAACCGGATCATCACCAAGATCATCGAGATCGACGGCGGCACATTGACGACCTATTCGGGCGACTACGAATTCTACGAGCAGCAGCGGGCGCAAAACGAAAAGCAGCAACAGGCCCAGTTCGAACGCCAGCAGGCAATGCTCGCCAAGGAAATCAAGTTCATCGAGCGGTTCAAGGCGCGCGCCTCGCACGCCTCGCAGGTGCAGAGCCGCGTCAAGAAGTTGGAGAAGATCGACCGGGTGGAGCCGCCCAAGCGCCGTCAATCGGTTTCCTTCGAATTCCAGCCGGCGCCGCGATCCGGCGAGGATGTGGTCAGCCTGAAGAACGTGCACAAGAAATACGGCAGCCGCAGCATCTATGAAGGGCTGGATTTCATGGTGCGGCGCCGGGAACGCTGGTGCATCATGGGCATCAACGGCGCCGGCAAGTCGACACTGCTGAAGCTGGTGACGGGTACCGCCGAGCCTGATGAAGGCAGCGTCGCTCTCGGCGCTAGCGTCAAGATGGGTTATTTCGCCCAGCACGCGATGGATATTCTCGACGGCGAGCACACCGTCTTCCAAGCGCTGGAAGACCGGTTTCCGCAAGCAGGGCAGGGGCCTTTGCGGGCGCTTGCCGGATGTTTCGGCTTTTCCGGCGACGATGTCGAGAAGCGGTGCCGCGTGCTCTCCGGTGGCGAGAAGGCGCGGCTGGTCATGGCGATCATGCTGTTCGACCCGCCGAACCTGCTGGTGCTCGACGAGCCGACGAACCATCTCGACCTCGACACCAAGGAGATGCTGATCAAGGCGCTCTCGCAATATGAGGGCACCATGCTGTTCGTCTCGCACGACCGGCATTTCCTCGCGGCGCTCTCCAACCGGGTGCTGGAGCTGACGCCTGAGGGCATCCATCAATATGGCGGCGGCTACACGGAATATGTGGCGCGCACCGGCCACGAGGCGCCGGGTCTCAGGAGCTGACGATTATTTTGTGCGGCATGTCGAAACCGGCGGCGTCGAAGCGACCAGCAAAAAGCCGGCCACCGATAGCGGTCGAACGGTCGGAGGAGAAATGCCCATGCTGCTGGATAGGATCGAGGTCATCAGCCTGTTCGTCGACGACATCGACGCGGCGAGAGCATTTTACCAAAAGGTCTTTGCCGCCGATGTCGTCTACCAGGACGCTGTCTGCTCGGTGCTGAAATTTTCGGGAATGATGGTCAACCTGCTCCAGGTGACCGAAGCGCCGCAGCTGGTCGAGCCCTCGCCGGTGGCGGCATCCGGTTCGGGCAGTCGTGTCCTGCTGACGATCAAGGTCGACGATGTCGATGCGGTCTGCGCGGAACTGCGCAGGCTTGGCGTGATGCTGCTCAATGGTCCGATCGATCGTCCATGGGGGCGCTGCACGGCGGCCTTTGCGGATCCGTCCGGCCATGTCTGGGAGGTCGCGCAGGAACTGCGCTAAACGTCGCATCGAAGGCCTTGGCAGGCCGCCTCCTGCACGCGAAGGGCGGATTTGGCGGCTGTTGCCACGATGATGACCAAATTCCGTGGTGTTCGGAGCCCTCTTCATGCAATCGGGGACGGGCGCAACGGCATGGACTGGATCAATCGCTATATCGATCAGCCGCTACTGCACGGCGCGGCGGGCTTGCTGCGGAGCTGGCATCTTCGCACGCGGCAACCGCCGGAGCTGCTGGAGCCGACATGGAATCTCGTCGTGCTCTCCTTTCTCCTGATCGCCAGCGGGCAGGTCCTGGCCGGCAAACCTTTCGCGCTCGCTGTTGCCGCGCTTGTCATGCTGGCGCTGCCGTCCGCGCGAAAACTGCTTTCGGCGGTGAAGGCGCGGGGAGGCGGCTATGGCGCCCGGGAATACAAGTCGCTGAGAGCGCGCGCCATCGCCAAACGCGAGGCGGAGTGGTCGGTGCGGATCATCGTCCTGTTTTCCTCCGCTTGCCTTCCCTTTATCGCGCGTATCGACGATCCGGCGGGAGCCTGTTTCATGCTGGGGGCAAGCATCTGGTTCGTCCTGATCGGGCCGCTCAAGGCCTATCTTGATGCCGCCGAACCTCCCGAGCCGAATGAAGGCGACCGGATGTTCAGCGGCGCTTTTCATTTCGGCTGAACAAGGCCGATGTGGCGTGGTATCCGCCGGCTTTGAGAGGGACAGGGAACCAAATGGGGGCGGCCTCCGTTATGTGAGCAGCAACGTAAAAGGAGATTGCGATGCTTTATTACGCTCTGGTGTTTCTCGTTGTGGCCTTGATAGCCGGCGTCCTCGGATTTGGCGGTATAGCAGGAGCTTCAGCTTCCATTGCCCAGGTTCTGTTCTTTATTTTCCTGGTGCTGTTCGTCGTATCGCTTGTCATGCGCTTTATGCGCAGAGTATAGCGCGAATGGAACAAGTATAAAAACCCGGCGAACACATCGCCGGGTTTTTTGTTGCGATGTTTGACGTCTCCACCACGCATGGTTTCCGTTCCGGTTGCGTTCAGCTGTCGCGATCTTCGCATGACCCGCTGCACGAATGCCGTCCCCGGAGAGGTGACGGCAATCGGATCGTGCCTTTCCGGCAACCATTCCTGACAACATCATGAAATAACCGGATGACGCGAAATAGTGCCTTCGAAATGTCCCATTGGGGGCTGAACCGTAAACCTGTTTGTCGCCTGCGCCTCCCATGCGCTCTGACATGCAATGCGAAAAGGGTGGGGTCGGGATTGCGGTTCCGTCCGTTATCTGTTGCCGAATCTGGTGGCGAGTAGCCGGGTTATGCTCCCGTCACGATTTGAGAAGGAGAGACTTATGAAGAAAATTCTTGCGACGGCGTTTGCCGCGGTATCATTGACGTTGGTCGGCGCTGGGGTAGTCAATGCCGCCGACCCGGTCACCAGGACATATGAAGAGCCGGACCTGCGCAATGGCGTCAAGATCGGTTACCTCACCTGCGATATCGGCGGCGGTACGGGTTATGTGCTCGGTTCCTCCAAGGAGGCCGATTGCATCTTCCAGTCAACCGTCGGCAATGAGCTTTCGGATCGTTATACCGGCGAGGTAAGAAAACTCGGCATCGACCTTGGCTTCACCACGCGCAGCCGCCTGATCTGGGCCGTGTTCGCGCCGACGGCCGGTTATCACCGCGGATCGCTCGCCGGCCTCTATGTCGGCGCCACCGCCGAGGCGACGCTCGGCGCCGGTGTCGGCGCCAATCTCCTGGTTGGCGGCACCTCGGGCTCGATCCATCTACAGACGGTCAGCCTGACCGGCCAGCTTGGCCTCAACGTTGCGGCCGGCAGTGCCTCGATGACGCTGACGGCCGACAATTGATATGCCTTTGGCGCCCCCCGCGACGCGGCAGGGGCGCCACCCCATCCAAAGGGCGTTTCACACGCCGCAACATGCCCCGGCCGGTCACGAAATGATGGATGTTCGAATGGCAACGCCCGGCGAGGATGATATCCTAGTGGGGCACTGTCTGCAGATCTGGGACAGCTACGGCACGCCACCGGACCATTACAGGCCCGATGCGGCGGCGCGGATCTTGTCTTTCATCAGAACCGGCCGCGAGGAGCGGCGTCTGACGTCGTTCCTTGCCGTCGTCGACGGTGAAATCGCCGGTTCCGCATCCTGCCAACTGCACCAATCGCCGTTTCCGGAGGTCATCCGGGAAGAGCAGCGGCTGCACGGCTACATCTGGTCCGTCTACGTCGCCGACGAAGTGAGCCGAGTTCGTCCTCGCTAAGCGCTATCAGCTCCGGATAGTCGATGTCGACGCCGGTATAGTCCGCCGTTGCTATGCGTGCATGACGGTCAGCATTTCCGGATCGAGATCGCATCGGCGTGATGGGCGAGGCCACACTCGACTCCGGGGGATATCCATCCCCGTCCGCTCGCCAGAAACTCTGTACGGCTTTTATAAAGCGCTAAAATAGTGAACAATTTTGGGCCGGTGTCCGGCGCAATCGCTTACCCGGCGACGACAGCAGGCTTTCGATCCGACGCGAGGTACCAGAAGACGGCGGCCAGAACGACCGCGCCTCCGACAAGGACCGGCAGCGAAATTTGTTCATCATAGAAGAGCCAGACCCACACCGGCCCAAGCACGACGTCGAGCATGGAGAGCAACCCGGCCTCTCCGGAACCGACACGACGAGACCCGAGGAGCAGAAGGATATAACCTATGCCCGTCGTGAACACCCCGTAGAGCGCGCAGGCAAGAAGCTGCTGCGGGGCGGGGACCCCAAAATGCATCAGCGGCAACGAGATGCACAGGCACGCAAGAGCCGCAAAGGCCGTCATCATCGTCGTGTCCATGTCGGGAAAGCGCCTAGCGATAACGATTTGGGTGGCGCACCCTGCCGTCATAGCGAAGGCACACAGGATACCGAGCACATCTTGAGCCGACACGGCCGCGCCGACCGAGATGGCCGTGCCGACGAACGCCGCACAGCCGGCGGTGACGAAACGATAGCTTACACGGTCCCGGAGCCAGAAGAAGGCGATGCCTGTCGCAACGAAAGGCAAGGTGGCGTAGACCGTCATCACATTGGCGACCGTCGTCCACTGAAGGGATGCGATATAGGTGATAGCAGCGAACGCGGAGACAGCGGAGGCTGCTACACCCGGCAACCCGAAGCCACCGAACCGCGACCGCCTGCCTACCCCTCCCCGGACCACCAGGAAAGCTCCAAGCGTCACGGAGGCGAAGGCCGACCGCCAAGCAACTATCGACCAGACATCCATGTCGGCCATGCGCACGAACAAACCTGCGGTACTCCACAAGAGCGCCGACGCGATGACCATATATATCCCTGTACGCCGTTCCTGTGATAAACTCATGGTGAATGCTCCACGCAGGTATCGTGTATTTTCAACCTTGTAGACGATCGGTCTAGTTATGGATATTCAATCCGCGACGCGTACGCGTCTCATTTCCGAAGGCTTGCGACAGTTGCTCGCGCATGGATACGAAGGCGTCGGGATCGGACCGATCTTGAAGGCCGTCGATGTCCCGAAGGGATCGTTCTACTACTTCTTCCGGAGCAAGGACGATTTCGTGGTCGCGATCATCGAGGCATATGAGGCCAAGTACAGCAGGATCAGGAAGGCGCTGTTCTCGGACACGTCGCGCCGCCCGCTGGCCCGTCTTGACGCTTATTTTGAAATGCTCGAACAGGAGTTGGTAAAAGAAGCACCCTATGCAGGATGCCTCTATGGGGTGCTCGCTCAAACGGCGGCAGGACGCAGCGCCTTCGTACTTGATGCGCTGGCCACCTCATTTGATCGCTGGGAACGGAGCATCGTAGAACTACTGTCCATTGCCCAACAGGAAGCCGACCTCGCGAAGGGGGAGGACATAGCCGATCTCGCCGCATGCATCGTCGAGGCCTACGAAGGAGCGCTTATCCGAGTGAAGGCGACGGACGACATGTCAGCGTTTACCCGCTTCCGGAACAAAGGCCTCAAGAGGCTAACCCTGCGGGCGGCGTCGAGCGCCTGCTAGCGCTTCCTTCCCCAACCAGTCTCGGCTCCCGGATTCAGACCAGGAGATACCGCACCACCGTCCCCGGCGATCAGCAGGTGGGCGGGCAGGGGGCATTGATAAGCTGTGTTCGCTGACAGACGAACAGGCCCCGCGTCCGGAAAGCCCTGAAGCAGGCCTACCGGCCTTCAGTCTTCGGAACAATGAACCGCATCGACGGACGAGTGGCGGCTTCGAGATCAAACGAACTTATGGCCGAGATTCCCGATCTCACGTAACTAGTAGTGCGCGGTGGCACAGCGCAGAGAGCAGCGCGAGGATGGTTTCGCGGGGGCCTTTTCTTGGGTTCAACCTGTTGGAAGACGATCACGCTGTGGGAGTGCGCCGGGATAAACCGTGAGCGGTCGTCAGATGCCTTTGGCCTCAGTTGCGATCCACCCGATGAAGGCCTTAACCTCGCCCCTTTCGATTGCGCTACGCGTCGTCACCGCGTCATAGCCGACGTCGGTGCGAAGGCTTTGCGGCACTGCACGGACCAGCAGTCCCGCCGAAACAAGATCAGCAAGAACCGGTCCACTGCCAAGCACGACCCCCTGACCGGCGATCGCAGCCTGGACCGCCAGATTGTAATCGCTGAATCGCAAGCCGCTGGAAGGCTTGACGCCTGATGCTCCGATCTGCTCCAGCCATCGTGTCCAATCCATCCAAGTCCGCGTGGCGGTCGCCCAGCCGAGGGCGGAGGTCTCCCAATGGATGAACCGGCAACGCGCAAGATCGGTGGGCCCGTCCAGCCCTTCCGCGATCTGAGGACTGCAGAACGCGCACAATTCCTCATCGAACAGCCGGTGGGTGACTAGCGTGTCATCCGGCCTTGCTCCAAAGCGGATGGCGATATCCGCATCGCCCCGAGCCAGATCGACCAGATGCGCCGAGGAGTCGATCAGCACATCCACATCGGGCTCGCCAAGGCGGAACCGCTCCAGCCGCGGCACCAGCCAGGCGGTGGCAAAGGACGGCTCGGCCGAAACGACAAGCCGCCGGCGCCCTCCCTCGGCGCGCATGCGCCGGACAGCCCCGGCCAGATGATCGAAGCCGGTTGTCAGTTCGTCTCGGCCCGCCGCTCCGGCGGTCGTCAGCCGCAGCCCGCGCCCGGCGCGTTCGATCAGGGACAGACCGAGTGTCTCCTCCAGCTTGCGCACCAGCTGCTTCACGGCTGCTGGAGTGACGTGCAGTTCCACTGCCGCCCGGGCAAAACTCAGATGTCGGGCAGTCGCCTCGAAGGCGCGCAGGGCATTCATTGACGGCAGCCAGTCAGACATGAAGTCAGATTATCTAACCTTTTTCGACGAATCAAATAGTTTGCATAAAGCCGGTAGATCCACAATCCTACAGGAAATCTTATGTCTGACCTGAAGGCATCCTGATGAGTGACTCCGTCCGTTTTGATCCAAACGACACCGTTCGCGTCGGAGCACGCCGATTTGAACAGTCGCCCTTCCGGCACCTGTGGGAGACACCCGAAACCCTCATGGGCGTCTATGCCGGACGGTTCTATGCCAAGCATATCAGCGAAAATGTCGAGTCCTGCTGAAGCGACGCGGGATGGTCACCTACGGTGTCGAAATCGTCGCGTCCGCCGACCTGTATCGCGGACGAAGTGTACCAACGTCCGTAAGATCCTCAACGAGTTCCCAATGACCTTTGTAGCCTCCGACGGCGCCGCCGCAACCCACATTTATCACCGCTCCCGCGGTCCCGAACAGTGGGGGACCCGAGCCATGTACTTGGCGGTAGGCCTCGCGATGGCGGCTTGGGCGCCGCTCGTACCGTTCGCGAAGGCGCGAACTGCCATCAACGACGGAACCCTAGGCCTCGTCCTTCTCTGCCTCGGGCTCGGCTCCATCGTCACGATGCCGCTCACCGGACTTCTGGCGAACCGCTTCGGATGTCGAACAGTACTCTTCGCATCCTCGCTCGCCGTCGCCCTCATCTTACCAATGCTAGCACTTTCGAACGAGGTGGTGACGCTGGCGATCTCGCTGGCGATCTTCGGCGCGAGCCTCGGCACTCTCGACGTTGCGACCAATATCCAGGCGGTGATGGTCGAGAAGGACAGCGGCCGCAACATGATGTCCGGCTTCTACGGGATCTTCAGCCTTGGCGGTATCCTCGGGGCGGGCGGTGTCAGCCTTCTCATGCATTCGGGCTTCGAACCACTGCATGCGACCCTTGTCGTCAGCGGGGCTGTGGTTGTCCTCGCGCTCGCGTCGCGCCGGGTTCTCCTCTCTTACGGCAATCGTGAAGCGGAGGGCGCGCCGCTCTTCGTTGCGCCTAATGGGATCGTAATCGTCATCGGTCTCTTGTGCTTCATTTTGTTCCTCGCCGAAGGGGCAATCCTAGATTGGAGTGCGCTCTTCATGATCGAGGCACATGGCCTCGATCCCGCCGTTGCCGGCTTCGGATATGCGACTTTCGCAATCGCGATGACCGTAGGCCGTTTGACTGGCGACGGGATCGTGAAGGCCTTTGGGGGTACCTGGATTCTCGTGGTCGGTAGTCTCGTCAGCGCTGCGGGGTTCGTCCTTGCCGTCTTCGCGCCGATGCGGCTCCTCGCCTTGGCCGGCTTCCTCCTTGTCGGTCTCGGCGCGTCCAACATCGTGCCAGTCCTCTACACCGCTGCGGGAGCTCAGAGCCGCATGCCAGCGAGCCTTGCGATCGCAAGTGTCACGACCATTGGCTATACCGGCATTCTCATGGGCCCGGCCGCGATCGGCGGCGTTGCGCAGATCTCCAACCTCGGCACAGCGCTGCTCCTGATCGCTGCGGCACTCGCCTTCGTTGCGGTAGCCGGGCCTCGAACGTTGCGTCGGTGAACGCGCGGGTGTGAAACGGCAGCTTCGTTCTTGAGGCGCTTGAAAACCGACGGTCCGATTTCCATCCCATTCGAGCCAGAAGAGCTTTAAAGGGGAATGGCGAAGACGTGGTTACAGGCCCGATGCGGTGGCACGGAACTTGTCTTTCATCAGAACCGGCCGCGAGGAGCGGCGTCTGACGTCGTTCCTTGCCGTCGTCGACGGTGAAATCGCCGTTTCCGGAGGTCATCCGGGAAGAGCAGCGGCTGCACGGCTACATCTGGTCCGTCTATGTCGCCGACGCCTTCCGCCGGCGCGGTATCGCATCGGCGCTGACCAGCAAGGCTGTCGACTATCTGAAATCGATCGGCTGCACGGCTGCAGTTTCCGGCGGAGTAACGAAGGGTTTTCCGCTTACGTTTTCGCCCGGCCGGGTGCGATAAAGGCGGCGATTGTCGCCTCGTCATGGCCGGCCTCGCGCAGGAAGCGGCTGGCAAATTCGATGGCAGGACTTCTGAGCGCATCGTCCGGTCGGATCAGATGGAAGGCCACATGATAATCGAGTGTCCGATCCGAGACGGCGACGACGCGCCCGGCGGCCAGCGCCGCGTCCGATAGCGGCGGCCGGGCGAGCGCGATGCCGAGCCCTTGCGCACAGGCATCGATCACCAGATTGTAATCCTCGAAGCGGCGATCGTGGCCGCGCGGCGTATAGTCGACGCCCTCGCGGGCAAGCCAGCGGCGCCAGCCTTCGATATTCGAATCGTGCAGGATCGGCAGGTCGAGCAGCGAAAGCGCGTCGGAGCGCTGGCCGAGCCGGTCTGCCAGCGCCGGGGCGGCGATCGGAAAGGATTTCTCGTGCCAGAGGGACAGGGCGCGCACGCCGGCCCACGGCCCTTTGCCGCAGCGGATGGCAAGATCGGTGCCTTCGCCGAAATCCGCCAGCCGGTGTTCGAGCGTCAGTTCGACATGCAGCTCGTTTCCTTCGAGCTTCGGCAGACGCTGAAACAGCCACAACGAGGCGACGGAGGGCGTCACCGACAGGCGCACCACCGCTTTGTTGCGGCGAGGCAGCCAGCGCTCGCCGCTATTGCCGAGCAGCGAAAGCGCTTCCTCCGCCCGCGCGAAAAACCGCATGCCCTCCGGCGTCAGGCGCACGCCTCTGGCTTCGCGGGCAAACAGGCGCACGCCCATCCAGCGCTCAAGGCGGGAGACCTGACGCGACACGGCGCCATGGGTAATGCCGCTTTCCTCGGCCGCAGCGGAAAACGAGCCGAGCCGGGCAGCACGGGCAAAGGTCTCAAGGGTATCGAGCGGCGGGAGCACCGGCGAGCTGTGAACCATAAGCACATTTGATCATCGATTGCGATGCTTTTCAAGCACGCATCCTCGGCTTAATCCTTGGTCAAAGCACAAATGGAGGTGTCAATGAGCATGGCGGCAAGCGCACCGGTTTCGACGAAGGAGCAAGGCAAGTTCGATCTGGTCGCCTTTGCGGCGATCGTCGTTACCATTCTCTTCTGGGCGTCCTCCTTCGTGGTGATCCGCATCTGCCTCGGGCCGCTGACGCCGATCGAGCTGGCGACAGCGCGTTATGTGGCAGCCGGTGCCATCGCCCTGGTCTACCTCGTGATCTACCGGCCGTTGCCGGGAAAACGCGATGTCGTCCGCCTCTCCGTTGCCGCGGTGCTCTTCATCGCCGCTTATGCGGTTTTGTTGAACACCGGCGAGCAGACGGTTGCGGCAGGGCCGGCGAGCTTCATCATCAACACCATGCCGGTCTTTACCGCCCTCATCGCCACCTTCGCGCTCGGCGAGCGCTTCGGCCGCTGGGGCTGGGCGGGTACCGCGGTTTCCTTCGGCGGCGTAGCGCTGATTGCCGTTGCCTCCGACGGCGGCTTCAAGCTTGATCCGAATGCCATCCTCATCCTCGGCGCAGCACTTTGCTCGGCGATCGCCAGCGTGCTGCAGAAGCCGTTGCTCGGCCGGATGCCGGCGCTTGCCGTCACCGCCTGGATCCTGCTGATCGGTTCCGTGCCGCTGTTTCCGGCTGTTCCGGCGACGATCCAGGCGCTGGCCGCCGCCCCGGCGGAGGTGAACTGGGGTGTTGCCTATCTCGTCATCTTCCCGACGGCGATCGGCTACGTCACCTGGGCGATCGCGCTGAAGCGGCTGACGGCCGCCCGCGCTTCCAACTTTCTCTACGGCGTTCCGCCGGTCGCCACGCTGATCGGTTTCCTCTGGCTGGGTGAGACGCCGACGGCGCTCGGCGCAGTCGGCGGCGTCATGGCGATCCTTGGTGTGCTTGTCGTCAATGTGATGCGGAAGCGATAGAGGCAAATTCACCCCGGATCAGCTCTCGCCCCAGATCTAGAGCAATTCTAGCAAAACTGTGTAGCGGTCTTGCGTCCGGAATTGCGTGAAAACAAAGAGATAGAGCATTTCCGTGATTCGGAGAAAAACGGAAATGCTCTGACGGAGCAGCCCGTCCCGCCCAAACTCTTCCCAACCCCGAAACTTTGCGGACGCTTCTTCGGTGACGTCCTGGGGCGCGGTCGCCTTACTGTCCTTCTTCAATGAACGCGTCAGCTTCGCCTTGTAGTTCGCCCTCCGCCTGTTCTCCGCGGCAGCGTGGCACGACGCCGACGTTCGTGGTATTTTTGAGAACAGTGGAGCGGGATCAACGTCGATGCAGACGATTGAGGATTGGCTAGGTCAACTCGGTCTCGGCAAGTACGCCGACGCCTTCGCCGAGAATGACGTCGATCTGAGAGCGCTCCCTCATCTTGCCGAATCCGATCTCCAGGAGCTCGGTGTCTCGCTTGGGCACCGGAAGATTCTTCTCGCTGCTATAAACCGGCTTGCGCATCAGAGTCCGGACGAACAGCCTCCTGGTTCGGCTGCTACCGAGGCTGGATCGGAAGCCGGGGCTGACCGGCGGCTGCTCAGCGTGCTCTTCTGCGACCTGGTCGGGTCGACAGCGCTGTCCGCGCAGCTCGACCCGGAAGACATGCACGAGTTGACACGCCATTACCAGGACAGCGTCGCCGGCGCCGTCACGCGCTTCGGGGGCTACGTCGCCAAATATCTCGGAGACGGCGTGCTAGCCTATTTCGGATGGCCGATGGCTTACGAGGACCATGCCGAGCGTTCAATCCGGGCCGGCCTCGAGGCGATGGCCGCCGTCGACGCCTTGCAGTCGCCCAACGCGCAGCGATTGAAGGCTCGCATCGGCATCGCATCCGGGCGCGTGGTCGTTGGCAACACCGACGGCAGCACGAAGGAGCGTGCATCAATCGCGGGAGACACTCCCAACCTAGCAGCACGCCTGCAGGCCGCGGCCGCCCCGGGTCAGATCGTGGTCTCCGACAGTACCCGCCGCCTCGCCGGCCAGTCGTTCGAAATCGAGAGCCTCGGCGCGCAGGAGCTCAAAGGCTTCAGCTCGCCCATTGCGCTGTTCGAAGTCCGCGGTCAGCGAGAGGTGGATAGTCGTTTCGAAGCCGCGCATGCCAGCGGGCTTTCGAAATTTGTCGGCCGCGTTAGTGAGATCGGCCTGCTACTCGAACGGTGGGAGTTGGCAAAGGCCGGGCAAGGCCAGGCGGTCTTCCTGTCGGGGGAGGCTGGCATCGGCAAATCCCGCCTTGTCGAGGCTTTCGAAGAACATTTGCAGGAGACACGGCATGAACTCATCCGATTGCAGTGTTCACCCTATCACGCTACCTCGGCTTTTTACCCGATCATCGAGCGACTGAGCCGGGTCGCGTCGTTTGCGCCGGCAGATGATCGGAACACGCGCGTCGAAAAGTTTCGCACGCTTGTTCGCCGCTACGGCGAAAATCCTTCCGAAGTTGGCGGGATCTATGCCGAGCTGCTTTCGCTCGACGTCGGCGACGAGTTCAGGCCGCCGGGTCTCTCCGCCCACCAGCGCAAGGAACTTCTCGTCCGCACCTTGGTGAACCGTTTGCTGCTTGCGGCCAGGATCGCACCGGTGCTCATGGTTTTCGAAGACGCGCACTGGATGGATCCGTCCACCAGTGAAGTGCTGAGAGAACTCGTCAGCCGGCTTCACGGCGCCGCCGCCCTTGTCGTCGTGACTCACCGGCCGGAATGGAGCGCGAACTGGGCAAGCGGACTGGCGCAGGCGACGACGCTCTCCGTTGGGCGCCTGACCAGGCAGCAGATGCGTGAGCTGATCGAATCCATGGTGTCCGACATTCCCGAAGAGCTCGCCGAAAGGATTGCGGAGCGAACGGACGGAGTGCCGCTGTTCGTCGAGGAGTTGACCCGGTCCGTCGTGGAAAGCGGAAAGCCGGCGTCGCTCAACGCAGAAATCCCGGACAGTCTACAGGGCTCCCTGATGACACGTCTCGATCGTTTGGCGACGACGGCAAAGGAGATCGCGCAGATTGCTGCTGTAATAGGCAGGGAATTCGATCGCGGCCTTCTTTCGAAGATCGCAGGCTTCGACGACCGCGCGCTCGAGACAGCACTGAACCAGCTCGAGTCCAGCCAGATCGTCGTCGAAGGCGGCGTCTTGCATGATGCTCTCGTTTTTCGACATGCGCTCATTCAGGATGCGGCCTACCAATCGCTCCTCAACCGGCGCCGGCGGCATTTCCACGAGAGGATCGCCGGGGTTCTCGTCGAACAGTATGACGATGTCGCTGCCACGCAGCCCGAACTCATCGCCCAGCACTACGAGAAAGCGCAACGGATTGAACTCGCGCTTCCCTACTGGATGAAGGCTGGAGAACGCGCCCTTGCACGATCAGCCAACTATGAGGCGGTCGACAATTTCCAGAACGCTTTGGCAATCGCAGAGCGGTTGCCTGAAGGAACTGAGCGCCAAAGCGACCTGCTCACCGCGATCCTAAAACTCGGCGACGCCTTGTTCGCTGCGGGCCGCATGACGGATTCGCTGGCGAAATACAGGCTGGCCGCCCCATTGGCACGCAAAGCCGCGGACACGCAAGCCTTTGTTCGCGCAGTGATTGGTCTCGACGGCTCCAAATTCCTCTCCTCGAATTCGCTTGCCGAAACGGTGCCGCTTCTCGAGGAAGCCCTCGAGATGGTTGAACCGGCGGATAAGAGTTCACGGTGCCAGCTTCTCAGCCGGCTTGCGCGGGCATACACCTACCTGAACGACAGGAAGAAGGCTGCAAAATGCCATGATGCAGGAATAGAACTGGCCCGACAGGTTGGCGATAAGACTGCGCTTGTGGAGCTTTCCACTTTGCCATTCCTGACGCCGGCACCGGTCAAGTCCGTCATGGAGAGAAACGACCGCATCGCTCGCATAGATGAAATAAGATGCCTCGCCGACGAGATCGACGACGACGATGTGCGGAGCCGAGCGCTTTCAGTTGACGCCTATGTCTCCACGGAGCTCGGCGATCGCGCACGAGCCGATCGGGCGGTTGACGCGCTGGACGAACTTGGTACCGAGCGGCAGCATCTCAACGTCCAGTTCTACGCTCGCACCGCAAGAGCGATGATGGCCATCCTCGATGGAAGGTTCACCGCCGCGGAGGAGCTTGCTGAAGAAGCGCTGAAGCTGGGCATGCTGACCCTTGGCGCTGCGCCCGAGGGCGTTTACGGCATGCAGATGTTCGCGATCCGACGGGAGCAGAGCCGCCTCTCCGAGGTCGCACCGGTCATGAAACTGTTGATTGATGAAAGCCCGGAGGGAGCCACCTGGCTACCGGGTTTTGCCTTGGTTGCCTTTGACCTCGGTTATCGGGATGCGGCCCAGCGGAGGTTGAGCGAGCTTGCCCGCACCCGCTTCGCCCTTCCGCTTGACGGAAAGCGAAGTGCGTCCCTCTCATTCCTGACGGAAGTCGCCGCCGGTCTCGGCGACGCGGACGCTGCCCAAGCCCTCTATAAGCTTATGCTGGACTACAAGGACATGACCGTCACGATCGGCATGGCGACCGTTTGCTTCGGCGCGGCAAGCCGCTATCTGGGAGTGTTGGCAGCGGTATTGGGTGAATTCGATAGAGCGTCGAAGCACTTTGAGCACGCGCTCGAGATGAACGCGGCGATCAGTGCGCGGCCGTGGCTCGCGCATACGCAGGCAGACTATGCGGACTTGCTAATGAAAATAGGTAGCCGGGCCGCGATAAAGAGAGCAATGTTGCTATCCGAGAATGCCCGAACAACCGCGGCCGAACTGGGAATGGTCCGGCTGCAACAGCGACTGAAGCCAACGATTCATTAGGACCGGCAGTTCGCTGCTTTTGGTGGGAAAAGGTCTCGTCATGCCACGCTACATCATTGAAAGAAACTTTGCAGAACAGCTCAATCTATCGAAAGAGGGGGTAGAGCAAGTCAACCTGATCAACGACCAGGAAGGAGTGAAGTGGATTTTTTCCTTTCTCAGCGCGGACAGAAAAAAGACCTACTGCCTTTACGAGGCGCCTAGTCCGGAAGCCATTCTCGCCGCCGCCCGGAGGAACAATGTCCCTGCGGATGTCATCATAGAGGTTAGCGAAGAGCTCGGTCCCAATATGTTTGCATAGCGCTCCTCGGCCAAACACAGGCGCAAGGCGCTGCCGCGAAGACTGCCAAAACGAACTGTTCGCCGGTCGACATCCGCCTCGGGTCCTGTCGGAGGCTAGCAGGTCCAGAATTTCGGTTGGTCAGTCTAAAGTTGGTTGGAGGGCGAGGTCAGGTGACAGATAGGCATTGCGCAGGCGTTCGCTTTCTTTAAAACGAAAGCAGATCGAAAGGCGCGCCGATGTTCTTGACCGACCGACAAACTGAAATCGTGGCGATTGCGAAATCGAGCGGCAGGGTTCTGGTCGAAGAACTCGCTTCCCGCTTTTCGGTGACGCCGCAGACGATCCGCAAGGACTTGAACGATCTCTGCGATGCGCAGGTGCTGACGCGCATTCATGGCGGCGCGACATTCCCGAGCGGCACCGAGAACGTCAAATACGAGGCGCGCCGCCAGATCGCCGCTTCCGAGAAACAGGCGATCGGCATGGCTGCGGTCGAGCTGATCCCGAGCGGGGCTTCGCTCTTCATCAATATCGGAACGACGACCGAGGCGGTGGGCGAGGCGCTCGCCAACCATCACGAGTTGATGGTAATCACCAATAATATCAACGTTGCCAACAGGTTGCGCCTGCTTCCGGCGATCGAGGTGGTCATCGCCGGTGGGGTCGTGCGTGGCTCGGACGGCGGGATCGTCGGCGAAGCGGCCGTCGATTTCATCCGTCAGTTCAAGGTCGATTACGCCGTGATCGGCGCGTCGGCGATCGACATGGACGGCGCGCTTCTCGACTATGATTTTCGCGAGGTCAAGGTCGCCCAGGCGATCATCGCCAATGCCCGGCATGTCATTCTCGTTGCCGATTCCACCAAGTTCGAACGCACCGCGCCGGTCAGGATCGGCCAGCTTTCCCAGGTTCATACCTTCATCACCGACCACTGTCCGGTACCGTCGATCCGCAATCTCTGCCTCGAAAACAATGTGAAGCTTATCGAAACGAACGGAAAATCGCGCTAGGTCCGTCAGTCCTAACAAACATTCGTTTGACATTCGTATCTCTTTCGTTTTAACTGCCTTCACTTTCGCAATCGCGCAAGTTTTGTGCGATGCGAAATCGGCAGTGGGCTCGGAGGGGATATTGGGCCGGGAGATCTACGACATATTCGTCATCGGTGGCGGCATCAACGGCTGCGGCATTGCGCGTGATGCAGTCGGGCGCGGTTATTCCGTGGCGCTGGCGGAGATGAACGACTTTGCCTCGGGCACCTCGTCGGGCGCCACCAAGCTCATTCATGGCGGCCTGCGTTATCTCGAGCATTACGAGTTCCGCCTGGTGCGTGAATCGCTGATGGAGCGCGAGATCCTCTGGGCGATGGCGCCGCACATCATCTGGCCGCTGCGCTTCGTGCTGCCTTATCATAAGGGCGGCATCCGGCCGGCCTGGCTGATCCGGCTCGGCCTCTTCCTTTACGACCATCTCGGCGGCCGCAAGCTGCTGCCGGCGACCTCGGTGCTCGACATGCGCCGCGATCCGGCCGGCAAGCCGCTGAAGGCACTATTCTCAAAGGCTTTCGAATATTCCGACGGCTGGGTCGACGATGCTCGCATGGTGGTGCTGAACGCCCGCGACGCCGCCGACAAGGGGGCGACCATCATGCCGCGCACCAAAGTGGTGTCGGCAAGGCGCGAGAATGGTCTGTGGCACATCGAGACCACCGATACGGTCACCGGCCGCAATGACAGCCATCAGGCCCGCATGCTGGTCAATGCCGCCGGTCCCTGGGTCGACCATGTCATCCGCTCCGCCTTCGGCCAGAACGAGGCGCACCATGTCCGCCTCGTCCAGGGCAGCCATATCATTGTGAAGAAGAAGTTCGACGACCCTCGTGCCTATTTCTTCCAGAATCCCGACAATCGTATCATCTTCGCAATTCCCTATGAGGGCGACTTCACCCTGATCGGCACCACCGACCGCGATTACACCGCCGATCCGAAGGATGTCCGGATCTCCGAGGAGGAGACCGTCTATCTCTGCAATGCGGCTTCGGAATATTTCAAGGAGCCGGTCAGGCCCGAGGATATCGTCTGGACCTATTCGGCGGTCCGGCCGCTTTATGACGACGGCGCCTCGAAGGCGCAGGAGGCGACGCGCGACTACGTGCTGAAGCTGGAGGGCGAAGGCAATGCCGCGCCGCTGCTCAACGTTTTCGGCGGCAAGCTCACCACCTATCGCCGGCTTTCCGAACATGCGCTGGAGAAGATCGGCGCCGCAATCGGCGTCAAGGGCGCCCCGTGGACGGCCAAAAGCCATCTGCCCGGCGGCGACTTCGCGGTCCAGGGTTACGAGGGGCAGGTCGCCGATCTGAAGCGGCTCTATCCGTTCCTCGCCGATCGGCATGCCCGCCGGCTGGTGCGCCGCTACGGCACCAGGACCAAGACGCTGCTCGGCCAGGCCCGCGGTGTCGAAGACCTCGGACGGCTGTTCGGCGGCGATCTCTACGAGGCCGAGGTCGCCTATCTCGTCGAACATGAATGGGCCCGGCACGCTGAAGACGTGCTGTGGAGGAGAACAAAGGATGGTCTGCGCCTTTCGAAGGAGCAGGCTCAGTCACTGGAGGAGTACATGGCTGCCATGCCGGCGATGGCCGGATAAGGTGGCATGTGGTCCCCGCTGCGTGGAGGCACGGGAACGGGAATGCTGGAACTGCGGAACGCCGCCAAGATGGTGGGCGCGGACTATCACATCTATCCGACCGATCTGGTCCTCGAGCGGGGCTCGCTGAACGTCCTGCTCGGGCCGACGCTGTCGGGCAAGACGTCGCTGATGCGGCTGATGGCCGGGCTCGACCGTCCCACAGGCGGGTCCGTGCATTTCGACGGCGCCGATGTCACCGGCATGCCGGTGCAGAAGCGCAATGTCGCCATGGTCTACCAGCAATTCATCAACTATCCGGCGCTGACCGTCTATGAGAACATCGCCTCGCCGATGCGCATCTCGGGCAAGGATGCCGCCACGATCGACCGCGAGGTGCGCAAGGCGGCCGAGCTTTTGAGGCTCACGCCCTATCTCGACCGCACGCCGCTTAATCTCTCCGGCGGCCAGCAGCAGCGCACCGCACTGGCGCGCGCCCTCGTCAAGAATGCCAGCCTGGTGCTGATGGACGAGCCGCTCGCCAATCTCGACTACAAGCTGCGCGAGGAACTGCGGCAGGAATTGCCGCGCATCTTCGCCCAGTCCGGCGCGATCTTCGTCTATGCCACGACCGAGCCCTCCGAAGCCTTGTTGCTTGGTGGCAATACGGCGGCGCTCAACGAGGGCAGGGTCACGCAGTTCGGCCCGACGATCGAGGTCTATCGCCGTCCGTCCGATCTGACGACGGCGAAAACCTTTGCCGATCCGCCGCTGAATTTTATCGATCTGGTCAAATCGGAAGGCAATTTCCTGCACGATGGCGCGGTGATTTTTGCCGTGCCGCCGCATCTTCAGAACGTGCCGGACGGGCCGGCAACGATCGCGTTTCACCCGCATCATCTTGCGCCGAGCGCCCAGACGGCCGATTCGGCGCGGCTGACGGCACGGACACAGATTTCGGAGATCACCGGGTCGGAAAGTTTCGTGCATCTGCAATATGCCGATACCCGCTGGGTGATGCTTGCGCACGGCATCCACAATATCGACCCGGACACGGATCTCTCCGTTTTCATCGATACGCGCCACCTGATGGCGTTCGGCGCGGACGGCCGGGCGATCACCACTGCCGGGCAGAGGGGTTAGGAGAAGATCATGGCACGTATCACCCTCGATCATATTCGCCATGCCTATGGGCCGAACCCGAAGAGCGAGAAGGACTACGCTCTCAAGGAAGTGCATCACGAGTGGAACGATGGCGGCGCCTATGCGCTGCTCGGACCTTCGGGCTGTGGAAAGACCTCGCTGCTCAATATCATTTCCGGCCTCATTCAGCCGTCCGAAGGGCGAATCCTCTTCGACGGACTGGATGTGACGAACCTGCCGACGCAGCAGCGAAATATTGCGCAGGTATTCCAGTTTCCGGTCATCTACGACACGATGACGGTCTACGACAACCTCGCCTTTCCCCTGCGCAACCGCGGCGTGGCCGAGGCGGATGTCGACCGGCGCGTCCGCGAAATCCTTGAGATGATCGATCTCGCCGGCTGGGCCAAGCGACGCGCCCGCGGTTTGACGGCGGACCAAAAGCAGAAGATTTCGCTCGGCCGCGGCCTCGTGCGCTCGGATGTGAACGCGATTCTCTTTGACGAGCCGCTCACTGTTATCGATCCGCATATGAAATGGGTGCTGCGATCGCAGCTGAAGCGGCTGCATAAGCAGTTCGGTTTTACCATGGTCTATGTCACGCATGACCAGACCGAGGCGCTGACCTTCGCCGACAAAGTCGTGGTGATGTACGATGGCGAGATCGTGCAGATCGGCACGCCTGCCGAGCTCTTCGAGCGTCCGAGCCATACCTTCGTCGGTTACTTCATCGGTTCGCCCGGTATGAACTTCATGCCAGCCAAGGTGGAAGGCCGCACGGTTCGGGTCGGCGAGCACGCGCTGACGCTCGACTATGCGCCAAAGACTTCGACAGCGGCCAAGGTAGAGCTTGGAATCCGGCCCGAGTTTATCCGGGTCGGCCGCGACGGTATGCCTGTGACGGTCAGCAAGGTGGAAGATATCGGCCGGCAGAAGATCGTCCGCGCGCAGTTTGCCGGCCAGCCGATCGCGATCGTCGTTCCTGAGGACGAAGAAATTCCGGCTGATCCCCGGGTGACCTTCGAGCCGTCGGGTATCAGTATCTATGCCGACTCTTGGCGCGCCGGACCGGAGGCTTGATCATGGAAAAAACCTGGAACAACAAAGCCTGGTTTCTGGTTCTGCCGGTTCTTGTGCTGGTGGCTTTCTCGGCCGTCATTCCCTTGATGACGGTGGTGAACTATTCCGTTCAGGACACTTTCGGAAACAATCAGTTCTTCTGGAACGGAACGGACTGGTTTACCGAAATCCTGCATTCCGACCGATTCTGGGCGGCCCTGCAGCGAAACCTGATTTTTTCGCTGATCATTCTCGCTCTTGAGATTCCGCTCGGTATCTTCATTGCGCTCAACATGCCGAAATCAGGCATCGGCGTGCCGGTATGCCTGGTTCTGATGGCGCTGCCGCTGTTGGTCCCGTGGAACGTGGTCGGCACGATCTGGCAGGTGTTCGGCCGCAACGACATTGGCTTGTTCGGCTATTACGTCAACGCCATCGGCATCGATTACAATTATGTGCAGGACCCGCTCGACGCCTGGGTGACGATCATCATCATGGATGTCTGGCACTGGACGAGCCTGGTCGTCCTGCTCTGCTATGCCGGCCTCGTTTCCATTCCGGATGCTTTCTATCAGGCAGCCAAAATTGACGGTGCGTCTCGTTGGGCCGTGTTCCGCTATATCCAGCTGCCGAAGATGAAGCGCGTTCTGCTGATCGCCGTGCTGCTGCGTTTCATGGATAGTTTCATGATCTACACCGAGCCGTTTGTCGTCACCGGCGGCGGTCCGGGCAACTCGACCACTTTCCTGTCGATCGATCTGGTCAAGACCGCGCTCGGACAGTTTGACCTCGGTCCCGCCGCTGCCATGTCGCTGATCTATTTCCTCATCATCCTGCTGCTTTCGTGGGTGTTCTACACCGTCATGACAAGCCACGACGCGGAGAATTGAAATGAGCGCCTCCAACGAAACGACAGCGAGCCGAAAGATCTCAGGCGTTACCAATGTCGCAAGCGGTCTCTCCTCCGATGAAGTCAGCCGTCTGATGCGCCGGCGCGGCGAGGAATCGCGCTGGTGGTGGCTGGTTCCGACGATCTATATCATCGTGCTCCTGCTGCCGATCTATTGGCTCGTCAACATGAGCTTCAAGACCAATGCGGAAATCGTCAATTCTCTGACGCTTTATCCGCATAACCCGACGATCGCCAATTACGTGACGATCTTCACGGAGAAGGCGTGGTATTCCGGCTATATCAATTCAATTACTTATGTCGTCATGAACATGGTGATCTCGGTGGCGGTCGCGTTGCCGGCGGCCTATGCCTTCTCCCGCTACCGGTTCCTCGGCGACAAACATCTGTTCTTCTGGCTGCTGACGAACAGGATGGCGCCGCCGGCAGTCTTTGCCCTGCCGTTCTTCCAGCTCTACTCAGCCTTTGGACTGATCGATACGCACATCGCCGTGGCATTGGCGCATTGCCTCTTCAACGTGCCGCTGGCGGTCTGGATCCTTGAAGGCTTCATGTCGGGCGTGCCGAAGGAAATCGACGAAACGGCCTATATCGACGGCTACTCGTTCCCGCGGTTTTTCCTGAAGATCTTCACGCCGCTGATTGCGAGCGGCATCGGTGTCGCCTGCTTCTTCTGCTTCATGTTCTCTTGGGTCGAGTTGCTGATCGCACGAACGCTGACGACGACCGACGCGAAGCCGATCGCGGCCACCATGACCCGCACCGTCTCCGCATCCGGTATGGATTGGGGCTTGCTCGCCGCCGCAGGTGTTCTGACCTTGATCCCAGGGGCGCTGGTTATCTGGTTTGTGCGCAATTACATCGCCAAGGGCTTCGCCCTGGGGAGGGTTTGATGAGCTTTTCGCTTCCCGATTTTTCATGGATGGCATGGACCTGGCCGACCGCCGCTTTCTTCGTCGTTATCGTATTGCTGCTGATCGGCATGGGGGTCTGGGAGTATGCCGCGCCGGGCGGCAACCCGCGGATCGGAATCCTGCGCTTCGAGACGACGCGCGGTGACCGGCTTTTCCTTTCGCTGCTCGGCAGCGCCTTTATCCACCTTGCCTGGCTTGGTCTCGCGGGATCAAGCCTCTGGTGGGCTCTCGCTCTCTCCGTTGTCTACGCCGTCGGCGTATTCCGTTACGTGTGAGGCAAACTGATGCAGACGGCCGGGGGATTTTACTGGCCGCCTGAGACGTGAAGACTGCAATCGCAAACCCTGGGAGGATATTATGCGAAGGCATTTATTGACGACGACAGCAGCGGTACTGCTGGCCATGACCGGGTCGGCCTATGCCGGCATGGACGAGGCAAAAACTTTCCTGGACAAGGAGGTCGGCGACGTGTCGACGCTCTCTCGCGCCGACCAGGAAAAGGAAATGCAGTGGTTCGTCGATGCTGCGAAGCCCTTCGCCGGCATGGAGATCAAGGTGGTTTCGGAAACCTTGACCACTCACCAGTATGAGTCCCAGGTTCTGGCCCCGGCCTTTACCGCGATCACCGGCATCAAGGTCACGCACGACGTCATTCAAGAGGGTGACGTTGTCGAGAAGATCCAGACTCAGATGCAGACCGGTCAGAACCTTTATGACGGCTGGGTCAACGACTCCGACTTGATCGGTACCCATTGGCGCTATCAGCAGGTGCGCAACCTGACCGACTGGATGGCCGGCGAAGGCAAGGACGTTACCAACCCCGGCCTCGATATCGACGACTTCATCGGCACTAAGTTCACGACGGCACCGGACAAGAAGCTCTACCAGCTTCCCGACCAGCAGTTCGCCAACCTCTATTGGTTCCGCTACGACTGGTTCAACGACGAGAAGAACAAGGCCGACTTCAAGGCGAAGTACGGCTACGACCTCGGCGTTCCGGTCAACTGGTCGGCCTATGAGGACATTGCCGAATTCTTTACCGGCCGTGACGAGAACGGCAAGAAGGTCTTCGGCCACATGGACTACGGCAAGAAGGACCCGTCGCTCGGCTGGCGCTTCACCGACGCCTGGCTGTCCATGGCCGGCAACGGCGACAAGGGCCTGCCGAACGGTCTTCCGGTCGACGAATGGGGTATCAAGGTCGACGAAAAGTCGCGTCCCGTCGGCTCATGCGTCGCGCGCGGCGGTGATACCAACGGCCCGGCTTCCGTCTACTCGATCCAGAAGTATCTCGATTGGTTGAAGGCCTACGCACCGCCGGAAGCTCAGGGCATGACCTTCTCGGAATCTGGTCCGGTTCCGGCACAGGGTAACGTCGCGCAGCAGATCTTCTGGTACACGGCCTTTACCGCAGACATGGTCAAGCCTGGCCTGCCTGTCATGAACGAAGACGGTACCCCGAAATGGCGCATGGCACCGAGCCCGCATGGCGTTTACTGGAAAGATGGCATGAAGCTCGGCTATCAGGACGTCGGCTCCTGGACGCTGATGAAATCGACCCCGACGGACCGTGCGAAGGCCGCCTGGCTCTATGCACAGTTCGTGACCTCGAAGACGATTGACGTGAAGAAGAGCCAGCTCGGCCTCACCTTCATTCGCGAATCCACCATTCGCGATAAGAGCTTTACGGAGCGTGCTCCGAAGCTCGGCGGTCTGATCGAGTTCTATCGTTCGCCTGCGCGTGTTCAGTGGTCGCCAACCGGCACCAACGTTCCCGACTATCCGAAGCTGGCTCAGCTTTGGTGGCAGGCAATCGGCGATGCGTCTTCCGGTGCGAAGACACCGCAGGAAGCCATGGATTCTCTTTGCGGCGAGCAGGAGAAGGTCATGGGCCGTATCGAGAAATCGGGCGTCCAGGGCGATATCGGCCCGAAACTGGCCGAAGAGCATGATCTCGCTTATTGGAATGCGGATGCGGTGAAGAAGGGCAACCTTGCGCCGCAGCTGAAGATCGAGAACGAGAAGGAAAAGCCGGTCACCGTCAACTACGACGAACTCGTCAAGAGCTGGCAGTCGAAGTAAGGCGGACCTCGGCCGGAGGCGACGAGGCTTCCGGCCATCACTTCCTGCCACCGGCAAAGCCGGTGGCACCCACAATCTTTCTCTCATGAAGTCTCCGCATCCGCCCTCCTTGCCGGGCGGAGCGGTTTCGTGCGAGCCGGAGACGGATATGAGCGGCTACATACTTTCAATCGACCAGGGCACGACATCGTCGCGCGCGATCGTCTTCGATAGCGGCATGAAAATGGCCGGCTCAGCGCAGGCGGAGATCACCCAATATTATCCGCAGCCCGGATGGGTGGAGCACGACGCGGCCGAAATCTGGCAGTCCGTCGTCGATACGGTGCGCAAGGCGATCGCCGACGCCGGTCTCGATGCCGCCGCCATTACCGCGATCGGCATTACCAACCAGCGCGAGACGGCGGTCGTCTGGGACCGCAGATCCGGCAAACCGCTTCACCGCGCGATCGTCTGGCAGGACAGGCGCACCGCCGAAATGTGCGAGAGCCTGAAGGCCGACGGATACGAGAAGCTGTTTTCCGCCAAGACCGGCCTGCTGCTCGACCCCTATTTCTCAGGAACCAAGCTGCGCTGGCTGCTCGACAATGTCGACGGCCTGCGTGCGAAGGCTGAGGCGGGTGATGTCTGCTTCGGCACGATCGACAGCTGGCTGATCTACAACCTGACGGGCGGCGGTGTGCACGCCACCGATGCGACCAACGCGTCGCGAACACTGCTTTATAATATCGACGACGGCGTTTGGGATGAGGAACTGCTCGGCATTCTCGGCATTCCGGCCGCGATGCTTCCCGAGGTCAGGGAATGCGCCGATGATTTCGGCCGCGTCGACCAGGCGCTGTTCGGTGCGGAGCTTCCGATCCTCGGTGTTGCCGGCGACCAGCAGGCAGCAGCGATGGGCAATGCCTGCTTCGAGCCCGGCATGATGAAATCCACTTACGGTACCGGCTGCTTTGCCCTGCTGAACACCGGCAGGGATCGCGTTTCCTCCTCCAACCGGATGCTGACGACGATCGCCTACCGGCTCGACGGCGAGACGACCTATGCGCTCGAAGGCTCGATCTTCATCGCCGGCGCCGCCGTGCAATGGCTGCGAGACGGCCTCGGCATTATCGATCAGGCATCGGAGGCAGGGGTGCTTGCGGCCAAGGCCGATCCCGGGCAGCAGGTCTATATCGTCCCCGCCTTCACCGGCCTCGGTGCGCCCTATTGGGATCCGGCCGCGCGCGGCGCGATCTTCGGCCTGACGCGAAACAGCGGACCGGCGGAATTTGCCCGGGCCGTGCTTGAATCCGTCGCCTATCAGACGCTCGATCTGCTGGTCGCGATGAAGAAGGACTGGGGCGTCAACCAGCTGGAAACCGTGCTGCGCGTCGATGGCGGCATGGCGGCTTCGGACTGGACGATGCAGTGCCTGGCCGATATGACGGGGAACCCGGTCGACCGCTCGGCGATCCGCGAGACGACGGCGCTTGGCGCCGCCTGGCTTGCCGGCTCGAAAGCCGGCATCTGGCCCGGCAGACGGGATTTTGCGCAGGCCTGGGCCTGCGACCGCCGTTTCAACCCCTCGATGGAGGAGAGCGAACGGCAGACCAAGATCATCGGCTGGAAGAATGCCGTCTCGCGGATGATTTCGGACGCCTCGGCGGGGTAGAACAGTTTCCGAGAATACGACCGCGACGGCGCTTCTCTCAGGCGCGCCCTGTAGTCTTTCGGTTGATGAAGCTCACGGCGAGTACGGCAAAGATCAGCGTTCCCGTGCCGACCTGCTGCCAATAGAAGTTCAGATCGGTCAGCAGCAGCCCGTTGGCGACGATGCCGAGCAGCAGCGCGCCGAGAACGGTGCCGCCGACATTCGGCCGCCCGAGCGGGCTGAGCGTCGTGCCGATGAAGGTCGCGCCGATCGCGTTCAGCAGGAAGGCATTGCCCGAGGACGGGATGTAGGTGGTGACGGTTGCGGTCAGGATCAGGCCGGCGATTGCCGCGATCAACCCAACCAGGATGAACGTCACCGCGACATGGGCAGGGGCTGCGATGCCGGAATAGCGCACGACGCCCGGCTGAATGCCGATCGACAGGATGACGCGGCCGAAACGCGTGCGGGCAAATACGACGGCAGCGACCGCGATGACGACGATGGCGACGGCAAGCGGGACCGGAAAGCCGGCGATCGTGCCGTGGCCGAGGAAACGGAAAGCCTCGGGCACGCCGTTCGGCGGCAGATAGACCGGATTGCCGCCATTGGTCAGCAACTGCTGGACGCTGCGGCCGATGAACAGCGTGCCGAGCGTGGCGAGGAATGGCGACACGCCGATCCCGGAGATCAGAAACGCGTTGAAGGCGCCGACGAACGCGCCGGCCGCCAGTCCCGCCAGTGCTGCGATCGCCACCGGCTGCCCGGTAAGCACGAGCGAGACGAAAGCGAAGCTGGCAAAATCCATCGCCGTTCCCACCGAAAGATCGATGCCCCCCGACGCGACGGCAAAGGTCATGGCGATGGAGACGATGGCAAGCAGCGTGAAGTTATTGACCAGGATGCTCTGCAGGTTCGCAAGCGTCAGGAAGGTCGGCGTTATAAAGGAGAAGGCGGCAAATACCACGATCAGCGCGAGGATCAGCCCATAGCGCAGCAGGCCGCCGGCGATCACGCGGGCCAAGCCTGTGGTGGCGGGTGTGGGGGTCTGGAGCGACATGGTCAGGCCTCCTGCCGGCGAAGCAGCGTGGTCGCGGAAACGACGATGAGAATGAGCACGCCCTGGACGCCGCTGACCAGCGTGCTCGATATGTTCAGCAACTGGAAACCGTTGGTGAGGAAGCCGACCAGCAGAGCCGAAAGCAGCGTCCCGGTGACCGTCGGAACCAGCCGGCGCGAAAAGACCGCGCCGAGCAGGGCCGTGACGACGACGGGCAGCAGCATCTCGCCGGAACCGGTCGTGCTGCCGCTCAGATAGGAAACCGACAGGATACCGGCTATGCCGCCGGAGATGCCGCTGGCGACGAAAGCGCCGGCGAGCAGGCGGCGAAGCGGCAGGCCGGCGGCACGCGCCGCATCCGGAAACTCGCCAACGGCATAAAGACGCAGGCCGATCGGGGTATATTGCACGATCGCTGTCGCAATCGCCGTGAAGCCGAGGAGCACGTAGGCAAGAACCGGTATGCCGAAAGGATCCGAAGCCGAAAGTGCCGATAGGAAGGGCGTCGAGGCCGGCAGGACGGTATTGCCGGTCAGCACCAGTTCCAGACCGGCGACGATATTCATGACGGCAAGGGTGGCGAGCAGCGGCACGATGCCGGCATAGACCACGGCAATGGCATTCACCGTGCCGATCAGCGCGCCGGTGAGAATCGATGCTGCGATCGCTGTCGCATCGCCATAGCCGAGTTGCGTCAGGCTGGCATAAACGGCGGCGCTGAGGCCCATATTGGCTGCCAGCGACAGGTCGATGCCGCCGGTGACGACATTGGAGCCGCCGGCAATCAGCACGACCGTCAGTCCAATGGCAAGCACGCCCGAGATGGCCGATTGGCCGAGCACGTTGCCGATATTGCCGATGCTGAGGAAATAGGGCGCGGTCAGCGAGAAGATCAACAGGATGGCGGTAAAAGCGATCAGCGATCCGAAGCGCAAAGCCGCAGCCGCAATATTGCCGGCCGGCCGGGCAGGCGATTCCCCGGCGGCAAAGCCGGAAGGCGCGAATTCCACTTCAGCCGACATGGCGCTGTCCCTCGGATGATCCGGTCGATTGCGCCAGCACGGCATCCGCACTGGTTTCCGACGATATGAATTCGCGCGCCACGCGGCCGCGGAAGAGCACGAGGATGCGATCGGTGATGCCGACGAGTTCGGGCAGATCCGAAGACAGCACGATGACGCCGGCGCCGCGCGCCGCAAGTTCGCCGATCAGCGTGTAGATCTCGACCTTGGAGCCGATGTCGACTCCAACAGTCGGCTCGTCGAGGAGATAGACCTCGGAGCGGCGGCTCAGCCATTTGGCGATGGCGATCTTCTGCTGGTTGCCGCCCGAAAGCGTGCGCAGCAGGGCATTCCGCCCATTGGTTTTCACCTGCAGACGGGTGATCAGTGCATCGACCTCGCTCTGTTCGCGTCTGCGATCGAGAAAGCCGAAACGCGTGAAGCGGGCAAGGCTTGAAAGGCTGATATTTTCCGCGACGCTGAGGTCGAGCGCGACGCCGTGACGGCGGCGATCTTCCGGCACCAGTGCGATCTCGCGGCCGGCCGCCTGCGTCGGGCTGGCAAAACGGGCAGGCTTGCCGTTGATGTCGATACGGCCGGAAGCCGGTGTCTCCAGCCCGAAGAGAGTGCGAACCAGCTCCTTTGCGCCGGAGCCGAGCAGGCCGGTGAGGCCGAGCACCTCGCCGCGGCGAAGCGTGAAGCTGATGTCGCTGTATTTTCCCGGCGCCGATAGCTGCTCGACCTTGAGGATCTCCTCGCCTGATGTGACCTGTGGCTTCGGAAACATCTCCTTGATGTCGCGCTCGACCATCAGCCGGGCAATCGCTGCGGCCGACGTCTGCCCGATCGGCAAGGAGGCGACATCCAGGCCGTTGCGCAGGACGGTGACGTGGTCGCAGAGTTTTTCGATTTCGTTCAGATAATGCGAGATGTAGATGATGGTGACGCCTTCATCGCGCAAGCGGCGGATCAGCCGGAAGAGGATATCGGCCTCGCGGGCCACCAATGCGGCCGTCGGTTCGTCGAAGACGAGCACCTTCGGCTGATTGAGGAGGGCGCGGGTGATTTGCACGATCTGCTTCTCGGCCGTCGACAATTCGCCGATCAGGGCGGCGTTCGGCAACCGGACACCGAAATAGTCGTTGAGAATATCGGATGCGCGGCGCTGCATCAGGCGGCGGTCGAGGAAGGGCGTGCCCGCTATCCGCGGTTCCCGGCCGAGGAACAGGGCTTCGCCGACGGTGAATGTCGGCACCAGCAGCCGGTCCTGGTGAATGAAGTGGATGCCGAGTTCTTCGGCAAGATGCGGCGTCAGCCTGTCGAATATCTGCCCTTCGATCCCGATCCGGCCGTCATCCGGCTGGTGAAGGCCGGCCAGCAGTTTGATCAGCGTCGACTTGCCGGCGCCGTTCTGGCCGACGAGACCGTGGATGGTGCCGCGCCTGACGATCAGCGACGCACCAGCCAGCGCCTGCGCACCGCCGAAATGCTTGACGATGCCTTCGAGGCGAATGATGTCGTCTGGCGCCGTCACCGGCGGGCTCAACGAATTGGCCGTCATATCGATCTTTCCGGGCGGGTAGATGTTGGACGATCCGGCACGGCCGGATCGTCCGTGAGCCTTGTCAGCCGATGCCGAGTTTCTTGGTGACTTCGCCGACATTGGCCTTGTTGGCGAGCAGCGCGGAAACATAGGTCTCGCGCGGCAGGGTCTGGCCGGCGAGCAGCTTGGCGACGTTGCGGATGGCAGTGCGGCCGATTTCGGCCGGCTGCTGCGCAACGTCGGCGCCGGCCGGCGAATTCGGATCGGCGACGAGTTGCAGCACCTCAGGACTGCCGTCGACGCCGTAGGTGCGGATCTCGCTACGGCCGGCAGCCGCCAAAGCCTGGGTTGCGCCAAGCTGCGGAATATCCCAGGCCGACCAGATTGCCTTGATCGAACCCTTTTCCGGATATTTGTTGAGAATTGCGGTGATCTGCGTGAAGGCGTCCTGCACGGTATTCGGGATCACGTCGCGCAATTCCGGCTCAAGGATTTTCACCTTCGGAAAATATTTGACGACATTGACCAGCTGGTCGTAGCGGATCGCGCAAGGGGTGACGCCGTAGAAGCCGTTGAAGACGACGATATTGCCTTCGCCGCCGATATCGGAGACGAGCTGCAGCGCCAAATCCTTGCCGATGCCCCAATTGTCGGAGGTGGTGTTGTTGATCGAATTGGTCGAGCCGACGTCGACGGTCAGAACCGGGATGCCGGCATCACGCGCCTTCTTCAGCCAGGGGTCGATAACGCTGAGCGTGCCGAGGATTTGCACGATCGCATCCGGCTTCTGGGCGATCAGCGTCTGCAGCTGCGAAACCAGCTTGCCGTCGTTGCGCCCGGCATCGACGGCGATCGGCTCGCCGCCGAGGCGCTTCACCTCTTCGATCTGGGCGTTATAAGCCTGCAGGTCGAAGAAATGATCGGTGCCGGTGGCGCTGATAGCGATGCGCTTGCCTTTCAGCGACGGTTCTTCGCCGGCTGCCAGAACCGTTTTTTGCCCGACAAGCGAAGCGCCGGCGACGGCGACCCCGGCCGCTGCGGACAGTTTCAACAGGTCTCGTCTTCCGAAGCGGCTTCCGGACTTTTCGATGCTCATGACCATTCTCTCCAATTAAGTTATTTCTATAAATTAAGTAGACTAATTAGAATGAGGAGAAAGGAATTTCCAAAAAGGCGCTCTCTGAGAAAAAGACTGGGTGGATCACAAGCTCGTTCATGGCCGGGGTTTGCCGCAAACGATCGATGGCACGTGGTAGGGGATCATGCCGGCAATCCCGCAGGCCTTGTTCAAGCTATTCGTTAATCGTCTCGCCGAGTTCGGAAAGATCGATGTCTTGGGTGCCGAACCGCCAGTCCGGACTTATAATCCGTCTCCATCGGCAGCTCAGCAAACGATGCACTTGATCATCGGTCCACTTGAGACTAAATATAACCTCAAGTGAAAAGGAGCCACTGTCATGATGGGATTTGCTGTCGTTGCCGACGTTCTCGGACTGCCTGCCAGGGAACCGGCGTCGCGTTCGGCCTTCGGCCTGCTCTCCAGCATCGAGGCGGGATTGCCGGTCAAGGCGCTTGACCGCATGGCGCTGCTTCTGGCCCCAAGCGACGCCCAGTTCAAATATCGGCTCGTTCCCAAGGCCACCTATGAACGGCGCAAGTCCAAGCATCGGCTCTCCTCCGACGAGGGCATAAGGCTCGCCCGTCTCGCGCGTGTCTGGGGGCTGGCACTCGATGTCTGGCAGACCGAGGCCGAGGCGCGCGATTTCCTGTTTCGCCCGCATACGATGCTGGAGGACAGGCGGCCGATCGACGTCGTCATCCAGAGCGAGATCGGCGGCGAGCTCGTGCTCGATATCCTTGGAAGCCTGAAATACGGCAGCGCTGCGTGAGCGCACAGCTTCTTGACCGTACGCTGACATCCGTCCGTATCGGAGATCCGAACGGAACCTACCCGATCTTCGATGCCACCGGCTCGACCATCGCGCCGGGGCGGTGGAACACGTCAGGCAGCCCGATCATCTATACGAGCGAGCACTATTCGACGGCGCTGCTCGAAAAGCTCGTCCATGGCAGCGGCAGGCTGCCTCCCAATCAGCATTACGTCACGATATCAATGCCGCGCGGGCTCAGCTACGAGATCTTCTCCGAGCCGGCGCTGCCGGGCTGGGACAGCATGCCGGCCGGCGTCAGCAAGGTTTTCGGCGAAAAGTGGTGCCAGGAAAAGCGCAGCGCCATCCTGCTGGTGCCGAGCGTCGTTGCCCGGGTCGATCGCAACGTGCTGATCAACCCGGCCCATCCGGAATTCCCATCGATCACGGTCAGCCTCCACCAACCCGTCTACTGGGACCGCCGGTTGTTCGGCATGTGATCAGCTCAATTTTTCGCGATCTCTCTTCGGGCATCAATGCCGCGACCTCCTGCCCTCGCTGCCAGGCACGGCGGCCTGGTCATGCTCCCGCACTCCTTTCGACCGTTGCAATCGCCCGGAGCGCGCAAGGTCCAAATCTCGTTCTCATTTGCCTTAAGAAGTAAGGCAAATTTGGTGCGTGGCTATGACGCACGGCAGTCCAATTGACTCCTAAACTTGGGCATGTAATTGCTGATCCAATTTTGAAAATGCAAGTAGAATATATGTATCATCTCGGCGAAGTTGTAATACGGCGACTGCAGGAAAAGTTGATTAGATCGGTAAGGAAATTTGTTAGTAGAGGGCAGCCTTACGTTATAATGGATTTTCCATCCACTAAAGATCCCGGCCACCACGCAAGTTGGCTGGGATTGGCAAAGGTATTGCAGGAGGTAACAGGGCGCCTGCCGGTACTTACCGGCGGCTCTCTTCAAAGTATTAACGAGATAAAATCCACGCCCGGCGACGCTCCAATATTCATTTGCGGCTGGTCAGACTTCGGAGATGCGCGGACCGGACGAGAAGATATTCGCTATCGGCTGGCGTGCAAATATCCGGATCGAACCATCATTCAGATGCCTCAAACAATCGATTTCGCCAACGAGGCACTGATGGAGTACGCGAAGCGCACGATCGGGAGGCATCGCAAATTTTTCTTTATGACGCGCGACGAGCAGAGTTTCGAGCTGGCAAAAGCGAACTTCGATTGCGATGTCGAGGCTGGGCCGGACGCGGCATTCGGTATCGACCTGCTTAAACCGTTCGAAGCCGATCCTCTCAGGGCATTATATGTCATGCAGCCTTTTGGAGAGGACGACGTCGACATAACTGACGCCCGAGCGATCGTTGGCGGACCCCTTACCAATTGGATCAACGGTCCGGATAATTTGTCGCGCCTGCGCAAGGCGAGTGTCGTCAAGGCCGTAATGCGGCGTGGCTTTAGCCGTTCCGAGATGGTGGCCCAACATTACGAGGATGTCGCTGCTCGCTATGTCGATTATGGCGTGAAGATGCTATCCGGCGCGCAACGGATTATCACCAACCGCCTCCATGGTCATACTCTTTGTCTTTTGCTCAATAAGCCGCATGTCGCGGTTGCGAGAAACGGAAGCAGGCTGCACGACTTCATCGGTAGCTGGACCGGCGACACTTTGCTGGTGGAGAAAGCGACAAATGCCAGTGAGCTTTTGGCGGCCATGTCCCGCCTCCCGTATGAGATGAACGGCACCTGGTACAAGTCGAGTAGACCGATAGATCTGCGTCCCGGTCTTCCCGCCCCGGATCTCGTCCCTCATCCCTCTATAGTTTGATTCCCTGTAGGAGCTCAGTTTTGTCGGTTGTACGAGACGATGATATTCTATTCAGCCATGTCAATAAGAACCGATCCGCCGCAGCCGTAACGGGTGCCTTCTGGTCGGCGATGAGCACGCTCATTCCGACAGTCCTCACCTTCGCAGTTTTCGTGGTGACGTCTCGAGTCCTCCAGCCTCAGGATTTCGGTCTTGTTGCGCTGGCATTCAGCATCGTGTCGTTTGCCGGCAGTTTTGGACCGACCGCATTTGGTGAAGCAATCATACAGCGATCCGAAATAAGGCGAAGCCACCTCGATACGATATTTATGCTTTCGCTTGCTTTTTCATTCTTGGTCTATGGCGTTTTGTGTGTCGCCGCTTCGCCCATCGCGGCCTACGTGGGACATAAGGAAATCACGTCCCTTATCTACATCATGGGACTGAAGGTGTTCTTCGACTTCACGGCCGTCGTTCCGAATGCGATCGTCAACAGGAAGATGTCATTCCACCTCGTCGCCGTCCGGACTGTTATCGCCACAATTACTTCTGGTTGTATTTGCCTTGTTTTGGTTCTCGCGGGTTTCGGCTTGTGGGCGCTTGCGATTGCCCAGATCGCGGCCACGGCGGCATCATGCGGCGCTGCTTTCTGGGGTGCAGGGTGGTCGCCCGGGCTTCACGTGAAGAGAGAAAGCCTGAACGATCTGCTGCACTACGGCTTTTTTGCATCCGGCACTCGGTTCTTACAAACGATGAGCTTGGACAATTTGATCATCGGCGTGCTCCTGAGCCCGTCAGCGCTCGGTATCTATAATTTCTCGAAGCGTTTGTTCGATATGATCAACAACGTCATCGCCGGGGGCTTAACATCGGTCACACACGTCTTGCTGTCCTCGTTGCGAACCGATCCGAAGAAGGTTCGAGAAGCATTTTTGATGGCGACGTTTGGCTGCGCCCTGGTTTCCTACCCCGTCTTCATCGGCCTTGCCGCAGTTGCCGGCGATGCGATCACGACAATTTTCGGTGCGCATTGGATCGAGGCCGTTTGGCCGGTTCGGTTCTACTGCGTTATCGGGTTGATGGCTGGGATCGGCTACGTGCAGGCATCCTTGATCAAGAGCCAGGGGGAGATGGATTGGTGGTTCTACTACCAGCTGGCACGAAATCTCCTCACGCTCGTGACGATCGCAGTTCTTTATCCTTTCGGCGTCACAATAGTTGTTTTCGCGATTATGATCGAAGTTCTGTTGTTTTGGCCAATCACCAGCTGGAAGGTTTCGCGCCACATCGAGCTGAGTGTCGGGGCCTATCTGATGCAGTTTCTTCGGCCCAGCTTGGCTTGTGCAGGAATGGTCGCTGTGGTTTTGCTCCTGCATGAATCGCTCATTCATTGGTCCCCCTATCCACGTCTGGCCGTGGAAATCGTCGCCGGCGGAATTGCATATTGCTGCCTGATCTTTGTTCTGTGCAGATCTCATCTCAATGTCTTGATCGGCAGCATAAAGCAGGTACGACAGCGCAAAACCAACAGGGACGAGCTTGTCGACCCTGTGGCACATCAATCGTGATATCGGGGCTCCTCCGCAGACCAGCCTTGCGGAGGAGCCACTGATGCGCAAAGTGGTCGGCACGGATGTCAGTTTCAATCCACCGCATCTGAACGCCGCTCAGGCACAAGCGAATAGGATATCGATCAGATGACCAGTCTCGACCGCGGTTATTCGCCATCGACGATTGACGCCGCAGAAGTCTCGAATCCCGACCGCAGCCGTTACTATTCCCTGGATGCAATGCGCGGCTTTGCCGCGATCTGTGTTGTCGCCACACATTTCCAGGAACGATATGCCCCGTCGGCCTATCTGGCGGTCGACTTTTTCTTCGTACTCAGCGGGTTTATTATCGCCGAGATTTATGGAAAACGGCTTGCACGTGGCCTGCCGTTCCCGGCGTTCATGGCGGCTCGAATCAAGCGCCTTTATCCGCTCTATTTGATCGGAATTTTGGTCGGTCTCGTACAGATCATATTGTTAACAGGCTGGGGTCTGAGACATCAGAGCGTCATTGACCTGTTGGCGTCGACCGTTGCCAACGGGATTTTTCTGCCCAGCCCGATGTATTTCCTTCAAACCAACCCAATGCAGGGTATGTTTCCAATCAATGGCCCTGCATGGTCGATGTTCTGGGAGCTGTTGGTAAACATAGTCTTCGCGCTATGGCTCTTCCGGCTCTCTGTCCGTGCCCTTTGCCTCGTCGCTTTGGTTTCAGCTGCGCTTTTGGCCTTTGTGGGTCTTAAGTACGGTGTGTTGAATATCGGCTGGGAATGGCCTTCCGCAATAGGTGGTCTCCCAAGGGTCATGTTTTCATTTACTGCAGGGGTCGTGATCAGCCGTCTATTCGGTGGCATGCCGGCCTGGAGGAAAGGTTGGACAGCGATCCTGCCGTGCCTTCTTCTGATGATTTTCATGGCCGCGCCGGTTCCTTCCCTCATGCGGCCTTATTACGATCTGATGTTCGCGATGGCCCTGGCGCCGCTCATCGTGATGCTTGGCCTCTTTCTGGAGATGCCTGGAAAAGCCGAGAGGTTGGCGACGTGGGTGGGCTATATCTCCTACCCCGTCTACATTCTGCACCGCGGTGTGATCGGTGTTTTCAAGCCAGTCGCCGGGTCGGTCGGATTGAGCGGCCCTCTCGCTTTTTTCGTGCTTCTCAGCGCGGTCGTGTGTTTCGCTTACGGAACGGCTCGTCTCGTAGACAAAACCATGACCATGCGGGCTCGGCCAGCTCGATAAGCCGTCAACGGATCTCGTCTGATTATGCGCTCTGCCGCGGCGAGCGCGCCATCAGCCGGGCATAGGCGATGGCCGAGAGCATGTTGACGTGGTTGGCCTTGCCGGTGCCGGCAATGTCGAAAGCGGTGCCGTGGTCGACCGAGACGCGGTCGATCGGCAGGCCGAGCGAGACGTTGACCGCCGTCTCGAAGGCGACGAGCTTGATCGGGATATGGCCCTGGTCGTGATATTGGGCGATGACGAGGTCGAAGGCGCCGTTATAGGCGCGGGCGAAGACCGTATCGGCCGAGATCGGGCCGACGACGTCGATGCCCTTTGCCTGCGCCTGCTCGACGGCGGGTGCCAGGAATTCCGTGTCCTCGGTGCCGAACAGGCCGTTTTCGCCGCAATGCGGGTTGAGACCGGCAACGGCGATGCGCGCCTTCTTGCCGAGCCGCAGGAAGTGCCGGTGGCCGGCCTCGATGGTGGCGAGAACCCGCTCCGTCCTCGCGCGCTCGATCGCCCCCTTCAGCGAGATATGGGTGGAAACATGTATGGTGTTCAGCCGCTCGGAGGCAAGCAGCATGAAGGAACTCTTCGAGCCGGTGAGATGGGCGAGAAGCCCGGTATGGCCGTCATGGTGATGGCCGGCAAGGTTCATCGCTTCCTTGTTGATCGGCGCAGTGACGATGACATCGGCTTGCCCTGACATGGCGAGGTCGACGGCGCGGGTGATATAGCGCACCGAGGCATCGCCGGCGACCGGGCTGACCTTGCCGATTTCGGGCAGGGCCGCACTGAGTGCGACTTCATCGACGGCGATCCTGTCGCCGCCGGCATGGGCAGGACCGAATTTCAGGCCGGCGCCGGTGGCGCGGTCGGCGCGCTCCAGCGCTTCGACATTGCCGACGATGACGAAGTCGCGGCGCTCTTCTTTGGGAAGGGCCGCCAGGGCCTTGACGATCACCTCGGGGCCGACGCCGGCGGGATCACCAAGCGTCACGGCGACTTTCGCATTCCTGTCCATCGTCAAAATCCCTTCTAGAACGCGGCTGCGTAGATCGAGCGAATATCGGCGCGCGTCAGATCGCGCGGATTGTTGTCGAGCAGACGGCGGATGGCAAAAGCGTCGTCAGCCATGGCGTCGAGATCGCTTTCCGGCACGCCGAGCGCGGAGAGTTTCATCTCGATGCCGAGTTCGGCGCAGAAAGCGTAAGCCGCATCGAAGACGGATGCGATGTTGTCGGAGGTCCGGCGCCCGAGCGCCTCCATCACCGTTTTCGTCTTCTCAGGGGCCGCCGGCGTGTTGAAGGCAAGCACATGCGGGAAGATCAGCGCATTGGCCGCACCATGCGCCACATGCCAGCGCGTGCCGAGGGGGTAGGCAAGCGCATGGCCGCCGGCGGTGTTGACCGGGCCGAGGCAGAAGCCGCCGTAAAGCGAGGCGAGCGACAGGCCGGCGCGCGCTTCAGCGTCGTTGCCGTCCTTGACGGCGCGGGCGAGATATTTGCCGACCAGCCGCGTTCCCTCGATCGCATAGATGTCGACCATCGGATGGGCCTTGCGGTTGGTGAAGGCCTCGACGCAATGGGCCATCGCGTCGACGCCGGTGGCGGCCGTGGTGCGCGCCGGCACGGTAAAGGTCAGGGCCGGATCGATGACTGCGATGTCGGCCAGCATGTGCAGGCTTTCGACCGCAAGCTTGGCCATCGTCTTGGGATCGGTGACGAGCGCGCGGATGCCGGCCTCGCTGCCGGTGCCCGAGGTCGTCGGCACCTGGGCGAGTGCCGCCTTGCGCGGCCCATGCACCTTGTTCGGGCCGACGACGTCATGCAGGGTCTGCGCGGAGCCGGCAAGAACGGCGGCAAGTTTTGCCAGGTCCATGGCGCTGCCGCCGCCGAATCCGACGATCAGCTCGGCGTCGGCGCCGTTCGCCGCCGCGAGCACCTTTTCGAGGTTGGCCGTATCCGGCTCGGGCGTCACTTCGGCAAAGACCGTCACCTCGCCCTTCAATTCCAGCACGTCGATGCGTGAGGCGTTGAAAGCATCGGAGATGACAAGCGTGCGCCGATAGTCCTTTTCGGCAGCCCATTTGCCGAGCTTTCCCGCCGTGCCGATGCCGAATTCGATCAGATGCGGCCGAACGATCGTGATCGGCGAATCCAAGCTGGCCATGAACCAGTCCTCCCTGCAAGATCTTGCGGCAACAATTTCGTCGCCCTCTTTATTGTAAAGTTGTAAGATCAATGTCAAGCCGGCATTCCAAGGTACGGAAATTTTTATCGTCCGATATGTGGTCGCTTATGTCCTCGATGAAGCGGTAGTGTGTTATTATATATAATGATATCAGCGTATTAGAGAAAATTATCGAGGGGGATACTTTTCGGGCGCGAAGGGTCTGGCCGCCATTCGCCGGCGCACGCCTCTTGTCAATTTCTTGTCGCCTGGTCGGCTCAACGAAGGCGGGGCCTGCATCCTTTCGCGCGCGATCGGATGCAGGTTTACAATCTTCCGGCTGCCGCGTCGCTTACGGCAGCAATTGCGAGGCGAGGCGCACATATTTGATGGCGCGCCGGTAATAGGTGTAGGCGATATGGAGCGTGCCGTCGCCGCCCTGGATGATCGAGGGATAGGAGAATTCGCGGTTCAGCGAATCCTTGGAATTGTTGCTGAGGCAGAAGCCGTCACCGGTATCGAGATCGATGCGATAGGGAAAACTCCTGGCCCCATCCTTCGAGATTGCAAGGCTGAGCGGTGCCCGCGGAACGCCCCAGATCGCCTTGCGGCCGACATCGGCGACAATAACGGCCTCCGAGGCCTCGTCCCCCTCGATTTCGTCGTAGAGAGATTGGCGCCGCGCATCCGAGGTACTTGCATTCGAATGGTTGTAAACCATTGCGATTGCTCCATCATTCAGCACGGTTGCCTGGATCGAGGAGTTGTTGTTCGGCAGTTCGGTCGGCTCGGGCGCGCTCCAGCTCTCGCCGCCATCGGACGATCGGCTGGATAGAATGTTTTCGGCGAAACGGTTGCGGTAGAAGGCGATCATATCGCCGCCGCCGAGCGGCAGGATATTCATGTGCACGGCGCCGATGCTGTCGGGAATATCGCGCATCTGCCAGCTCGCGCCGCCGTCGCGCGAGATCAGCACCGCAGCCGTATCGGCATCACCGCTCCAGCGCTGGCCGCTAAGGCCGACGCAGCGGAAGACCGGCAGCAGCCAGTCGCCTCTGCCGTTGACGACGATCTGCTGGCGAACAAAGGTGCCGGGGCTGTCGCAGAGGATGCGAACCGGGCCGAAGCTTTTGCCGCCGTCATCCGATATCCGGCATTTGACAATCGAGCCATCCTGGTTGCCCGAGGTCTGCGAGGTATAGAGCAGCCACGTCTTTCCGTCCGGGGCGTTGAAAATCAATGGGTTCTGCTCGGATTTCTCGGGATCGTCGCTCATCTTTTCCGGCTCGGACCAGCGCTCGGAGCCGGGCGCCAGCCGCGACATGTAAATCGAAATATCGCCCATGCCCTCCATCGTGCCGCCGAACCAGACGCAGTTCAGCGTACCGTCGAGCAGAAAGGCGAGATTGGCTGCATGGTTCTGGATGCAGGGCGAAGGCAGATAGGCATCGGCGCGCCCTTCGACTGAAGAGTGAGGGGCAACGATCCCGGTCATCAAAGCGGGCACGGCTTCCGAAGGCAGGCCGGTAAAACTCATGGCGGATCTCCTCAAGGCAGCTTGGCGTAGCTTTCGGCGAGCGCGGCATAGTCCGTCTCATCAAGCGGCAGCAGCGGCGCGCGCGTGCGCTTCCAGGCGGGATTGCCGGTCTTCAATCCCACCATTGCCTTGATGGTCGGGATCTGGACATAGGAATTGGAAAGCGTGCGATAGGCGTTGATGCGTGCTTGCGCCGCCTCGACCTCGGCGGCACGCGCCTCGTCATGGACATGGTCGTAGATGGTGCGCAGCGAATCCGCCACCAGATTGGAGGTCGCCGTGATGCAGCCGGCGCCGCCGGCCTTCATCAGCGGCAGCAGCAGCGGATCGGCGCCGGCCAGGACCGAGAAACCGGGATGGGCTGCGATGATGGCCTGCATGTTATTGAAATCGCCGGCAGATTCCTTGATTCCGACGACCGTTTCCGGGAAGGCCGCAATCAGCCGGCCGATCAGCGGAATGGAGAGCGGCACGCCCGAGACCTGCGGAATATGATAGAGGATGACCTGCAGGCGCGTGTCGGCGACCTTTTCCAGAACTTGCGAATAGGCGGCGAAGAGGCCGTCGTCGGAGACGCCCTTGTAATAGAAGGGCGGCAGCATCACCACCTTGGTGACGCCGAGCGACAGGGCGTGCCGCGTCAGTTCCACGGTCTCCGGAACGGCGACGACGCCAGTCCCCGGCAAAAGCCTGTCGGCCGGAATGCCGGCCTTCACAGCTGCCTCCAATATGGCGCGGCGCTCGGCTCCGGAGAAGGAATTGGCTTCGCCCGTCGTCCCGAGCAGCGCCACGCCATGACATCCCTCGGCCAGCAGCCGCCGGCAGTGATCGGTGAAAAGGGTGAGGTCCGGCGTATTGTCTGCCGTCAGCGGCGTTGCGGCCGCGCTGAAAACGCCTGTGATCCTGTGGCTCATTCCGCCCTCCTCGGTGCGTCCTGTCTTTTCCGGTGCGCGTTCGAACCGCACGGCTGCACGGGCAATTGTCATTCGTCTGTCGCGATGGATTGCGAAAAGCTTTTCCATTGCAGCGCTTTTGTCAAGAAGACAAAATGCGTTCATTCCGGATTGAAAAATTATCTATTTGTTATCGTTATGATATTTTTCGCCATAAATTTTGTTGCAACAAAAAATGCGATTTTTTGTTGACATATTTACAATAACGAGAGAACGATATGGGACGGATTGTGCTGCGCCTGGCAGGTGCAGGGAGAGCGCTGCCGAATTCACCGTGGGAGGGAATGCCATGTCTTTTGATCAATCTGAAAAAACCAATCTATCGCGCCGCAACGCGCTGAAGCTCGGTCTTGCGGCCGGCGTCGGCCTCACCGTGTTCGGGATGAATGCCCGCATCGTGATGGCCGATGAAGGCCAGGTCCTGAAGGTCGCGCATCCGGCCTTCGACCAGGACTGGTCGCCGCTGCGCGGCGGCGGCAGGACGTTCCGCTGGAATTCGATCTGGTGGGCGGCGCCGATGTATTTCGACAGCCAGGGCAATATCACGCCTTACGTCTTCGCCAGCTGGGAATCGGCCGACAACACGGTGTGGACCTTCAAGATCGATCCCAAGGCCGTCTTCTCCGATGGCAGCAAGATCACCGCGGCCGACGTCAAGGGATCGTGGGAAGTCGCCTCGATGCCGAACACCAAGAGCCAGCGCGCCGACCAGGTGCTGAGCAAGGTCAAGGGTTACGCCGAAATCGCCGCCGGCTCCGGCAACGAGTTGACCGGTGTGGCGACTCCTGATGAGGGAACAGTCGTGGTGACGCTCGCCGCTGCCGATCCGATCTTCTTCATGCGCCTGGCAAACCACATCGCGCCGATCACCAAAGCGTCGCAATCGCGCGGCAGCGACGGCGAGGAAATCATCGACTGGTATAAGCCCGAAAACAAGCCGGTCTTCTCCGGCCCCTTCAAGCTGACGAGCATCGATATCGATGCCGGCAAGATCACATTCGAGCCGAATGAGAACTTCTTTGGGTCGAAGCCGAAGCTTGCCCGCATCGACATCACCTCGATCGAGGACAATGTGACGGCGACCTCGCTGATCAAGTCCGGCGAGTTCAACGCCCATACCGAGCTCGTCACCTCGACGATCATCCAGGATCTCGGCCCGGAATTCTCGGCCGGCCCGCTGATCCCGACCAGCCAGCACTTCTGGTTCAACATCTCCCGCGCGCCGATGGACGATCCGAAGGTCCGCCAGGCGCTGATCATGGCGGTCGATCGCGACGGCCTGTTCAAGGCGTCCTATCCCGATGGGCCGCACAAGAAGGCCGATCAGATCCTCAATTCGGTTCCCGGCGCCGACAATTCCGGCTTCGAACCCTTTCCCTATGATCCGGCAGCCGCCAAGAAGCTGCTTGCCGAATCGAGCTATGGCGGGCCCGAGCGCCTGCCGAAGATCCTGTTCGTCGGCATTTCGGCGCCGGCCATTCAGGCCGCCGCCCAGTTCATCGCCGAGCAGTGGCGCCAGAATCTCGGCATCACGGCCGTCGACATGAAACCGCAGCAGGACGCCTATGCCGGTCCGGATCAGAACTCGGTCCAGATCTTCCGCGACGACGTCGGCACCCGTGTTCCCGATGCCGTCTCCTATCTGGCGGGCAGCATCGCCTCGACCTCGTCGAACGCGCAGAACAAGCTCGGTGGATACAAGAACGACAAGGTCGACAGCGCCCTTGCCGAAGCGGCGACCAAGGCTGCGGACGATCCGCAGCGCATCTCTCTCGCCCAGGCAGCCCAGAAGGCGTTCCGCGAGGATTGGGCCTTCATCCCATGGTATTCTCAGGCAATGTCGCGCTGGGCCACCAAGGAGGTCAAGGGCATGGAGAAGAACCTCGACTGGCAGATCGCCGAACCCTGGAACATTTCCATCGGCTGATTGGGCCTATCGTTTCTGGCGATAAACGCGCGAAGGCCGCAAGGTCTTCGCGCAAATTTCAAGAAGAGATGCGATCGGCTGCGCTTTGCCAAAGCCGGGCCGCATCGACAACAGGTGGGAGGTGGCCTTGCTGCGCTACGTGCTAACCCGGTTTGCCATCTGGATTCCATCCGTTCTGGTGGTGATGCTGGCGGTCTACGCGCTGGCCTTTTATGGCGCCGGCGATCCGATCAAGCTGATCTTCCTGCGCGCGCCGGGCGACGTCGCCTATAATCCGCAGCGCATCGAAGCCATCCGCGAAAGCGCCGGCCTCAACAGGCCCTTCATCGAGCAATTCGGCCTTTACATCTGGAACCTGCTGCACGGCCAGTTCGGCAACTCGCTGACTTCCGGCCGCGCCGTCTGGGCAATGGTCTCGGCCGCGGCCCCGGTTTCCTTCCAGCTTGCCCTCTGTTCCGTCATCCTGACGACCATCGTCGCGATCCCGCTCGGCATGATCGCGGCGCTGAACCAGAATTCGCGCCTCGACTACGCCATTCTGGGCTCCGCGCTCTTCCTCTGGGCGATCCCGGCCTATGTCGCAGGTCCCTTGCTGATGGTCGGCCTCATCGTGCTGCTGCCGGGTGCGAGCGTGCCCTATGGCTGGGGCGGCATCTTCGATGTGCGCATCCTGCTGCCGCTGCTGGTACTTTCCTTCCAGCCGATCGCGCTGATCGTGCGCCAGACCCGGGCCGCCGTCATCGAGGTGCTGTCGGAGGATTTCGTCCGCACCGCCCGCGCCAAGGGCGTGCCCGAGATCGTCGTGGCGCTACGCCACATCCTGCGGCCGGTGCTGACGCCTGTGGTGACGCAGCTCGGCCTGATCATGATCACCATCGTCAACGGCGCGATCTTCGTCGAACTGGTCTTCGGCCTGCCGGGTCTCGGCCGGCTGACGGTGCAGGCGCTGATCAATTCCGATTACCCCGTCATCCTGGCGATCACGCTGATCGGATCGTTCCTGGTGATGGTGTCGAACCTTTTGGTCGACGTGCTCTATCCGCTGCTCGATCCACGCGCCAATGATGCAAGAAGGAGCCGCTGACCATGTCCGCAATTCCTCTTTCCACCCCTGAAACCATCGAGGAGCAGCCGGTCAACCTGTGGCGCGACGCCTGGTATCGGCTGAAGCGCAACAAGCTCGCCGTCTTCGGTCTCGTCATCGTGCTGATCCTCGCTTTCACGGCGATCTTCGGGCCTTACCTGACGCCCTATGACTATCTCGGCCAGGACCTCAACGCCCGCAACGCGCTGCCGTCGATGAGCCATCTCTTCGGAACCGACGATCTCGGCCGTGACGTCTTCAGCCGCGTGGTCTTCGGCACGCGGACCGCTTTCCTCGTTGCCGTCATCGTCACCTTCTTCGCGGTGCTGATCGGCCTCACGCTGGGTGCCGTGGCCGGTTTCTTCGGCAATCCCTTCGATCGCGTCATCATGTGGCTGACCGACGTGACGATGTCGGTTCCCAACCTGCTGCTCGTCGTCGTCATCAATGCGTCGCTGAAGTCGCCGATCACCCGCTGGATGGAGGCGCGTTACCTTGAGACCCTCAATCCCTTCTACCGCCAGACGATCTGGGTGGATTTCATCCTCGTCTTCGGCTCGATGGCGCTGATCTCCTGGCCGCCTTACGCCCGCCTGGTGCGCGCCCAGGTCCTGTCGATCCGCAGCCGGCCCTATATCACCGCGGCCCAGGCGCTCGGCCTGTCGAACTGGGTCATCATCAAGCGTTATGTCGTGCCGAATGCGCTCGGGCCGCTGATCGTCTCGGTCAGTGCCGGTCTCGGCACGGCGATGGTGCTGGAAAGCGCCTTCAGCTTCCTCGGCGTCGGCGTCAACCCGCCGACTCCCAGCTGGGGCAACATGATCTCGGACGGCCTTCGCGTCTGGCAGCATTATCCGCATCTTCTCGCCGCTCCGGCCGCCGTGCTCGGCCTTGCCTCGGTTGCCTTCAGCTTCCTCGGCGACGGCCTCAACGACGCGCTGAATCCGCGGGGCAGCAAATGATGGACACGCAAAACACAGAACGCCTGCTCGATGTCAGGAACCTCACCGTCGAGATCGATGGCCGCAACGGCCCGGCTGTCGTCGTCGACGGCATCGATCTCCATGTCGACAAGGGCGAGACGCTCGGCGTCGTCGGCGAATCCGGCTGCGGCAAGAGCCTCACCATGCTGAGCCTGATGCGGCTCCTGCCGAACAAGATCAAGGTCGCCAAGGGAACGGCGACCTTCGACGGCCGCGACCTGCAGACCATGTCGAATGGCGAGCTGCGCAAGGTGCGCGGCGGCGATATCGGTTTCGTCTTCCAGGACCCGATGACCTCGCTCAATCCCGTCATGCGTGTCGGCGATCAGATCTGCGAGCCGCTGATCTATCACCGCAAAATGAAAAAGGCGGAAGCCCGCGCCCGGGCCGTCGAACTCCTGCGCCTGGTCGGCATTCCCGGTCCCGATGAGCGGCTGCAGGCATTTCCGCATGAACTATCAGGCGGCATGCGCCAGCGCGTGATGATCGCGATCGGCCTTGCCTGCAATCCGAAGCTGCTGATCGCCGACGAGCCGACCACGGCGCTCGACGTCACCATCCAGGCCCAGATCGTCGATCTGGTGAAGGATCTGCGCGCCAAGCTCGGCATGTCCGTCGTCTGGATCACCCATGATCTGGCGTTGATCGCCGGCCTCGTCGACCGTGTCGCCGTGCTTTATGCCGGCACGGTCGTCGAGGATGCGCCGGTCGATGAGCTCTATGCCCGCCCGAGCCATCCCTATACGCGCGGCCTGCTCTCCTCGATCCCGAAACTGTCCGATCCGCCGGCAAGCCGGTTGAGCTCGATCGGCGGCACGCCGCCGGAGCCGGGGCGCCGGCCGAAGGGCTGCCCGTTTGCGCCGCGCTGCCCGCTCGTCGAGGCGATCTGTCACGAGAAGGTACCGCGGCTCGAACCCTTGAGCGGCAGCAGCAATCACCGCGCCGCCTGTTTCGTCGTTCAGAGAATGCAGGAGGCCGCGTGATGGCTGCTCAACCGCTGCTCAAGGTCGAAAACCTCGTCAAGCATTTCCACGTCAAGCTCGGCGCCTTCGGTGAGCGCTCGGCGACCGTCTATGCCCTCGACAATGTCGATCTCGATATCATGGAGGGCGAGACGCTGAGCCTCGTCGGCGAATCCGGCTGCGGCAAATCGACGACCGGCTTCACCATCCTCAACCTCTACAAGGCGACCAGCGGCAGGGTCGTTTATAAGGGCCAGGATCTCGCCATGCTTGATGAAAAGCAGATGCGGCCCTTCCGCCGCGACCTGCAGATCGTCTTCCAGGATCCCTATTCGACGCTCAATCCGCGCATGACGGTGGGCGAGGCGATCGGCGAGCCGATCCTCTTTCACAAGCTCTGCACCAAGGGCGAGCTGAAGGAGAAGGTGGCGGCGCTGCTGACCGATGTCGGGCTGCCGACACGTTTTGCCCAGCGTTACCCGCACGAACTCTCAGGCGGCCAGCGCCAGCGCGTCGTCATCGCCCGGGCGCTTGCCTGCCAGCCGAAATTCATCGTCTGCGACGAGGCGATCTCGGCGCTCGACGTGTCGATCCAGGCGCAGATCATCAACCTGCTGCTCGATCTGCAGGAAAAATACGGACTGACCTACCTCTTCATCGCCCATGACCTGGCGGTGGTGCGCCATATCAGCACCCGCGTCGGCGTCATGTATCTCGGGCGGCTGGCCGAGCTTGCCAGCCGCGAGGAACTGTTCGACAATCCGCTGCATCCCTATACCCGGGCGCTGCTGTCGGCCGTTCCGGAAACCGATCCGGAACATGAGCGCACCCGCCAGCGCCAGATCCTGCAGGGCGATGTGCCGAGCCCGCTGAACCCGCCGTCCGGCTGCCGTTTCCACACGCGCTGCCCGATCGCCATGGATGTCTGCAGCAAGGTCATCCCTGTCTGGAAGGAAGCCAAGCCCGGCCATCTCGTCGCTTGCCACGCGGTCAATACGGAGCAGATCGCATGACGCTGAAGGCCGCGATCATCGCCGACGATCTGACGGGTGCGCTCGATACCGGCACGCCCTTCGTCTCGGCCGGCCTGTCGGTCGCGGTCGCCGTCGATGTCGACGCGGCGCAGGCTGCGATCGCCACCGGCTGCGATGTCGTCGTCGTCAATACCGCCTCGCGCGCGCTTGGCGAGCACGAAGCCGCCGAAAGGGTGCGATCGGCGACGAAGGTGTTGCGTGATGTGAGGCCTGCCGTCGTCATGAAGAAGATCGACTCCCGGCTGAAGGGCAATGTCGCGGCGGAAAGCCTGGCGCTGGCGGATGCGCTCGGCCTTAGGAATATCCTGGTGGCGCCCGCCATTCCCGATCAGGAGCGCCTGACCTACCGCGGCTGCGTTGTCGGCCGGGGTGTCGACAGGCCGCTGCCGATTGCCGATCTGTTCGCGGGCCGCGGGGATAATGTTGTCGTAGCCGATGCCGAGAATGATACCGATCTCGATCAGATCGTCGAGGGTCATGTCTGGCTGACGACGCTTGGCGTCGGCGCGCGCGGCCTCGGCGCGGCCTTCGCCCGCCGGCTCGGCGAAACCGGGCAGCGGCCGGTGACGGAATTTACGGCGACCCCGCGCACGCTGTTTGCCTTCGGCTCGCGCGATCCAATCACCTCCGCCCAGATGAACCGGCTCGAAGCCTCGGGCGCCTTGCGTATGGTGGTGGATGCCCCGATGGGGCAAATCGAATGCGGGGAGGGCCTGGCGCTGCCGGTGCTGCTGCGCTGCAGCGGCGAAATGGCGGCCGATGCGGCGCTCGTCGCCGGTGATTTTGCGGCAGGCGTCAAAAGGGTGATCGACGATACGAGACCCGATATGCTGATGGTCGGCGGCGGCGATACGGCGCTTGCGGTTTTCCAGGCGCTTGGTGTCAGAGTGCTCATGCCGAAGGGCGAGATCGAGGCCGGCGTCCCCTGGTTCGATGTGACGGGCGCCGACTGGCGGTCTTTTCGGTGCGCTGTCAAGTCGGGGGGCTTCGGTAAGCCGGATAGTTTGTTAAAACTGGTTCTTCGGAATCAGGCGGCATAAGATACCGCCGGGGAGAATGACGTGGTTGAAGTGAACGGCGAATCTTTGAAGGCGGAAGCCGGCCCGCCGGGCAAGCCGGAGCGCGGCAAGGCCGTCAAACTGGTCGACCGTGTCTTCGACCAGCTGCTCGAGCGTATCCGCGGCGGGAACTATCCGCCGGATTCGCGCCTGCCCGGCGAACATGAACTTGCCTCGATGCTGGGTGTTTCCCGTCCGATCGTCCGCGATGCGCTGGCCCGCCTGCGCGATCAGGGCATGGTCTATGCGAGGCAGGGCGCCGGCACCTTCGTCAGCGCCCATGGATCACCGACGACGCAGCTCGCCTATTCGCCGGTCAAGACGATCGCCGATATCCAGCGCTGCTACGAATTCCGCCTGACCATCGAGCCAGCCGCCGCCTATTTCGCCGCCAAGCGCCGCAACGAGCAGGCGATCCAGAAGATCGCCAGCGCCCTTGCGGATCTGCGCGAGGCGACCAGCCATCAGCTTCACCGCACCGATGCCGATTTCATCTTCCACCGCGCCGTGACCGAGGCAGCCAACAATCACTATTACACGGCTTCGATCGATGCGCTGAAGGCCCATATCGCCGTCGGTATGCATCTCCACGGCCTGTCGCTGCTTGGACCCCGCCAGGGGCTGGAACAGGTCTATGAAGAACATAACGCCATCTACAAGGCGATCGCCGACGGGCGTGCCGATGATGCGCAAAGGCTGATGAGGGCCCATCTGGAAGGCTCCCGCGACCGTCTGTTCGAAGGCAGGGCGCTCGACCTGTCCTTCTGAGGCAGATCGGCGCTTTCCCTCAGGTGGCACACGCAGGGCGAGAGTTCCCCTGTTGTCAGCCGGATTTCTGCTTCTTGATGATGCTGATGTTGCCGCTCACTTCGAGGATCGCAAATTTTATCTCCGTCACGCTTTCGATGCCTTCCTGGCTTCGGGCCGCTTGCATGACATCTTCCTTCTGCAGGCGGGCTCCTTTGAGCGCGCCTTCGTCGTAGACGCCGTCCGTTACCAGGACGGTTGGAACTCCATCGATGATATGCGCTGCGCGCGGCCACCACCTCTTCACATAGGAGAGGCCGATGTCGGTGGTAAACAGCGTCAGGATCAGGATGATGGCGTTGGTGATGGAGAAGTCGTCGCCCAGCATCGCCTGCTGCGTGGTTTCGGAGATAACCAGCACGATGACCAGGTCGAACGGCGTCATCTGCGCCAACGTCCGTCTTCCCGACAAGCGGATGATCACGAGCAGCGTGAAATAAATTGCCAGTCCGCGGAATACTGCGTCCACCGTGCCGCCCTCATGGAAAGATGAACGTGGATTGGGTATGGACCTCTCGGCCCATGCCGATGGTGGCGCGATGAGCGCCGGGGAGCTGCGTCTGCAGCCGGAACACGATCTGTGTCGGTCCTGCCGGATCGGCCGGGAAGATGTAACCTATCCGGCCCTCGCGCGCGAAGGTCGCCTTCTGGGGCGGGTCGATGCCCTGAACCGAGAAGGTTTGAAGAAAGGCGGCATCGATCGTGAAGACCCTGTCTTCGGATGACGCCGTGAAATTCACCGTCATATCCTCGGGAGCATTCCATCGGGAGATGACGGGAAAGTCCACGGACCCGTCGGACAAGAGGAATGTTTGCCGCGAAAACGGCCCGCCTCTTCCCAGTAAACCCATCAAGCAGGTCGCCAGAAGAAGCGTGAAGATGATCCAGGAAAGACGTTGAACCGCCCAGAACCGTTGCTGGAATTCGGTATGGTCAAGCACGCCTTCGGGCAGCGCAGGCAGTTTATGCATTTCTCCCATGCCCTCTGCCTGTGCGTTCGGCGGAGAATCTGCGCCGGACGCAAAAGTTCCCGGCGATAAGGGCACCGTTGCCGTGTACATCGGATGTGCGGCAGTCCAGGCGTCTTCCCCGATCAGCGGAACGAAGACCACTCCGCCGAGATCGTCTTCCTCGAAAGCAGCGGCCCCGGTGCGCGTGACGCGTTTCAGGCGCTGCTCCTGGCCGCGGCCGACCGGGATGACGAGCCGCCCTCCGAGGCCCAACTGCTCCTTCAAGGCGGACGGTACTTCGGGTGCTGCCGCAGAAACGATAATGGCATCGAACGGGGCGGCTTCCGGCCAGCCCTTGCTGCCGTCACCCACGCGAACGTCAATGTTGTCGTATCCAAGCGTCTCGAACCGTTCTCTGGCCTGAAGCGCCAGCCTTTCATGGCGCTCGATGGAATAGACCTGTCTCGCGATCCGGCTCATCAGGGCTGAGGCGTAGCCGGAGCCCGTCCCGACCTCGAGCACTTTGTGGCCGGCTTTCAGATCGGCTTTTTCGAGCATCAGAGCGACGATGAACGGCTGAGAAATCGTCTGGCCTTCGCCGATCGACAGCGGCGCATCCTCATAGGCGAATTCCTCGAAGCCTGGAGAGACGAATTTTTCGCGCGGCACCGTGCGCATCGCCTCGATAACGCTGCGATCGCCAATGCCACGTCGCATCAGCTGGTGCTCTACCATGCGATCTCGGCTTTGCGTCATATCCATGGATCGGCTCCACTGTCGCCGGTTGTGCCTTGGGGCAAGCTTCTCGGCCGGGCAGACGATGGACAACAAGGGGAGGGTCCCGTCATTCCGATGCGTTGCTCGGTCCATGTGGGGAACTTAGTGTGAAGAACGAAGTTCGACAGGCATATGCAAACCAGTAAATACCATTCCCTGAGGCGTCTGTGTCCACGAACCCAATCATCAATGAACCGGTCGAAGAGCGGAGATACAGCTGTGGCCGGGGCAGGAGACTGCCGGGTGGAAGTGTGCGGACATCGGGATCGACCACCTGTCGCCCTTCGGCGTGGCCTCCAGAGACGCTGGAAGATCGCCTTGGCGAAACGGTTGTTTGTCAATCACACGCACGCGACTACTTTATGTGAAATTATCGCTCCTCTCCGTAGACTTGAGGAGACGAACGGGAGCAAGTCATGTGCAGAAATATCAAACCGCTATTCAATTTCGATCCGCCGGCGACGGACGAGGAGATTCATGACGCCGCGCTTCAGTTCGTTCGCAAGTTGAGCGGAACCACCAAGCCGTCGAAACGCAATGAGGCGGCGTTCGAGCAGGCGGTCATGTCGATCGCCAAATGCGCCCACGAACTGCTCGGTTCGCTTGAGACCTCCCAACCGCCTCGTGATCGGGAGGAAGTTGCCGCAAAGGCGCGGGCGAGAACAGCGATCCGCTTCGCGTAAGAGAGCTCTTCGGCTATAAGGTCTGCAGACACCGCACATTCTCGTCGCGGTTAGTCCTCGCGCGACCGCTTGATCTCGACAGGCGTCTTCATGATGATTTCCCGATGTGGGAACGGGATGGAAATGCCGGCTTGTTTGAACGCGTCCCAAAGCGCCATCAGCACCTGGCCCCTGACATTCGTCAGGCCGTTTGCGGGATCGGAGATCCAGAAGCGGAGCCGGAAATCCAGCGATGAAGCGCCAAAGCAGGTAAGCCAGCATACCGGCGCCCTGTACTCGTTGGCGACGCGATCCACCGTCGAGGCGGTCGCGATTGCGATCCTGACGACCTCATGCGGGTCGCTGTCATAGGCCGTGCCGAAGTCGACATCGATCCTGACGTAGTCACTGGAGAACGACCAGTTGACGACCTGCTGGGAGATGAAGTCCTCGTTGGGGATGAGGTATTCTTTGCCGTCACGCGTGATGACCGAGACGAACCGCGAGCGCAAATCGCGGATGGAACCGAAAGTATCGCCGAGCGTGATCGTGTCGCCCGGCTTGATGGATTTGTCGAGGAGGATGATGATGCCGGAGATGAAGTTCGATACGACCTTTTGAAGGCCGAACCCTATACCTACGCCAACCGCGCCGGAAAAAACGGTCAATGCGGTGAGGTCGATGCCAGTCGCTGATAAGGCAATTGCGCCGGCGATCACGATCAAGCCGATTTTTATAAACTTGCTGATCAACACTTTGATCGATGGCGAAAGGTCGCCCGACCTCTGCACCCAATGGGAAAGGACATTGCCGACGAGAACCGCGACCCAGATGAGCGCGACGGCCAAAACGACGACTTTTAGCACAAGAAGGAGTGAAAGGCGCACTGCCCCCAGATTGACTGCCAGCCCATCGAGCGCGGAGAGCACGGGATCGTCAAGCCGGAGTGCGTACAGCGCGACATAGCTCCAACTGAAGATTGCAACGAAACGCGACAAGGTGGGATTGCGGATAATCTTGGTCAGAACGGAGATGATGAACCACGCCGCCGTCAGCGTCAGGGCGGTCGAGACCAGCCACCGTCGCGACGGCCAGGTCGTTTGAGTCAGCACGACGTTTGCAAGCCATAGCCACACCGCAAGGAAGAGCCACTTCAAGCGGCGCATGAAAGCGATTATGACGCGCAACAGGTCCGGGTTGCCTTTGATGCGTCTCGCTTTCGATTCCAATGCAGGTTCAGTGCGCGATGCTAGAAAGGACGCTGCGACGTAACCGACGGCGATGATCCCGAATTGGTAAAACGTCCATTCGCTCAACACGAACGTTCTCAGCCACTGTTCGAACACGTCGATTGTCTGCCTGACGTCCATGGTCCTGGCCTTTAGGGAGCTTCAAGGCAGATAAGGCGTCGACACGAGTTTTGTTCAATTCACCCCCGGGGATAGCGGTGATCGAGCGACTGCCTTTGGCTGCTTCAGGGAAAGGTGGCCAGCAGTTCGCATGTGGGTACGGCCGCACCTGCCAACTTTGCCGCAGCGATGGTCGTCCGACAGTTCCGATGACGGCAATCTCGCCGAGCCATCTGACGCAGATCATCCGTGCAAGAGAGCGACAAGCGATATCGGTATCTCGACCGCGAAAAAATCCATCGCCGCACCGATAATCACCGCCCACACGACGATCAGGAAAATGAGCGCTGCAATCCTGATTTCTACTGGTTGCATTATCTGCCCCATCCCAGCATATGCGTCCCCCCGGACAAAGGTTTTTATCCCTCGGGCAAATTCGCTATGCGCGAGGATGATGTGCGACCGTAGAGAGCGGCGTCGCATGCAGCGCGGAAGTCTCGGCTCTCTCAAAACTGATGTCGCTTTGACCGGTCAAGTCGCCAGCCATCACCTTGTTGCTGCGTTCGAGATAACGACCGTCAAGGAAGGAGCGATAGGCGTCTGCGATGCCCTTCTTCAGGCCGATCTTGGGGGACCAGTCGAGAGCGCAAAGCTTGCCGACGTTCAAGAGTTTACGTGGCGTGCCATCCGGCTTAGTAAGGTCGCACTTGATCTTGCCTTCGAAGCCGACGACCTCGGAGACGAGATATGCCAAGTCGAGGATGGTAATGTCTTCGCCAGAACCGACGTTCACATGACTGTCGGCAGAATAGGTCTTCATCAGATGCAGGCAGGCGTCGGCACAATCGTCAACATGCAGGAATTCGCGCCGCGGCGTGCCGGTACCCCAGATGCATATCTCCTGCTCCCCGTTGATCTTGGCTTCATGCGCCTTGCGTATGAGCGCCGGCATGACATGGCTTGACCCGAGGTCAAAATTGTCGTCCGGACCGTAAAGATTGGTCGGCATGGCCGAGATGAAATCGCGACCGTGCTGTTTGCGATAGGCATGGCAGAGCTTCAATCCGGCAATTTTGGCGATCGCATACCATTCGTTCGTGGGCTCAAGCGATCCCGTCAGAAGCGAACCCTCCACGATCGGCTGTTCGGCGAATTTCGGATAGATGCAGGACGAGCCCAGAAACATCAGTTTTTCGACGTCAGCCCTATGGGCTGCTTGGATGACGTTAGCTTGGAGAATCAGGTTGTCGTAAAGAAAGTCGGCCGGATAGGTAGCGTTCGCGAGAATGCCGCCGACTCTCGCCGCCGCCAGGAAGACTGCGTCGGGACGATTCTTGCTCATCCAGACTTCCACCTGTTCCTGCCGTCTGAGGTCGAGCTCGGCGCGGGTGGCCGTCAAAATCTCGCAGCCCTCGGATGCGAGGCGCCGCACGATTGCAGAGCCCACCATGCCGCGGTGGCCCGCGACATAGACTTTTTTTCCGGCAAGGCTGTAGATCACCTCAGGCATAAGCAAACCCTTTGGTTACGCCGACCGACGGAACGTTTCGCGCCATGACTTTCAGGTCCTCGCGAACCATCTCCGCAACCAGTTGGTCAAGACTGGTCTCGTGTTTCCAGCCGAGCTTGGTGTGCGCCTTCGTCGGATCGCCGATCAGAAGATCGACTTCAGTCGGACGGAAGTAAGCCGGATCGATCTCCACCACACATTGGCCGGATGTTTTGTCGTATCCCTTTTCATCAACTCCGTTCCCACGCCAATCGATTGCCATGCCCACCTTGGCAAAGGCCTTGTCGACAAAGGAGCGAACCGAGTGCGTTTCGCCGGTCGCAAGGACATAGTCCTCCGGTTGTTCCTGTTGCAGCATCAGCCACATGCCACGGACATATTCTCGTGCATGTCCCCAGTCGCGCTTGGCATCCAGATTGCCGAGATAGAGCCTTTCCTGCAGCCCGAGATGGATCGCAGCCGCCGCCCGGGTGATCTTGCGGGTCACGAATGTTTCGCCGCGGATCGGGCTTTCATGATTGAACAAAATGCCGTTCGAGGCGTGCATGCCATATGCCTCGCGATAATTGACCACAATCCAGTAGGCGTAGAGCTTGGCTGCCGCGTAGGGTGATCGAGGGTAAAAAGGCGTCGTTTCGCTCTGCGGGACTTCCTGGACTTTGCCATAGAGCTCCGAGGTGGAGGCTTGATAGAAGCGGGTCTTCCTGGTCAGCCCGAGGAGGCGAATTGCTTCGAGCAGCCGAAGGGTGCCGGTCCCATCCGCGTTGGCTGTGTATTCCGGTGTCTCGAAAGAGACTTGAACGTGGCTCTGTGCGGCGAGATTGTAGATCTCGTCCGGTTGCGTTTCCTGAACGACACGGATGAGATTCGTCGAATCGGTTATGTCCCCGAAATGCAGGATAAAGCGCGGATTTTCGACATGGGGATCCTCATAGAGATGCTCGATGCGGCTGGTGTTGAAGGACGATGAGCGGCGCTTGAGACCGTGAACGACATAGCCCTTCTCCAAGAGCATTTCAGCCAGATACGCACCGTCCTGACCTGTTATGCCGGTAATCAGCGCAACTTTATTGGCATTTTTCACTGCGGTCTCCGTGCTTTCTCTCGGCGGATATCAGTAATACTTGTGTTGTCGGAATTCATGGATTGAATTCGTGGTATTTCATCAGGGAATTTGCGAATAATTCTGAGTCGCTGAAGTTGTATTTGGCGTGAATTTTCGGTTTAACATTATTTATAGCCACGAAAAGTTCAGCATTGCGCGCGCTTTTCAGCTGCTGCAGACAGAATGCGATAGCGCGACGGCTCGTCTTTCCCCATTTTACAACCACCAGCGTTCGTTCTGCCAAGGCTGTCAGATGCATTGTCTCGGTTGAAGCGAGCACAGGCGCGCTGTCGAAGACAACGATTTCGCCTCGAGCGCGGGCCATCTCGATGATGTCAGCCGCATCGCTCGGATGAGCGTGCCGGTGGAGACTGGGATTGCCGGCTGGAATGAAGTCGATACCGCTTGGATGATGATGGATGATGTCCTGTATTACGGCCTGCCCACTCAGGAATTCATTCAACCCCAGCTTAAGGCCTGAGTTGAAAAGCGAGTCCAGATTTCCATGTCGAAGATCGGCATCGACAAGCAGCACCGGAATTCCGTTTGCGGCGAGTTCGATTGCCAACGATCTGGCGACAAGCGACTTACCCTCTCCGCTATGAGCCGAAGTCACAACGATACTCCTGGGCAACTTTCCGCCATTGGATTGTTTGAGCGAAATCACGACTGCGCGAATTGCTTCGTCAAACATCCCGTCTTGCATGCCCCCGAAGAGTGCCGACGGATTTCCCCTGTCTTTCATTTTCAGACGCGGAATGAAACCGGCGGGTATTATGTGCGATATTCCGGCCATCTGGTCGAAGCTGCGGACCGTCTTGTCGAACATCTCGACCACGAAAGCGACCGTCACCGCGATCGAAATCGAAGCCAAGAGGGCGCCGACCAGATAGAAAAGCCGTCCGCGCCCCTGCGGTGCGAGCGGCACTGCAGCCGGTGACAGAACCTCCAGCTCCGCTCCCGGCAGCATGGCTTGTCCAGCCAGGCCTCGCCGCTGCTCCTCGAATTTGTCCAGCGCGGTTTGCTCCTTGTCAGCCATGTGCTGGAGTCGCACCAACTCGGCTTGCGCAAGTGCAGAGCGGGAACGGTTCTCATGGGCAGCCGCCAATGCCGATCGGACCGTGTCGTCCTCATGATCAAGTGCTGCAAGCTTGGCGCGCAAGGATTGGAGATATCGATCGACCGCCAGGTCGAGATCGGTGTGATATTTGAGAATCCGCGCGCGCAGATCGACCACTGCTTCGGCCTTGTTGTCAAACGTCTCAAGCAGACGGTCGAGATCTTGCTCCTGGGCACGAAGCTCGCGTTGCATCGCGGCAATGCTGTCGGGTATGACGATAGTCTGCAGGGCAAGCGAACTGTCGTCAGCCGATTCCAGTGTGGATATCGTTGCTCTTACATCTGTACGGTTTTGTTCGATTTTTGCTTGCCGGTCGCCCAGCTCCATTATCGACTTAATTTGTTCAACCTTAGCGTCGTCATTTGAGACCACGTCCATAGTTTCCTGGTATTTGTCGGCAGCATCGCGCGTTGCCTTGGCGCGATCCCGCTGTTCGGCGATGCGCTGCAGAAGCCATTCTTCCGCTGCATCCAGGCGGCCGCTGATACTGTCCTTGCGTTCGTCGAGGTATATACTGATGAGCCGGTTCGGGACCGAGGCCGCCAATTCGGGATCACTCGCATCGAAGCCGATCTTGATAACGTCACCCAGGCCATCGCGCCACACGCGGAGCGCCTTGTAGTACAATGGAATGATGGGCTCGATGCTGTTTCGCATCGGGGAGGAGGGCTTTTCTCCGGTGACCAGGCCGCGCAGCATGGACCGGACCTTGTCGACAGGGGAGATTTCGCGCAGTGCCGGATTGAATTCCGGCCGCTCATCGAGCCGCAGGTCACGGATGACCCGCTCTGCGATTGTTCTGGAAAGAAGGCGCTCGGTTTCCGAGGTGACATCAAGCGGATTGTTGCGACCGGAATCGTCCACGCCGAGCGTTGTCGCCAGAGGCCTGTGGATAATCAGCCGGGACTCGGCATGAAAGGTCGGTTTCAACCCCGCAATCACGGTCGCGGCCGCCGCCATAAGGAGTAAGACTATCGCCACGATCATGACGATCCTTCGCCGGATAAGGCGCAAGCCTGCTGTCAGATCAAAGTCGTCCGATCTGGTCTCGACCTGAAACCGGGGATCGTAGCGCATCGACGAGAGCGAGGTGTTGCGGTCCGGTGGAACAGTTGAAATTGTCATCGTGCGCCAACCATTGTTTGAGGTTGCCCGGAGACGGCTTCGTAGAGTTTGTCCAGCGATCGCATGTAAGCCTTCATACTGAAATGATTGAGATAGTGGGCGCGGCCTTGGGCCGAGAGATAACTGCGGATTTCTGGATCGGTGACCAATTTCGCCAGCGCTGCAGCCAGGGCATCCTTGTCTCCGACTGGTACGAAGACACCGGTTTCCCCGTCGGAGATGACTTCGTCATGCGCTCCAACACGTGTGGTGACGACCGCGAGCCCATGAGCAAGCCCTTCGATAACCGCCATTGCCATGCCTTCAGCGTGCGAGGGCAGGACCAGGATATCTGCGCGTGCGCACAAGGCTTGCGCCGCAGCGGCGTCAAGCCAGCCTGGCATGTCCACCAGATCCGAAAGTCTCAGGGCGGCAGCCTGGCGTCGGTAGTCTTCTACAGGTCCGTCGCCTGCGAGCACGGCTCGCCATTGGAGCTCTTTCATGATCGGATGACTTAAGGCAAGCAGAAGCTCGTGAACCCCCTTGCGTTCACTCAGCCGACCGAGGAATACGATCAACGGCCTCTCGCCGGCTTGAACATTGTGCGTTCCGGGGTCGGGAACACAATTGCGGATGACGGCTGTGCGGCGCTCGTCCACACCCAAAAGCGTCGTTAGCGTCATGCGGTCGCGCTGACCCAGCGCCACGACCTGGTCAGCATGTTGAAACATCCGGCGTATGAGCATTTGTTGACGTGGCGAGCGTGTAGCAAAGTCGCTCGCGTAGTCGTAGTCGTGCAGGTGCAATATGTGGGCACAGCCGAGGAGACGGGCAGCCTCCGTCAAGAGCAGTTTTCGTGAGGTGCTGCCGCGACCTGCGATATGAATATGGTGAATGCGTGCCGGAGCGACGATCCGATCCTTCGCCATCACCAAAATGGCGCCGAGCAGGCGCGCAGGCGACGTCGCCACGGACCATCGAGGCCCTCTGGTGTCGGTGACGAGGTGTGTTGCGCCGGCCTCTTTCGCTGTGTTCGATATATATCCGACCAGCCTGCCAATTCCGCCACCGTTTTCGCAACCGCCCGGGACATAGTGGCGCACGGTGGCTGCGTTCTGCGCAGCTATCCGATTTCCATCGGTGATCGCCTTCATCAGCATGTTCCGACCACCTCACGATAAACGGCCGCAGCCTTTGCTCCGACCTGTTCAGGCGAATTCGGACCTGTGGCCCATGCGAGCGCGCCGCTTCCCAATTTGCTTCTGAGCTCGCTGTTATCAGCCAAAATCCGGATGGCTCTTGCAAGCTCTTCCACATCCCCGGGCGGAACCACCATTCCCAATCCGTTGGGCAGAACAGTGGCCCGCAATTCGCCGACATCAGTGACGATAACCGGTTTGCCGAATGCTGCGGCAAGGTTGAGCACACCGCTTTGAGAGGCTTCCGTATAGGGAAGGACAATGATATCGGCATCCAGAAAGAGCTGGGCGACCTCCGCATCCTCGATAAAGCGGTTGCGGATATCATAGCGGCCGGCTTCCCCCATCAGTGGCCGGAAGATCCACGGATTGTCGCCGCGGCCTGCGACTGTGATACGCAGATTGGGAAGCAGGTCCTTGAGCATCGCCTCGGCACGGACCAGATGCTCCAAGCCTTTGTAAGCAAAAATCCGCCCGAAGAGCAGGACGCGGAAAGTGCCATCTGCCTCGCGCCGCGCCATCTTCTGCTGCCGGGCGAGTTCCGCGTAGCGATGAATGGCGGGATGCGACAGGACATGGACGTGATCGGCGGATTTTGAGTACCGGTCGAGGACCATCTGCTTCAGCCCCTCGCCATGCACGACGACATGTCCTGATTGCCTCACCATCAATTGCGGGGCCCAGCCGGGCAGCGTGCGGGTGTCGGAATCGCCAGGATGCACCTCCACATCATGAACGGTCGTCACAAGCGGAATCGGACGCCAGAACGGCGCCGCAAAGTTCAACCACAGCGTAGAATTGCTCAGAAGGTGAATGAGGTTCGGCTGCTCGTGCCGGATGAGACGTGTGAGCTGATGCAGGAACCAGGGATTGGAGAGTGAGCGATGCCGTGGCCAGTCCAGAAGGTGCAGATCGACAGCCGGATCGAAACAGGAAGCAAGGTGTGCGTAGCGCCGGCGCGGAACGCCTAGTACGACCTGCAGGTGTTGCGCGACGCCGTTGGCGAAGGAGATGGTGTAGTCTTCGAGTTCGGAAACCAGCAGCAGCGCCTTCATTTCGCGGGCTCCGTCAAACCGATGTCCAGACCGCGCCGCGGAAGGTCGCGGGCTGTGCGCAACGCATCGCGCACCCGCCTCGGCAGGTTTGGTTCTCCGGCAAAAAAGAACCCTTCGACAGCAAGTCTGAGCCTGGCGCGCATAGTCACTCCGTCCAACCTTGCTGACGCTGCCCGGTAGGGATGGTGATCCGTCAGACGCAGTCTTGCGGGTAAGTTGCGGGCTGAGAGAAACCGGTTCGTCGCTTCAACGGTATCCTGCCAATGAGCCATTCGCTTTCGCAGCATTGCGGCATCATCGATGGGCCGATACCAGTTGTTGTTGTGGATACGGTAGAACCCAAGGGAATCCGGCAAAGCAGCAACGCCGCCCAGGAACGGATATATCCCTGTGAGCCAGGCGTCGCCGGATATGCGAAACTGTTCGGGAATAGGCCCCGCAGCATCCCATGCGCTACGCCGTACAGCGATGGCAGAGGTCAGCGGGAAGGGCCACCAGCCAGCCGACTTGCTCAGCCGCAGCGACAAATCTCCCGAACATAAGCTTCGAGGGATTGGCTTGAGGGTCGGCGAGCCTTCGGTCAGCATCGGCTGAAGCCGGTGATAGACGAGGGATAGCCGAGGATCCGAGTGGAACGCCGCTGCCGTGGCCGACAGTTTGCCCGGCGCCCACCAGTCATCGGCATCCAGAAAACAGAGGATGTCGCCACCGCTTAACTTCACAGCAGCATTCATTGCGGCGGCCTGCCCCTGATTCTCCTGGAAGAGCAGCTTTACCCGGCCGTTGTAGGCTTCCAGAACAGAGCGCGACTGGTCGCTGGACCCGTCGTCGACGACGATTATCTCGACGCCGGGTGTTTGTTGACCCAAGGCGCTGTCAATTGCATGGCCAACGAAGCGACCGTAATTGTAATTGTTGATGAGGACGCTGATAGCTGGCCGCTCCATGACACCCTCTCAAGCGGTTTGCAGCGCTACACCGCGGTGCGGCAGCACGATATTGTCCGCGATGTCGGCCTTGCTGTCGCCACCGAGGCTTGAAGCCTCCGTGATGGCGATCCCCAAAGTATCCCCCAGCTCGAACGGGATTGCGCATGGAGCTGGTAAGGTCACTGCCATCGATCCGGCGACGAGTGGCGCTCCCGTCGGATAGCGCGCGGAACCAGGATCATGACGCAGAACCATAGAAATCCCAACCCTTCCAATCGCCGACTGCAGACAGTCGACGTGCATGCATTCATTGCCACGCTACCGGTGAACGGGCACGCGCAACATCTGCTCTTATGGGCAATCCCCTAGACCCCGGCACCAACCTTTGGGGGAAGTTCCTCCCAAAGGCTTAGACGCAGCAACGTCCTTGGATGGTGGGCAGCGCATTGGAAGTAGCCCCGCCTTCATTTGTGCAAGTTGATTGGGAACGCGGCTGCATGATTGTTCCTTGATAGAACAGCGCAGCCATGAAAGCAGACCCATGTCTCTCCGAATTGCCGCGATCACCGGTCTCTCATTTCAAACCAGTCGGCGCCGACAATGAGAGCATATGAGCTCAGGATCACGAGCGGGCCGGCCATAAGTTGGCGAGTCATAGAATGCTGGGGCGCCGGCGTGTGCCTGTTCCTGCAGACGGGTGCCCTCTTTCCGCTCCTGTTGGCAGATCCCGATGGGGCACTGAGCGACTCGGCCAAGTCCATGCTGCGCCTTCTCTGCCTACCGGTATATGCATTTACCCTGGTGATGCTGAAACGAAACTTTCAAGAGTTTCTCATAGCGCTCAAGCGGAATCTGTTCGTCCCCTTGATGCTTGCCCTGCCGTTTTTGTCCGTCATGTGGTCGGTAGGCCCATCGATGACATTGCGGCGCGCCATCGGTCTGCTGTTTACAGTGCTGCTGGCCTATGTGCTGGCGGTACGATTTACGCCGAGACAACTGCTCCTGCTCGCATTTGCGACCGTTGGAACATGCATCGTCCTCAGCCTGGGCATTTTCGCGGTATCACCGCATCTCGCCCGCATGCCCTCGGATGACCAAATGCGGGGTATCTTCATCCATAAGAACAGTCTCGGTTGGTATGCCAGCCTGATGGTACTGCTGGCCACTGCGGTGCTGTTTGACAGCACCTTAGGCCTACGCCGAACCGCTTTCGCTTTGCTGTCAGCGGGTGTGGTCTGTCTTGTCGCTTCCGGATCGATGACCGCGATCATTGCGACGATATCGGCATATTGCTTGATCGGGTTCTATTCCATCTTGCAGAGAACCCCCGGCATGAGCCGCATCGTCATCGTCCTGCTGTTCGTTCAAATGTCGGTCGGCCTGCTTATTTTGCTCCACGAATTTCTGGTGCCCTTTCTGGAGGCGCTTGGCAAGGATGCCACTTTGACGGGCCGAGTGCCGTTGTGGGAGCTGGTCGATCGTCAGATAGCCGATCATCTGGTGCTCGGCTTCGGCTACCAGGCGTTTTGGACAGAAGCGAATCCCGAAGCGTGGGTTATCTGGTCAAAAATCCAATGGATGGCCCCCCACGCCCATAATGGATTTCGCGACACTATGTTGAGCTTCGGAATAATTGGAATGAGCCTGTTCGTCCTGATACTTCTCCGCGCAGTGCGCCAAGGCGCGGTTCTTCAATGCCGTGATCCGCAATATGGCTGGCTCTGGTTAAATGTCTTCACGATCATGATTTTGGTGATGAACCTGACCGAAAGCATATTTTTCGTCCAGAACGATGCCATCTTCATCCTGTTCACCACGGCCATCATCATGTTCTCGCTTTACGCGCCCGTGGTGTCTACCCGCCCCGGCCCTCCGTCCCGGAGGTCTTTATGCAGCACAGCAGCGGAGTTGCAGATACGATGAAGCCGCGCTTCGCACTGATCTCGAGCATTTTGCTTGCCGTGTTTTTTCCGCAGCCAGGCGCATCGGCATCCGTGGGGTTGGACGCCGATGCGCCCGACCTGATGTATCGAACGATCCGGGAAGCGACTTGCGTGGAAGCTTCGGGGGCGACGACCTTGCCCGCCAAGCTGAGTGGGACTTCCTTGAGCGACCTGGTGCCCAGCCCATCCTCGTCTCGAGCAATCTTCTACGTTTCTCCTGACGGTAAAGACAGCTGGAGCGGCCGTCTCTCCAACCCAAATCCCCGGCACACGGACGGTCCTTTTGCCAGCATCGAAAGGGCGCGTGATGCTGCGCGCGCCAAGCGTGGCCAAAGCACAATTGCGATGGGCAATGGGGACTACTATCTCGCTCACCCAATCGTCTTCGATACTCGCGATGCAGGCCTGATCATCACAGCGCGGTGTAACGAGACGCCGGTTTTGCACGGTGGCCCGCTTGTGCGGAACTGGGCGCCTCAGGCCGACGGCCGCTGGACGGCACCGCTGAGGTTGCTGCCCGAGGCGGCGGTGGGCGATCTTTTCGTCAATGGGATCCTCCAGCCTCGGGCCCGCTTTCCCAACGCACCCCTTGACGGAGATCCGCGTAAGGGATGGTTGTTCGCGGCCAAGTGCGGGCAGGACAAGGATGTTTGGCAAGGCAACACACGTTTTTGCTTCCGTGCTGGCGATCTTCCGACGCTGGGAGATCCAACGGGGCTTGTCGTCCACATAGTCGGCGGCTTCCAGCCGGGAAGCCAATGGGGTAGTGACACGCTCCCGGTGGTTTCGGTCGATGCGGCGACCCGGACTGTTCATACCAAAGGTACCAGCTATTTTTTCACCGCGGAAGGCAGCCGCTATTTCTTGACCGGGGGAGCGGCCTTGCTCGATGCCCCTGGGGAATGGTGGTATGACGCCGTTGCGGGGCAACTCGTCTACATTCCTGCCGACCGACTGTCCCCGAATTCCGCGGTTGTCGCCGCCGTCCTGCCGACATTCTTCAAGCTGGAGGGGGCCGATGGCATGGTTGTGTCGGGACTCCAGTTTCGTGATGGAGCTCCGCTGGGGAGCAGTAAGTTTTATAACGACACCAGAGGGTTTGGCGCCATACGGCTCGAGCACGCGGACCGCGTCAGGCTGCTCGGCAACGTCGTGGAAAATGTCGGTGTCGGCATCCACGTGAGTGAAAGCGAGGATGTTGTCATTGCCGGCAATGTGATCGGAGACGTGGCTGGCAACGGGATTTACATCGGCACAACCTATGGCACCTTCGGCAAATCCAACGGTGCCAGGATCCTGTCGAACCATATCCATGACATCGGAAAGGTCTACTTTGAAACCGCCGGAATATGGTTCCAGGCGACTGACGGTATCAGGATCGCCGATAACCTGGTCGAAAATACTGCGCAGTTCGGTATCGCTGGCGGCTCGCTATGGGGCGCGCAAGACGCAGTCCACGACGCTGTCATCGAACATAACGAGATCCGCAATGCCAATCAGCAGACGGCAGATGGCGGTGCCATCAAGCTGATGGGCGAGCAGGCGGACCTGATGAACAGCAGCATCCGCTACAATCTGGTCACCGGGACAGTTCAACTGATGAACCGGGTCGATGGGACGTTTTGGCCTTCCGGATATGAAAATACCAATGAATGGCCAACACCCATCAGTTGGGCGATCTACACCGATGGCAAGGCCAGTGGTGTGCGCATCGAAGGAAATACGCTCTCGGACAACGTATCGGCGATCGGCATCAACGGTGGCTGGAGCAACCTGGTGACGGGAAACGTCATCACACACGGATCGGGCGCCGCTTTTCGCGTTGACGACGCGACCGGCAGAGGTTGGCGTCCGCCATGGGCACGCCCCAATCGTATCGAGAGCAATATCGTGTCGATCGACAGTAGCAACGGGCTCGCAGCCTACGTCTACGCTCCTGACCACGGGCCTGGATACGTGCAATTCGCCGGTAATCGCTACATCGGCAATTTGAACGGAGAGAGTTTCCGAATACATCCGAAGATCATGGGTTCGGGAGAATTTGGCAGTCTGGGGGATCTTCAGAAGGCTGGGGCGGACACCGGAAGCGTAGTCGCGCCGCCCGAGTAACTCGATCTTGTCTTCGGCGTCATCCTGGAGATCTTGTGGAGCGAGCCAGACTCCCCGATAATGGTCGGGGCGATTATTGGCCGCGAGCTGTCTCAGCACCTCTGCACTGAGCGTTCCCCGAACTTCAGGATGGCGATTGCAGCCTTCCTCGGCATAGGAATGGGTCCACGGCTCAGACGGACCAAAGGTCATGAAAACCGCGACGCGGTCGGGCCCCCTGCTGGTCCGTCGGATGATCGATCGCGTCAAAGTGAAGGCCTTTTGAGCGTCCAGGTGAAGCCGCGGCCAAGACCCGATCGAAGATCCTGGGCAGGCTCCTGTCGACCAACGTCGGCATCTGCCCGGCATGTTCGATCCGCACATCGAAGATGATGGCATCGCCCGCCCGTACTCCCAGGTTCTTCTCCGGCATACTCTTTACCAGGCCTTTGAGATGAGATTTCGGTAGCACCTTCAACGCCGCCGGCGCGTCTTCATTCTGATCCTGGAGATAGTCTCTCTCCCGGCTTATTCACGGTTAAACTACCAGCTTTGGTTGCGCGACAGCGAATATCCTCTCCGGCGCTGCGAGGGTCAAACCGCTATTTCGGGACAACGGTCATCAAAAAGAGCAACGTTGCAAGTCGTGGGGGTATGTAGACTTACTTCGAATATTGTACGTCATCGCGGCATAAGACGTAAATGTGAAGGCTCTTCTACGTCCAATAGCTGGATCCGCAAGTATGGAGACAATCGGTCTGCCGGGATATTCTGATGACAGTTTCGGTCGCGAAAGCAGGTCATGAGAAAGCAACCAGCAGCCATCAGCCAAACTTCGGTCTTTCATCCCAAGGGCTCCTTAGGATGGACGAATGTCCTTGGTGTTCGTGTTTCGGCAGTCAATCTCAAGAGCGCGACTGGATATATTCAAGAAGCGATTGAAGACGGCAGGAAGGAATATGTCTGCGTTCGCGACGCACACGGCATCGTCCGATGTCAAGATGATCCCGAGCTGCGGTCGATACATAACAGGGCGTTCCTCGTGACCCCCGATGGAATGCCGTTGGTATGGGCATTGAGGCGTGCCGGTCATTCGGAGAGCGACAGGGTCTATGGACCGGATCTGATGTTATCCGTTTTCGACGCCGGCAGTTCCAAGGGCTTGCGCCACTTCCTTTATGGCGCAACGGCTGAAACGCTCGAACAACTGCAGGCGCGCCTTCTCGCAAAATTTCCGCAAGCGCGGATTGTCGGTTCCTATGCGCCGCCGTTTCGCAAGCTGTCGATGCAGGAGGAAGCGGATATTGCCGACCGGCTCAATCGGTCGGGCGCCGATATCATCTGGGTCGGGTTGAGCAGTCCCAAGCAGGAACTCTGGATGGCGCGCATGCGCGATCGTCTGGAAGCATCGATGCTCATCGGTGTCGGAGCTGCGTTCGATTTCCACGCAGGCCTCAAGCGGCAGGCTCCAAGGTTCATTCAAAGAAGCGGCTTCGAATGGGTGTTTCGTCTGCTGTGCGAGCCGCGACGGCTGTGGCGGCGCTATGCGCTCGTCGTGCCGACCTTCATCTCACTGACAGCATTCCAGAGACTGGGCCTTCGGACGTTTCCGATCGAAGACGGCGTTTCTGGATCGAGTGCATCGGGACAAATGCAGTAGAGGGGTAAAGCGTCATGTTCTCATTTGCGCCGTCAGCGACGACACCGGGTCGATCGAAGGCACCCACACCAAATGACATGACATCGCGGGCGATTCCGACAGGGTCCGTGCCGCCCATCGCAGCCAAGACCGCCGATGCCTTTGTACGGGCAGGGCTGAATATTCCCGTCGCACTGCAGCGCCGGCTTCCTCGGCTTGCAACGTCGTCCTTCCTGGTCGCCGGCGACATTGCAAGCTATTTGATTGTCTATTTCGTTCTCCTGTCCATTCTTCCCAGTGGTTCAGAGGGTACGATAGCGGAGCGTGCGTTCACGGTCGCCGCACTGGCTGCGATTGTTCTTTACGCATCGGCCGGCCTCTATCCTGGATATCGGCTGCATGACCACGAACATCTGCGGCGGCGCACGATGGCTGCCGTCAAAGTGGCTGTCCTGGCGGCATTCGGAGCAATTATCTTGCCGGAGGGGACACGACTGCTGGTTGCCATTGTTGTGTTCCTCGGTCTCGGGCTGATTGTTCAGCCATTTGTGCATTGGATTGCACGGGGCCTTTGCTGGAGACTTGGAATTTGGGGGGAGCGCGCGGTTGTCATCGGGGGATGCAACCTTGTTCCCGCGCTCGTCGCACATTTCAACGACCACTGGCAGTATGGCGTCAGGCCGGAGCCCTTTTCCCCTGATACTGCGGAGGCATTGCCGGGTGGCGGGCCATGCATTGCCGTGATTGCGGGCGACACGGACTCGCTGGTGTCCGGCTTGGCGACGCTACGTCGGAAGTTCGCCGAAGTCATATTGCTGTCCGACACGCCGAGCCTCAAGGTAAGCGGATTGCGACCTGCGGATATCGGCGGAGAGATCGGTATTCGCCTCACCACCGGGGGGCGTTCGCTCAATTCGGATCCGGTTCGTCGGTTCCTCGATCTCGCAATCGCCATCCCTGCAACGATCGTGGTCGCGCCATTCATCGCGATTGCCGCGGCCGCAGTCTATGCCATCGATCCAGGTCCTGTCTTCTTTCGGCATGCCAGGGAAGGGCGGTCCGGCAAGCCGGTGCACGTCCTGAAATTGAGGACAATGTACCAGGATGCAGAACAGCGCCTTGAAGCACTATTCCGAGACAACCCTGCCATGCGCGCCGAGTGGCTGAGCCACTTCAAGCTCAAGGACGATCCGCGGGTCCTGCCGATTGTAGGACATATGCTGCGCTCTTCGAGCATCGACGAGCTCCCGCAGTTGGCGAACATCATTGCGGGCGAGATGGCCTTTGTGGGACCACGCCCGTTCCCGGAATATCACCTTTCGGCGATGGACGGCGAATTTCGGAACAAGCGCCGTTCCGTCACGCCGGGGCTCACGGGCCTTTGGCAGATATCCGAACGAAGCGATGCGGATATCGAGCTGCAGCAGCAACTCGACGAGTTCTACATCGACAACCGGTCCCTGTGGTTCGACTGCCAAATTCTTCTCGGCACGATCCCGGCGGTCTTCAAGCGCAGGGGAGCCTGCTGACCATCCTCGCTTCCACGAGACAACCATCAACAACGGAGCACACCAATGCACGGACACAAGCGAATTATGGTTACCGGCGGCACCGGGTTTCTGGGATCGTTCCTGTGCGAAAGGCTTTTGCGAGAGGGCAACGACGTCCTTTGCGTGGACAATTACTACACCGGTTCGCGCGACAATGTGCTGCACCTTCTCGATGACCCGCGCTTTGAGATTCTTCGCCACGACATTACCTTCCCGCTTTATGTGGAGGTCGACGAGATCTACAACCTCGCCTGCCCGGCATCTCCGGTTCACTATCAGCACGACCCCGTGCAGACCGTGAAGACCAATGTGCACGGGGCCATCAACATGCTCGGCTTGGCAAAGCGCACCAAGGCGAAGATCTTCCAGGCCTCCACCAGCGAAGTTTATGGTGATCCGGCAGTCCACCCTCAACCCGAGGAGTATCGAGGCAGCGTCAATACCATAGGCCCGCGGGCATGTTATGACGAAGGCAAGCGGTGTGCCGAAACATTGTTCTTCGACTATCATCGTCAATATGGTGTGGAAATCCGGGTGGCGCGGATCTTCAATACTTATGGGCCGCGCATGCAGACCAATGACGGTCGCGTCGTCTCGAACTTCATCGTTCAGGCGCTTCAAAACGAACCGATCACCATCTTCGGCAACGGCACGCAGACGCGCTCCTTCTGCTATGTCGACGATCTGATCGAGGGCTTCATCCGCCTGATGGGGGCGCCGGCCGGCGTTACGGGTCCGATCAATCTCGGTAACCCGGGAGAATTCCAGGTTCGGGAACTGGCCGAAATGGTCATCGAGATGACGGGATCGAAATCAAGCATCGTTTACAATCCTCTGCCGATTGACGATCCGACACAGCGCAAGCCCGACATCCGCCGCGCACAGCAGGACCTGGGCTGGCAGCCGACGGTGAATCTGCGAGAAGGGCTCGAGAAAACCATCGCGTATTTCGAGTGGAAGCTTTCGGGCGGAGCCAAGAGCACGTCTGGCGCCCGGTCCTGGCGGACGGCTTACACGCATTTGCCTACCCCGGCCGTCAGCCTTCCTGTTCAGGAAACCACACGATAGAGACATGAACAGCAACGTCGATCATCGCAAGCCGAAGCTCGTCTTCTTTCAGTGGGACCACAGCCCGTATTCTCGATACGCAAAATACATGATGCAGCACACGCTGGATCATGTACGCTGCCTAGAGCAGCATTTCGAGGTCGTAGTCGTCAACGAGGATTGCGACTATGGCCGGATCTGCGACCGTCACGAGCCGGACCTCACGCTGTTCGAGCTCGGTTACCAGTTGAATGTCTCGCATCGGATCGACATTCGGAATGCATCGGCCCATCCGCAAGTTCCGAAGGCCGGCCTCCTCAACGCCGATTCTTGGTCGTGGACGCGCGCGGGCATCCTGTCGGACCTGGATCGATGGGGGATCGGCGTGTGCTTCTCTATCTGTACGACGGTCCACGACTACCTACCACCTAATCTGGACGGGCTTTACGTATGGCCGAACTTCATCGACCCGGTCGTGTTCCGCGATTATGGGGCGGAAAAGTCCGTCCCGATCATGCTGACCGGCGCACAGGTCGCGCTCTATCCCTGGCGCCGGCGCGTCTTCCCGCTGCTTTCACAAAGTTATCCCTGCCTCATCTGCCCGCCGCACACCTACGCTGATGCCAGAGCCGCGCTGGCCCTCACCGGCGAACGCTACGCTCGGACGCTGAACGCCAGCCTCTTCGTTCCCTCGTGTGGGACGATGGCAGGGGAGGTCGTGCGCAAGCATCTCGAGATCCCCGGCGCCGGATCCTGCCTGATCGCCGAACGCACACCGATGGCCGAGGCGGCCGGCTTCGTGCATATGGAGAATTGCATTTTCGCCGACAGTGGCGACGTGCTGGATCTTGTCGACAGCCTCATCCAGGATCGCGACCGGCTCCGGCGTATAACCGCCGCCGGGCACGATCTCGTCCATTCCCGCCACACGATCGCACATCGCCCGCAGATCCATCAGTGGTTTCAACTGCACAAGGCTTTGCCGCCAGGCCGCCGGATCGAGCAGGAGGGCCCGTTCGGCAATGTTGTGGCGGTCGAACGGGCCGCGCCGCGCTTTCCGGTGCGGAGCGGCCGCGGCGCCGACCGCGCACTGCTCGCGAACGGATATGCCAGCCTCCTGCGCGGAGAGCTTGAAGCCGCGCGTAAGGGGTTTTCCGACTGCCTCGCCTATGTCGGCGATCTCCCGGAAGGCCTGTTTGGCCTGGCGCTCTGCGATCTGGCGGGCGGCGACCCGGCCGAGGCCGCCATCCGGCTTGGGCGCCTGATCGAAACGATCACCGTCGTCCACGGCGCGCAGGATCCCGACCCGGCCGAATGGGCCGTTTATCTCTTTGCGCTTTCCCGTCTCGGACGGGACGGCGAGGCCCGACGCCTCGCGGACTGGTATCCGCGACTGTCCCATCCCGCGCTTGATTACATTCGTGGCTTCCTCTTTGCGCCGCCCCACACCGGGCCGAAAACCGCGAACGATCTGCCGAGGCGACCGAGCATCCACGATGGGTTCGTCGTGACGAAAGCACGAGGATGGGCGGACCTGCTGACAGAGCTCTCCCAGCCGAGATCCTCCCGAAGCGTTCCGGCGGGCAGTGGACGGGCACCGGCGGTATCGCGCCGTGCCGCAGTGGCGACGGTAAGACAACTCTTGGCCCACGCGACGGAGTTCACACTGACACGGGCGGGCTTGACTGCCTTGAGACCGAACATCCCGTCAACCGGAGAGCTCGACTATCTGCGAAACGTGGTCCGGCAGGTGCGCCGCGCCATCTATAAGACCCCATTTTGGAGCCTCGCAGCCGACACGCGCCGGTTCCTGAAGGCGCGGCGCGAACGACGCGAGCTATTTCGTCGAGTCGACGCCGCGCAAAAAGAGTGAGCGAACGGCGAAAGCGCAAGGCATGGCAAGGAGGAAAAGGCACGGAGTACGCCATGAGGATACTTGTTTTGCGCCGAGTTAAGATATTTTCAGCCGCACCGGGGGCAAGGCTCGGAAGATGGCGCTAGACAAACGGGATGTTGCAGGCGAGGCCGCGGTACTGGCCGGGCGATGGTCGACCATCGCCCGGCCCAAACGGCACTCGATGTCGTGATCGGCGAGCAGAGCTTCGCTCGCGGCCCCTGCCCGATACCGCGGACCATTTCTATGACAGCCGCATGTACCGCGTGGGCAATAGCGCGTTGGACAAAGGCCTGAGTGCCGTAGTTCGCTGTTGGGCGCCCAATTGCGTTTGCGCCGCCAAGGACAGCTTAAGGCAACTGCTCTTGTGAAGTGAAGAATATTTGCCCTACCAACTAAAGATCAGCCCCAGGCCTTATTTGCGCTCATGCCGGAATGCCACTTTGGAACAAGTCGTTGAGCTTGAACACAACTTCCGTCCTGTTTGTTGCCTTGACCTTTTTCATGATGTTGCGGACATGCACCTTGACGGTGCTTTCTCGCAGGTTGAGCTCATAGGCAATGATCTTATTAGCCTTTCCACGCCGCAGTGCCGCTACGACTTCGGCCTGGCGGTCCGTGAAGATTCCGGCCAGCGGGTGCGCCGTCGGGTTGTTCGACTGCAGCAAGTGACGCATGGCGAACAGGGCGCTTGCCGGCACGAAAAGTCCTCCTGCTACCGATAGCGCAATCAGCTCCATGCAGACGCTAATGCTGACGGTGGCAGGTATGTAGCCCTTGGCGCCGTAATCGATCGCCCTCACGATCTGGGCGAAGTCGTCACTATCGGACAATATGATGACCGGTGTCGACACGAATTCCGACGAAAGACTCTTGATCTGCTCCGAAACGACAGGGTCGTCGACCGTCTTGCCGCCGACGTTCAAGAGGATTGCCGAAAGCGGAGGATATTCTTCGCGCTTTTGCTTCCACTCTTCAATCGATCCGAACGCGAGAATCACGAAATCCGCCGTGTGGGCGGCCATGCATTGCGCAAGGCAGTGCCGATCGAGTTCCCTCTTGTCAAGAATGACAAGCGAGTGCTTTGACTTTGACGGTCCGGCAAACGCTGTCGAACCATGGTCTATCTCCAACGGAAGAGATATGTTTTCCTGCCTGTGGCTTATATTTATTGTATCCAACGCCCCATCCTCCCAGCCTTTTTCTACGCGGTACTTCAAAGTCGAATATCAAACTCCTCTGTAAATATGGGAGTTTAATTACCAGAAGTGCTAATTTAATACCACAGTTCCAAGGATGTTAAACTAATTAATAGTGGTTACCCCAACACATAAGTTCCACGGACAGATACAAATGGTTACATCGTTGAAACTGATCGATCTGTGGCTAATTCATTTGTATGTCAATCCATCAGGTTGCTACATATATTCAGTTTAACTCGCTAAGCCCATGTAAACTATGCCCCTCTTCGGCGTGGAGGCTCAGGATCGCTCGGCGAGTGGCCTGTCGCTGCCGATGGTCAATGGTCATAGACGTTCGCATGCGATCGTCATCCAATTTTCGTAAGCAGATACGCCTTTAGGTGAATGAGCTTCAACGTTTTGTTTCTTTACTAAGATGAAGAAAACAATTCTTTTTGAAGGGGAAGAAATATTTGCTCTGACAAAACGAAACCTTGGATGCATTCTTGCGATGGCCGGTTTCACCCACATCAGGGCCTGTTGAAGCGTAGGGGGCGAGTTGGGATGATTGCATCGAACGTCAACCTGGGTGACGGCTGCGTTATCCACCATCGGGATCTTGTGAATCTCTACGGCTGTACGATCGGCGCGGGAACGCGCATCGGCACCTTCGTTGAAATCCAGAAAAACGTCCTCGTCGGAAAAGACTGCAAGATCTCCAGCCATTCCTTCCTCTGTGAAGGCGTGACGCTGGAAGACGGCGTCTTTATCGGCCACGGGGTCATGTTCACCAATGATACCTACCCGCGCGCCGTCAATTCGGACGGCAGTCTGCAGACGGAGGCCGACTGGGTCGTCATCCCCACTCTGGTCAAGCGGCATGCGTCGATCGGCAGCAACGCCACCATTCTGCCCGGCGTGACCATCGGAGAGGCCGCACAGGTCGGCGCCGGCGCCGTCGTAACGAAGGATGTGCCTGCCGGCGCCATTGTTGCCGGCGTTCCGGCGAGAATCACCGGTCGCGTTCATGACCGGTCAGTTGACATGCAAGCGTTGGGAGGAATGCGATGATCGGCATTGCTGTCGTTGGGTATGGGTATTGGGGTCCGAACCTGGTTCGTAACATTTCGGAAGCGGCCGGCGCGCAGCTCCTTTCAGTCTGTGATCTGAATGTCGAACGGTTGGCGGCTGTTAAAAGCCGGTATCCCGCAGTAACGATCACCGACAATTTCGAGGAAGTTCTGCGCGATCCGAGAGTGGATGCAATCGCTATCGCAACGCCGGTCTCGACCCACTTCAAGCTCGCGATGCAGGCGATGATGGCCGGAAAGCATGTCTTCGTCGAAAAGCCGATGGCATCGACGACGGAGGAAGCCGCGCGGATGGTCGAGGAAGCCGCGCGCCGGCGCCTGGTGCTGGCCGTGGATCATACCTTCGTCCACACCGGCGCCGTCCGCAAGATGCGCGAGCTGGTCGAAAGCGGCCTGGGCGACATGTATTACTACGACTCGGTTCGGGTCAATCTGGGGCTCTTCCAGCATGATGTCAGCGTCATCTGGGACCTCGCGGTGCACGATCTCTCCATCCTGGACCATGTCGTGCAGGAAAGACCTGTGGCCGTCTCAGCGACGGGCATGAGCCATGTGCTCGGCGAGCCGGAGAACATCGCCTATCTGACGCTGTTCTTCGAAAGCAAGCTTATCGCCCACATCCACGTCAACTGGCTGGCGCCGGTCAAGGTGCGCCGCACGCTGATCGGCGGCAGCAACAAGATGGTCGTCTACGACGATCTGGAGCCCAGCGAAAAGATCAAGGTTTACGACAAGGGCATCACGCTGAACCCGAATTCTCAGGCCTATGGCGAGAAGGTGCATCAGATGATGGTCGGCTACCGCAGCGGCGACATGTGGGCGCCCAAGCTCGATATGACCGAGGCGTTGAAACGCGAACTGGATCAGTTCGTCGATTGCATCGAGCAGAATTCGCGGCCCATTACCGATGGCCAGGCCGGCTTGCGTGTCGTTCGCATCCTGGAAGCCGCAAGCCGGTCGCTTGCCCAGCGCGGTCGTATCATCGAGCTCGAAGAGGCGAGGCGCATCGCATGATCCCGTTCCTGGACCTCAAAGCGCAATATCAATCGATCAAGAGCGAAATCGACGCCGCCGTGCTCGGCGTGCTCGCCTCCGGGCAATACATACTGGGCGAGGAGGTCGCCCGCCTCGAGCAGGAATTCGCGGATTATTGCAACGTCAAACATGCGATATCCGTCAACACCGGGACGAGTGCCCTGCATCTGTCGCTGCTCGCGGCAGGCGTTGGCCCCGGCGATGAAGTCATCACCGTGCCATTTACCTTCGTCGCCACCGTATCGGCGATCTGCTACGCGGGTGCACGACCGGTATTCGTCGATGTCGAGCCTGTGACGTTGACGATGGATCCGGCTCAGCTCGAGGCAAAGATCACACCCCGAACCAAGGCCATTGTTCCCGTCCATCTCTACGGTCAGATGGCCGATATGGACGCGATCAAGGCGATTGCCGACCACTATCGGATTCCGGTGATCGAGGACGCCTGCCAGGCGCACGGAGCGCAATATAAGGGCACGCGCGCCGGCAGCATCGGCGCATCCGGCTGCTTCAGCTTCTATCCCGGCAAAAACCTCGGCGCCTGCGGCGAGGGCGGTATCGTCGTCACCAACAGCGACGATCAGGCCAAGACGATGCGCATGCTGCGCGACTGGGGGCAGGAACAGCGTTATCACCATCTGCTGAAAGGCTTCAATTACCGCATGGATGCCATTCAAGGCGCGATCCTGCGCATCAAGCTCCGGCATCTCGAAGCCTGGACCGAGGCGCGTCGCGCTCATGGCCGCCGCTACTCGTTGCTGCTTGGCGGTTCGGCGCATCTGACCACGCCTGTCGAGAAGGCCGACCGGCGCCACGTCTACCATGTCTATGCCATCAGAAGCCGCGATCGCGACGAGCTACAGCGCATGCTGAGTGCGGAAGGCATTCAGTCCGGGCTGCACTATCCGATCCCGGTTCACCTGCAGAAGGCCCATGCCGACCTTGGTCATCAGGCCGGCGATTTCCCAATCTCGGAAGCGGCCGCACGGGAGGTGCTCTCGCTGCCGATCTATCCCGAGATGCCCGCATGGCATGTCGATCAGGTGGCCGCAGCACTGGAATACGCCTATGTCAGTTGAGCGTGCGGGCGAGGCTAGGGTCGTGCAGGCGGTCCACGGCCGTCATGAAAGGCTGGCAGATCCATCCTACCAGGCGGGGCTCGCCGAAGAACTCAGGCAATCCTACGGGCGCGCCGGCCTGATCGAACTCTACGGTCGCTTCGCGACGGGGGATGGTGTCGTCGACACCATGATGCGCAAGGCCATTTGGCAAGCGATCACGCGGAGCTGCGGCACGGGATTGCAGGTCGCAGGCGGCGCCGGCTTCAAACACCCGGAGACGTTCGACATCGGCAACGGGGTGTTCATCGGGGCTCAGGCCTATATCCAGGGACGCTTCGACGGCCGATGCACGATCGGCGACAACGTCTGGATCGGGCCGATGGCCTATTTCGACGCTCGCGATCTGGTGATCGAGGATTCTGTCGGGTGGGGACCTGGCGCCAGGGTGCTCGGCTCGACCCACACGGCACTGCCGGTGGATGTGCCGATCATCCGCACGGATCTTGAAATCAAACCGGTACGCATCTGTGCAGAGGCCGATATCGGAACGAATGCGACCATTCTTCCCGGCGTGACCATCGGGAAGGGGGCGATCGTTGGAGCGGGGGCAGTTGTCGTTTCCGACGTCGAGCCCTTTTCGGTCGCCGCAGGTGTACCTGCGAAATTCATACGTTGGCGTTCGGAGAATGATCCGATGACGAACATATCGCGTGAGGGAAGATCATGAGAAACAAACGGGTACTCATTACCGGCGGTGCCGGTCTGATCGGTTCGCATATTGCCGATCTTGTCGCATTGGAAAAACCTCGCGAGATCATCATCCTAGACAATTTCGTGCGCGGGCGCCGCGACAATCTCAGCTCGGCAATCGGCAGCGCCCCCCTTAACATCATCGACGGAGATATCCGCGACAGGGCGCTGCTGGCGAAAGCCTTCGACGGTGTCGATATCGTCTTCCATCAGGCGGCCATCCGCATTACGCAATGCGCCGAAGAACCACGGCTGGCTTTCGATGTGCTGGCGGAAGGCACGTTCAACGTTCTGGAAGCTGCCGTCAAGGCGGGTGTGTCGAAGCTGGTCGCTGCCTCTTCCGCGTCCGTGCTGGGGCTGGCCGAGAGTTTTCCGACGACCGAAGAGCATCACCCCTACAACAACCGCACGATCTACGGCGCGGCTAAGACGTTCAATGAGGGGCTGCTGCGCAGCTTTGCGGAAATGTATGGTCTGCGTTACGTCGCACTTCGATATTTCAACGTCTACGGCCCGCGAATGGACGTTCACGGCGCCTATACCGAGGTGTTGATCCGCTGGATGGAACGTCTGGCGGTTGGGATGCCGCCGCTTATCTACGGAGACGGCAGCCAGACCATGGACTTCGTGCATGTCCGGGACATCGCCCGGGCAAACGTGCTGGCCGCTATGAGCGACGTCACGGACGAAGTGTTCAATGTCGCCAGCGGCGAGGAGACGAGCCTCCTGGAGCTCGCGCAGGCTTTGAGTGGCATCATGGGGTCGTCGCTCGAGCCTCAGCATCTTCCGGCGCGGACAGTCAACGGCGTCACCCGCCGTCTGGCCGATACACGCAAGGCCGAACGGCTCCTGGGTTTCAAGGCCGATATTTCAATTGAGGACGGGCTCCGTGACCTGGTGACATGGTGGCGGCTGAATACCGCTATAGCAGGAGGCCAAGCTGCATGAGCCCGTCGCTACCTGTAATTCCGGTCGCAAAGCCGGTTCTCGGAGAAGAAGAGGCTGAGGCTGTGCGCCGCGTCATCCTGTCAGGATGGGTGACGCAGGGGCCGGAAGTTGCCGCCTTCGAGCGTGAATTCGCGGCCTTTGTCGGCGCGGTACACGCCTGTGCCGTTTCCAACTGCACGACGGCGCTGCATTTGGCCTTGATGGCGGTCGGCATAGGCGCCGGTGATGAGGTCATTACGGTCAGCCATTCGTTTATCGCAACCGCGAACGCTATTCGATATTGCAATGCGGTGCCTGTATTTGTCGACATCGAGGCTGATGGTTACAACATCGATCCCAGCCTGATCGAAATGGCCATCACGCCCCGCACAAAGGCAATCCTGTGCGTGCATCAGCTGGGAATGCCTTGTGATCTGCGACCTATCGTGGAGATCGGCAAGCGTCACTCGATCCCGGTGATCGAAGATGCGGCCTGCGCGACGGGAAGCGAAATCCGGTGGGATGGTCGCTGGGAAAAGATCGGCAAGCCGCATGGTGACATTGCCTGCTTCTCTTTCCATCCGAGGAAGGTCGTTACCACAGGCGATGGCGGCATGTTGACCACAGCCAATCCCGAATATGACCGGAAATTCCGGCTTTGGCGCCAGCATGGCATGAGTGTCACCGACGCCGTCCGCCACGGCTCGAAGCAGGTGATTTTCGAGGATTATGATGAGCTGGGCTACAACTACCGCATGACCGACCTTCAGGCCGCCGTCGGACGTGAGCAATTGCGCCGGCTGCCGGAGCTGATTGCACAGCGCAGGCGGCTTGCCGCTCACTATCTTGAGCGCCTGTCCACCATCCCTGGACTGGGACTGCCGATCGAGCCTGATTGGGCTCGCAGCAACTGGCAGAGCTTTTGTGTACGATTGCCTGACGCTGTCGGCCAGCAGGCGGTCATGCAGGCGCTGCTTGATCAAGGGATTTCCACCCGACGCGGCGTGATGAACATTCATCTGGAGCGGGCTTATTCGAGCCAAGGCTCCCATCGCCTTGCCACGAGCCTGAAGCGAAGCGTAGCGGCGCAGCAGCAGACGCTGATCCTGCCGCTTTATGTCCAGATGACAGAGTTCGACATCGTCAGGATTGTCGAGTCACTTCGTCATTTTTTGGCTGAAGCAGCAACCGCCCCTGCCGCCGCACAGCCCGATCGGGATGTTGCCCTTGTGTGATTTCCTGATCGTGTGACGCAATAATTATTTGCCCCACAGCCTGATGCGCATTTTTCGCTATGCGATTTTCGTGATCCATCCCCTGATCGTTGCATTCGACATGGTCGTCTGCGGTTGCGGTCAAGCGTGGATAGAAGTCTGTTCCCATCGCCTGCAAAATGAAGCCGGCAAGAAGTCGGCTGGCCATGAATGGCCGTCAGCGGGGTGCGCCAGATCGCCGAGGCTGCCGGCACTGGCGACGCAGCAAGGATCGCGCAGTCGGCGAAAGCGCTGAGACGCATATCGCTGGTGCTCGGCTTGCTTGGTGCACTCCTTCTGGCGGCGTTGGCATTTCCGGTCTCGAATTTTACCTCCGGCGACAGCCAGCACGCTGACGGCATCGCGTTGCTCTGCCTCGCGGTATTCCTCCGGATCGTGTCCTCCGGGCAGAATGCGCTGATCCAGGGACTACGAGGCAGTGCGGACCTTGCGCGCATCAATGTGCTCACAGGTTTTTTCGGCACGGTGGTCAGCATCCCGCTGATCTATCTGTTCGATGCACAGGCAATCGCACCCACTGTCGTGGCGATTGCGGCCGTTACCACCCTCTCTACCTGGTGGTACAGCAGACGGATAGGGGCACACGGGCTGCCAATGTCGGTTCGCCAGTTTGGCAGGGAAGGGATCGTCCTGCTGAGGCTCGGCCTCGTCCTAACCGCCTATCCGGTGGGATGAAATCTCCAACGCGCTGCCGTGAGAGCGATTTCTTCCGGGCAGGTAGCCCGAGCGCCGTGATGGGGCTCGATCGTCCGCTTGGAGTTTGTTGGGAATGCCTGTCCTCTGCGGATCACTGGCCGGCCCGATCTGCGAGCGTCTGGGTCTCGGAAGATTCGTCGGAGGCGGTCTCAGACGAGTTATCCAGAGTGTGAGGCTGAACGACTCTCACCACGTCGCCAGGCGCCAATGTTGTCGTTTCCGAGGCTTGGAATTGATTGATTTGTCCTTCATTCCGACGGCTCACGCTAAAGGTAAGCGGGAGTTCCTCTTCGGGGCTTTTGATGCCGCCATTGCTCGCAAAATCCTCGATGAGCAGCTTCTGCGTCATTTCGCGCTTCATCTTGAGCACATCGAGATTTGCCCGTTCAGACTGCGCTTCGGTCGCCACTTCGCTCCGGCGCGTGTCGGAAAGTCCTTCGAGATTCCGCGTTGTCTCGCTGATTGCCTGCCGGCCCCGCATGATGGCAGTGACAAGGTCGAGCTTATCGGCGCGATAAGTCGTCAGCAACCGTTGCAGGTCCAGCTGCTTTGACGAGACGGTGAGCCCTTTCTCGACCAGGGACTTAACGTTTGTCAGTTGGTCCTCGACCGATTTGATATTGTCGTCTGCGCCCGTCAGCTTCTCTTCTAACGTGGAAATTTCCGTGGTCAAAAGTTCGCGTAATTCTATGAACGCCTTTGACTGCCGCGCCATCGCATTTGCACGAGCCTGAAAGATGACCCTTTCCTCGTTGTATATCCCGGCGGAAAATTGCTGATCGACGCCGGCCGTCTGATCGAAGGTAATCTCCTTCGCGCCGTCCATCTCTGCCTGGAGTCGCGACAATTTCGCAGTACTGCGCAGGATCGAGTGATCGTTTTCGCGCAATTCGCCTATGAGCTTGATATACTGTGTTGTCTGCGAGCTTTTGGCGCGCAACGGGCCGCCGCTCAGTGCCAGTGATTGCAGGACGGTCAGTCCAGGGCGGAATTTGTATTCCCCGGGCTTGGTTACGTCTCCCACGACGTAGATTGGCGGGTATTCGAGAATTTCGATGGTGACCGCAGGTGCCTGAACCAATCCGATTTTTTCCTGCAGGCGCTTGGCAATCTCGTTTGTGAGGCCGGCGTTATCGAGATTGCTGACCGAAAGGGATCCAAGAAACGGCAGAAAGACTGCGCCGTCATCGGACACCGTGTATTCGCCGCCAAGCGCATCCCAGCGTTCATATTGGCCTTTGGACTGGATCCATTGGACGATCGTCAGGCGGATTTTCGTTTGCGGAGTCAAGGGCGCGCTATCGGCGAGAGCTGGCGACACAGCTCCGGCAAGAAAGGCGAGTGCACCGATGACAAACGTCGCGCGAAAGAACACATGGGGCGCGCGGTGCGATGAATTCATATACATATCTCGCCTGCAAAACATCCTAAAGGGATGCTGGTCCAACTGCCTTGATTCTGTTCGCACGCCGGACGACAAGTCCGAAGCCGCGTCCCTAGTGTGCAGTCTGGCGACGCCTTGAGGAAGGTGGAGATCGTTTATTTTGCCTCATCACTATTGATGAGGTGGTGCGGGTACTTCAGCCTAAATCCAGCAGCAACACATATCTTCGGTGCGACACCGAGGCATCGCCCGGGAAAATCAACAGGTCATGAGATCCCAGCGGCTTATGCCATTGCACGAACGGACCAGTGCGTGGCTTCCTGCCTGGGGGGCCAGCATTGGCACCACCATGCGGTGATGTCGAAAAAAGCCACCGCTTGCGGCTTCGAGCCTTGTACAGGATGCGGCGCATCTTGCCGACCTCGCGCATCTCAGCCATCACCTGGGCCATGCAACACGCCCGTTTGCCCAAAGGATGTCGCCTATTAGAGCGAAAGTCGTAGGATATACTCTCCCATTTTCGACTATACTTCAGAGTTGCGTATCCCCGACGGTTAACCGTCGGCGGAAAGGGAAGGCAATCGAGTGCGGCGGCTGGCGGCAATGGTGTCTATGCGTATGAGGGTTCCGCCACCGCAGGTCTCTTCCCGACCAGCACCTATGATTCAGCGAACTACCATGCCGATGTGGTCTTCCGGCCGGAGCTCGTCGCGTGACGTGTCTTCATCGGGAACCTTCTTCGGCAACAAGATTGGCCGCGATATCTGTTTTGTTGCCTGGGCTTTGGAAATGGCCTCGTGGAGGATCTCGGCCTCCAGCGTCCTGCGGCCGAGCATGCGTTCCAGCTCATGCACCCGCTCTTCGAGCTATTTGACGTCGGAATTGCCGACGACAGCTTCGTTGGAGATAAGCCTGTCCTCAAGCCTGTGCTTGAGCCATTCTGTTTATGCCGACTGTCTGGTCGAAATGGGGGCAGTTCACAGGAAGGGCAAATCAGCAGACCCCCAATTGGAGGATGAACGGCCGCGCCGATGCCATCAAACGGGCAATGATAGCCCCCGCTACGTAGCCGAAAAGCGGTCTAAGTCGGGCCACTTGGCCGTTGAGGGAAACCTACTAAGGGTCTATAAAGTTTCTCGATAGGTCGTTGCAGAACGCTGGTTTCGTGCTGTCATCGGAAGGCTTTGAAATTATAGGCTCCAGAAACGCGGCCACGCCCAGCGAATAAATAATCACTACGCACCAATGTGGGATAACGGTCAGGGGGACCCATGCAAGGCAGTGTCGAGAGTGGCGCGCAAAAGATACCCACATCGTCGAACGAGGAACACACCTATTATGTTCTCCTTAGAGGGAGCGCCACTGTTGGAAATACGCTGACCGCAAATGTTTTCAATGAATGCGGCCAAAGTCCTGAGAAGGCGGCGGCTTACGGTTGGCAGCAAAAAGTTGACGGGGCATGGACGAATATTGCCGGAGAGACGAGTGCTCGCATCAGAATACCGTCGGGTCTTCTTGGCAGCCAAATCCGAGCTCTAGCAGTCGTATCCACGACCGAGGGCCTTAACAACTTCACCAGTAATGGCATCAGAGTGGACTCTCAAAACTCAATTGTAATCGAAAATCTAAATGCCGGCACAGCTGATTGGAAGATTACAAATTTGGCGACGAACCACGAGATCGAAGCTTATGCGGATGCAACAAGTATAAATGCAGGAGAATCCTTGAGCCTAAAGGTTTCTTTGTCTTCCGCTGGGCAATATAATCTTGAGGTCTATCGCCTTGGCTACTACAGCGGTGCAGGCGGTCGACTTATAGCCAGCGCGCTAGGTCTAGACGGGTTAACTCAATCAAGCCCCACCATGACCAATCCTGGCACGCGTTTGATCGAATGTGTATGGGACGTATCGTATGAACTGAAAACCTCAGCAGCTTGGACAACCGGACTTTATGTTATCAAGTTAACTGATTGCAGAAGCGGCAAACAGTCGCTTGTTCCGTTTGTTCTGCGCAGAGACAATCACCCCAGCGATATAGGCTTTCAGGATGCAGTAACGACTGCTCAAGCGTATAACATATTCGGCGGCTTCAGTGTATACGATGCTAATAGCAACAGTAACACAAGAGCATACCAGGTAAGCTTTGATCGCCCCTATGATGCCGCCCATCTCGGATTCAGCAATACTGATGGCTTCAATTGTAATAATATGCTCACTTGGGAGTATAACATGGTCCGCTGGTTGGAGTCGCAGGGCTATGACATATCCTATTACACCAATGTGGACGTTCACAGTAACCCTTTACAAATGCTTTCGCACAGAATATTTCTATCGGTAGGTCATGATGAGTATTGGTCGATGGAACAGCGTAATCGAGTTGAGTCGGCACGCGATAATGGTATTCATCTCGCCTTTTACTCTGCTAATACTGCTTATTGGCAGGTTCGGTTCGACTGCTCAAGCCGGGGGCAGTCGAACCGCGTTGTTACCATATACAAGGATTCATCGGGTATTGGCGCCGGCCTATCTCTCGATCCGGTGGCTCAACTAGATCCTCCTGCGTCAACTTCAGTGTTTCGCTCTAAGGAGGTCAATAGACCGGAGAATGCACTGATAGGGGTGGGCTATGTATCCGATCAAGGTAACATCTATGAGGGGTTCGATTTCATCGTTTCTAATGCTGCTGATCCTATCTACGCGCACACAGGTTTAAGAAACGGCGATAGGCTGAAGGGACTGGTCGGGTACGAATGGGATGCGGTTCTAGACAACGAAGAATCTCCCGACGGACTCGTCATTCTTTCGAAATCCTCTACACGTGCCAACGATATTCTACCACCACTGCCAGGTGGCACACGTCCAAATATCTCCCATGCTATCCATTACAGAGCAGTGAGTGGAGCGCGAGTGTTTTCGACTGGATCAATTCAATGGGTATGGGGCTTAGACAACAGTTGGGCTTTCCAACCGCCCCAGATCACGAGAAGTTGGCGGAGAAGAATAAAGAACTGGATAAAGGGTTTGGTGTCTCTAGTCGTTACTGTTCCGATGAGGAATATGCCATGCGTAGATCGCCGCGCGCAGCAGATGACGGTCAATCTTTTTTCCGAAATGGATGTAAGACCGCAGACCCCCTCCTCTTGGCTTACTTTGTCCTGATGAACCGCCAAGTTATCCGTCAACGCTTTGAAGGTATGTGAGTGAGGACCAGAGATGATCGTATCATGAAAAACAGATCAGCTTTGCCAACGACGACTACGTCGATGAGAAGGGCAAGGCACGACGCTAGCGGGCTTCCCCGCCAAGGGGAGTCGTAGGGAGTTCAGTAAGGCTTCGCCGAGGCGGACGCTGTTGCGGGGAGATGGGGCGTTATGAAAGTAGTAGATAGAGTTGCGCGTGGGGCGCGTTGGCGCCTCAACGCGCTTTTGGAACGCGCCCGTCGGACCGCCTACCCAGGGGCCGTTCGACAGGCTTGGTCAAGGGTGCGCACTGAATACCTTTCTTACACGACTGATCGTCAACTTCATCAATTGCTTGAGGTAGTTCGTCGTACCGCCCCGAGCGGCGCCTTGATCATTGAGGCAGGTTGCGCGCGCGGCGGTTCAGCAATTCTCATGTGTTCCGCCAAGTCGCCTCAGCGCGCTATGCGTGTGTACGACGTGTTCGAGATGCTCCCTCCGCCTTCGGAGCACGATGGCGACGACATGAAAGCTCGGTACGCTGAAATCACTGCCGGCAAAGCCGTCGGCCTTGGAGGCGAGCAATACTATCTCTATAATGATGACCTGATGGCGACGGTGACGAACAACTTCGCTAGGTTTGGTTATCCTGTCGAGTCCAACAACGTCCAGCTGATAAAGGGTAAGGTGCAAGACACGCTTACAGTCGCCGAGCCGGTCGCTTTGGCCAATATCGATGTTGATTGGTACGAGCCCGTCAGCGCCTGTCTAGAGCGGGTTATGCCTCATCTCATCGTTGGCGGCGCCGTCGCACTTCGCGCCTATTCGGATTGGTCTGGGTGCCGAAAGGCGGCAGACGATTACTTCTCTCGCGCAGGACGGGAGGGACTGGACTTTGACGTCTCGGCTGGACACATGCTTGTGACCCGAACGCGCTGAACCTTCTCCGTCCAAGAAGACATTTTTGGGACGGCACCTCCTGCACTGGACACAGAAAGGACTTCGAGAATCGATGCCTACCGCGGCGCCAAAGATCCAATTCGCAAGACCAGCAATCGTTGGCGTCACTTCGCTCGGGCGCCTGTAAGCGCTCCTCCAGCGCGGTGCGGATGACAGTGTCCAAGAGGGCGTGCGCCGGTTTGTCACCTGGTAGGGCGCTAAAAGAGAGGTTCCAGCATTCGCCAATCGCGGCAGTGCATAATCGAGGGTTGGCGCACATGACCGGTACAGCACTTTCGCCTAACGACGCAGCGCAAAAGGCGCAGCAGGCGCGAGCGATTCGCGAGTGTCTCGACCGATACATCCCCGAATGCCAGCCTGTAGCGCTTCTGCAGTTCCCGTTCGACTTCAATGTCGGCAACCACATGATGTGGGTGGCCGCCATGGACTACTTGAAGCAACGTAATGCGCCCATCGCCTATACGGCGCATGGGCATAACCTCGATCTTCAGCAAATGATTCGCGCTGTCGGGGACGGCACGATACTCTTCTCGGGCGGAGTCACGGTCTCGCGCCTATGGCCGCGCCACGCAGAGGTCAAGCGCATCGTCGCCGAGGCGTGCCCCAATAATCGCCTCGTGTCGCTGCCGTCGACCATGCTGTTCGCCGACGACGAGGACCGCCGCGAGGCGAGCACGATCTTCGGAAATCATCGCAATGCTGTACTCTTGGCCAGGGACCCGGTCAGTGCTGAGTCAGCGCGCAACGTATTCCCCGGCAACGTCCATGTGGAGACGGTCCACGATTCCGCGCTGCTCCTCCCGCCGCAGCCAAGGCACGCCGCGCCCGATCACGATGTCATCTGGCTCGCCCGCGACGATATGGAGGGCGTCGGATCCCTCGCGCCAAGTGATGTCGAAGTGTTCGACTGGACGCACGATGATCCCGCGGCCATGCGGGTTCTGTTTCCAGGGCGCTTCTTCTCCCGCGTCCGCAGACTGGCGCCAACGCTCCGTTCGATCGCCAATAGGCAGATTGCCGGCAGCTACGATCGCTTTGCGCGCTACGTGCTCGCGAGCGGCAACCGCAGGCTGGATACCGGTAAGGTGCTGGTTACGGACCGCATGCACCCACACATTCTCTGCGCCTTGCGTTCGCAGCACAGCGTGCTCCTGCCCGACCGCTTCGGCAAGAACCGCGCTGTGTACGAGTACACAGGTCGAAACTACAGCACCGTCCACTGGGCCGACACACATGAGGAAGCCCTTGAGATTGCGCGTACCGTCGCCCGGAGCACCCCGGTCTAGCAGGCTGTTGAAGAAAGCGACTGACATGGTCTTGCGATGAATCAGATCAACATTTTTCAGCTCTTCAATGAGGCTGCGACCGATCCAGTGAGTACTTGCCTAGCCCTGGGATTTTGGCTTCGCTGTTTCTTCTGCCTCAGCCGTCAGCGTTGCGATGTACCTGACCTTTCGTTCGTCTTATACTTCCAGCAAGACATAGCTGGACATCGCGGCCCGATGAATATTTCTCCCGAGAACTGCACCGCATTAGCACTGTAGGCGTAAGAGAGGAAACAACGTTGGAAGGTGTACGCAAACAACTGAGTGTCGGGGCAATGTGGACCGCCAGCGGACGCGTCGTCTCAAATCTTCTGGGCGTGGTCAGCATGCTGGCACTGGCTCGACTGCTATCACCTGCCGATTTCGGCGTAGTGAGCCTCGCGACTATCGTCCTTTCGATCATCGCGGCCATAACCGAACTTTCGCTCAGTTCGGCCCTCATCCAGCACAAGAGCCCGCAGCGAGAGCATTACAATACGGCATGGACACTGAACATGCTGCGCGCGGCGGCGATCGCCGTCCTGCTGGTTAGCGCAGGTTATCCCGTCGCATGGGCCTATCAGGACGACCGTCTGATCGGTATATTCTTCGCGCTTGGAGGCGGCACGCTGATCAGCGGCCTCGTGAACCCCCGGCTTGTGGACTTCCGGCGGCGCCTTTCCTTTCACCAAGAGATATTCATCGACCTGATCAACAAGGTGGTTGGCGTGGTCGTCGCCGTCGTCCTCGCCCTGATTCTTCGCAGCTACTGGGCGCTCGTGATCGGCACGCTCGCCTCGCAGGTGGCCGGTGTGATCATGTCGTACGTCCTGCTTCCTTATATGCCGCGCATTTCGTTTGCTCACTGGAGAAATCTGTTCTCGTTCTCCGGGTGGGTGGCGCTCAGCTCCGGTCTCAATGAGGTCAACTGGCGCGCCGACCAGCTTGCGCTTGGCGCAATGCTGGGCGCCGGCCCTCTCGGCCAGTACACCGTAGGCGACAGGCTTGCCTCGCTGCCAGTACGTGAATCGACGGCGCCGATCGCAGGCTTGCTCTTCCCAGTCTTTGCACGGCTTCAGGACGATCCTGAACGCCTGCGGCATGCATTCCTTCGATCCCAAGGCCTGCTTGTTGCGGCGGCGCTGCCGGTAGGCATTGGGTTCGCGCTGGTTGCCGAGCCCTTCATCACCATGGTCCTTGGCCCGGCGTGGTCCTCGGCCGCGCTGGTGGCTCAGGTCTTGGGCGCGGTCTTCGCCATCGCCGCCTTTAAAATGCCGGTGACTCCCTTGGCAATGGGCCTCGGCTGCACGCGGTCGCTGTTTCAGCTTGACCTCGCTTTCATCTTCGTGCGCATTCCCCTGATTTTCGCGGGCCTGGTCTGGGGTGGGCTGGCTGGTCTTCTGTACGCGCGATGCATCAGCGCCGCGATCGGCATCCTGATGTATGTCTTCCTGGCGAGGCGTCTCACCGGCGTGTCAGTGAGGGCTCAGCTTCTCGCCTGCTGGCGTTCGATCGTCGCCGCGCTGGTTATGGCTGGCTGTGTCTGGGGCGTCGGCCTCATGATCACCGACGGGTCAGAGTCCCTGCAACTGGCGATCATGATACCAATTGGCGGGATCGGCTATTTCGGGGCAAGCCTCGTACTTTGGCTGGCAAGCGGCAAGCCTGCAGGCCCCGAACGAGAAGCGTTGGATTTGCTCCAGTTCGTTCGCCGCTGGCCCCGTGTAATCCGGCTACCCAGAGTCGGCACGTAGCGGCCCAAGAGACACACCGCCGAAGCCGCGTGTACGCGCGTTGGACGGTGAAGTATTCCAAGGCGAAGCAGCCCACGGAAACTCCGACACCAGCCGCGACAGGCAGCATGACATTGCTATTTTGATGTTCGGTTACAAAAACCATCGCTCGCGCTGATGTAGCGACGACGGATCAGAGACGGGACGTCGCCAGCCAGTTAGACATGCGACGCTGAGCATCTCCACTGCGGGCTACCGCAGTTTTCGCGACACTAGCTGGTATTGTTGTCCTGAGGGGTCGCCGATGCGCTCTTCCGCGCGAATTTTTGGGGGGCGAACGCCGTCCGCCGGGGTTGCTGCTTGACGCCCCCCCACACACGACCTCACACTCGCGGTGTCGAAGGCTGAGTCGGACAGACTGTACCGTTTTTCACCTCAGAAGGAATTGCCGGCAGGGGCTGATTGGTTCACGCGCCGACCGACACCGGTCGGTCGCAAACAGGATCGAGGTCGACTGGGCTCGAACTCGCATCCGCTCCGATTTTGCTTGTGAGGTCGCGCCGTGGATAAAGTGTTATCAGCAGTCGATCCGCCTCGCGACATCCGGCTTCGGCGCTGGAATTCCGTGTTGCGGAGCAACAGCCGCCGGTTGCTTTGGTCAGTGCTTTTGATATGCGTTTTGCTTCTTGCAGGCATCGTTGTTTTTTACCGTGAAATCCAACACAGCGAAGATCCGGTCGGGCTCATTGAAGATCGAGCTCTCAATAAGGCTGCCCGATCAGCGCCCATAGCCGTCGGCCCCGATACGGCGGCTCCTTTTCCTCTCCCGCCGATGTCTATACCGCTGCACCTGATCGAAGTCCCGAAGCCGGAACTGGCCGGTCAGTTTCTGCGGATGTGGCGCATCTCGGGGCCGACTATTTGCGGTGCTCTTCGAGAGGCCGGCATCGAGATGAGCGAATGGAAAGCCGCATCGATGCGCAATCGCAGTTATGAATGTTATTTTCAGCGCATCTACGAAAGGGACGAGGTGCGTCCCCTCAGTTCCACCTTCCTCAAGGTTCGTGGAAATGAAATGGGCGATGTTCTTGAGATCCGCGCCAAGGTCATTGGGCCGACGACAGATGCGCAGGGGCGTCTCGCCCCGGCCGTCCTGCGTATTTTCGAGATCATTGTGAAGCAGGCGTGCTGGCGTGATTTCGAGGATACCCTTGCGTCGATCCAAAACCTTCGAAATGTCGAAGACGAACGATTCGGCTCCTATCTCAGCTTCACGCGCGAAGCCGGCAGTGGAAATAGCTTTAATTTTGTTCTTGGTCTTAAGGCGACTTCGGATTCGCAGGTGAGGACGAAGACGTATTTTTCGACAGAGCGCTGGTTAGCCACAACCCCCCACAATGTTTCCGCGAATTTCATCCTCATGGACCCCTTGGGCACGCCCATATCAGCCGATTGCGCTCGATGACGGCGGGTGGCCTTTGACGTCGGCGTCCTCGATTGGCCGCCCAAGCTGCGACTTGTAAAACCTGTTTTAGGAGCATCACTACCGAGGCGTCAAGAACAGCGGAGATGTCCAAATTCGGGATTGGTCCCGCTGACGCGCCGTTATGAACAACGGATGTTCGCGTTCCGGATCGAGCTTCAGTTCGCGCAGCAATATCTCACCCGCAAGATCTCTCGGCAGCGGTCGGTCGGTAACCCTTTCCACGATCAGGCGCAACTCGACGCCTGGTAGATCGAGTGTGACCGAGCCCTTCGCGATCAGATCCTTCCCATTGACTTCCAGCCTTGCTTCGGGAGCATGCACATGCGGTGGCGGCTGCAGCGGGTCACCGATCTTGCTGTAGCCATGAAGGTTTGCGGCAATCGTGATGTGGGCATCGGTTAGGTCGGAAAGCGTGAGCTCGATCCCGTCGACATCGCCGTGTGTTGCCGTTCTAAAGCCGAGCTTGCCCAGTCCGGTACGCCATACGCTCTGTTCGGGGTGGTCAAAGCCCACTCCGCGCGCATCGAGAAGCGCTACGCCGGTCACGGCGACATCACCACTCCAATAAGCCGCCCGATAGCGATCCTTGATGCGCGCGCCGCCGAAACGGACACGCACGCTGCGTTCGCTGAAGCCAGCCTCCGCATGCAGATCGCGGCTCCACACGAGGCGATCGCCATCATAGAGTTGAACCTCTTCCCAGCCGGCATGGCCGAGCAGACGGTAGGAGAGCGGCTCGTCAAGTTCGGCGTTGAACACCTCGCCCATGAAATGCTGTCCCTGGGATAAAACAGCAAAACTGCGTTCGCCGGTGGTGGCGAAGGTGCGCCGCGCCCGGAGCGCGCTGCCGACGCCGGCACGGTCGAAGCGGCCGGCGATGACGCCCGTCAGTCCGCCGCGCGAACCGAAAGTTCCGGTTGCCGGCGCGCCGCCGCCGCATCGGCCTTGGTGCTCGTCGCTCGCCGCCGAGGCGCCGACCCTGTATCCGCGTGCGAGCGCCTCGGTGTAGAGCCAGTGGAATTGTCCCCAGGCGGACCCAATTTCAATGAGCCGTTCCAGCTCCGGATGGTTCCAATCCAGAATGCAGCGCCGGCCGCCCACATGTGGGATCAGCAAATGGCCCTCCGGATCGTCCTCATAGGCGGCATGGAGCCGGTCTACAGGCCAGATGCCGGGTCGGATGGTTCCGGCCGTCGTCTCGTTCCATTCGAAAGAGCGAAGAGACCGCCCTTCTTTGTCAAACGGGAAGCGGGGTTTACCGTCGCGTAGGAAGACGACATTGCGGTCGCCGCCGGCTGCGGAGTTGCCGCACCATTCGGTGCCCGGATAACAGACGAAGCGGCCGGCTTCGTTGAGGCCATGGATAATCTCCACGGCCTTATCCCAATGCGCTTCGGTGATGTTGAAATCGTTGACGGTGTAGCCCACCACGTCAAGCCCGGCGATGTCGCGTCCATAAGTGAGGTTATAGGTCGCGTCGTTGGTCCCGACGGTGTCGTCGGAATGGACGTGCAGATCCGCGTAGAGAGGACGCAAGGCCTCTTCCTCACTCTGTACATAGGCGACGGCCGCGGCGACGAAGGGTTCGTCGTCCAGCCGTGCTTCCAGTTTCCACTCGCCGGTTTCGGTGAAGGAAAGGCCGGAAATCCGCGCGAATGTCCAGTCCGCCGTTGCAAGTGCGATCGGCTCCGTGCGTTGGGTCTCGTCCGGGGCGGTGATCACGAGCGTGCCCCGCAAATTGGGGTCGCGGCAGGTGTTTCCCCATATGTCGTCGGCGCGTACGATCGTGTCGAAGGATTGATCAAGGCCAACAAGGCGCGGCGCTAGGATCTGAAGGGCGTGGGGCTGGCCGGCCAGGATTTCGAGCCTGCAGTCGCCCGGCACTTCGGCAAATTTCGAGCTGCCCAGCGGATCGATGAACAGCCGGAATCGGAACGCCTTTTCCACGAAGGTCTGCACGCGCGTGCCGGCGCCGCCCTGGCGCCGGTCGCCGAGACGAATGACGATCCTATCGCCGGGATTGATATATCCATCGACGACATCGATGATGATGGCCTTCTGGAAGGGGCGCTCGTGTCCCTTCTGGTCGAAGCGTACCTTCAGCGCCTGCACCGTCGCCGGGCTCTGGCCAGGGACCAGCGGCCCGGCGTGATATTCGGCGGAAACGTAGTTGGCGCCCGTCGGGTCCGTCGTCTGGAACAGCGCCCAGTCGGAATAGAATTTGAAGGCGAGCTTTAGCCATGCGCCATCCGCAAGGCCGACAGCGCCAACCTCATAGACGAGTTCCAGTTCGGTCCAATCGCCGGCAATCAGCGTCTGTCGCTGACAGGTGAGACGGCCGAGGAAGGGTAGTGTGCCGAAGAAGGTGGCAAGGCCAGCGGGGGAATGCACGGCGGCTTGGGACGCCTTTCGCTGCAAAGTCTCTGTCATGGGAGAGGTCCGTTATTGTCCGCGCCAGCTTTCGTAGCGGCGCTCTATCCGTCGAAATACGAGGCTCTCCATGAGCCACGCTGTGAGTCCGATCAGCGTGATGCCGAGAAGCACCTGCGCCGAATTACCGACCTGTCCCCCCATCGCGACCATCCAGCCGATCCCCTGGGAGGCGCCGATCATCTCGGCCGCCACGAGCGCCCGCCACGCCTGCGCGAAGCCGATGCGCAATGCGGCGGTCAGAAAGGGGAGGGAGGCAGGAAGATACACATGGGCCAGCAGTTGAAACCGTTTGGCCCCGAGAATGCGGGCTGCGCGCACCTCCCCGCCGCCGATCGAAAGCACGCCTTCCTGGATTGTCACCGCCATCGGAAAGGCCGATGCGATGAATATGACCACGGCGATCGACAGATATCCGAGGCCGAAGAAGATCAGGGAGAGCGGCGCCCAGGCAATCGGAGGGATCGCCATGAAAAGGCCGAGCAGAGGCTGGACGAACTCACGGAACGGCCGCCAAAGTCCGGCAGACACGCCGATGAGCACGGCCGCCAGGATCGCCGCGCCGAAGCCGCCGAATTCACGCAACAAGCTGGCCAGAAACTGGCGGCCGAGTTCGCCGGATTGGATCCAGCGCAGCCCCTCCGCTGCCACCTCCCAGGGCTGTGGCAGGACGTAAGATGGGACCCTGCTGGCTGCGAGGCTCCACACGGCAAGCAGGAAGGGAAGCGCTGCCCAGCGCCAGGACGGCTGCGGAAAACGCCGCCGCGCTGTCAATTTCTTCATCGATCGGATCTCACCGCTGGGCAGCCGCTTTGGCGGCAAAACTGTCGTCAATGATGTCGTCGACATTCAATGGCTTGTTGAGGATGCCGAGATCGACGGAGTAGTTGATGAGCCGCTGGATGAAGGCGCGGTCGGACGGCTCGATTTCTGCGGACCAGCCGAGGCGTTTCCTGGCCTCGGCGACAATCGCTTCCGGCGGAACGATGGTTCCGTCCGCGGCCTTCACGGGCTCCAGCTTAAAACTCTGTGCAATGATCCGATTGGCCTCCTCGGGATGCTCCCGCAGAAAGGCGACGGCTTTGGCATTGGCCCGCAGCAGCTTGACGAGATCGTCCGGCCGCTCTTTCAGCGTCTTTGAAGGTGCTGCCACGACATACCATGGATAGCCGGGAAGAGCGCCGTTCACGTCGAAGACAACACGGCCCGTGCCACGGAGCACCGACTGGCTGATGAAGGGCTCCCACGAGAAGGCAGCATCCACGACCCCTGTATCAAGGGCGGCGTTCATGTTGCCCACCGGCATCTGCGACAATTGGAGGTCGGCGTCGGGATTGAGGCCGGCAGTCTCCTTCAGGACGAAACCGCGCAGCAGCACGTCCATGCCGCTGCCTCTGTTGACGCCGGCGAGCTTCTTGCCTCTGAGGTCTGAGAGCGACTGAATCGAGCCGTCGGCCTTCGCGATCAAGGCTGCCTGGCCATAATTCACTTTGGCGATGATCTTCGCTTCGAGCCCGCGCGCGGCCCATTGATAGACGGGCGGGGCGCCGATATAGGCCACGTCGATTTCCCCTCCCGCCACCGCCTGCTGAATGACGGGGCCATCGCCAAAGCCCTTGAGCTCGACGTTCAATCCCTCTTCGCGAAAGTAGCCTTTCTCTTCGGCGATGAGAGCAGGCGCGTTCGCCATGGCCTGGACCCAGCCGATACGAAGCGGCCGGGATTCCTGCGCACCGGCGGGCCAGGCAGCAGCAAGTGCGAAAAGGGCTGCAGGTAGAATGCGTTTCATCGGATGTCCCCTTCAGGTAGCGGGTTGATTGCTGGTCATCACCATGGCGATTTGCTCGGCGAGCCGTTCGCGCAGTTCTGCAAACAAGGGATTGGCGCGCGTGCCTCGCTGGTCGCGAGGGCGCGGCAAATCGATCTTCACTTCGGCTGTGATGCCGGTTGGAGGCAGGCCGAGAATGAGGACGCGGTCCGCCAGATAGATCGCTTCGTCGATGTCATGCGTGATGAACAGCACGGTCTTGCCCAAGCTCGACCAGATGCGGAGCAGTTCGTCGTTGAGGGCTGAGCGCGTCAGGGCGTCGAGCGCTGCGAAAGGCTCGTCCATGAGCAGAAGGCGTGGCTCAAGCGCCAGCGAGCGCGCAAGTGCTACGCGTTGACGCTGGCCGCCCGACAATCGGTGAGGCGGCTCTTCTGCCTGTTCTTCCAGTCCGACAAGCCGCAGAAAATGCAGGGCGATCGCCCTTTGCTCCTGCTGCGATCCTCTGCGATTCATACGGAGGCCGAAGCGGACATTTTCCAGCACGCTCAGCCAGGGGAAAAGGTGGGGCGACTGGAAGACATAGCCGAGTGCGGAATGTTCCGGCGCAACCGGCGCGCCGTCTATGGTGATATGTCCCGATTGAGGGCGCAGGAAGCCGGATAGCAGATTGAGCAGGGTCGACTTGCCGCAGCCGGAGGGACCGAGGATCGCGACGAATTCTCCTGGACGGGCTTCCAGCGAAAATTTTTCGAATATGCTGCGTCGGCTTTCGGGATAGGCGAAACCGATGCCGTTCACCGAGAAGGTGGCGCCGGGTGAATGCTGCCGAATTGGGGAAACAGATGCCATATTGCGTTCGAACGATCTGGAGTTTGAATTGCCCTCGATTATAATACATTATAATACATGTTATCAACGTGGGGCCTTCCCTTGTCCGGCGGCAAAGGAGAACTTTGTTCCAAGGCTGCAAGAGTCCGTGGTCTTTTTAACCCCGATGGAAAACAGATGAGCCTGATACGCAATAACCCGGTGGCGATGTATCTGCAGATCGCCGATTGCCTTCGTCGTGAGATCGCCGAAGGAACATTCGAGCCCTCCGGGCGGTTGCCGTCGGAATCGCAGATCATGGCGCGCTTCGACGTCAGCCGCGTCACCGTCCGCCTCGCGCTCGAGCAGCTGGATAAGGACGGGCTGATCGAGCGCCGGAAAGGCAAGGGCACTTTCGTGACCGGCAAGCAGGTCCGCCATCAGATCGATACCCTGCGCAGTTTCCACGAGTCGCTGAAAGTGCAGGGCTTCGATGCCACAATGCGGATTGTCGAACTGACTACCATTGAAACGCCGCCGGCGTTTTTCTCGTTGTTCGGAGCGAAATGCGCGCTGCTGGAGCGTCTTCATATGGTGGACGACGAGCCCATTGCCTTGGGTCGAAGCCTCCTGCCCGCCGTCATGTCGGAACTGGATTTGAAAACGGCCGAACAACGGCCGACTTATGCGCTCCTCAAGGACAAAGCCGGCGCCGATATTGTCTCCGCCGAGATCGCCATCGGCGCGCGCGCGGTGCCGCCTCGCATCTCATCCTTGATCGGAGCAGCCGCGAATGCGGTTTTGCTCGTTCTCGAACGGACCTCATATTTCGATCATGGCGCCTGCGCCGAATGGTCGGAATTCTTCATCCGGCCAGAGCGATACAAATTTGTTCTCGGCAATCGAACGTCCGTCTGATCGCGCTTGTTCTTCGTCGCCAGGGAGGAAAACCGAGCCGGCAGCTTGTGATGATCATCAAGGGCGTCAAGCGTCGAATGCCCGTCGTTTGGGAATCGAGATCAACGCCTTGAAGTGAGTTTCAATCCTGCCTTCGCGGCTAGCGTCCTCCGCTTCCCAGCCAAACTTCCACGCGTCGTGACGCGCAAGCCAGTCCCCGAGAGCGCCGGTATCACCGGTGGGCATTCGATGGGCCGCGAGGTATGGGTTTTCGTGAGCCTTTAGTCCGAGCACCCGTGCCCTTGAGCCGGCCTCCTGCAAATCGATCAGCTCTTCAATTGTCATACGCGCCCCCACGATGTCAGCGACGGTAACATGGTGGTTCGCGCATGCAAGCGATTGCTAAATAATGGGTTAATTTGGGACAGTCGTGAGGCGAGAGCGCATGGTTTCCTGACGTGATGGCGAGGATTGCCGCGTCACCGAGAGCGCTGTAAAGCGTCAGCGCACTTAAACCCGCCCGCAGTCGCTGTTTTGCAAAAGCGTCTCGGCGGAAATCAAATTTGCAGGCTAAAGCGACCTGAACATGTACGATATCATTCTTCTTTTCCTCGCTGGCTTGTTGGCAGGCAGCATGAATGCATTGGCCGGCGGCGGGTCGTTCGTATCCCTGCCGGCGCTGATATCGGTCGGAGTGCCGTCGGTTGCCGCAAACGCGACGAGCACCTTGGCCTTGTTTCCAGGCGGTATGACGAGCTCATGGGTCTACCGTGACGGGGTCAGGAGTGTGTGCGGCATCAATGTCATGCCCATTGCTATCGTGACAGTGATGGGTGGTGTGGCCGGAAGCGTTTTATTGCTTCTGACCCCATCCAGGATTTTCGATGGGATCCTGCCATGGCTCTTGCTGGTGGCGACATTGATGCTGGCTGCAGGTCCGAGGCTCAGCGCAAAGCTCCGGACGCAGGCACGTCCGAATTTTCTGGCCTTCGCAACGGTTCAATTCTTTCTCGGTCTCTATGGCGGCTATTTTGGCGGCGCGGTGGGCCTTATGATGCTTGCGGCATGGAGCGCGCTCGGGGGCGGGGACATCAAGAGCCTGAATCCGACAAGAATGGTGATGGTAACTGCCGCAAACGCGGTCGCCGTCGTCGTCTTCGTACTGGCCGGCGCAATCGTATGGCAAGAGTGCATTCCGATGACGATCGGAGCCGTTATCGGCGGGTGGATCGGAGCGCATGTCGGACGGAGGCTGCCGGTATCGGTCGTCCGGGTGCTAACCCTTGCGGTCGCCTTGCTGACGACGGCGGTGTTCTTTTCGCGCGCTTACCTGTAAGCGGGGATCCTTCCGGCAGTTTATACGCGTATTCGCCAGATCTCGAAATGAGGCGTACCTGACGAACGATCCATATGGTTACGAGCATCGCCGCCCAAGGCCGAGCGGCGTCAGACGAGGTAGGGTATCCGCGCCCCTGTCTTCATGAAGTAGTTCGAGGCAATGGCGCTTCAACCGCGAAAACTCGGGCGAGGCGACGATATCGGTCGAGTGCGGCCGCGGGAAGGGGACGGTGATCGTGAATGCGGCCGGGCTGCGCCTTCATCAGGATGATCCGGTCGGCGAGCAGCAGCGCCTCGTCGATGTCATGCGTTACGAACAGGACGGTCTTGCGGAACTGCTCCCATATGGCAAGCAGCAACCCCTGCATTTTCAGCCGCGTCAGGGCGTCGAGCGCGCCGAAAAGCGTCGATTTCCCGCAGCCGGAGGGGCCGAGCAGGCAGACGAATTCGCCGGGCGCGACGGTGAAGCTGACATCCGAGACCGTTTCGAAAGCGGCCTTTCCCTTGCCGAGACGGATGGGGACCTGCTCCGCAACGATTCTGCCGGTCTCGGATCGCACCAGGCGCTGATGGCTGTTCATCATTCGGAGACGAACAAATCCTTCTCAATGTCACCAATTCCGAAGGGAAACCTTACAGCGGACTCGACGACGCTGCCTTCCTGGACGGCCTGAAGCGAACCGCGGCCTCGTTTGGCGCCCCGAACCCAGAAGTCTCCGCCTCCGGCAAGGCAGTGGCACGATTTGTCGGCAATGTTGGGCGAAGTCCAAACAAGGCGAAGCTTACATAAGCCTGCTCGGCGGGGCTGATTCCGAATTGGTGAAAAAGCTGGAAGAGATAAGCGCGGACTATGCGGCTCTTGTCGCCAAGACCGGTGAAAGCAAAGGCTGGAACCGCAACGAATGAGGCGCTCCTATTGGCGTCAGCGCCTTTGGCAGCCTTTCAGATCCTGAACAGGAGCCCACTGACCGCGATCATGGTGCCATTCTCAATGCGTTGCGTGCCGGAAATGTGGATGTTGCCGCAGCGGTCCTTTCACGCGACGTACAATGGATAGGCCAGAAGCGCGGAAGCAGATCATAGTTTGTATGCACAGTCCTTTGCGCGAGAAAATTCGCTCTTCAAGGGTCACGGCGAAATGAGCGGGTTGCGGCAATCCACGCCAGGGTCCGTTGTTCAGGATCGAGATTGCGCGTGATATCGGTCACGACCGCGGCACTGTCGGCCCCGTTCTTGAAAACGCCGGCAATGCGTTCCACCGTCAGCCCGCCGATCGCGACAAGCGGTGTGCCGCCGATATGGGTTTTCCACGCCCCGATGCGTTCGAGGCCCTGCGGCGCCCAGGGGATGGCCTTGAGGATGGTCGGATAGATCGGGCCGAGGGCGATATAATCCGGATGTGCGGCAAGCGCGACCGCCAGCTCCGCCTCGTCATGCGTCGAAAGCCCGAGCTTCAAACCTGCTTCGCGGATGGCGCCAAGATCGGCGGCGGCCAGATCCTCCTGGCCGAGATGGATGAAATCGCAGCCTTCCTCGATGGCGAGTTGCCAGTAGTCGTTGACGATCAACTGGCATGCGTGGGCTTTGCAGATCGCTTTCGCCGCGCGGATATCTGCTCGCGTCTCCGTCACAGTGCGATCCTTGATGCGAAGTTGAACCAATTTGACGCCAAGCGGCACCAGCCTTCGGATCCAGTCGGCGCTGTCGACGATCAGATAAAAGGGGTCGAGCGTCATGCAAACACCGCCTTTCCGATCACCGGTGTCGAAGGCACGGCCATGTCGCGCGGCTCCAGCATGCCGGCGCCGAACGCCTGCCTACCGGCATCGATTGCCTTGGCAAAGGCCTCCGCCATCGCGGCCGGGTCGCCGGCGCCAGCGACAGCAGTGTTGAGCAGCACGGCATCGAAGCCCAGCTCCATGACGATGGCCGCATGCGAGGGCCTGCCGATGCCGGCATCCACGATCAGCGGCACGTCTGCAAAATGCGCCCGCATCGATCGAAGTGCGGCGAGGTTTTGAGGTCCCGCCGCAGATCCGATCGGCGCGCACCAGGGCATCAGCACCCGGCAGCCGGCGTCGATGAGGCGCTCGGCGACGACCAGATCGTCGGTCGTGTATGGAAAGACCTCGAAACCATCGCCGGTGAGGATGCGCGCCGCTTCCACCAGCGCGAAAACATCCGGCTGCAGCGTGTCGTGATTGCCGATCACCTCCAGCTTGATCCAGTTGGTACGAAAGACTTCCCGGGCCATCTTTGCCGTCAACACCGCCTCGGAGACGCCGTGGCAGCCGGCCGTGTTGGGGAGAACGTGAACGCCGAGCGAGCGGATCATGTCGAAGAAAGCGCCGCCATTGCGCCCGCCGGCCATTTCGCGGCGCAGCGATACGGTGACGATCTCCGTTTTAGAGCGCGTGATGGATTGGGCGAGGATCGCCGGCGAGGGGTAACGGGCGGTGCCGAGAAGCAGGCGTGATGCGATTTGGCTTCCATAAAGATCAAGCATGCTCAGCCTCCCTGCATCGGGGTCAGGATTTCGATCCGGTCATGATCGTGCAGCATATGCTCGCCGCGATCCTCGCGATGGACCAGTTCGCCATTGACGGCGGTCGCCAGCCAGTCGCCTTCGTAATCGAGCGCGGCCAGAAGCTGCAAAAGCGTCGTGGCGGCGATTGTCTGGGCTTCGCCATTGATGATCAGTTGCATTGGGAGTTCCTTTGCTTCGGCTATTTGGAAAAAACGAGATCGGCGGCCTCGGCCGCCATGGTCGGCGCCAGCAGAAAACCGTGGCGATAAAGACCGTTGAAAACGACGACCTTCCCCTCCCGCACGACGCGCGGAAGATTGTCGGGCAGGGCAGGGCGGATGCCGGCGCCGGTTTCGACGACGGCGGCGTCGGCAAAAGCCGGGTGCAGCGCATAGGCCGTGTTCAGCAGTTCCATCAGCGAACGCGCGGTGATCGGGCCGTCGGAATCGGTCTCGATCATCGTCGCGCCGATCATGAAAAAGCCGTTGCCGCGGGGAACGATATAGACGGGAAAACGCGGATGCAGCAGGCGGACGGGCCGGGCCAGCGTGACCTCTTCGGTATGGAGATAGAGCATTTCGCCCCGCACGCCGCGCAGGTCGCGCTCTCGCCCGATGCGGGCAGCACCTGTGCAGTCGACGATATCGGAGAAATCGTCATCGTCCGGCGCTACGTCGGTAAAGGTGGCGCCGTTTGCCGCCAGTTGCTCTTTCAGCGCCCGCAGCGCCTGGCGCGGGTCCAGATGCGCCTCACCTGGGAAGAACAGGCCGTGCCTGAAACGGGTGGCGAGCGCGGGCTCAAGGGCGGCGATATCGTTCTCGTCAACCCATTGATAACCGGTCGTGCGGCCGGCAAATCGCTTCAGCTCGCCATGGTCGCGCGTCGAGGCGACGACGAGCGTGCCGTTGCGGACGGTGCTGCCCGGCAGGATCGCTTCCCAGCGATCGGCGGCATCGAGGCCGCCCGTCAGCACCGCCTCATCGGCGCTTTCCCGCTCGCACCAGGGCGCCAGCATGCCGCCGGCGAGCCAGGACGCCGCACGAGCGAAGTTCGGGTGCGGGTCGAAGACCGTGACATCGGCACCGCGGGCATGCAGCTCGCGGGCGACGGTGAGGCCGGCGACGCCGGCCCCTTTGACAAGCACGCGCATGTCAGTCCGCCCCGTGCGCGGAGGTCTCGATCGGCATATAGAGATCGCCGCCCTCACGGTATTTCGCCGCCATCGCGTCCAGCCCCTCCTTCTGCGCTTCGGCGCGGATGTCATGCGATATGCGCATGGAGCAAAATTTCGGGCCGCACATCGAACAGAAATGCGCCACCTTGTGGGCTTCCTTCGGAAGCGTCTCATCGTGGAAGGAGCGGGCCGTTTCGGGATCGAGCGACAGGTTGAACTGGTCTTCCCAGCGGAATTCGAAACGCGCCCGCGACAGCGCGTCGTCTCGAAGGCGCGCCGCCGGATGGCCCTTGGCGAGGTCGGCGGCATGGGCGGCGATCTTATAGGTGATGACGCCGGTCTTGACGTCGCTGCGGTCGGGCAGGCCGAGATGCTCTTTCGGGGTGACGTAGCAGAGCATAGCCGTGCCGAACCAGCCGATCATCGCCGCACCGATGCCGGAGGTGATATGGTCGTAGCCGGGCGCGATATCGGTCGTCAGCGGTCCCAGCGTGTAGAAGGGCGCCTCGCCGCAGACGGCGAGCTGCTTGTCCATGTTCTCCTTGATCTTGTGCATCGGCACGTGGCCGGGGCCCTCGATCATCACTTGGCAACCCCTCGCCCAGGCGATCTTGGTCAGTTCGCCGAGCGTTTCCAATTCTGCGAACTGTGCCGCGTCGTTGGCGTCGGCAATCGAACCCGGACGCAGGCCGTCTCCGAGCGAGAAGGAGACGTCATAGGCCCGGCAGATGTCGCAGATCTCTTCGAAATGCTCGTAAAGGAAGCTCTCGCGGTGATGATGCAGACACCACTTGGCCATAATCGAACCGCCGCGCGAGACGATGCCGGTGACGCGGTTGACGGTGAGCGGGATGTAATGCAGCCGCACGCCGGCATGGATGGTGAAATAGTCGACGCCCTGTTCCGCTTGCTCGATCAGCGTATCGCGATAAATTTCCCAGGTAAGATCCTCGGCGATGCCGCCGACCTTTTCCAGCGCCTGATACAGCGGCACCGTGCCGATCGGCAGTGGCGAATTGCGGACGATCCATTCGCGGATATTGTGGATGTTGCGGCCGGTCGAAAGATCCATGACCGTATCGGCGCCCCAGCGGGCGGCCCAGACCATCTTCTCGACTTCTTCGGCCATTGATGAGGTGACGGCGGAATTGCCGATATTGGCGTTGATCTTCACCAGAAAATTCCGACCGATGATCATCGGCTCGGCTTCGGGGTGGTTGATGTTGGCGGGGATGATCGCCCGACCGGCGGCGACTTCCCGGCGGACGAATTCCGGCGTGACGTGATCGGGAATATCGGCGCCGAAGCTCTCGCCGTCGCGCACCAGCGCTTCGGCCTTGGCCTTGCGGCCGAGATTCTCGCGAATGGCGATGAACTCCATCTCCGGCGTGATGATGCCGGCGCGTGCATAGGCGAGCTGGGTGACGGCTTTGCCGTCCTTGGCGCGCAGCGGCTGGCGCCGTCCGGGGAATTCCGGCGTCAGCCGGTCGCCGCTGACGAAGCCGTTATCCTCGGGGCGGACATGGCGGCCGTCATAGGCTTCGATATCGCCGCGGGCCAGCAGCCAGTCGCGGCGCAGTGGCGGCAGGCCTTGCTCGATGCGGATCTCCGCACCTTCGATCGTGTAGGGACCTGAGGAATCATAGACGATGACAGGCGGCTCGCCGGCGGTCGGGTGAACGCTGATTTCGCGCATCGGCACGCGGATATTACTGTGGATATCTCCCGCAATATGGATCTTCCGCGAGGCGGGCAGCGGGCCGGTGGTGACGGTCGGGGTGAGGATTTTTGCGGCAATGGTCATGGTTTGAGGCTCCAAGTGGTGGTTGGAGACCCAGTCAATCAGCCGGAATGATGGAAAGACGCCGGCATGGATTCCACGCGTGAATCCGAAGCCTTCGAGCGCTTGCACCGTCCCTACGCCAGTATGAACTGGATCAGGTTCAACGGGTCACTGCGCCACAACCGGCAAAGCCGTATTGTCCAGCAGTATCTCAGCCCCTTGCCGGGACCCCCCTGGTGAATGCGGATAGTCGTAAAGCGCCGTCGGTGAGCGTGTCAAGCTTAAGAGCTTTGCCGTCCCGCTTATATCGTGCGTTTCGGAACCCGGTTGCGTTACTGGCCGAACTGCGGCACATGTCATTTCACTCAACGTCAGGTGGATTATGTCGTTTCGGATTGAACGTCTTATGCGAGAACATCTCAGTGGCGCCGCCGGCGTGCTGGTCAGTGCCTATGCGGGACCTCCGTGGAACGAGAATTGGTCGCTTGAAGCGGCCATTGAAAATGTAAACAACGTGCTTGATACCCCCAAATCCATTGCCCTTGCGGCCATCGACGGAGGCAAGGTGCTGGGGATTGCGCTCGGCATACGACAGAGGCGCCATGCCGGTCCGGTCATTTATCTGGATGAGCTTTCGGTCCTGCCTGAGGCGCAGGGTACTGGAATAGGGACCGCGCTGCTGTCGGCCGTTTTCGAAACGGCAAAGATCGAGGGATGCAACAGCGTCTGGTTGATCTCACAGCGGGAAGGGGCGTTGTCGCAATTTTATCAGCGCAGCGGATTCGCCATCGGCGGCAACCTTGGACTCTACTCCAAATCGAGTGCGTAGCGGTTGGCCCCGTGACCGCGATTCCACTTTGAACCTATCTCGTTGTGGGATGAAAGAGCGCATGTCTGATCGGATTTGTCTGTCCGACATATCGGAAGAAAGCTGGCGAGCGGTCATCGAAACGCTGGGGGCTGCCGGCTGGTCCGTCCGAAAGGGCGGCGGCCTCGATTTCTCCTGGGCTATCCTGGAGCGCGGCGGGATACGGATCGACATGCAATATGATGCATGGCAGGAGGGCGAAATGGCCTTTGCCAAAGCCGACGGATCGACAATAACGATCGATCTTCCAGCACAATTGATGTTGGAGCTGAAATTGAACTGACCCGCCACTAAACGTTCGGCGGCTCTTCTGAAGCGATGCCCGCTCAATCCGGTCGCAATGTCTTGCCGGATTCCGCATCGAAAAGATGAAGCTTCCCTGGCCGAGCGGCGATGGTCGCGACCTGGCCCGGCTCAAAGTCGTGACGGTCGGAAAGCACCGCGACAAGCTCGCCGGACCCGTAGCGCAGGAAGACCATCGTCTCATGGCCGGTGGGTTCGGTGACGCTGACCGTCGTGTCGAGGCCGCTTTGGCTGAGCGAAAGGTGTTCAGGCCGCACGCCGAGAAGCACGGTCTGCCCGTCGGACGCCTGCGGGTTAAAGCCGAGCGCGATCTCGTCACCGGTCTCGGTGACGAAGATCGCACCATCGGCCTTGTAACGGCCTTTCAGCAGATTCATCGACGGTGAGCCGATAAAGGCCGCCACGAATGTATTGCGGGGACGATCGTAGAGTTCCAGCGGCGTGCCGATCTGTTCGACCTTGCCGCCCTGCATGACCACGATCTTGTCGGCCATGGTCATCGCTTCGACCTGATCGTGGGTGACATAGATCGTCGTGGTTCTCAGTCGCTGGTGCAGTTCCTTGATCTCCTTGCGCATCTGCACGCGCAGCTTGGCGTCGAGGTTCGACAAGGGCTCGTCGAACAGGAAAACCTGCGGCGATCGGACGATGGCGCGTCCCATCGCCACGCGCTGGCGCTGGCCGCCCGAAAGCTGGCGCGGATAGCGGTCGAGATAGGGCACGAGGTCGAGGGTTTCGGCCGCCGCCTGCAGCCGCTGCTTGATGATATCGGCAGGCTGCTTCTGCAGACGGAGCGCAAAGACCATGTTTTCGGCAACGGTTTTATGCGGATAGAGCGCATAGCTCTGAAAGACCATGGCGATGTCGCGATCCTTCGGCGGCAGGTTGTTGACGACCTTTCCGCCGATCGAGATGGTCCCGCCGGTGATGCTTTCGAGCCCCGCGACCATGCGCAGCAATGTCGATTTGCCGCAACCGGACGGGCCGACGAGCACCACAAACTCGCCGTCGCGAATGTCGATATCGACGCCATGCAGGATATTTACGGCGCCATAGGCCTTGCGCGCCTCTGAAATATTGACCTCAGCCATATGCCTCCCAATCGCTTTCCGACCACCCCAGGGGCGGTCCCAAGGGATATGCATCGCTTGACAATTATCCACGGCATTGGGCTCGGGGGAACCGCGTTCCGCCATTGCTTGAGATACCGTAGGACCTCCTCCATGAAACGTTTCATTTCTTGTTGACTTTTGCCGCTTGCCGTCTAATTCTCGCTGGCGAGGCCGAGAGGAGCGGTTTCGAACATCAATATGAAACGTTTCATTTTTTTGTTTACCAGATAGTTCTGCACGAGACCAGTGCGAAAATCGGACCGGAGCCAATCCGGAAAGATGGCTGGCGGCAGCGCAAAAACGTGGAGGAGGAAAGTATGAAAGTCGAAATATACGATGCATTGATGCGCCGTCAGGCAAGTCGCCGCGACGTCCTGCGCGGAACGGCGAGCGCTGCGGCTCTGCTCGGTCTATCCGGTGCGATGGGCGGAATTCCCGGCATGGCGATTGCCGCCGCCGACGATCTGCGCGCCCGGATCCTGCAGATTCCGGGCGTCGGCAAGGGCTCGCCGACGGATGCGGACTGGCAGAAAGTCGGCGAACTCTGCCTCGGCCCGACCAAGGCCAACGTCAAGCAGGGCGAATTTGCCGGTGTCGAGCTGACCTTCATGGGGCTCAACAATCAGAACCTGCACAACTTCCTGTTCCGCGGCTTCCTGAAGCCCTGGGAGGCTTATACCGGCGCCAAGATCAACTGGATCGACCTTGCACAGGCCGACTACAACGCCCGCCTTCAGCAATCGATCGCGACCGGCACCGTCGATTTCGACATTCTGGAAATGGGCGCCCCGTTCGAAGGCGACACTGCCGGACGCGGGCTGCTGGACGAGATGCCGGACTGGGCTGCAAAGCAGATCGAGGCCGACGACCTGGTGAGTTACCTGAAGCCGCCGGTCGGCACCTGGGGCGGCAAGACCTATCGCGTCACGATCGACGGCGACTGCCACACCTTCGCCTATCGCAAGGATTATTTCGGAGAGGGCTCCATCAGCGGCATGGCCGAGCCGCCGAAGACCTGGCAGGAGGTCAACGCGGCCTCCAAGGCGCTGATCGGCAAGACCGATCCGCTGACCGGCCAGCCGGCCTACGGCTATCTCGACCCGCTCAAGGGCTGGGGCGGTTTCGGCTTCTATTTCATCGAGAACCGCGCGACGGCCTATGCCAAATATCCGGGTGATCCGGCCTGGCTGTTCGATCCCGAAAACATGAAGCCGCTGGTCAATAACCCCGCATGGGTCCAGGCGATCCAGGACGTCCTGGATCTGATCGCGGCCAAGGCCTATCCGGCCGATCAGATCAATGCCGACCCCGGCACCACGGCCTTCTCGCAGTTCCTGGCGGGCACCGGCGCCATGCTGATGTGGTGGGGCGATGTCGGCTCCAGCGCGCGCACTTCGGACTCGTCGGTCGTGGGCGATGTGGTCGGCTTCGGTATCAACCGCGGCTCCAACCGGGTCTACAACCGCAAGACCGGGCAATGGGAAGACAAGTATAACGAAGCGCCCAACATGGCCTATCTCGGCTGGGGCATCTATGTCACCAAGCAGGTCTCCGGCGACGAGAAGAAGCGCAAGGCGGCCTGGTCTGCTGCTGCCCATCTCGGCGGCAAGGATCTGTCCTTGTGGACGTCGGCCTATCCCTCCGGTTTCCAGCCTTACCGCCAGTCCAACTTCAACTACGACGAATGGGAAAAGGCAGGTTACGACCGCGCCTATATCGAGGACTATCTGGGTTCGAACGCCGACAGCTACAACCACCCGAACGCCGCCATCGAACCGCGCATCCCCGGTATCTTCCAATATTATTCCGTCGCCGAGGACGAATTGGCAAAGGGCTTTGCCGGACAGTACAAGTCGGCGCAGGAGACCGCGGATGCGATTGCGGCCGCCTGGGAAAAGATCACCGACCAGATCGGCCGCGACAGCCAGCTGAAACTCTATCGGGCGAGCCTCGGGCTCTGATCGTTTGACACCAATACGCCGGCGGACCGGAAGCGGTTCGCCGGCGCCCATTCTGTCCGGACGAGGAAAATCATGTCGACAGTCGAAGGCGACCTGCTGCACACGGTCGAAGCCGGCTCCATTTCCGCGAGCCGTCGTTTCTGGGGCCGCACGGCTCTATGGCTGAGTGCCATATGGTTCATCACATCCTTTGTCTTGCAGGGCATCCATGAACTGGGCTGGACCGGTTGGGGTTTTGCGAACTGGCGGCCGGTTCTTTATGCCTATTTTCTCTGGGCCGCCGTTCTTTGCGTCACGCGCGTCGTCATCCACGGCGAGCCGGGCAAGAAGGCGCTTTTTGTTCTGCCGGCCGCGCTTTTCGTCGTGTCGATGGTGGTCTTCCCGCTGCTCTTTGCGCTCTGGATCGGCTTTTCCGATTGGAACCTCGCCTCCTCGACCGGGCGGCGCTTCAATGGGCTCGACAATGTGCGCCGGATGATCGCCGATCCGTTCTATGCCAATGCCCTGCTGAACATGATCCTTTATTGCCTGGCGATCGTAGTCGAATATGCGATCGCCTTCGGACTGGCGCTGCTCCTCAACCAGGAAATTATCGCGCGAAAATTCTGGCGGGTCACCTTCCTCATCCCTTTGATGCTGTCGCCGGTCGCGGTGAGCTGGATGGTCGGCAAGTCGATGCTGGAGACTCGTTTCGGCCCGATCGCGCGCTTCGCCCGCTGGCTCGGCTGGGAAAACCCGTCCTTCTTCGGCGATCCGCTGACGGCGAAACTGTCGATCATGATCATGGATGCCTGGACCTTCATTCCCTTCATGATGATCATGCTGCTTGCCGGATTGCAGGGCTTGTCCAGGGAGGTGCTGGAGGCGGCCGAAGTCGATGGGGCCACCAAATGGCAGCGCTTCTGGAAGGTTACTTTCCCGCTCATGCTGCCGGTGTCGGTGACGGCGGTGATGATCCGCGTGATCTTCAAGCTCAAGCTCGCCGACATCATCATCACGGTGACGTCGGGAGGCCCCGGCGGCGCGACCGATTCCGTCACCAGTTTCATCTATCGTGAATACCGCGACCGGTCGAATGTCGGATACGGTACCTTGCTCGCGCTCGTCTATCTGGTGATCATCGTCTTCGGGATGACGGGGCTGATGAAGATCGCAGACCGTATCGTGAAGCGGATGACAGGAAGGCTCTGATGGTTCGCATCGATTTCGAAAAATACGGGCGGGCTCAGCGCATTCGCTGGTGGGCCATGCGTCTGGCCGTCTACGGCCTACTCGTCACCTGGGCGTGTGTCTGCATCTTCCCGCTGTTCTGGACGGTGTCGACCTCGTTCAAAACAGCCGCCGATGTCATGCGCGGCAATCTGATCCCCTGGTTCAACTTTACCCCCAGCTGGCTCGGCTGGCGCTCGCTCGGGCTCTCTCCCGATACGATTTCCCAGGTATCGACGGTGCGTGACGAGTTTATGCGCAGGCTCTGGAACAGCATCATCATCTCGGTTGCGGCATCCGCGCTTGCGGTCGTGCTCGGATCGCTGGCGGCCTACGGCCTCAGCCGCTTTTCCTACAAGTTCGGCCATATGCGCAATTCCGACATCTCCTTTTTCTTCCTGTCGCAGCTGATCATGCCGCCGGTCGTCCTCGCTCTGCCGTTCCTGGTTCTCTACAAGGAGCTGGCGCTGCTCGATACTTATGCCGGCATGATCGCCGTCTACACGCTGATGGTCCTGCCGATCGTCGTCTGGATCATGCGCGACCAGTTCGCCACCATCCCGGTAGAGCTCGAGGAGGCGGCTCTGGTCGATGGTCTGTCGATCTGGGGCGCCTTTGCCCGGATCATCGTGCCGCTCGTTCTGCCGGGCATGGTGGCCGCGTTCCTGTTGGCGCTGATCCTGTGCTGGAACGAATATTTCTTCGCCGCACTGCTGACCTCCACCAATACCAACACGCTGCCGGTGATGATTGCTAGCCAGACCGGCAGCCAGGGCATCAACTGGTGGTCGATGGCCGCCCTTTCCACTGCCGGCATCCTTCCGCTTGTCGTCGTCGGCGTCGTGCTGGAAAAGCACATCATTGCCGGGATGACCGCGGGCGCCGTCAAGTAGCTGCGGGATGTCGAACATGCCAAAGATGCCGACAGTCAAGGATGTTGCCGAATATGCAGGCGTCTCTGTCGGCACCGTTTCGCGCGTGCTGTCGGGCGAAGCCGCGGTCAAACCCATGCTGCGGGACAAGGTCAACGACGCTATTTCGGCGCTCGGTTATCGCCCCAACGTCACCGCGAGAGCGCTGCGCACCAGCAGAACCGATGTCATCGGCCTGATCGTTCCCGATATCACCAATCCGTTCTTTGCGCAGCTTGCGGCAAGCGTCGAGCGTGCGGCGCTCGAGCGTGCGCATAGCCTGATGCTGGCAAGCTCGCATGACGATCGCGAGGCGGAGCAGAGCCACGTTTCAGCCTTTCTCCACCGGTCGGTGCGCGGCATCATCGTGGTGGCTTCGAGCGACGGTTCAGGCCTCGATCTGCCGGCATCGGTGCCGATCATATCGCTGGACCGGCGCTTCGGCACCTTTCCCCTTGTGTCGACCAACCATGCGCAGGCAGCTGCGCTGATTGCCGACCATCTCTACGGGCTCGGGCACCGCCGCATCGCCTATATTGCCGGGCCGGCCGATACCGAGGCAGGGCGCATGCGCAAGGAGGGTTTTGTCGGCCGCATGGACGGGTTCGGCAAAACAGGCGAACCCGTTGAACTGGAAATTGCCTATGGCAGGTTCGACTACGAGTCCGGTGAAAGAATTGCCCGCGACCTGCTTTCGCGCCCGTCCCAGGATCGGCCGACGGCGATTGCGGCTGCCAGCGATCAGCAGGCCATCGGCGCGCTGCGCGCCGCGCGAGACCTCAAGATCGACGTGCCGCGAAAACTGTCGGTGACAGGCTTCGACGATATTTCGCTCGCCAATCTCGTCGTTCCCAGGCTGACGACCATACGTCAGCCGGCCGACATGCTGGCGCGGCGTGCGGTCGGCCTTCTCCTAGCGGAACCACCGGGTGCGGAAGACGAAATGGTCGACGGATCGCTGATCGTGCGCGGTTCCAGCGGCCCGTGCCCGCAACCCAAAGCCGATAGCGCCGGCCATACGAATTGAAGCAGAGCCGGTGCTCCGGCGACGAGAAAAGGATGGAAGATCGATGCTCAAGGGAATTCGGGCCGAACTCAACGGCGACATTCTTCAAGCACTTTGCAACATGGGACATGGCGATTATCTCGTCATCTCAGACATGAATTTTCCGTCGGATTCGATTGCCCGGCAGACTCGCCTGGGGACGCTGCTGACCATGGAAAATATTCCCGCGCCGCAGGCGATCGATGCGATCCTTTCGGTCTTGCCGCTGGACACGCCGATCCAGCCTTCGGTGGGCCGCATGGAAGTAATTGGCAAGCCGGGTGAGATTCCCCCGATTCAGCAGGAAGTCCAGGCGATCGTCGACCGCGCCGAAGGCAAACCATCGCCGATGTATCCTGTCGAACGGATGGCCTTCTATGACATCGCCAAAAAGGCCTATTGCGTCATCGCAACGGGGGAACTGCGCTTCTACGGATGCTTCCTTCTGACCAAGGGTGTCATTCCAGCGGCGGAGGCTCTGAGATGAGCGAGAAAAGCGGGATCGTCATTCTCGGCATTTTTGCAGCCGACACCGCCTATAAGGCAAAACGCCTGCCTCATATTGCCGAGACGCTGATGGGATCGGGTTTCACGCTCGGGCCGGGAGGCAAGGGCTCCAATCAGGCGATTGCCGCGGCAAAGGCCGGCGGCAAGGTGACCTTCATCTCACGGGTCGGCAACGACCCGTTCGGCGAGATGGCCCTTGCCGCCTACTCCCAGGCGGGCGTCAAAGCCAATGTGATGAAGATGGATGGTGTTTCCAGTGGTGCTGCCTTCATCTTCGTCGACGAAGTGAGCGGCGACAATGCCATCATCGTCGTGCCGGGTGCCGCGGGCCTTATCGGCATCGAAGACGTCGAAGCGAACCGGGCGGCGATCGAAAGCGCCGCGATTTTCATGACTCAACTCGAACAGCCGCTTGAGGCCGCCTTGCACGGCCTCTCGATGGCGAAAAGGGCAGGGGTCACGACGATCTTCAATCCCGCGCCGGCGCGGGCCATTCCGGACGAAATCTACGGGCTGTGCGATTTCATCGTACCCAATGAGGTGGAAGCCGCCGAATTGGTGGGCCATGCGATCACAACCGATGAGCAGGTCCGTGCGGCGGGCAGCGCCCTGCTCGGCCGAGGGGCGCGGGCGGCGGTCATCACCCTTGGTGGACGTGGCGCTTACTATCACACCGCCGATCAGAGCGAATTCGTCCCTGCATTCTCGGCAGGAAATGTCATCGACACCACCGGGGCAGGGGACGCCTTTCTCGGCGGTTTCGCGACGGCGATTTCGGAAGGACAAACGCCGATCGAGGCCGTCCGTTTCGGTTCTGCGACCGCTGCAATCGCCGTAACCCGGTCGGGCACAGCCCCCGCCATGCCGTCGCGTGCCGAGATCAACGCCTTGCTGGGCTCGTCGTGATTGAACATCGCAAGGGAATTCAGGGGAACCGGCCTTGCGGTCACTTGGAGCTTTGTCTCGAGGCGCGGTCGCGTAAATTGTCGAAATAGCTGGCATCGACTGGCTCGGTCGTCTTGGATGCAGCACCCTCGAGCAGGAGATCGCGCAAATGCTGCCGATCTCTGTCGCGGCGGATCAACTCGCATACGTATTCGCTACAGGTGCCATAACCTCGGCCGACGACCTGCTGATCGACGAAGTGCTTCAGGTTCTCCGGCAGCCAGGAAACGCGGGAGTGTCCTGGCAAATTTGCCACCGGGCGAATTGCGAACGTTGATTTATCCTGCATACTATATGTATGCAGGATAAATGTCCCATGAAACCCTGGCCGAGGAGAAACGCAGCATGACGAACACCACCTTGCCGATAGCCGACCTGCATGGCCGTGTCGAAGCCATCTTTCGCAAGGCCGGCCTCAATGCCGTGCAGGCCGGGGCGCTTGCCCGGGTGATCGTCGCCGGTGAGCGCGACGCCTGCAAATCGCACGGCATCTACCGCATCGAAGGCGCTCTGCGCACCGTCAAATCAGGCAAGGTGAAGCCTGACGCGATGCCGAAGCTGGACTTCAACGAGGGGTCGGCTATCGTCAAGGTCAATGCTGACGGCGGCTTTGCCAATGCGGCCTTCGAACTCGGCGTGCCGGCGCTGGCCGAACGCGCACGCAAGCTCGGCATTGCCGCCCTCGTCATCAATGACTGCAGCCACTTCTCGGCGCTCTGGCCCGAGGTGGAGGCGGTGGCCAAAGAGGGCCTTGCCGGCCTCGTCATGTGCCCGAGCTATGCGACCGTCGCGCCCGCCGGCGGCAACAAGCCGCTGCTCGGCACGAACCCCTTCGCCTTCGGCTGGCCGCGCAAGGACACCTCGCCCTACGTTTTCGACTTTGCGACCTCCGTCGCCGCCCGCGGAGAAATCGAGCTGCACCGCCGCGCCGGCAAGCAGCTTCCCGAGGGCTGGGCGATCGATGCCGACGGCAATCCGACGACCGATCCGGAAGCCGCGCTTGCGGGCGCCATGCTGCCCTTCGGCGGACACAAGGGATCGGCCATCGGCACGATGATCGAACTGCTCGCCGGCATCATGATCGGCGATCTCACCAGCCCTGAGGTGCTCGACTATCTCGGCACGACGACACTCGCCCCGTTCCATGGCGAACTCATCATCGCCATGTCGCCGCAAGCCTTTGCCGCCGGCCGGCCTGGTGATCCCTTCGCTCGTGCCGAACTGCTCTTCGAGGCGATCGTCGGCAGCGGCGCCCGCCTGCCTTCGCAGCGCCGCTTCGCCGCCCGCCGGAAGTCCGAGACGGAAGGCGTCGTACTGACGGCAGCCGAGCTGGAACTGCTTGACCGTCTTCTCGACAAAGGTCTCGACGCGGTCTCCTGACAGCGTCGTTTTTCTCTGATCTACAAATGAGTAGGCCCTCCGCGAGGAGGGCCGTCAGCTTAAACCGATGGATTACGCAGAGGCTTTATGCGTCTGCACCGCACCCGGCAGCTTGCTCCATTCGGCGTACCAGGTGTCAAACAGCTTGAGCTGGCTTTCGACATAGCCGCGCTGGCTTTCGGAGAGCACGTCCGTCTCGTTGAAGTTCAGCGTGTATTCCCGATCACCCTTCAGCACCATCATGTGCTTGAAGTAGAGAACCAGGTCCGGGCCTTCATCGAAAGAAGAGAGCACGGCGAGCGCCGATTCCAGTTCCAGCGCGCGCTGGCGGGCATCCGGATCGCCGGCGGCCGCAGCCTGGGCGAGGTTGCACATGTGGATGATTTCCTTCGGCAGCACGCAGCCGATGCCGGTGATCGCCCCGACGGCGCCGCAGTTGACGAAGCCGTGGAAGACGCAGGTGTCGACGCCGATCATCAGCGAGACGTCATCGTCGCGGCTGGTGATGTTTTCGGCCGCATAGCGCATGTCAGCCGCACCGCCGAATTCCTTGAAGCCGACGAGGTTCTTGTGCTCCTCGCGGAGCGCGAAGAACAGGTCGGCGCGAGTGGCAAAACCGTAATAGGGGCTGTTGTAGATGACGGCCGGCAGGTTCGGGGCGGCCGAAAGGATAGCTTTGAAGTGGTTCTTCTGGGCGGCGACGACCGTGCCGCGCGACAGGACGCGCGGGATCACCATGAGGCCCTGGGCGCCGACCTTCTGGGCGTGCGCGGCGTGCGCGACGGCAGAGGCGGTGTTGACGGCGCCGGTGCCGACGATGACCGGGATACCGGCCTTCACCAGACGCTCTACCCCCTGCATGCGCTGCTCATCCGTCAGCAGCGGCCAGTCCCCCATCGAGCCGCAATAGACGACGGCGGACATGCCCTTTTCGATCAATTCCTTGCCCTTGCCCACCAGCGCGTCGAAGTCTGGCGTACGGTCATCCTTGCAGGGCGTCATCAGGGCGGGAATGACGCCGGAAAAAATTGTGGCCTTCATGTCGATCTCCTTCAGCGCTGGGGGAGGCTGGATCGGCAAAGGTCGCCGACCTGTTCGCGGATGGAGATAACATCTTGTGTTCTATTTGTCGACAAGAAAAATACAAAACCTATTATAGTGCGATGTCGAGCTTGCCGGTGCGGCTGAAAAGCTTCTGCACCTGGGCGACAATCTGCTCGGCGTGAACCTTGCCCAGACGATCGGCAGCCTCGAGATCCCGTGCCTCGATCGCGGCAATGATCTCGGCATGTTCATCGACGAACTGCTGCGGGAAATGTTCGTCGTAGGACTGGTAGTAAAGGCGGAGAATGCGCCGGCCTTCATCGAGCAGCCGGCGAAAAAGCCCGGCGAAGTAGGGGTTGCGCCCGGCCTCGGCGATGGCGGCGTGGAAGGCGGCGTTGGTCGCGATCATCGCCGACGTGTCGCGCGCTTCGATCGCCGCCGAATAGTCCTCGTGGAAACGACGGATGGAGGGCAGGTCCTCGGCGCGATGGTTCTGCGCCGCCAGCCGCGTCGTTACCCGATACATCAGGACGAGGGCGTCGAAGAATGTACTGAGATTGAGAAAATCGATATTCGACACCATGGTCGAGCGGTTCGGCAGCGTTTCTATCAGCCCGTCACCGGCTAGGCGGACAAGCGCCTCGCGGATCGGTGTCCGCGACATCTTGAACCGCTCCGCCAACTGCACCTCGTCGATCGGGCTGCCGGGGGCGAGCTTGAGGTCGAGTATCTCATCGCGCAGCAGGTCGTAGACCATTTTCACGCCGGAGCCGCGCTTGCGTTCTGGAAGAGAACCGGGGTCGATGTCGGGCATAAAAACTCCTCTTGTCGACAGGACAAATACAATGAGTTGCAAGCTGCATCAAACCGTCAAGTTCCGTTTCCGCGGGAGATGTCAGAACGCGATCCTCGATAAGTGTGCTATGTGCTTGATCTGATATGATATAACATAACAAAATGGCATAAGTTCTGTTATGGAACAGGGGGCTTTTGCCTGCCGGACCTCCCTATGCTGGTCGCCGATCGGCTGAGACAGTAGGGTCATTGGCTGCGGTACCGGCGCTGGTCGATCAACATTGATTGTGGATGGGCCGGTTTGCCGGGCCTATTTCGCTCGCGCTCCTTGCACGCGTGCTCCATATTCTGATGTTTACGGCCAGGTGACAACGACCGCACGATTATCGGTCAACCCGCACCTGTTACACCATCCTATCGCAACACGATTCTGCATTTATGGCTTATCGTTTCGTCCACACTGCCGATCTCCATCTCGATTCTCCCCTGCGGTCGCTGGCGCTTCGCAACGCCGAGCTGGCCGATCTCGTGAGCGACGCCAGCCGGCAGGCGCTGGTGGCGATTGTCGATCTGTGCCTTGAGGAACAGGTCGATGCGCTGGTCATCGCCGGCGATCTCTATGACGGCGAGCAGACGTCGATGAAGACGGCACGCTTCCTGGCAAGCCAGCTGGAACGGCTGCACCGCGCGGGGATTTGCGTCTTCAAGATCCGCGGCAATCACGATGCGATGTCGAAGATCGCCAGGGAACTGGTGATGCCCGATACCGTGAAGATCTTCGGCGGCCATGCCGAGATCGTGGAGGCCACGAAAGGCAGCCTGTCGATTGCGATCCACGGCCTGAGCTTCGCCAAGCCGCATGCGCCGGACCCGCTGCTGCCGAAGTTCAAGCCGCCGGTGGCGGGTGCGGTCAACATCGGCATCATGCATACGAGCCTTGCCGGATCCGCCGGACATGACGTCTATGCGCCCTGCAACGTGCTCGACCTTCACGCCTCGGGATTCGACTATTGGGCGCTCGGCCATCTCCACCAGCGCAGCCATCATTCGGGTGCTGCGACGGTCATCATGCCGGGCATGCCGCAGGGCCGCGACATCAACGAGTCGGGCGTCAAGACCGTATCGCTGGTGACCGTGGCGGACGACCGGACCGTGACGGTCGAGGAGCGACGCACCAGCATCGCGCAGTTCGAGCGCGTCGATGTCGACTTGACGGGTGTCGATGATTGGCGTGATGCGGCCATGGCGGTCGAAGCGGCACTGACGGCACAGCGCGACCGCACGGTCTCGCCGCATCTCGTCGCTCGCCTCCGGCTTTCCGGCCGCACGCCGCTCTCCTGGCAGCTTCGCCGCGATGTCGATGTCATGCAGGCGGAAGCCGAGCAGCGCGGCGATCTGATCGGCCAGACCTGGATCGAGAAGTTGGAGCTTGCCTTCGAAGCGCCCTCGACCCTTGCAGACGCCTCCGCTGCCGATCCCGTCGTGGGGCTGGCTGCGCTGATGCGGGACGAGGTCATCGCCCGCAGCGGATTTCGTGACGATATCAGGGAGATGGTGCGAGACCTGCTCGCCGATCTGCCGGCCGAGAGCCGGGCATTCGCCGGGCATGACGAGGCGGGCTTCGAACGCTTCATCGATGGCCTTCTCGCCAACGGCGCCGAGGACATCGCCGCCCGGATGAAGGCCGCGGACCGGGGAGAAAGCTGATGCGCCTGCGCCGCCTCGACCTCACCCGCTATGGCAAGTTCACCGACCACTCGATCGATTTCGGCGCGGCCCGTCAGGGTTCGCCCGATTTGCACATCGTCTACGGCCTCAACGAAGCGGGCAAGTCGACTACCTTTGCCGCCTATCTCGATCTGCTCTACGGCATAGGCGAGCGCAGCACCTACAATTTCCTGCATCCCTACAACACGATGAAGGTTGGCGCGCGGCTGGAATTCGACGATGCGGAATATGAGCTGACGCGGCTCAAGCTGCGGACCGGCAGCCTCGTCGACGATCGGGGGCAGGCTGTGAATGAGGCGCTGCTCGCCGGCGCGCTCGGCGGCATCGGCCGCGAGGCCTATCGCACCATGTTCTCGCTCGACGATCAGTCACTCAAGGAAGGCGGCAACGCCATCATCCAGAGCAAGGGCGAGCTCGGCGAATTGCTGTTCTCGGCAAGCTCGGGCCTCGCAGGCCTCAGCCGTTCGCTGGTAACGGCCGCCGACGAAGCCAATGTGATCTATAAGAAGCGGTCGTCGAGCACCAAGCTCGCGGAACTCAAACGATCGCTCGAAGTGTTGAAGGCCGAGCGCAACGCCATCGACACGCTTGCCTCCAGCTATTCGGCCTTGAAATCGACCCACGAGCAGGCCGAAGCCGCCTATGCCGCGACCACGCTGGAATTGGCCGGGGCCAAGACCCGGCATCAGCAGCTGACGCGCCTTCTCGGCGCCCTGCCCGCGGCACTGGAACTCCGGCGGCTGGATACCGATGCGGCCGGCATGCACGATCTGCCGCGGCCGCCGTCCGAATGGTTCGCGCTGCTGCCGCAGCTTTCCCGCGACGAGACGCGGCTGCAGGCGCTTGTCGAAACCGCCGACCGCACGCTGCGCCAGCTTACCGACGAGATCGAGGCGATCGCGATAGACGACAAGGCGCTGGCGGTCGCCGCGCATATGGACATGCTAGATCAGGGCCGGGCGCGTTATCTCGCGGCTGAGAGCGACCTGCCGAAACGCCGGCTGGCGCTGGCCGAACAGGAAGGCGTGCTGGTGCGGCTGCTGGCCGATCTTGAGCAGCCGGGCCATGCGACGCCCGAGGCGCTGCTATTGCCCGCTTCGCTGATCGGCATGATCCGCGATCTCATCGAACGGCGTTCCGGCGTCGAGGCCAAACTGGCTGCCGCGGGCCGCGAACTGGTGCGGGCGCGAGAGAATCTCGAAAGGCTGAGCAAGGAAGACAGCTCGCAAAACGGAGCCGCAGTGCTCGATCCCGCGCGCCTTGGCCGCATCGAGGCTGCCCTGAGCCGGCTGACCGGGTCCGATCTCGCAGTGCGGCTCACCATGGAAGAACGGACACTTGTCCAGGCGAAGCGAATGCAGGCGAACCAGTTCGCCCAACTCGCACCCTGGACCGGCGACGCCGCGGCCTTGCAATTGACGAGCGCGGCGGAGCCCCGTCAGATCGAGGCCTGGCGTGGCCAGGCGACCGCTATCGACAAGCGGATCGGGGATCACGAGGCGCGGCTGCGCGATCTCGGTACCGAACAGGCGCTGACAAAAGCCCGGATCGCGGCCTTCGTCGCCGGGGGTTCGATAGACGATGCCGAGGCCGCAAGGCTGCGCGCTGAACGCGATGCCGCCTGGCAGGCGCATCTCACCAGTCTGAATGCCGAAACGGCCAGGACATTCGAGGCGCGGATGCGCCAAGACGACATGCTGTCCGCCGGCCGGCTGTCGCGGGCGCAGGAGCTGGCCGAGCTGCGCCAGTTCCGCCAGACGGAAGCGGCAACGGCAGCAGCGATCGAACGGCAAAGGGAACTGCTTGCCGAGGCGCGTGCCGAACACGATGCGCTCGCCGAGCGCATCGGTGGTCTGCTGCCCGGTGCAATCGAATATGACGCCGAAGCTGCGGGGCGCATTGCCATGCTCGATGCCTGGAGCAGCAAACGAGCCGCGGCGCTGGCCGCGTGGGACGATCTGCAGCGGGCCGAAGACGCGGCGGAGGGGCTTCGCCTCGACCTGGACAAGCATGCCGCGACGCTTGCGGCAAGCCTTGCGGATGCCGGTCTTGGTGACGCCGACCGTCTGCCGGTCGCCGACCTGATGCAGGCCGCGAATGATATGCTTGCCGCCGGCAAAGCCGAGCGGGCGGCGCGGCAGGCGCATGAGAAGGCCGTCGGCGATCTCAGCCATGATCTCAGGGAGCGCGAGCGCGACCAGCAGGAGGCGGAAGCCACAATAGCGGCCTGGGACCGGGAATGGGCGGAGGCGTTGTCGCGAAGCTGGTTTGCCGACAAGGCCGGCTCGATGGCCGCCGTCCGCGCCATGCTGAACGCGCTCGGCACATTGCCTGCCATCCTGAAGGAACGGGATGACCTCGCAAGCCGCGTTGCCGCCATGGAGCGCGACCAGGAGCAATTCCGCGGAGATATTGCCGGTCTTCTCGCAGATTGCGGCCTCAGCCGGTCGGCATCCGATACGCTTGCCTCCGCCAACGCGCTGGCGGAACGCCATGAGGCAGCCCGGCATGCGGCTCAGCTTCGTGCAGACCGGCAGGCGGATCTCGAAAAACAATTGGAGAAACGACGGGCGCTGGAAGAAGACCTGGCCGTTCACAATGCCTGCAAGAACGAACTGACCGGCTATTTCGCCGCGGACTCGCTTGCCTCGGTCGAGGCATTCCTGAACCAGGCCCGGGAGCGGGACCGATTGGAGGAGCGGGCCGCCACCCTGCGCGGCCAGATCACCGAAGCATTGCGCGCGACGAGTTTTTCCGATGCCGAACGCCGCCTTGTCGATGTCGACGCCGATGCCGTCGAGCGCGATGCAATGGAGCTTGGCGCCCGGATCGAGGATCTCACCGAGCGGGCGAAGCTTCTCTATTCCGACGTGTCGCTGGCGCGGCAGAAGCTCGAGGCCGTCGGCGGGGACGACGCGGTGGCCCGGATCGAGGCCAAGCGGCGAACCGTCTTCCTTGAGATCGAGGAACTGGCCGTGCGGCATCTGACGCTGCGCGCCGGCACCCTCGCAGCCGAGCAGGCGCTGCATATCTATCGCGAAAAACATCGCAGCTCGATGATGAACCGCGCATCGGAAGCCTTTCACCTGATCACCGGCGGCAACTATTCCGGCCTGACGACCCAGCCCGACCGCGACAGGGAAATACTGATCGGCGTGTCACGTGATGGCGGCTCGAAGCTGGCAGACGCGATGTCGACGGGCACGCAGTTCCAGCTCTATCTCGCGCTTCGGCTGGCAGGCTATGAGGAATTCGCAGCCCTTCGCCCGCCCGTGCCCTTCGTCGCCGACGACATTATGGAAAGCTTCGACAATCCTCGCTCCGAGGAGGTTTTCCGCCTGCTCGGCGACATGGCCAAGGTCGGACAGGTCATCTACCTCACGCATCACTGGCATCTCTGCGAGATCGCACGGCAGGTTGTTCCGAATGTGACCCTCCACCAGCTGCCATGACTGGCCGCAAAAAATGGATAGCCTCCGCTGATCTTGATCTCGAAGGACGAATCGCCGGAATTTATCTCGTCCGCAGTCCGGACAAGCTGGTTCGCGTCCCGGCGGAGCCGGATGCAAGGGCTGCTGGCTTCCGCTCTTCTTGATAAAAATCAATTGTTTGAATTGTTTCCAACGACGGCATCGACGTCGAGTTAATATCTGGAGTGGCGGCGGATATTGGCTTCGCGGATAATCTCTGATCTAGTCACGACTCTCCGCCCGGCAGTTCAGCCGCAGGCCTCATGGCATTCGAAACGAGCGAGAGCTGTATTCTCATGACCACTCACCGCTTCATTCCGACGAGCTTTCACAATGTCATCGGCTCCCTTCCGCCGGCCCTGTGCATCGCCGACGGCGACACCGTCGTGACCGAGACGCTCGACGCCGCCGGACATGACAAGGACGGCATCAAGCAGGCATCCGGCGGCAATCCGATGAACGGCCCGATCTTCGTGGAAGGCGCCGAGCCTGGAGATGCGCTGAAGGTCGAGATCATCAGCATGATCCCGACCAGAGACACGGGATTTACCCGCAGCATCGTCGCCGCCAACGTCGTCGATCCCGAGACGGTGCGTGATCTGCCGCCGCGCGATAGGGCGATCTGGGCCATCGACCGTGAGGCCTCGACCGTCCGGCTTTCCGAGCCGGTCGCTGGTCTCGAGAATTTCGTTCTGCCGCTCGCCCCGATGATCGGCTGTTTTGGTGTGGCGCCCAGCCTCGGCCAGGCGATCTCGACCGCGACCAGTGGCGAATATGGCGGCAACATGGACTATCGGCTGTTCGGTCCCGGCACCACGGTCCGCTTTCCGGTATCGGCTCCCGGCGCCTTGTTCTTTCTCGGCGACTGCCATGCCGTGCAGGGAGATGGCGAGATCGTCGGCACCGGCATCGAGACCACCTTCGAAGTCACGGTGCGGCTGACGGTGGAAAAGAAGGCCGGACTGGTCTGGCCGCGCGGCGAAACCGCCGAGGATATCTTCACCATCGGCAATGCCCGTCCCCTCGATCAGGCGCTCCAGCATGCGACCAGCGAAATGTTGACCTGGCTGGCCTCGGACTACGGCCTGGACAGGACGGCGGCCAGCCATCTGCTCGGCCAGGTCGTGCGTTACGACGTCGGCAATGTCTTCGACCCGGCTTATACGATGGCTTGCCGCGTCGCCAAGAAATGGCTGGTTCGTCGATAGGCGGCCGCCGGCTAAAGCGCGTCGCGTCAAATCTGATTCATGCGACGCGCTTTAACCCTTTGTTTTGATGCATATCGTTGTCCCGGAACCGCTGCACACTTCCGGGCGACATGCATTAGCGATCGATGATCGTCATGGGTTGGCCGCGTGTTCTCAATCGTGCCGTGACAGGAAAGTGGAAACGGTCGCCAGGCAAAGCTGCTTTTCCTCGACATGCGGCATGTGGCTGGAATTTTCGAACAGCACCCATTCGCAGCCGGGAACACGTTCCAGATAAGGCCTTACCACCAGGGGCGTCGCCTCGTCGTATTTTCCCGAGATCAGCAGCGTCGGGGCTTCGATGCGGTCGAGCCTGTTCTCGATCGTCCAGTCCTTCATCGTGCCGATGACGTGAAATTCGGTCGGGCCATTCATGTTGCGGTAGACGGTATTGTCCTCGTCCATGATCGCGAAGGTCCGGGCCACTTCAGGCGGCCACGGTACCACCCGGCAGACATGGCGGTCATAAAAGACGCGCGAGGCGGCGATATAATCCGGATCGGTGAGGCTTCCCGCCTGTTCGTGCTGCAGCAGCCTATCCTGCACCTCGTTCGGCAGTTCCCGCCTCAGCCGGTTCGCCTCCGAAACCCAGGTGTGCATGTTGGCCGGCGAGTTGGCGATGACGAGTGCCTTCAGGCCCTGCGGCCGGCGCACCGCATGTTCGGCGCCGAGCATGCCGCCCCAGGACTGGCCGAGAAAAGCATAACGATGCTGGATGCCGAGATGGGCAAGCAGTGCATCCAACTCTTCGAGAAACAGGCCGACCGTCCAGAAATCCGGCCCTTTGTCGGGAAGGCGGGTGGAATTGCCGTTGCCGAGCTGGTCGTAATGGATGACCGGGCGGCCGTCGAGGGCGGCGATATCCTTGAAGGAATCGACATAGTCATGCGTGCAGCCAGGCCCGCCATGGGCGACGACGAGCGGCAGCTTGCCGCTCTCCAGCGAGCCGGTGATGCGATACCAAGTGCGATAGTCGCGAAAAGTCAAATAGGCTTCATTCGTCGCGACTTCGGTCACTGGCGTCTCCATCTTGCGTCTATTGAAGACCATAACGCGGCGGTAGCGGTGACGGCAGCTATCACAAGTTATAGGGTGGCCAGGTCTGTGTCGGCCGGTCCTCGAGCAGGCGGTAATGGGTGGCGCGCACCACGGCCTGGGTTCGGTTGCGGGCGCCGAGTTTCTTTGCCGCTGCATTGAGATGCATCACGACGGTCGGCACCGAACGGCCGATGATGCGGGAAATTTCCTTGGCGGAATAGCCTTCCGCCGAGTGGCGCAGGCATTCGCGTTCCCGCTCCGTCAGCCGGATCGTGCCGACGCTCTTTGCCCGGATGTCGAAAAGCGGATAGGCGGTCTCGTGGAAGACATGGGCCAGCAGGTTGAAGTCGGCGATATAACGCAGCGCGTGCCGTTCGAAATCGTCGCTCCGGCCGAAGCGGATACCGGTGACGGTCGCGTAGTCGCCGCGTGGCATGTGGACGGGCACGGTGACGCCGGTCGACATATCGCGTTCGCTCAAATAGCGGGTCACCGGTGCGGTATCGTCGTTCATGAAACGGTTGATCGGCGTGTCGGCATTCGTATCGTAGTTCCAGAAGAAGGGCGCCGAGGTGCGCAGCGCCACCTGCTGCACCGGATCAATACGGAAATAGCCGCGATCGAACCAGTAGTCGTGCATGTCGTCCGAGATATTTCTGAGCTTCAGCAGCGACGGTATCATGATCGCGCCGTCGAGGTCGTAGGGCACCGGCGTATAGTCGTAGATCAGCGCCTCGAAGCCGATCCGCTGCATGGCCTCGAAGGCCTGGTCGATCCGGCCGTCCAGCGTTTCATGCGCGGTGAACTGCCGTCTGATCGTTCCGATATCGTCAAGCATGAGCAGCTCCGGTTTCGACGTGGCGCCCGACCCTATCACTTCTTATAGCTGGCACGGAACGCGATTTGCGGTAAAAAATTAACCACGCCCAAATATTGAGCAAGTGAAACCTTCTGCCGGAGCGATCAATGTGGCGTGAAATACAGCCTGACGAGCGATTCGAGATCGATGTCGATGGCTATCGCGTCGTTGCCTACAGCTTCGGAGCCGGCAGCGAGACGGTTTTCTGCCTGAACGGCGGACCGGGCCTGCCCTGCGATTACCTGCGCGAGGCGCATTCCTGTCTGATCGACAAGGGCTACCGCGTCGTCGCTTTCGACCAGCTCGGTACCGGCGCCTCCGACCGGCCGGACGATCTCTCGCTCTGGACGATCGGGCGCTACGTCGAGGAGACGGAGACGGTGCGCCAGGCGCTGGGGCTCGGCACGGTCCACATGCTCGGGCACTCCTGGGGCGGGTGGCTGGCGATCGAATATGCGCTGACCTATCCGGAGAATTTGAAGACGCTGATCCTTGAAGATACGGTCGCCGACATGCCGCATCTGATCTCGGAACTGGAACGGCTGCGCGCAGCGCTCGGTCCCGAGACCGTTTCGATGATGCAGAAGCACGAGGCGCAAGGCACCTACGATCACCCGGAATATCTCGCCGCCGTCACCATCCTCAACTACCGCCATGTCTGCCGTTTGCCGGAATGGCCGGCGCCGGTGCGCCGCTCGCTCGACGACTGGAACATGGCGCCCTACGCGACCATGCAGGGGCCGAACGAGTTTCTCTACATCGGCAACCTCAAGGACTGGAACCGCATTCCCGATCTGCCGCGGCTGGCGCTGCCGGTGCTGATCACGACGGGAGAGCATGACGAGTTGACCCCGGCCTGCGCGCTGAGGATGAAGCTTGCGCTGCCGAATGCCGAGCTCAAGGTATTTGCCAATGCCAGCCACATGCCATTTTATGAGAACCCGCAGGACTATTATCCGGCGCTTCTCGATTTCCTCGCCCGGCACAAGGCAGCCTGATGCAGATGAAAGCGGCTCAAACCCGACGAAGACAGAGGGGCGAGCGCCGTCATGCATCGCTATAAATTCGTTCTGACGCGGCCGCTGCAGTTCCTGCCGGTCATTTTCGGCATCAGCGTCATCACGTTCATTCTGGTCCGGCTGATCCCCGGCGATCCGGCGCGCAACATCCTCGGCACGCGCGCGACGCCGGCAGCGCTTGCCAGCATCCGTGCCCAGTACGGCCTCGATCAGCCGATGTGGCTGCAATATGTTTATTTCCTCAAGAACCTCGCCAATGGCGAGATGGGCAAATCGATCCTCTACAAGATCGACGTGCTGAAGCTGATCGTCACCCGCATCGAGCCGACGCTGGCGCTCGTCGTCTCCAGCGTCGTGCTGTCGGTCCTGATCGCGGTGCCGATGGCGGCGATCGCTGCGCGCAATGCCGGCCGGGCGCCGGACCATGCGGTGCGCATCGTCTCGACCCTCGGCATCGGTTTCCCGCCCTTCTGGCTGGGGCTGATGCTGATCATCCTGTTCAGCGTCGAACTCGGCGTGCTGCCGGTTTCCGGCTATGGCGCCACACTCGGCGAAAAGCTCGCGCATCTCGTGCTGCCGAGCCTGACGGTGGCGCTGTCGCTCTCGACCGTGCTGACGCGCAGCCTGAGGGCGGCGATGATCGAAGCGCTGAAATCGGACGTCGCGACTGCGGCGCGCGCGCGCGGCATGCCCGAAAGCATCGTCTTCTGGCGGCACGTATTGCCGAATTCGCTGGTGCCGACGATCAATCTGCTTGCCGTCAACATCGGCTGGCTGATCGGCGGCAGCGTCGTGGTCGAGACCGTCTTTGCGCTGCCCGGCATGGGGCAGTTGCTCGTCAGGGCGATCTTTTCGCGCGACTATATGGTGGTCCAGGGCGTCGCCATGGTCTTTGCCTGCGCCACCGTACTCATCAATTTCATCGCCGACATCGTCACCGTCACCATCGATCCAAGGGTGACGCTATGAGCATCGAGGCGATCACCCCTGCCCCCGCCTGGCGCCGGCACTTCGGCCGGCGGCCGATGTTTGCCGTCGGTGTCGGCCTGCTGCTGTTCTTCGTCCTGCTGGCGATCGCCGCGCCTGTTATCGCGCCCTACGACCCGATCATGCAGAACGCCGAGGTGCGCCTGCAGGCGCCTTCCTTGCTGCATCCGTTCGGCACCGACAATTTCGGCCGCGATATTCTCTCCCGCGTCATCTGGGGCGCGCGCCTCGACCTGCAGATGGCGCTGATCGGCGTCATCTTTCCCTTCCTGATCGGCACGGCTGTGGGCACGATCGCTGGCTTCTTCGGCGGCATCGTCGATGCGCTGTTTATGCGCCTCGTCGATATCATTCTCGCCTTCCCCTTCCTCGTGCTGATGCTGTCGATCATCGCTATCCTCGGCCCCGGCCTCGGCAGCTTCTACATCGCCATGGCGCTGGTCGGCTGGGTCTCCTATGCGCGGCTGATCCGGGCGCAGATGCTGGTGCTGAAAAGCAGCGACTATGCCGTTGCCGCCGTCAGCCTCGGCTTCAGCCGCTCGCGCATCATGTTCCGCCACCTGCTGCCGAACGCGATCGCCGGTTCGATCGTCTTTTCGATGTCCGATGCGACGCTGGTGCTGCTGAGCGGTGCTGCCGTCAGCTATCTCGGCCTCGGCGTCCAGCCGCCGATCGCCGAATGGGGCGTCATGGTCGCGGAAGGGCAGAGCTTCATCACCACCGCCTGGTGGATCACGCTGTTTCCCGGCCTCTCCATCGTCTGCCTCGCCTTCGGCTTCAGCATGCTGGGCGATGCGCTCGGCGAACTGCTGGGGGTGCATGAATGAGCGGCTCCGTGCTCTCCGTCCGTGATCTCACCGTCAGGGCGCATCTCGATTCCGGCACCCGCACGCTGCTCGACGCGGTCTCGCTCGATCTCGGCAAGGGCGAGATCCTCGGTCTCGTCGGCGAGAGCGGCTCAGGCAAGAGCCTGTTCTGCCGTTCGCTGGTGCGCCTGCTGCCTTCCTCGCTGCTGAAGATCGAAAGCGGGAGCGTGCTGCTCGACGGGCGCGACCTCATGCGGATCGGCGACGGCGAGATGCTTGAGGTGCGCGGCGGCGAGATCGGCATGATCTTCCAGAACCCGACCAGCCATCTCGATCCGGTGATGCGGATCGGCAACCAGATCGCCGAGGGCATCCGCTATCATCAGGGCCTCGGCGCCCGCGAGGCCCGCGCTGCTGCGACGGAGATCCTGGCGCAGGTCGGCTTCCCCGATCCGAAGCGCCAGTATGACAGCTATCCGCACGAATTTTCCGGCGGCATGCGGCAGCGGGCAATGATCGGCGTGGCGCTGTCCTGCAATCCGAAGATCCTGATCGCCGACGAGCCGACAACGGCGCTCGACGTGACCATCCAGGCGCAGATCTTGCGGCTGCTGATGGAGATTCGTGACCGGCGCGGGCTGTCGATCATTCTGATCACCCACGATCTCGGCATCGTCGCCCAGACCTGCGACCGCATCGCGGTGCTGCGCGGCGGCAAGCTCATCGAAGAGGGGCCGAAGCGGGCAATCCTGGCGCGGCCGCAGCATCCCTATACGATCAACCTGATCAACAGCCACCCTTCTCTGCCGGGCGAGATAGCCGCACCGCCGCTCGAACATGCCGAGGCGGGCCAGCCGGCGAAGCCATTGCTCGAAATCGACGACCTGCATGTGCGCTTCAGGGCCGGCGGCAGTCTGCTCAAAGGTGGCGGCGGGACGGTCAGCGCCGTTGCCGGCGTCAGCCTGCAGATCATGCCGGGCGAAACGGTCGGCATTGTCGGCGAATCCGGCAGCGGCAAGAGCACGCTTGCCCGCGCCGTGCTCGGCCTGACGCGTCTTTCCTCAGGTCACGTTACGTTCGACGGCGTCGATCTCGCCCTGCAGAAAAGCGCCGGCCTGGCAAAACTCAGGCGCGAGACGGCGATGGTGTTCCAGGACCCCTACAATGCGCTCAATCCGCGGCTGACGATCGGGCAGATGCTGGCCGAGGTGCTGAAGGTGCAGGGCAAGGTCGCAAAGGCCGATATTCCGGCGCGGATCGACGAGCTGCTCGATCTCGTCGGCCTCGAACGCGAATTCGCCGGCCGCAAGCCGCGCAGCATGAGCGGCGGTCAATGCCAGCGGGCCGGCATCGCCCGGGCGCTCGCCGTCGACCCGAAGCTGATCATCGCCGACGAATGCGTCGCCGCCCTCGACGTCACCATCCAGGCTCAGATCATCGAGCTCTTCCGCGAACTGACGGCGAAGATGAACCTCACGCTGATCTTCATCGCCCATGATCTGGCGATCGTCCGCAGTCTCTGCGAACGCGTCGTCGTGATGTATCGCGGCGAGATCGTCGAGCAAGGCCGCTCTGAAGAGGTCTTCGCGCGGCCGAGACATGCCTATACGGCGTCGCTGATCGCCGCCATTCCCGACATCGATCCTGACAAGCCGCTGCTGCAAGACGCCGGCGGCAAGGACGATCGGCAATCGATACCGAGCCAACCCGTCAAACGCATGCCATAACAACGAAGGGAACGAATTCATGATAAACAGATGGAAATCAATCGGGCTCGCGGCCTTGCTCGCCGGCCTGACGCTCAGCGCAAGTTATGCCGAGGCCGCCGGGGTGCTCACCATCGGCCGCCGCGAGGATTCGACGACGTTCGATCCGATCAAGACTGCCCAGAACATCGACAACTGGGTGTTCTCCAACGTCTACGACGTGCTGATCCGCGTCGACAAGACGGGCACCAAGCTGGAGCCGGGCCTTGCCGAAAGCTGGGCCGCCTCGGATGACGGGCTGACTTATACGCTCAAGATCCGTGACGCGAAATTCTCGGACGGTTCGCCGCTGACGGCGGAGGATGCCGCCTACAGCCTGTTGCGCATCCGCGACGATGCCGCCTCGCTCTGGAGCGATTCCTACAAGGTGATCGATACGGCGGTGGCGACCGATCCGCACACGCTGACGATCAAGCTGAAGAACCCCTCCGCGCCGTTCTTGTCGACGCTGGCTCTGCCGAACGCGTCGGTCATCTCGAAGAAAGGCATGGAGTCGCTGGGTGCCGATGTCTATGCGGAAAAGCCGATCGCATCCGGCGCCTTCGTGATCGATGAATGGCGGCGCGGTGACCGCGTTATCCTGAAGAAGAACCCGAATTTCTGGCAGGCCGACCGGGTCAAGCTCGATGGCGTCGAGTGGATTTCCGTACCCGACGACAATACCCGTATGCTCAATGTCCAGGCCGGCGAACTGGATGCCGCGATCTTCGTGCCCTTCTCGCGCGTCGAGGAACTGAAGAAGGATCCGAACCTCAATGTCGGCATCGACGCCTCGACCCGCGAGGACCATCTGCTGATCAATCACGCGCATGGCGCGCTCGGCAAGAAGGAAGTCCGCCAGGCGCTGGATCTTGCGATCGACAAGAAGGCGATCGTCGACACGATCACCTTCGGCCAGGGCACGATCGCCAATTCCTACATTCCGAAGGGCGCGCTCTACTATTATGCCGACAATCTGCAGCGGCCCTATGATCCGGCAAAGGCCAAGGAAATGCTGGCCGCAGCCGGGGCCTCCGACCTGACGCTGAATTACCTGGTCCGCGCCGGCGATGAAGTCGACGAGCAGACGGCCGTATTGGTCCAGCAGCAGCTGCAGAAGGCCGGCATCACCGCCAATCTGCAGAAGGTCGATCCCAGCCAGCAATGGGACATGCTGGTTGCCGGCGACTACGATGTCTCGGTCAACTACTGGACCAACGACATTCTCGACCCTGACCAGAAGACCACCTTCGTCCTCGGCCACGATTCCAACAATAACTATCTGACCAATTACAAGAACGAGGCGGTGAAGGAGTTGGTCGCGAAAGCCCGTCTCGAGCTCGACACGAAGAAACGCGAAGCGATGTATGTCGATCTGCAGAAGATGGCCAAGGACGACGTCAACTGGATCGACCTTTATTACAGCCCCTACATCAACGTCTCGCGCAAGAATATCGAAAATTTCTACCAGAACCCGCTCGGCCGGTTCTTCCTGGAGGATACGGTGAAGAACTGAGTTCCGGCAGCAATGCAAATGCTCCGTCGCCGTAAAGGCGGCGGAGCATCGTTTATGGCTGCAAAACGTGGCTGGGGCCGCCCGCTTACTCGGCAGCCGCGAGCTTGTCCTGCGTCCTGGTGTCGAAGTCGCTGGCGTCGTGGCGCTCGTGCAACTGGCTCGAAAGGTCGCCGGAGAGGCGGTTGACCATCCGGCCGCGTTGCACGGCCGGGCGGCTGAAGACCGCATCGGCCCAGCGCTGGACGTTCTTATAGTCTTCGACCCGTAGGAATTCGGCCGCACCGTAGGTCCAGCCCTTCACCAGGCCGCCATACCAGGGCCAGACGGCAATATCGGCGATCGTATATTGGCTGCCGGCCAGATACTCGCTTTCGGCCAGACGGCGATCGAGCACGTCGAGCTGGCGCTTCACCTCCATGGCGAAGCGGTCGATCGCATATTCGATCTTCGTCGGCGCATAGGCGTAGAAATGGCCGAAGCCGCCGCCGAGATAGGGGGCGCTGCCCATCTGCCAGAACAGCCAGGACAGGCATTCGGCGCGGGCGGCCGGCACTGTCGGCAGGAAGGTGCCGAACTTCTCGGCGAGATAGGTGAGGATGGCGCCGGATTCGAAGACCCGGATCGGCGTTTCGCCGCTGCGGTCCATCAGCGCCGGGATCTTCGAGTTGGGATTGATCTTGACGAAATCGCTTCCGAACTGGTCGCCATCGCCGATCCGGATCAGCCAGGCGTCATATTCCGCGCCGCTATGGCCAAGCGCCAGCAGCTCTTCTAGCATGATGGTGACCTTCTGGCCGTTCGGCGTGCCGAGCGAATAGAGCTGCAGCGGATGACGGCCGATCGGAAGCTCCTTCTCATGTGTCGGCCCAGCGATCGGGCGATTGATGCTGGCGAACTGGCCGCCATTCGCCTTGTTCCAGGTCCAGACCTTCGGGGGGATATAATCGGAAGAACCGCTCATCTTTCAAACTCCTGGCATTGATCGGATCGAGCACGGCGCCTCGTTGGGCCGTCGCATTTTTCCTGACATAGCAGAGGCGATGCGGTTTGTCAGAGGGGTCGGGGCGGCTTCACACAATCGTCAGAGCTGGCCAGGGATCAGATTCACGTCGTGAAGACGGGGCTTTGTTATGTACCAAAAATTGGTATATTGGGCTTAAAGGAGATTCAGCATGGCCAGAAATACGTCCATATCGCTCAGCGACCATTTCGTCAGCTTCATCGACACGCAAGTTCAGGCTGGCCGCTATGGTTCAGCCACTGACGTCGTTCGGGCCGGCCTTCGCCTACTTGAAGAACACGAAGCCAAAGTGAAGGCATTACAGGACGCCTTGATAGAAGGCGAGGAATCCGGCCCTGCCACACCCTTCGATTTCGATGCGTTCAACGTTCGCAAACGGGCGACGTTCGAGGCGAAATGACAGGCATCATATTTTCCCCCGCCGCGCAAACCGATATTGACAAGATTTGGGATTACACAGCGACGAGTTGGAATGTCGATCAGGCAGAGCGTTACATTCAGGACATAAGAGACGCCTGTCACGAACTGGCGGAGGGAACACGGATGAGCCGTCCCTCAGACATTCGGAAAGGGTACAGAAAGGTCTCCGTTGGCTCTCATTTTCTGTATTTCAAAAGTAATGATGCGGGCCAGATCATCGTTGTACGCATCCTTCATCAAAGAATGGATGTAGCCAAACACTTGTAAGGCTGTTGCGGGGATTGCTTGACTATTGCAGTCAGTCGCAGCTTTCCGGCCGCGCAAATCGCGTCTGGTCGCCCGGCGAGCACGCGGCTGCCTCGACGCCGCCCGCCAGCCGGCGAAAACATCCCATCCCTCGAAAAGTCATCGCCGCCCGATCCTCCTTTCCGAGGAAATCGGCGATCTCCCGCATTTCGGCAACCAATCGATCGGCTTCTGATCATTCGGGGCGGCTTTACACGATCGTCAAAATATCAACAAATTCAGGAAACGAAGGTCTCAGACATTCGTTTCAGGAAGGCGTCTGCCCGTCGCGGCCGAAAACAGATGTTCGCCGGCCGCTCGCAAGGTGAAGCGGATCGTGTCGCCGGGGTTTATCGCGATGCGCTCGCGAAACAGCATATTGACGTTTTCCTCGCCGATCCGGGCGACGACCTGTGTCTCCGCCCCGGTCGGTTCGACGACGACGATCTTCGCCGGTGTCCCCTCCTCGGCGATTGCGAATTGTTCCGGCCTGATGCCGTAGATGAGTTCCTCGCCGGGATCGGCCGTGCCGGGGCGTAGCGATAGCGGCATGGCGACGCCGCTGTCGGTGCGGAAGATCGAAGGCGCATCGGCCTGGATGCGGCCCTTGAGCAGGTTCATTGCCGGCATGCCGATGAAACCGGCGACGAAGGTCGTCGCCGGTCGGTCGTAGATCTCCAAAGGCGTTCCGATCTGCTCAACGATGCCGTCACGCATCACGACGATCCGATCGGCCATGGTCATCGCCTCGGTCTGGTCGTGGGTGACATAGACGGTGGTGATCTTCAGCCGCTGGTGCAATTCCTTGATCTCGGCGCGCATGGCGACCCGCAGTTTGGCGTCGAGATTGGAAAGCGGCTCGTCGAAGAGAAACACTTTAGGATCGCGCACGATGGCGCGGCCCATGGCGACGCGCTGGCGCTGGCCGCCGGAGAGATGGCGCGGATGACGGTCGAGATAGGGTTCGAGCGCCAGGATCCTGGCGGCGGACTGCACCCGCCGGCCGATCTCGTCCTTGGCCGTGCCGCGCAGCTTCAGCGAAAATCCCATATTCTCGGCGACCGTCAGATGCGGATAGAGCGCGTAGCTCTGGAACACCATGGCAATGTCCCGCTCCTTCGACGGCAGGCCGTTGACCATGCGGCCGTCGATCGAAAGACGGCCCTCCGAGATCGTCTCCAGGCCGGCAATCATGCGTAAGAGCGTGGACTTGCCGCAGCCGGACGGGCCGACGAGCACGATGAACTCGCCATCTTCGATGTCGACATCGACGCCATGGATGACGGGTAGCGTGCCGTAGGATTTGCGGATGTTGTGAAGCGCGATCGACGCCATGATATTTTCCTCAGGTTGCGCTCAGGCCGCGCCTTCGCCTTCATGATTGACCGCCGTCCTGGTGCCGGAGGAAAACATGATCAGGGCGAAGAGCGGTTCGGTGCCGAGTGCGCGCGCCCAATGACGGACATTGCGGGGAATGCGGATGGCGTCGCCGGCTTCGAGCCGGTAAAGCGCATCGCCGAGCTTGTGTTCGCAAAGGCCGGAAACGACGTAGAGGATCTCCTCGCAATCGGGATGCGAATGCAGCTGGTTGCGCTCACCGGGATTGATGCGGCAGGTGCCGAAGGTCATCTCGGCGCCGGGCGTGCCGTCGCCAGTGATCTTCCAATTGAGTTCGCCCCATGTGGTCGGCATGAATTCGCCGCCGGCTTTCCTGAAAATAATATCGGTCTCGCTCAAGGTGGTCCCTCCCCGTCAGAGATTGGTGGTGACGCCGGCATCCGTGCGTCGGTAAAATTCGAAGAGCTTCATGATCTCGCGGGCGATTTCGAGCGTGCCCCGGGTGATCGATGTGCCGGAAAGGATCGCATCCGTCAGATGCAGGATCTCGGGCACATAGCCGAGATAGAAGAGATTGTTGTTGTAGAGCTGGCCGAGCGAATGCTCCGGCTCGTAGATGAGCGCGGCATTCTCGTCCGGCTGGATGAAGCTTGCGGCGCGGCCATAGGACGGCAGCTCCGCCTTGCGGAAGTAGGTCAGCCGGCTGCCGTTTTCGACGATGGCATTGGCGCCTTCGCCGATGATCTCCACCCGCTCGAAGATGCTGCCGCCGGATTGGCCGGCGGCAAGATGCAGCGTGCCGATCGCGCCGGAGCGGAAGCGCAGGCTGGTGACGGTCGCTCCGGTCAGCGCTTCCCATTCGTAGCCGGCGCGTTCGATCTCGCCGCCGAGAAAATTGAGGATCGCTCCCGGATGGTAAATATGGTCGAGAAAGCTCTGCATCTTGACGAGATCGGCACGGTCTTCCGGGCTCGGCAGGCTCTGGGGATAGCGGACGTTGATCGAGGTCAGTCTGCCGAAGCCGGGCGAGCCGATCAAATCCCTGAGCTTCTCGATCGTGGGGAAGAAGGTCTTCTTGAGACCGGTCATCACCATGCGGCCGGCCGCGGCACTTGCCGCCTGCAGCCTTCCGATATCCTCCAGGCTCGCCGCCGTCGGCTTCTCCATCCAGACATGCGCGCCGGCTGCCAGCGCGTCGAGTGCCAGATCGCTCGCCTGCACCCGGCCGTCGGGATGATAGGCGGTGACGAGAAAGACCAGGTCCGGCCTTTCCTGCTCGAGCATATCGCGGTGATCGGTATAGGCTTTGCCGGCGCCGAAAAGCTTGGCGAATTTTTCGGCGCGGCCGAGATCGAGATCGCAGATGCCGGCAAGCTCGACCGGTGCATAACGCAGTGCCGGATAGACATTGCGATAGGCATGGCCGCCGGCGCCGATGAAGCAGGCCCTGATGCGATGGTCGAATTCGAAATTGTAGCGGATGTCCCGCTGGACGTGGTGCGACATGGTCAGCCCTTGATTGCTCCCTGCGTCAGCCCCTCGGTGAAGCGGCGCTGCATCAGGATGTAGAGAAGAATGATCGGCAGGAACGAAATCACGGTCCCTGAGAAGACCAGGCGGTAATCCGAGGCATAGGTGCTGGCGAAACGGACCAGCCCGAGCGGCAGCGTTTGGACCTCAGGGCTGATCAGCACGATCAGCGGCAGGAAGAAATCGTTCCAGGTGGAGAGCGCGCTGATGATGACGAGCGCCTGCACCGCCGGCGTGGAGATCGGCAGAAAGACCTTGGTGAGGATCTGGAAATGCGAAGCGCCGTCGATCTTGGCGGCCTCGATCAGATCATCCGGCACGCCGATGAAGAAGCTCCGCATCAGGAAGATGCCGAAGGGAATGCCGTTGCTGACCTGCACCAGCACGATACCAGCAAGCGTGTTGACGAGGTTCAGTCCGAAAAGCACCTGGTAGAGCGGAATGACGATCGCCTGGACCGGCACGGTGAGGCCGAGGATGAAGGCATAGAACAGCCATTCCCGGCCGGGAAAGCGGATTTTGGCGAGCGCATAACCGGCCGGCGCGCAGGTGACGAGCGACAGGGCGACGACACCGATGAGGTTGATGAGGCTGTTGCCGACGAGGTCGCCGAAGCCGCCGATCTGCCAGGCGTCCAGATAGTTCCGCCACATCAGGTCGGCGGGCCAGGTGAAGGGATCGGCTCGGCCGATCTCGGCCTCGGTCTTGAAACTCGATATCAGCAGCCAGACGAAGGGGGCGAGGATCAGGATCAGAACAGGGGTCAGCGCCAGCGCCACCGGCCATTCGCGATTGCGCACACTCATTGGGAAAGCCTCGCGCGCCAGCGGTTGAAGACGATGGTGATGGCGATCGCAAGTAGGCTCAGCAGGATGCAGAGCACCGCCGCAAGCCCGTGATCCTGGGATTGGAAGGCAAGCCGGTAGATGTAGGTGGTGATCAGCTCGCTCTGATAGAACGGGCCGCCATTGGTCATGACGAAGACGGTGGCGAAGCCCTTCAGGCCATTGATCATCGCCAGCGAAACGACGAAGGTCGTCACCTCGCGAAGCCCCGGCAGCGTCACATGGATCAGCTTCTGGAAGGCGTTGGCGCCGTCCACCTCAGCCGCATCGTAAAGCGAGCGGTCGATATTCTGCAGCCCGGCGATGAAGAGCAGCATGTAGAGGCCGAAACCCTGCCAGGAGCTTGCGAGATTGACGGAAAAGAGCACCAGCGCCGGGTCGGAAAGCCAGCCCTGCGTGAAGGCGCCGAGCCCGATCCGCGTCAGGCCGGTGTTCAGCAGGCCAAAAAACGGATCGTAGATATTGGCCCAGATGACGCCGACGACGGCGAGCGACACCAGATGCGGCAGGAAGAAGGCGGTGCGGAAGAAGACTTGCGTCACTCTCAGCCTGCTGACGGCAAGCGCCAGCAGCAGGCCGAGCCCGCCCGCCATCACCACATGATAGGCCAGCCAGACGAAGGTATGGACCAGGCTCTTCCAGACGATCGGATCATGCGCCGCCTTGGCATAATTGCCGAAGCCGACGAAGCTCGCGGATGTGTTGAAGCCGGCCGAGCTGTTGAAGCTCAGCCAGAAGGTGGCGACGATCGGCAGCAGGGTGAAGACGGCATAGAGGCCGAGTGCTGGCGCCATCAACCAGAACGCGGTGCCGGCATCGCCGTTGGGCGAAGCGGACCTGGCCGTACGGCGTTTGGACATACGGGCGGACAGGCCGCCCGCATGTCCCGCCACGGCAGACGCATCCCTGAGAGGAGCCACGACCTTGCTTCCGGGCGTTTCTGGAATGACCACTATTTCGCCTCTGCCATCTTCGCCTGGATCTGCTTCATGCCGTCCTCGCCGCCGATCTGGCCGGAGATGAGGCCCTGGATGACCTGGAAATAGGTGTCGAGCACGGTGCCCGGCAGATAGACGCTCGGATTGTAGCCGACGCCGCCGGCCGCGGCCGTGAAGATATCCTTCAGCACCGGGGTCGGCGGCTCGACGCCTGTGATTTCACGCGGATAGATCATCGTGCTTGCCGGATCCTGGGCGCGTTTCTTCATCACCGCATCAGACAGCATGAAGTCGATCCATTTCATCGCGAGTTCCGGCTGCTTTGAGTTGACCGGCACCAGCCAGCTCCAGCCGACGCCGCCGGTCGGCATCGCCGCGCCCTGGATGTCGGAAGGCATGGGCGCATAGCCGGCGTTAGTGAGGTCATAGCCTGCCTTGCGGGCATTGGCGGTGAACCAGGGGCCTGCGACGAACATGGCCGCGCGTTTGTTGAACCAGAGGCGCGAGGCGCCATCGAGATCGAGACCCGCCATTTCCTTCTTGATATAGCCCGCCTCGACCAGCTTCTGCAGCCGGATGGCGCCGGCGGCGACCGATGGATCGTCCCAAGCGATCTCGCGGCGCAGCGCCTTGCCGATCACCTCCTTGCCGCTTGCCGATTGCAGCAGGTTGCCGAAGAGATGGCCGGCGCTGCCCGTTGTGCGCGGGCCGATGGCGATCGGCTGCAGACCGGTCTCCTCGATCGATTTCATCAGCGCTTCGAATTCGCTCCAGCTCGCCGGGATCTTCCAGCCGGCCTGCGCGAAAATATCCTTGTGGTACCAGATACCAAGCGCATCGAGGCCATCGGGAACCTCATAGATCTCGCCGCCGAACTGGCCCTTCAGCTCGGTGTAGAGCCAGGGATAGATCTGGTCCTTCCAGCCGCGCTTTTCATATTGCTTGGTGAGCGGCATGACCTGCTTGGCGTTCTTGACGACGCTGATGCGGCCGATGCCTGAATTGGTGAGGATCACGTCCGGGCCGGCATCCGACTGGATCGCCGCCTGCACCGCGCCATTGCTGATCGTTCCGGTCGGCGGCATGAACTCGACGGTCACGCCGGGATTGGCCTTCTCGAAATCGGCCTTGATGCCGTTCCAGAGCTGCGCGACCAGCGGTTCGGTGATCTGTTCCGGCCCCCACATCTTCAGGGTCTCGGCATGTGCCGCCAGCGAACTTGCGGCAAGCATCGCCGCCAGTGCCGTGCTGCGGGCAAGAAATTTCAGCATTGTTCCCTCCTCCGGGCCGCTCCTCGGCCACGTTTTTACTGTTGAAAAGGAGACCTCCCTCTCCTTCACGTCCTTCGGCTAACCCTTCTGAAAGCGCGCCATGACCGCCTGCTGGACGTCGCTGATATGCGCGTGCATCAGCGCCTTCGCGCGGCCAATGTCGCGCGCCCGGAAAGCCTGCAGGATCTGATCGCGCTCCTCGGCCGCCCTTTCGGCCAGGTCGCGGCTCTCATTGGCGATCGAGCGGCAGATCTGGATCTGCAGCGCCAGCCGCGCCAGCGTCTCGATCAGTGGCAGGCTTCCCGACAGCTCGGCGATGGTCTCGTGAAATTCCTTGTCGCGGATGCCATAGGTCTCCATGTCGCCGCGGCGCAGCGCCGCCACCGCCTCGTCCAGGATGCGTTCGAAGCCTGAAATATGCCGGTCGCTCATCTGCGGGACGGCGAGCTCGACGGCGAAACATTCGAGCGTCTTGCGCAGATTGTAGAGATCATCGATCTCCTTCGGCGTGAAGCTGCGCACGAAGAAGCCGCGATAGGGCTTGATCTCGATCAGCCCTTCCTTGGCCAGCGTGCCGATCGCCTCGCGGAACGGCGTGCGGCTGACCTGCAGGCGTTCCGTGAGTTCCTTTTCATCGATCGAGACGCCGCTCGGCAGTTCGCCGGAGACGATCAGGCGAACGATTTCCTCGTAGATCCGCTCGCGAAGGGTGAGGTGGCGCGGTGCGTTCATGGTCTCCATTTCCGTCTGGCGTTCATGATTTAAGTATGCAATATGCGAAAGAATATACAATATGGAAAATACAAAATCGGAAATTTTATCGAAAACACACAGAGAAAGTTCAAAAAGAGGAGGAAAACCAATGGGAAAGGTCTATGTCGTCGGCACCTGCGACACCAAGGGAGCGGAACTGAACTACGCCCGGGAGGTGGTTCATGCGGCCGGCGCCGATGCCGTGCTGGTTGATGTCGGCACGCTTGGGGAGGATGCCGGCGCCGACATCCGGCCGCGCGAAGTCGCTGAATTTCATCCCGAGGGCGCGGCGGCCGTGCTCGGGCAGAGCGATCGGGGAACGGCGGTCTCAGCCATGGCCAAGGCGCTGACGGCATTCCTGAGATCGCGTGATGACATCGGCGCCGTCCTCGGCCTTGGCGGAACCGGCAATACCGCGCTGGTGACCGAGGCGATGCGTGCGCTTCCGATCGGCCTGCCGAAACTGATGGTCTCGACGGTCGCCTCCGGCAATGTCGCGCCCTATGTCGGGCCGAACGATCTGACCATGATGTATTCGGTCGTCGATGTCGCCGGCCTCAACGCGATCTCGCGCAAAGTGATCGGCAATGCGGCGAACGCCGCCGCCGGCATGGCCCGCAATCCGATCGCCGCTTCGAGCGATGATCGGCTTGGTATCGGCATGACCATGTTCGGCGTCACCACGCCTTGCGTCACGCAGGTTCGCGACATGCTCGGCAAAACGCATGAAATCTACGTCTTCCATGCAACCGGCGTCGGCGGCCAGTCGATGGAGAAACTTGCCGATTCCGGTCTGCTGCAGGGCGTGATCGATGTGACGACGACGGAGGTTCCCGACCTCCTGGTCGGCGGCGTCTTTCCGGCGACCGAGGATCGCTTCGGTGCCATCATCCGCACCGGCCTGCCCTATGTCGGCTCGGTCGGTGCCGTCGACATGGTCAATTTCGGTGCGCGGGAAACCGTGCCGGCGCCTTTTCGCGACCGCAGACTTCACGTCCACAATGCGCAGGTGACGCTGATGCGCACCACGCCGGAGGAAAACGCCCGGATCGGTGCCTTTATCGTCGAACGGCTGAACCGGATGCAGGGTCCGGTCTGCTTCCTGCTGCCGCTTCGAGGTGTTTCGGCCATCGATGCCGTCGGTCAGCCATTCCACGATCCGGACGCCGATGCGGCGCTGTTTTCAGCCATCCGTACCGGTTGGCGCGATGCGGAGAACAGGCGCCTCGTCGAGATCGACGCCCACATCAACAGCCCGGAATTTGCGGCTGTGCTCGTTTCCAATTTCCACGACATTCATGCCTGAAGGAGAGAGTTTTGACCCGTATCGACAGAAACGACATTCTGACCAAGCTTCGCCGCAAGATCGCCGCGGGCCGGCCGATCATCGGCGGCGGCGCCGGCACCGGCCTTTCGGCCAAGAGCGAGGAGGCCGGCGGCATCGATCTGATCGTGATCTACAATTCCGGTCGTTACCGCATGGCCGGGCGCGGCTCGCTGGCCGGCTTGCTCGCCTATGGCAATGCCAATGAGATTGTCAAGGAGATGGGCCGCGAGGTGCTGCCGGTCGTGCACCACACGCCGGTGCTTGCCGGCGTCAACGGCACCGATCCCTTCATGCTGCCAGATCTTTTCCTCGACGAGTTGAAGGCAATGGGTTTTGCCGGCATCCAGAATTTCCCGACCGTCGGGCTGATCGACGGCACCTTCCGCGCCAATCTAGAAGAGACCGGCATGGGCTTCGATCTGGAAATCGACATCATCGCCCGCGCCAATGCCAAGGACATGCTGACGACCCCTTACGTCTTCAGCAGCGAGGACGCCATAGCCATGACCAAAGCCGGCGCCGATATCGTCGTCTGCCATCTCGGCCTGACCACGGGCGGCGCGATCGGCGCCGAAACGGCGCTGACGCTCGACGGATGCGTGGAGAAGATCAACGCATGGTCGGATGCCGCAAGGTCGGTGCGCGACGACGTCATCGTGCTCTGCCATGGCGGACCGATCGCCATGCCGGCGGATGCGGCCCATGTGCTCGCCCGCTGCAAGGGGTGCAACGGCTTTTACGGCGCAAGCTCGATGGAGCGGTTGCCGACCGAGGTCGCGATCCGGGCGCAGGTCGAGGATTTCGCCAAGATATAGGCGCGGTTTGGACCGGCCGTACGCCAGCTGTCGGCGTCTCCGTTGGGGGCGCCGACGGCGAAGAGCCATAGTGGTCAGCCGCCGGTTTCCGCCAGGATCTCGTCCAACTGACTGGTGAGCATACGGCTGCCCTTGACGTCGTCCGCCAGCCTGGCAAAAACCTCCGCCATGCCCCGAAAAATCGTCGCAGCCGGATCGTCTTCTCCGAGGAAATCGGCGATCTCCTGCATTTCGGCGACCCAGCGATAGGCTTTCGGATACATGTCGGGAATGGATTTCGAGAGCTTTCGGTCGACGTCGGGAAGGCTTTCGGTGAGTTCGGCCTTCAGGCTTTCGGCAGCACCCGAGCGCGATGCGGCAAGCAGCATCGCCGCGCCGAGGCCGGTAAAGCCCTTGTTGATGCCGGCGTAACACATCTTCAGCGCCGAAGCCGCGCCGAGCGGCCCATCGAGTCTGCGGACCTTGAGGCCGTAATCTTCGAGCAGCCTGCTTTGCTCCGCGCTATCGCCGCTGACATAGAGGGTCGGACCTGGTTTACCGGGAGCCGGCGGCCCGCCGATGATGGTGCCGTCCAACACGTCCATAGTGGTGCCGCCGAACCGCGCCGCCAATGCCTGCATGGTTTTCGGCGCAATCGCGTTGAGGTCGATGAAAGGCGGCGGCGTCGGCAATCCCGACGATATGTCGGCGACGAACTCGGCAACGCCGATCGCTTCCGCCGGCGGAACAATCGACAGGATGAGCGCGGCCTTCGCCAGATCCTGCCTGCCGACCGGCACCATGCCGGCTGCCGCAGCCCGCGCGATCGTCTGTTCACTGCGACCTTCGAGACAGGTCAGCACCGTGGCGCCATGGTCGATAAGCCGTCTGGCGACAGCGCTTCCCATGGCGCCCGCTCCGATAATCGCAAAATCCGGCATGTGAACCTCATGGTGTGACGGCATCGCATGAGAGCTATGGCCGATCGCGCCGCCGTCAACTGCGACACGTCGGCAGAACTCTCGTGTTGAAGGGGCGTTTTCCGTCCGGCCCGCCGATGGTGGTTGCGCATTTCGGTTTGATTTTGGTCAAAGCAGACGCGGTCGATACGGGTATGATCGGAGCGGCTATCTGCATTCTCAGGACATGGATCTCAATGTATCGGACGATCATCTGCGGCATCGGCATGGGTTCCAGGCAAACGGCAAACCGCCTGCTGCGCCGGGCGGCGGCACTGGTGGAGGAAGGCGGCAGCATCGTTGTCGTGCACGTCGTCGAAAACATCCCGCATCGTCACCTGGTGGAGCTTCCCGAGGAATTCGAAACGACTGCCATGGCCGATGCGGAAAGAAAACTTGCAGCGCTCTGCAAGGAGCTTGGGATTCCGGCGACGATCGAAGTTCGCGTCGGCACCGCCGCCTCCCTGCTCGTCGCAGTCGCCAGGGAGACGTCGGCTGATCTTATTCTGCTGTCATCGCATGTGCTCGATATCACCGACTACGTCTTCTCCTCGATCGTCGACAAGGTCGTGCGCCACGCCGGATGCTCGGTTCTCATTGATCGGCGTTTCGATTGCAGGCACTCCGGCGCGGAGTCGCAAGCGGAAGACACGGCGCTGCTCTAATCCAATGCGGTCTCCCCTCCCCGGCGGCGGCCTAAGAGCCTATATCTCTGCTAAGCCAACCGGCAGTATTGACTGCCCTGACCGGAGATATGCATGAGCCAGGATCCCTATGAGCTTCTGGGCGTGAAACGGGATGCGACGCAGAAGGATATTCAAAGCGCCTTCCGCAAGCTCGCCAAGAAACTTCACCCCGACCTTAACCCCGGCGACAAAAAGGCCGAGGAGCGGTTCAAGGAAATTTCGACCGCCTACGAGATCTTGAGCGACGAGGAAAAACGCGGGCGCTTCGATCGCGGCGAGATCGACATGACGGGCGCCGAGCGGGCGCAGCGCAGCTATTACCGCGACTATGCCTCGGCGAGCGGTCCCGGTAATCCCTACCGCAACAGTTCCGGTTTTGCCGATTTCGCCGATGCCGACAATTCCTTTGCCAATTTCTTCTCGCGCCGCGCCGGCGGCGGCAGGATGCGCAGTCAGGGCCAGGACCGGCGGTTCTCCATGGAGGTCGATTTTCTCGAGGCGGTCAACGGCACCCGGACCGAGATCAAACTACCGGACGGGCCGCAGCTCGATGTGCAGATCCCGCCAGGCACCCGCGACGGCCAGACTTTGCGGCTGCGCGGCAAGGGCGAGCCGGGCATTGGAGGCGGGCTGCCGGGCGATGCCCTCATCGAAATCCGCGTGGGGCCTCACCGCTTCTTCACGCGCGACGGCGACGACATCCGCCTGGAGCTGCCGATCTCGCTCGGTGAAGCGGTGCTCGGCGGCAAGGTCCGCGTGCCGACACCGTCGGGACCGGTCAACCTGACGCTGCCCCCGCACTCGAATGCCGGCAAGGTCCTGCGTCTCAAGGGCAAGGGTGTCGCCACACGCGGCGGCGGGCACGGCGACGCCTATGTCACCCTGAAGATCGTGCTGCCCGACAATCCCGACGAACGGCTGATATCTCTGATGAAGGAATGGGCGACGGCAAATCCATACGATCCGAGGAAGAACATGGAGGCCTGATCATGGATGATCTTGAATTCCGTCTTTGCTTGAAAATCGACGTCGTCCAGCTCGATCTCTGGATCGAACAGGGCTGGCTGATCCCGGAGATGTCGGATGAAGGACGGCAGTTTCACGACGCCGACGTCGCGCGCGCCCGGCTGATCCTGGACCTCATGGGAAACATGGGGGTCAACGAAGCCGGCGTCGATATCGTCATGGAGCTGGTGGACGAATTGCACGGCCTGCGGGGAACGATGGGCCAGTTGATGACGGCGATAGGCAGGCAGGAGCGGGATGTTCAGCGCCGGCTGTTCGAGAGCCTGGAGGACATCGGCCGGTCTTGAACGGTCGGCCGCATGCCTTCACCTCAGGTGGTGAACCAGTAGCGCACGATGTGGAAGAACAGCGGCGCGGCGAAGGTGATGGAGTCGAGACGGTCGAGCACCCCGCCATGGCCTTCGATCACATAACCCCAATCCTTGGCGTTGAGGTCGCGCTTGATGGCCGACAGCACGAAACCGCCGAAGAAGCCGGCGACGACGATGACGGTGCTGACGGCCGCCGCCTGCAGCGGCGAAAACGGCGTCAGGCGATAGAGCAGCGTTCCGACGAGGATGGCCGAGGCGCCGCCGCCGATCAGGCCTTCGAGCGTTTTCGACGGGCTGATGTTCGGTGAGAAGCGGTGCTTTCCGAGCAGCTTGCCCCACACATACTGGAAGACGTCGCTGAGCTGCACGACGATGACGAGATAGATGAGAAGAAGCGCGGACGGCGTGCCGGTCTGCAGCATCATGAGGGCCGGTGCGTGGCTGATCGAATAGACCGTCAGCATCAATCCCCATTGCACCTTGGCGGTTCGCGCCAGGAATTCGTTGACGTCACCCGTCAGGGTCGCCACCGCCGGCAGGATCAGGAAGGCATAGACCGGAATAAAGATCGAAAATAGGCCGTACCATAGCGTTCCGAGCAGCACATATTGCACCGGCAGGACCACGAAGAAGGACAGGAACAGCGCCAGGTGATCGCCGCGCCGCGACGGCGTCAGCGTCCAGAATTCGCGAAGCGCCATGAAGGATAGAAACCCGAACAGGATGACCACCGCGGTATCGCCGAGCAGGATCGCGCCGCCGAAGACGGCGACCATGATCCACCAGGAGCGGATGCGGGCATTGAGGTTGTGGACGGTGGCTACGGAGCCGGGCTCGGTCGCGCGCCGTTGCAGGGTGAAACCGATGGCAGAGGCGACCGCAAGCAGGCCGAGGATTGCGGCAAGTACGATGGAGAAAAGGTTGGTCATGCGATGCGCACTCCGTCCGCAAGCTCGATAACCGCTGCACGGGCGCGGGCCAGGAATGCGTCCTTTCCTTCGCCCGGTTCGACGCGCAGCGGCTTGCCGAAGCGTGCCGTGCAGGTGATCGGGACAATCAGCCAGCTTCCCTTGGGCAGAATGCGCTGAAGATTGTCGAGATGGATCGGCACGAGATCAACATCGGGGAAACGGCAGGCGAGGCGATAGATGCCGCTGCGGAACGGGGCGACCTCATCATTGGCGCTTCTCGTCCCCTCGGGAAAGATCAGGATCGAACGACCCTCTTCGAGCAGCCGCTCGAGCGGTTCCAGCGGATTGCTGTCCGGCAGAGGCTTGCGGTCTATTAGGACGGCGCGCAGGCCTTTCTCGGCGATGAAGCGGCGTAACGGGCTCGTTCCCCAATAATCGCGCGCCGCGACAGGATGGGTCATCCGGCGGACCGGCCATGGGAGGGCGGCCATGACGGCGACGGTATCGACATGGCTGTTGTGATTGGCGAAATAGATGCGGCGGCGCGTGTCGGGCACGCAGCCCCGCCACTCGCTTCGGGCGCCGACCATGATACGGACGAACAGCACGAGAAGACGACGGATGATGGCAATCATAGGCTCTCCAGGGAGCGGCTGAGGCTTATCGTGCGCGTGACGCAGGTGACGAGGCTGCCGGCCGCGATGATGATGGAGGCGATGAGCAGCGACCAGCGGCTGGCCGATATCAGCGTCTCGATGCTTTGGGCAAGCAGGCCGGCGGTCAGCACCGCCATGCGGCGCTGCTTGGCCATGATGCCGCTGAAATCCTGGGGCAGACCGACCGATCCACCGAAGACCCTGATATAGGCGGTGAGCGCGGCGAGCAGCGCCGACAGCCAACCCAGCCAGGGAAAGCCGCAGGCATAGCCGGCCGCGACAATTAGCAGGCTGTCGGCGATCCGATCGGGAAATTCGTTGTAGATCGGGCCGCTCTTGGTTTTCTTGCCGCCTTCGATCGCGACCATGCCGTCGAGCAAATTGCAGACGAGCCGCATCTGCACGGCGATCGCAGCGCAGAGCATGGCGATCGGATGGGCCGTGAACAGGATCAGCGCCGCGCCGATGCCGGCAAACAGGATCGAGAAAAGCGAAATGCAGTTCGGCGTGACGCCGGTGCGCACCAGCCACGCACTCAGGCCGATCGCCCAAGACGATGACCGGCTCGCGATCGGTCGCCGCGAGGCGTCTTCTTCTTCACCCATTTTCTTGTTTCCCCACCCAACAGTTCTCTGCATATCCTGCAAATATCGCCGCGCCAAGCCCTGCAGATCCGGTCCGAGCTCTCCCTGCGCCGAAACGAAGGAGGCGATTATTGGTATGGAAATTCTCAACCGAGAAGCGCTGCGGCATCGAGGTGCAGCCTGCCACGCCACGGTCTTTCCGCCAAGTCGCGACGCCGAGCAGCCACGTAAAAATTCGGCGGTCGAGGAAAGAGCCCAAGGGGTCGATCAGCCTGATTTTTAAGCCTCTTCTCTCCTTGACACATTTTTAGGCGCTACTATGATTTTTGAACCAGATGGTAAAAAAAGGGGAGCAATCGATGACCAAAGACATCCTGATTTCACGCCGGGCAGTGATCGCATCGGGCATTGCGCTCGGAGTCAGCAGCTTCGCCCCGCTCGCAAGGGCTGCCGCCCCGCTGAAAGTTGCCGGCATTCATGCGTCGCCGGTTGAAAACGCCTGGAATTCCTGTCTTCACAAGGCGCTTCAGGACGCGGCCAAGGACGGCGTCATCGAATATGTCTTCTCCGAAGGCGTCTCCGGCACCGATTATCCCCGCGCCATGCGCGAATATGCCGAACAGGGCAACAAGCTGATCATCGGCGAGGCCTATGCCGTGGAGAAGGAGGCCCGGCAGGTCGCGGCCGACTATCCCGATACCGCTTTCGTGCTGGGTTCAAGCGGCGAGCAGGCCGGCGACAATTTCGGCGTCTTCGGCACCTGGAACCACGACGGCGCCTATCTGGCCGGCATGCTGGCGGGCAAGATGACCAAGTCGAACATCGTCGGTTCGGTCGGCGCCATTCCGATCCCCGAGGTCAACATGCTGATCAACGCCTTTGCCGCGGGCGTCAAGGCGGTCAACCCGGATGCAAAACACCTCGTCTCGTTCATCGGCACCTTCTTCGATCCGCCGAAGGCCCGCGAAGCTGGTCTTGCCCAGATCGACGCCGGCGCCGATATCCTGTTCGGCGAGCGCATCGGCACGGCCGATGCCGCCAAGGAACGCGGCATCAAGTCGGTCGGCTCGCTGGTCGATTATACGCCGCGTTATCCCGATACGGTGTTTGCCAACGCCATGTGGTATTTCCGCCCGATCCTCGATGCCGCGATCGCCGACGTCGCTGCCGGCAAACCGGTCGGCAGGAACTACACGTCCTACGGTCTGATGAAGGAAGGCGGCAGCGATATCGTCTTCGTCAAGGGCGTGGCGCCTGCCGAGGCGGAGGCAGCGATGGAGGCCAAGCGGGCGGAGATCAAGGCAGGCACCTTCGAAGTTCCGAAGATGATGGAAGAGCCGAAGTAGTTCGCCCCATGCAGGGCGATGCGACGGAGCTGGCGGCAGCGATCAGGCATGGTAGCCTGAGCGCTGCAGAAGCGATGCAGATCTCCCTCGAGGCCGCCGCGCGGCATGAGCCGCTCGGCGCGATCGCCTATCTCGACGGCGTCATGGGTCTCGCCACGGCGCAGGCCTGCGACCGGGAGCGGCAGAGCGCGCCCGAGCATTTCTCGGCGCGACCCTTTGCCGGCGTGCCGACCTTGGCGAAGGATCTTGGCGGTCCCTTCCGCGGATTGCCGGTAACGGCCGGTTCCCGCCTCTTCGAGAGAAAAGGCGGCGGAGCCGACTCCGATCTCGCGTCGCGGTTCCGCGAGGCCGGCGTCTGTCTGTTCGGTCTGACGACGAGCCCGGAATTCGGCCTTTCGCTCGCCAGCGAACCGGCAATCGGGCCTGTCTGTCGCAACCCGCTCGATCCGGCCCGCACCGCCGGCGGCTCGTCGGGCGGTGCGGCGGCAGCGGTTGCCGCCGGAATCGTCGCGATTGCCCATGCCACCGATGCCGGCGGCTCGATCCGTGTGCCGGCCGCCTGTTGCGGTCTCGTCGGAATGAAGCCGACCCGCGGCGCCATCCCCGGCGGACCTTTTTTCGGCAACCACCTTGCCGGCATCGCGAGTGACCTTGCGGTCTGCCGCTCGGTGCGGGATACGGCACTGATCTTCGGCAGTCTGAGCGGCAATGCACGCGGACCCGTTCCGGATCCCTCTCCCGCCGATGTCGACACCGACCGTTTGCGGATCGGCCTGTTGACCCATACCGGATCGGCCCACCCGATCGAGGACGATCGCCTTGCAGCCGTCGCGGATGCCGCGCGTGTGCTCGAGAAGGACGGACACGCTATCGTTCCGTTGGCCTGGGCCGAGTTCGAATGGAGCGCCGCCGCCAGCAGCCGTGCCTTCGCCGATATCGTTTCCGTCAACCTCGCCGCGCTGATCGAGGCGGCAGCTCTTGAGGAAAGCAGGGCCGAGCCCCTCACCCGGGCTTTCGCGATGCGCGGACGAGCGCTTTCGGCCACCGAACTCTGGAAAACGCTGAACGATGCGGTGCTGGTGAGCCACGCCCTCTGGGCGCTGTTCGACAAGGTCGATTGCATCCTGATGCCGATGCTCGCCTCCGCCCCCCTTGCGATGGGCTCCTTTCCGTCCGATCATGCCGACACCGATCTGCATCTGGAGCGAATGACCGCGTTTGCGCCGCTTGCCTGTCTTGCCAATGTTTCGGGTTTTCCTGCTTTGACGCTGCCTTTCGGAGAGGATGAGCACGCCATGCCGCTGCCGGTGCAGCTCATGATGCCGATGGGGCACGAGCCGCAACTTCTGTCGCTGGCGGCGCGCCTGGAAGCCGAGGGGCGATGGCAGCACCGTTTTCCAGTGGCGGGGTTGCCGTCATGACCGGGCCGGTTCTGGAAATTGTCGGCGTCAGCAAACGTTTCGGCGCCAACCTTGCCAATGACGATATTTCCATGATGCTGGCCAGGGGCGAGGTCGTGGCCTTGCTCGGCGAGAACGGTGCCGGCAAGACCACGCTGATGAGCATCCTTTTCGGCCACTACATGCCCGATGCCGGCCGAATTCTGATTGACGGCGCCGAGCTGCTGCAGGGCAAGCCGCGCGCGGCGATCCGCGCCGGCGTCGGCATGGTGCATCAGCATTTCTCGCTCGCGCCCAATCTGACCGTTCTCGAAAACGTCATGACCGGCACGGAAGGGCTGTGGTCCTGGCGATCGGCAACATCGGCGGCGCGCAAGAAGCTGCTGGCCATTTCCGAGCGCTTCGGCCTGCAAGTCGATCCGGATGCCCGCCTTGGCGACCTTTCGGTCGGCGAGCAGCAAAGAGTGGAAATCCTCAAGGCGCTTTACAACGATGCCCGCATCCTGATCCTCGACGAGCCGACGGCGGTGCTGACCAACATCGAAGCCGAGCGGTTGTTCACGACCCTGAAGGAAATGGCCCGCCAGGGCCTGTCGCTGATCTTCATCTCACATAAGCTCGACGAGGTGATGGCGGCGGCCGACCGCATCGTCGTGCTGCGCGCAGGCAGGATGGTCGCCGAGCGCAGGGCATCGGAAACAAGCAAGGCGGAACTTGCCGAGCTGATGGTCGGGCACCGCGTAACGCGGCCCGTTCGCGAGCCGTCGAGCCCCGGCGCCGTTGCGCTCGAGGCTTCAAGTGTGACCGTGCGCACCGGCGGCATCGATCGTCTGAAATCAATCAGCTTTCGGCTGCACCAGGGAGAGATCCTCGGCATTATCGGCGTTTCGGGCAATGGTCAGGCGGCGTTGGCGCATCTTCTTTCCGGCACGCTGGCGCGCAGCGGCGGCGACCTCAGGCTGTTCGGCGAAGTGGTCGGCAATCTCGGCGTCGCCGATGTCGTCGACGCCGGCATCGGCCGCATTCCCGAGGACCGCAACCATGAGGGCGTGATCGGCGAAATGGCGATCTGGGAAAACGCCGTGCTGGAGCGCATCGCCTCGCCGACCTTCTCCCGCCACGGTCTCGTCAACCGCAAGGCGGGCATGGCCTTTGCGAGAGAGATCATCGACGGCTTCGACGTTCGCGGCGGCGGCCCGGCGATCCGCACGCGGCTGCTGTCCGGCGGCAATATGCAGAAGCTCATTCTCGGGCGCAGCCTCTATCGGCGGCCGCGCATCCTGATTGCCGCCCAGCCTGCCCGCGGCCTCGACGAAGGGGCCGTGGCCGCCGTGCATGCGCGCCTGCTGGAAGCCCGCCGGCAGGGGACTGCGGTGCTGCTGATCTCGGAGGATCTCGACGAGGTGATCGCGCTCGCAGACCGTATCCAGGCGATCGTCGGCGGCCGGCTGTCGCCGCCCGTCGACGCCGATGGCGCCGACGCCCGCAGGCTGGGGCTGATGATGGCTGGGGAATGGCAAGAGACCCGCGAGGCCGATCATGCGATTTGAGCGCCGCGAACACCGTCCGCTTTCCCTGCTGATATTCACGCCTGTCGTCGCGGTCATTGCAGCACTGGCGCTGGCGGGCATCTTGATCTCGATCGCCGGCGCACCTGTTCTGGATGCCTATTGGCGCATCCTGACCGGTGCCTTCGGCTCGCGGCTTTCGGCGACCGAAACACTGACGCGGGCAACACCACTGATGCTGACCGGACTTGCCGCCGCCGTCGCCTTTCGCGCGCGGCTCTGGAATATCGGCGCCGAGGGCCAATTCTACCTCGGCGCCATCGCCGTCGCGGCGGCAAGCTCGAAACTGCTCGGCAATCTTCCGGCCCCCATTCTCATTCCGCTTCTGCTGCTGATTGGTGCGATCGCCGGCATGGTGCTGATCTTGATCCCGTTGTGGCTCAGGCTGCGCTTTTCCGTCGATGAGGTCGTTACCAGCCTGCTGATGAATTTCATCGCCGTGCTTTTCGTCTCGATGCTCATCGACGGCGTCCTCAAGGATCCGCTCGCCTTCGGCTGGCCGCAGTCGCAATCCGTCAGCGATCATGCCATGCTGCCGAAGCTGATCGCCCGCTCGCGTCTGCATATCGGTTTGGCGATTGCGATCGCCCTGGCGGTCGTCGTCCACTTCGTCCAGTCCCGCACGGTCTTCGGCATGCAGTCTCGCGCAGCAGGCCTCAGTCCCGCCGGCGCGGTCTTCGCAGGCGTGCCGCTCGGCAGAACGCTGGTGAAGGTTGCTTGTCTCTCGGGCGGGCTTGCGGGGCTCGCCGGAGCGATCGAGGTGATGGGCGTCAAGGGTTATGTGACGACGGACCTGTCGCCCGGTTTCGGCTATGCCGGCATCGTCGTCGCCATGCTCGCCAACCTCAATCCGCTCGGCGTCGTCTTCGCCGCCATTTTCACGGCCACGATGTTCGTCGGCGCCGACGGCATGAGCCGGGGTCTCGGCATCCCGACCTATATTGCCGACGTTACCGTGGCGCTGTCGCTGCTGACGATGCTGATCGCACTGTTCTTCACCCAATACAGGATAAGGCGATGACGCAACTGTTCGATATCATCGCCTCCGCCGGGCTCTGGGCGGCAGTCCTGCGGATCGCCACGCCGCTGATTTTCGGCACGCTCGGCGCCCTGCTCTGCGAACGAGCCGGCGTGCTCAATCTCGGTATCGAAGGCATCATGACCTTCGGCGCGATGATCGGCTGGCTTTCCGTCTATCACGGCGCCGATCTGTGGACCGGCCTGCTGATCGCCGCGGTCGCCGGCGGCATCTTCGGCCTGCTGCATGCATCGCTGACGGTGACACTCGGCCTGTCCCAGCATGTCTCCGGTCTCGGCGTCACGCTCTTTGCCTCCAGTTTCAGTTATTATGTCTTCCGGCTGATCGTGCCGCTTGCCAATACGCCGCCCACCATCGTGCCCTTCCAGCCGATCGCCATTCCCGGCCTCTCGACGCTGCCTTTCATCGGCCCGGCCTTCTTCACGCAGACGGCGCCGACCTATCTTGCGATCCTGATCGCGCTGTTGATGGCCTATATCATCTTTCGCACACCGGTGGGGCTCGCGATCCGCATGACCGGCGAGAACCCGCATGCGGCGGAAGCCCAGGGCGTCAATCCGATGAAGGTGCGTTACGGCGCGGTCATCGCCGGCAGTGCGCTGATGGGAATGGGCGGCGCTTTTCTGACATTGTCGGCGTTCAACAGCTTCTTCCCGACCATGGTGCAGGGGCGCGGCTGGATCTGCATCGCGCTTGTCGTGTTCGCCTCCTGGCGGCCGGGACGCGCGCTGTTCGGCGCTCTGCTCTTCGCCTTCTTCGATGCCTTTCAGCTTCGGCTGCAAACTGCGCTGAGCGGACTTGTGCCCTATCAGCTCTTCCTGATGACGCCCTATATCCTTTCCATTGCCGCGCTAGCCGTCATGGCCCGCCGCGCCCGCGTCCCGCAGGCGCTGATGCAACCCTATCGTCGCGGCGAGCGCTGAGACCGTCCACATCCAAAGAGGCTCCGATGTTCGATCTGATCGTCAGAAACGCAAATCTCCCTGATGGCCGAACCGGCATCGACTTCGGCATTGAGGGCGACAGGATCATCGCCGTCGAGCGCAATCTGCAGGCGCAGGCGCCGGAGGAAATCGACGCAACCGGCAGGCTGGTCAGCCCGCCTTTCGTCGATCCGCATTTTCACATGGACGCCACGCTATCGCTTGGCCTGCCGCGGATGAACGTGTCGGGTACGCTGCTCGAGGGCATCGCGCTCTGGGGGGAGCTGCGCCCGGTCGTGACCAAGGAGGAACTGGTCGATCGCGCGCTGCGCTATTGCGATCTGGCGGTGACGCAAGGCCTGCTCTTCATCCGCAGCCATGTCGATACCAGCGATCCCAGGCTGGTGACCGTCGAGGCGATGATCGAGGTCCGCGAGAGGGTCGCGCCCTATATCGATCTGCAACTGGTCGCCTTCCCGCAGGACGGCTATTACCGCTCGCCGGGCGCGATCGACGCGCTCAACCGGGCGCTCGACATGGGCGTCGATATCGTCGGCGGCATTCCTCACTTCGAACGGACGATGGGCGAAGGGACGGCCTCGGTCGAGGCGCTCTGCCGCATCGCCGCCGATCGCGGCCTGCCGGTCGACATGCATTGCGACGAAACCGACGATCCGCTGTCGCGCCATATCGAGACGCTGGCGGCTGAAACCATCCGCTTTGGCCTGCAGGGACGCGTCGCCGGTTCGCATCTGACATCGATGCATTCGATGGACAATTATTATGTCTCGAAACTCATCCCGCTGATGGCGGAGGCTAAGATCAACGTCATCCCCAACCCGCTGATCAACATCATGCTGCAGGGCCGGCACGATACCTATCCGAAACGCCGCGGCATGACCCGGGTGCGCGAGCTGATGGACGCCGGGCTGAATGTCTCCTTCGGGCACGATTGCGTCATGGACCCCTGGTATTCGATGGGATCGGGCGACATGCTGGAGGTCGGCCATATGGCGATCCATGTCGCGCAGATGGCCGGCATCGACGACAAGAAGAAGATCTTCGACGCGCTGACCGTCAATTCGGCGAAGACGATGGGGCTTGCAGGCTACGGCCTGGAGAAAGGATGCAATGCCGACCTCGTCATCCTTCAGGCAAGCGACACGCTGGAAGCGCTGCGGCTGAAGCCCAACCGGCTGGCGGTGATCCGCCGCGGCAAGGTCATCGCCCGTTCAGCGCCGCGCATCGGCGAGCTTTTCCTGGACGGGCGCCCGACGCGGATCGACGGCGGCCTGGACTACACGCCGGGTCATTGAGATGCGACGGGTTTCCGGCTTTCCGGGGCAGTTTCAATTTGAGCCAAAACAAAAGGGCTCGCGACGCAGCGACCCTTTCAATTCAATTTGGCCTGAAAATTATTTCTTCGAAGCCTCGTAGAGCGCCCTGGTATCGGCGTTCATCGGATAGAGGCCGGGCAGCGGCACGCCGTCATCGATCCTGGTCATGATCCAGGCTTCCATACGCTCCTGTTCCGGCGCTTCATCGAGCACGGTGTCGAGCAGATCGGCCGGAATCAGCACCGCGCCGTCCTGGTCGACGACGATGATGTCATCGGGGAAGACCGCGACGCCGCCACAGCCGATCGGCTGCTGCCAGGCGACGAATGTGAGGCCGGCGACCGAAGGGGGGGCCGCGACGCCGCGGCACCAGACCGGCAGGTGGCTGTCGAGCACACCGGCGACGTCTCGCACGACGCCGTCGGTGACGAGGGCCGCGACACCGCGCTTCTGCATGCGGGCGCAGAGGATATCGCCGAAAATGCCGGCATCGGTGACGCCCATCGCATCGACGACCGCAACGCAACCTTCAGGCATCGCCTCGATTGCGGCACGTGTCGAGATCGGCGAGGCCCATGAGGCGGGTGTCGCCAGATCTTCACGGGCTGGAACGAAACGCAGGGTGAAGGCCGGGCCGACGATGCGCGGCTGGCCGGGCTTCAGCGGAACGGCGCCGCGAATCCAGACGTTCCGTAGTCCCTTCTTCAGAAGAACGGTCGTCAGGGTCGCCGTCGAGACGGTGTTGAGGGTTGCTATTGCTTGAGCGTCGAGGGCCATTGTATCGTTTCCAATCAGGTTTCGTTCAGATGCTCTGGATCATGCCGCCGTCGACGCGGATCACCGATCCGGTGAGATAGGAGGCGGGTTCGCTCGCCAGGAAGGCGACGACATTGCCGTATTCTTCCGGCCGGCCATAACGGCCGAGCGGAATGCCGCCGGTACTTTCAGCGATGACGTCATCGATGGATCGGTTTTCGCGCTTGGCCTTCTGCTCATCGAGGAAGGTGATGCGGCCGGTGGCAATGCGGCCCGGCAGGACGATGTTGACGGTGATGCCGTCGCGGCCAACCTCGCGCGCCAAGGTTTTCGACCATCCCACCAGCGACAGGCGCAGCGCGTTCGAGATGCCGAGATTGGGGATCGGCGCGACCACGCCCGACGAGGTCGAGGTGACGATGCGCCCCCATTTGCGCGCCCGCATCCCAGGCAGGACGCGATCGGCTATCGAGATGACGGAGAGCACCATGCTCTGGAAATACCGGTTCCAGACATCAGCGTCCTGGCCGGAGACCGTGGTCGGCGGCGGGCCACCGGTATTGTTGATGAGGATATCGACCGGTCCGACGTCACGTTCGATTGCGACGACATGCGCATCGATCGAGGCGAGATCGGCAAGATCCCATTGCAACGCCAGCGCCTTGCCGCCTTCGGATTCGATTGCCGCTGCGGTCTTTTGCGCGGCGGCGAGATCGATATCCGCAGCGACAATTCTGGCGCCTTCGCGCGCAAGCCTGGCGGCGATCGCACTGCCCAGTCCGCCGCCGGCGCCAAGCACAAGAGCTGTCTTATCCGTGAGGCCCAAATCCATGTCGCTCGTCTCCTCAGATGGTCGAGCCATCTTTCGGAGCATCGAACTGTAAATAAAATATCGCTTTTGCTTCGTTCAAGAGATAGAAAAACTATCGATGGACACGCGTTTTCTCGAAACCTTCATTGTCGTTGCCGAGCGGCACTCGCTGGCGCAGGCCGCCCAGCGGCTGAACCTGACGCCGGCCGCCGTCGCCCAGCGCATCCGTGCGTTGGAGGTTGAATTGGGGGTGCGGCTGCTGGTGCGCTCCGGCCGCGTCATGCGGCCGACCGAGGCGGGTTTTGCCATTCTCGAACGCTGCAGGGACCTGGTGCGCGATACACGCGACCTGAAAGCGATGGCCGGTACCGCGACGATCTCGGGCGAGATGCGGCTCGGCGCGATCAACACGGCTCTGACGGGTCTTGTTCCCGACATTCTCCACCGCCTTGCCCAGGATTTTCCGCTGATCGAGATCTTCATCCGGCCGGGTGCTTCGATGGATCTCTATACCGAGGTTCTGAACGGCGCGCTGGATGCGGCCTTCATCATCGAACCGCGATTTCCGATGCAGAAGACGCTGACCTTCAATACGCTGCGCCAGGAACCGCTCGTGCTGATCGCGCCGCGAAGCTTCCAGCGGGCCGATCCGCTCGAGCTGCTGAGGACCCAACCCTTCATCCGCTACGACCGCAACCAATGGGGCGGCCATATCGCCGACGAATATCTGCGCGAGATCGGCATTCGCCCCATCGAGCGTTATGAACTCGACGCGCTCGAGGCGATCGCGGTGATGGTCAATCGCGGTCTCGGGATCTCGATCGTGCCGGATTGGGCGCCGCCGTGGCCGGCTGGGCTCGATATCGTCAAGCTGCCCCTGCCGCGTGCGTCGACCATGCGCACGGTCGGCATCGTCGCGACGCGTTCGTCGCCGCGGGCAAACCTCATCGCCGCACTTCTGCAAACCAGCCGCGCGGCGATGGAAGCCTGATGGCTCAGGCGATCTTCTGCCGAACCGGCAGCTTCCAGCCGGGCCGGACGAAGTGGCAGGTATAGCCGTTCGGGATGCGCTCCAGATAGTCCTGATGCTCGGGCTCGGCCTCCCAGAAATCGCTCACCGGCACGACTTCGGTGACGACCTTGCCGGGCCACAGGCCCGATGCGTCGACATCGGCGATCGTATCCTTGGCGACACGCTCCTGCTCGGGGCTGGTATAGAAGATCGCCGAGCGATAGCTCGTGCCGACGTCGTTGCCCTGGCGGTTGCGCGTGCTCGGATCGTGGATCTGGAAGAAGAATTCGAGGATGTCGCGATAGCTGGTCTTGGCCGGATCGAAGATGATCTCGATGGCTTCAGCATGGGTCCCGTGGTTGCGGTAGGTCGCATTCGGCACGTCGCCGCCGGTATAGCCGACGCGGGTCGAAATCACACCGTTCAATCGGCGGACCAGGTCCTGCATGCCCCAGAAGCAGCCGCCGGCGAGCACTGCACGTTCTTCGGTCATTGGATGTCTCCTTGTTTGCCCAGAGATAGTGTCTCGTGCAGCCGATTTCCATAAGGCGCAATGAGACGCGGCCTTGCTATCGTCCCCAAGGGAAGATGAGGTCGGGGCTCCGTGGGCATTTCTACAATAATGCCGCTAAGGGAATTGAAGTTGTTTGGATTGAAGCGGTTCGCGCGGATCGGCCTGAGATAATCGCCGGTGGGCGCGATATGAGCCCATGGAAGCGGTGCGACCTGAGAAAGCAACTCGTCCGGAATAACGATACCCTGGCCTCGGACTCCCGGCCGTTTGCCGTATTTCGCATCGTATTCGAGGCTGGCTTCGCCGCCCAGGCGGCGGCGAAAGGATGGGTCTGCTGCGCATCGACCGGATTCTGAACATGATTGCCCGCGGCAACCGGACAAAGCAAACTACGCTCTCAAGCCAGCATCGACTGCTGGGCGGAGATACCTGCCGTCGCGCCCTGCGATATTGCCGTGGTGACCGAGTTCATGGCTGGGTTTGCGAGATCGCCGGCGGCGTAGATGCCCGCCATGCTGGTTTCGCGGCGCTCGTCGACCTTGAGGGCGATGCCGAAGGGCGTATTGACCGTGGCGAGGCCCAGTGAGTCATGCAGGCTTGCGGACGGCTTGTTGCGCGGATGCGCGAACAGGATATCGACCCCGGCATTGCGGCCGCTCTCGAGATTAACGGTGGTGATATGGCCCCGGTGATGGGCGATTTCGGCGATCCGGCCATCGACGACAGGGATGTTGCGGCGTGCCAGATCGGCGCGAATATCGGGTGCAATGTCGTGACCATCGGCGAAGACCGTCAACGTGTGGGTCCAATCCTGGTACAGCCGGACATAATTGTGCGACGGCGGGCCGGACCAGACGAGGCCCCAATGCTGGTCGGCGACCTCAAAGCCATCGCAATAGGGGCAGGGCACGATGGAGGTGCCCCAACTTTCGGCAAACCCGGGAACATCAGGCATCTGATCGGCAACGCCGTAGCTCAGGATCAGGCGGCGCGCCCCAAGGCTTTCGCCATCGCCAGTGATGACGGAGAAATTGTCGATGGTGCCGGAGATGCTGTCGGCTCGGGCATTGACCAGCTTGACCGTGGGATAACGCGTCAGTTGCTGCCGCGCCTCGGCCAGGATGTCCAGCGGTGGCTTGTGATCGTGGCCGAGCAGACCATGCGAGTGGCCGGCGAAGCGATTGCGCGGCAGGCCGGTATCGAGAACGGTGACCCTGCGGCGGGCACGGCCGAGCTGCAGGGCGGCGGCGAGACCGGCAAAGCTGCCGCCGATGATAATGACGTCATCCATGGTGATAAGCTCCGTATTGCGGATGGAGGGGGTTGAGCTGCGGTTGGCGCGCAATATCGTCCAGCGACTCACGCCCGAGACGGGTAGCGCGCAGGGCTTCGGCATCGGCGAGAAAGTCGCCCATCACTGTTTTGGCCGTCGGCACAATGCCGCATTCGATATCGCCGGGCGGCCAGGGGAACCTTGATTTGGAGGACAGCATAAAATCCACTCTTTGACTTGCATAGTTTTGATACTGCATGGTATCGTAAAGCATGAATAACGATACTGTCAAGGATCCTAATGGTCGTGACCGAAAATAGTCGAGGTCGGCGCGGCCGGCCAGCCAACGAGGCGCTTGGCCAAACGATAGTCGACGCAGCATACGAACTCTTTGTGGAATTGGGTTTTCAAGCGACGACCTTGGACAAGGTCACCCAGCGAGCGAAGATATCCAAGCTCAGCATCTATCGGCACTTCGAGAACAAAGAGGCGCTGTTCAGCGCGGCCATCGCGGACCGCTGCCATCAGTTTGCACCACAGGCCCTTTTTGAAGGCGTCGACGGTTCGGCCGAAGAGCAGCTCATGGCGGTGGGATCATCCCTCCTTCGCACGCTGTTGAGCCCGGACGTCCGCAGTGTCGAAGCCATGGTCATGGCCGACAAGACGAATCAAAAGTCGTTAAGCAAGCTCTATTACGAAGCCGGCCCCGCCCATGTCATCGCCCAAATCGAGGCCCTGTTGCGTCAGTTGCACGCGAAGGCGGTTCTGAACGTGCCCGATCCTCTCCAGTCCGCCCGCTTATTTGGCGCGCTTTTCAAAGGATCCGATCTCCTGATTATTGCGCGCTTCGATCAGGCAAGGGCAGAAGACGACAACGAAATCGAATCCTATTGCCGGTCGGCCGTCGCCATGTTCATCGCCGCGCACGGTGGCAGCGACCACGCGGGCGGATAGCCTAGTCAAGAACGGATCAGAACAAGGTTATGGCATCATGGCAGAGAAAAATGTTTATCAGGTAGCCGACTGGAATGGCCCAAGCGGGGAGCGCTGGGTCGCTTACCAGGCCCGGCTCGATGCCATGATGGCGGTGTTCGGCCAAGCCGCGATCGAAGCCGCCGCGCCCGCCACGGGTGAGCGCGTGCTGGACGTCGGCTGCGGCGCGGGGGCGTCTAGCCTGGATTTCGCCGCCCGCGTCGGCGCGGGGGGCCAAGTGCTGGGCGTAGACATATCCGAACCGCTGATCGGCAGAGCGCGCGCGTTAGCGCCGCAGGATATGCCGGTCCTGTTCCAGGTGGCCGACGCCAGCAGCACCGAGTTGCCCGAGGGCGCGTTCGACATCCTGTTCTCGCGCTTCGGCGTGATGTTCTTTGACGATCCGACAGGGGCGTTCGCCCATATGCGCCGTGCGCTCAAGCCGGGCGGGCGGGTCGCTTTCGTCTGCTGGCGCGGCGCGGCCGAAAACGATTGGGTGCGCCTGCCGATGGGCGCGATCAAGGGCATCGTCCCGCCGACGGCGCCGCCCGATCCCGAAGGGCCGGGCCCATTCTCGTTCGGCGACCGGGGGCGGGTGGCGCGTATTCTGACGGTGGCCGGCTTCACCGATATCGCTATCGCGCCCTTCGATGCTTCCATCCCGTTCGGCGAGGGTGGGACGCGGGCCGCGGCGATCGACGACGCGGTGGAGATGATACTCAAGGTCGGCCCTCTGTCGCGCGTTCTCGCTGATCAGCCCGACGACATCCGCGCCCGCGCCTCGGCCGCGGTTCGTGCCGTCTTCGCGGACCGCCCCGGCGAGCGATCGGTGATGCTCGAGGGCGCGGCCTGGATCGTCACCGCGCGCAATCCGAGCTGACGGGGATTAACAGGGGAGACGCCCCGTCTCGATGGCGCGGCATCGGCCGTGCCGCGAGGAGCGCAGAGGAGGCAGGGCGGCGGGCTTGTGTCCCAGGTCGCACCGCTGCCATTGGTTTATATCGCGCTCATCGGCGACTACCTCTGGAACGAAATTGACCGCCCCCTAGAACGATTCAGGCCAATCCGGGCCAACCACTTCAATCCAAACAAGTCAATTTCCCGCAGCGGAAATGCCCACAGATCCCCAGGTCAATCAGGCTTTGATACGGAAGCCTTCTTTGAGCCAGGGGTGCAGCACCTTGCTGGCGGCAAGGATATCGCCCTTCCCGTCGACGGCGGCGCCGGAAAAACGGGTGACGATGCCGCCCGCCTCCTCGACCATCAGCGCCGAGGCGCCGAAATCATGGATCGAAAGACCGTCCTCGAAGAATCCATCCAACCGGCCGCAGGCGACATAGGCGATCGACAGCGCCGCCGAGCCGAGGCGGCGCACGCCTGCCGTGTTGGCCATCAGCCGTTTGATCGCGTCGAAATAGGTCTCTTCTGCCACCGCCTGCACTTGGCCGGGGATCGGCAGGCCGGCGCCGATGAGGACGTTCTCGATGTCGCCGACATCGGAGCAACGGATGCGCTGGCCGTCGAGATACGCGCCGCCGCCGCGCTCGGCGCTGAACAGCTCGTCCTGCATGGCGTCGTAAACGACGCCGGCGACCAGCCTGCCGCCTTCGGCAATTGCGATCGTCATGCCGAAATGCGGGAGGCCCCAGGCGTAGTTGGTGGTGCCGTCGATCGGATCGATGTAGATGATCGGCGTTTCCGGCCCGGCCGTGCGATTGCCGACGGCTTCCTCGCCCTGGATGGCGTAATCCGGGAAGGCCTTCACCATCTCGTCGACGATGATCCGCTCGACCGCGACATCGATCTCGGTCTGGTAGTCGCGCGGCGCCTTGGCAAGCATTTCCCGAGAGGTTCGCCGCCGCAGCGAGACGCGGGCGGTTTCGCCGGCCTTCACGACCGTTTCGGCAAGCACGAGGAGGCGGGATGACGCGGCCGGGGAAAGGCGCGATGAAATCGGGGAGGATGCCATGAAGAAAATCCGGATGCTGCAGATGAACGGAATGACGCGTGCGGGAGCAATCCCTTCGCAGAGGCGGATGATGGTTTTATGAAGCCGTCAGCGCCCCGGCGCTGTCGATGTTATACCAGACGGTCCGTCGATGCATCGAAGAGATGGATCTGCCCCGGGTCGATCGAAAGTCCGATCCTGTCTCCCGTCTTGACCCTGTCGCGGCGGGTCTCGACGATCGTCAGCTCCGGCTGGGTCTCCGCGACGATGAAGGTCGACGAGCCGGTCGATTCGACGAAGGCGATGGGCACGTCGAAACTGCCATGCCCGGGCTCGACAACGCCGATATGTTCCGGCCGGATACCGGCGACGAGCTTGCGTCCCGGTTCAAGGGCGCGAAAGGTCGCGAGCTTCGGCTTTACCGCGCCGAAATCCAGCACCAGGCTCGTCCCATCTTCGGCGACGATCGCGGGAATGAAATTCATCGCCGGCGAGCCGATGAAGCCCGCCACGAACCGGTTTGCCGGCCGATCGTAGAGATCGAGCGGCGCGCCCTGCTGCTCGATGATGCCGTCGCGCATCACCACCACATGGTCGGCCATCGTCATCGCTTCCACCTGGTCGTGCGTGACATAGACGAAGGTGGCGTTCAGTCGGTCGTGCAGCGACCGGATTTCCTTGCGCATATGGACGCGCAGCGCCGCATCGAGGTTGGACAGCGGCTCGTCGAACAGGAAGGCCTTGGGATGGCGGATGATGGCGCGGCTCATGGCGACACGCTGGCGCTGGCCGCCGGAAAGCTCGCGTGGGTAACGTTTCAGCAGATGCGAAAGACCCGTCGTCGCCGCCACTTCCTCGGCTGCCTTTTTGGCTTCCGCCTTGGCGATGCCGCGAATGCGCAGGCTGTAGGTCAGGTTCTCCTCGACCGTCATGTGCGGATAGAGCGCATAAGACTGGAAGACCATGGCGACGTCGCGCTTGCGCGGCGGCACGCCGTTCATCAGCTCGCCGGCGATCCTCAAATCTCCGGTCGAAATGCTTTCAAGGCCGGCAAGCGAACGCAGCAGCGTGGACTTGCCGCAGCCGGAGGGGCCGACGAGCGCGACGAAGGTGCCCTTGGCGATCGACAGGTCGATGTTCTTCAGGGCGTGGAAGGCGCCGTAATATTTGTTGACGCCTCTGAGCTCGATCTGCGTGGTCATTTGAGGGCTCCAGAGGTGAGGCCGGATACGATGCGGCGCTGCAAGAGAACGAAGATGGCGAGGATCGGCGTCACATACATCGTGGCGTAGGCCATGATGTTGTTCCACTCGTTGGTGTTCGGCCCCATGAAGGAGTTGAGGCCGACGCTTGCCGGCTGAAGGTCGACCGCCTGGATCATCGACTTCGAATAGACGAATTCGCCGAAGGCCTGCATGAAGATCAGGATGGCGCTGACGAGGATACCGTTGCGGGCGAGCGGCAGCACGATGTTGAAGAAGGCGCCGACGCGCGAATTGCCATCGACAAGCGCCGCCTCCTCCAGTTCCTGGGGAACGCTCATGAAGGTGGCGCGCACCAGGATGACGAAGAAGGGCATGCTTTTGGCCGCGACCGCGATGATGACGGCAAGCCGCGGCGTGGAGAGCATCCCGATCTGCGAGAAGCCGACAAAGATCGGCGTGATCATCAGCGAGGCCGGCAGGACCTGCAGCATCAGGATCAGGAACAGGCCGATGTCCACCCAGACGTTGCGGTATCGGGCCAGCACATAGGCGCAGCCGACGCCGAGCACGGTGATCAGCGCCATGGAACCGAGAGCGATGACCAGCGAATTCCAGAGGTAGCGGCCCATGTCGCGGCTTTCCCACACATAGGTGTAGGTGCCCCATTGGGGTGCTGCCGGCCAGAAGCTCGGTGGCGTCGCGAACATCTCCGAGCCGCTTTTCAGTGCGGTGATGTACATCCAATAGAGCGGGAAGAGATAGATCGCCGCCATGACGATCGATATCGCCAGCATCAGCCGGTCGCGATTGGTCGTCGTCATCCGCGCACCTCGTGACGTGTGGAGCGGACATAGACGACGGAGGCGAACATCACGAAGACGATCATGATGACGGAGATCGTCGCGCCCTTGGCGAAATCATATTGCCGGAAGGACAGGTCCCAGGCCCAATATTGGGTGACGTTGGACGAATTGTTCGGCCCGCCCGAGGTGATCGCGGCGAAGAGATCGAACTGCTGCAGGGTGAAGATCAGGCCGAGCGCGATGATGGCGCCGATCGTCGAGCGCATCATCGGCAGCGTGATCGTCCAGAAACGCTGCCAGACATTGGCGCCGTCGAGTTCGGCGGCTTCGTAGAGATCGGCGGGAATGCCGGCAAGGCCGACGGACAGCAGGATCATGTTGAACGAGGTGCCGAGCCAGATATTGGCGATGATGACGGCATAGAGCGAATAATGCGGGTCCGAGCGCCAGAAGATGTTGCCGGAGATGATGCCGCCTTCCCTGAGGATGAAATTCAGCACGCCGAAATCGCCCGAGAGAATCCAGTTCCAGATGGCGCCGACGACGAGGCCAGGCATCACCCAGGAGACGAGGAACAGGCCGCGCATCCATGAGGCGCCGGGAAAATTGACCCAGAAGAACAGCGCCAGGCCGAAGCCGATCAGGAACTGGCCGGCGATGGAGCCGGTGACGAAGATGATGGTATTGTAGAGGATCGGCAGCGTTTCCGGCTGCGCGAAAAGGTCGGTGTAATTCTTGAAGCCGACGAAGGGGCGTGAGAAGGTTCCGAGGCTGAACATGTCGACCTCCTGGAAACTCATCACCACGTTGTAGATGAGCGGCAGCCCCGCCATCAGGAACAGAAAGCCGAGCGGGAAAGCGACGAGCACGATGTCGAAACCGCGGCCGTCCCTGACGCTCATCAGGATCCTCTTCATGCGTCCTCCGATGCTCCGATCGGGGCCGCCTAGCGCGTGACGCGGAAGACGGCCCCTGCCGGGAGGAAATGGTTGATGGCCTTCGCCATCGGTGGGTAGTCCCCTTCTCCCCGCTGGGGAGAAGGTGGCGGCAGCCGGATGAGGGGGCGGCAGGCTCGGCGTTTGCTGTTCTTCACTTGCGTTCAGAACGTTCGTAGCTTTCGCTCCTCACCCCCACATCTGCCCTTCGGGCATCTTCTCCCCGCTGGGGAGAAGGGGGAAGCCGCCGATGATCAGCCTAAGACCGCCTTGATCTTGTCCGCGGCCTGGTCGAGCGCGTCCTTCGGGCTCATCTGGCCGGTCAGCGCCGCCTGGATGGCGTCCTGGATTGCCTTGGAGATCTTCGGCCATTGCGGATGCGGGCCGCGCGGCTTGGCGTATTTCAGCTGTTCGAGGAAGACCTTGAGGGCGGCGTCCTTCAGCGGCTGGCCGCTTTCGGGGATCGAGATGTCGGAACGGGCCGGAAGCTGGCCGAAATTCTTGAACATCTTGTCGTCCTGCGAGGCGAAATATTCGAGCGCCTTGAAGGCTTCGGCCGGATGTTTGCTGCTGGCGAAGATCGCCCAGTTGAAGTCGCCCATGGCCGACGAGCGCTCAGCCCCTTCCTTGGGAACCGGAAGCAGGGTGACGCCCCAGTCGAATTTCGCTTCCTGCGTCATGCGGTCGAGTTCCCAGGGGCCGGAGATCGCCATGGCCGCATTACCGGAGTTGAACGTGCCTGTGGAATCCCACTGGCCGCGCGTCAGCGTATCGGGAGAAGCGAGCTTCTCGTCCATGATCGTCTTCCAGATCCCGAGCGCCTTCACTGCGCCGTCGGCATTGATATGCTCATAGCTGCCGCCGCCCATCTGCGCCCAGGGCAGGAACTGGAAGGTGCCCTCCTCATTGGCCTTGGCTGAGAAAGCGAGACCGTAGATGTTTTTGGCGGGGTCGGTCAGCTTGCGCGCATCCTCGACCAACTCGTCCCAGGTCTGCGGCGGCTTCGCCGGATCGAGGCCCTTGGCCTTGAACATGTCCTTGTTATAGTAGAGCGCGATGGTGTTCGTCGCCTTCGGCACGCCGAAATATTTGCCCTCCCATTCGACCGACTTCAACGGCCCGGGGAAATAATTGTCCGGCTTGATGACGGTCGACTTGGCGATCATGTCGGTGAGGTCGAGGAAGGCGCCGCGCGACGAGAACATCGCATGCTCCGGATTGTCGACGGCGATGATATCGGGCGCCTGACCGGTGGCATAGGCGCGCATGGCCTCGGTGACGACGTCGTCGAACTGGATCAGCCGATATTCGATCTTGATGCCGTTGTTCTGGGCGTTGAATTCCTTGACGAGGTTCGGCGCCGGCTGGGTGTCCTTATCCAGCGACCAGAGCGTCAGCGTGACGTCCTCGGCCTTGGCCGAAAGGCCGAAGAGCGAAACGCCTGCAAGCGCCAGAGCGCCGAGAATTGCATATTTGCGGATAGCCATGGTTCTCCTCCTTTGTGGTTATCCCCGGTTCCGGCAATTCCTCCTTGCCGGAAACGATATCATCAGACCGGATCGACGACGAATTCGCCGCCCCGGGCATGCTTGAGGTGGTTGAGCGCATAGACCTGGCCGGTCATTTCGAGTTCATCGCGATAGACCGGGTCGTGCCAGCCTTCGATGTCGATCGAGCCGGACCAGCCGGCAAGGCGCAGCTCGGAAATAATGTCGGTCCAGTTGCTGTCGCCGAAGCCCGGCGTGCGCATGAAGACGAATTTCTCCTTGCCGAAGATGCCGTGTTCCTTGATGACCTCCCAGCGGATGGTCGCGTCCTTGCCGTGGACGTGGAAGAATTTGTGCGCCCATTTGCGGATCTGCGGCATGGGGTCGATCAGATAAACCATCTGATGGCACGGTTCCCATTCCAGCCCGATATGATCATCCGGCGTCTCGTTGAAGATCAGCTCCCAGGCATCAGGATTATGGGCGATGTTCCAGTCGCCGCTTGCCCAGTTGCCGTCCATGGCGCAGTTCTCGAAGGCGATCCTGATGCCCTTGTCGGCGGCACGCCTGGCGAGTTCGCTCCAGATCTGCTTGTAGCGGCTGAGGCTGTCCGTCAGCGGCTTGCCCCGGATGCGGCCGGTGAAGCCGGCGACGCAGGTCGCACCGAAATGATGGGCATTGTCGATGCAGTCCTTCCAGCCCTGCAACGTCTCCAGGTCGATGGCGCTCTCTTCCAGAGGATTGCCGAACATGCCGAGCGTCGAGATGGTGATGTCGCGGTCGCCGATCGCATCGAGGCAGCGCTTGCCAAGTTCGGCGAGGTTCTGCCCCTTGGTCGTCTGCCAGAAGAAGGGTTCGAAGCTTTCGAAGCCCAAGTCGGCAATCTGGCCGATGCGCGTGGCGGCATCGCCCTTGTTGCCGCTGACCATGGTGCCGATGCGAATGGATTTTGCAGGGTTGCTCACGTCACGTCTTCCTATGCTGAAATTTCGATGCGCTTGCCCGTCTTGGCGCTTTCGATGGCGCCGAAGACCATGGCGAGGCTTCTGATATTGTCGGAATTGACCGTTTCGGGCTGTTTGCCGGTGCGGATTGCCGCGATGAAATCGGCGATGACGCTGGCATGGCCATGGGTTTCCGCGTCATGTTCCGGACCGGGAACGTTTACGGCAGCAGAGCCGCGCAAAAGCCCGGGCTCCTCGCCGGCGACGGTCGCCTTGAAACTCTCCTCGCCGTCCCAGGTGAGCATCCCCTTCGAGCCGACGAGACGCCACTGGCTTTCCCAACTGGTGCGCTCGCCCTCGGCGCACCAGGAGCCGCGATAGGTGAAGACGATGTCGTCGGAGAATTCGAAGATGGCATTGGCCGAGGCGCCGTGGCGATACCACGATCCCTTCGGATTGCGCTCGACGCAATAGACGGTGAGCGGCTTCCTGTCGGCGACGTAACGCGCGGCATCGAAGGTGTGGATCGCCATGTCGAGCAGCAGCACATTGTCCATTTCTTCACGGAAGCCGCCGAAATGCGGCGCGAGGAAGAAATCGCAATGAATGCCGGTGAGTTCACCAATCGCGCCGCTATCGACGAAACGGCGCAGGCGCCGGATGCCGGAGATGAAACGGCGGTTCTGAATGACGGCGTGGATGCGGCCGGTTTCGGCAGCAAGGTCGATCAGCGCGGCGCCCTCGGCAAGCGAGGCGGCCATCGGCTTTTCGCTGAGCACATGGCAGCCGGCCTTGAGCGCCGTCGAAACAACATCGTAGCGGGCGGCGGGAATGACGATGTCGAAGACCAGATCGGCCTTGGTGGCGGCGATGACCGCGGAGAGATCCGAACCGATGACGGCGCTGTCGAGTCCGAACTCGGCAGCGAGCTTTTCGGCCGTCTCGCGATTGAGGTCGACGAGGCCGACAATGGTGATGGAGTCGGCGAGATCAGGGTTGGACGCGATGGCGCGCAACCAACCTTTGGACATAGCTCCGCACCCGCACAGAATGGCACTGAATTTCACGATTTCCTCCAAGGAATGGCGCCAACTCTCCTCGTGACACGCACTCCGTAAACGTTTACGAATGTTGGCGGAAACATTTTGCGATGTCAAGAGACGCCAAATGCGAAATTACGCATGGGAAGGAAACGCAGCCGATGAAAGGGATTCGCCAGCTTGCCGAACACCTGGATATTTCGATCGGTACGGTTTCCCGGGCGCTGAACGGCAAGCCCGATGTCAACGAGGAAACGCGGCGGCGCGTGCTGGCGGCGGCCGAGGAGCTGGGCTACGTCGCCAACCAATCTGGCCGGAGCCTGAGGCAGGGAGAGACGAAGGTCATCGGGTTGATGATCGAATCCAGCGCGGAGGCGGTCGAAAATGCCGACAACTTCTTTCTCGGCGTCACCAGCGGGTTGCAGAGCGTCTTTGCCCGCCATAAGCTCGACCTGATCATGCTGCCCTGCCCGAGCGACGAGGATCCGCACGAATATCTGAAGCGGATCGTGGCGCGCCGGATCGTCGATGCGATGATCATCTCGAATATGCAGCGCATCGACCGGCGCATCGATCTTCTGTCGCGGGCAAAGATCCCCTTCGTTGCGGTCGGCCGCAGCCTTTCCCCCGGCAATTTCCCCTGGATCGATCTCGATTTCGAAGGCGTGGCCGACCGTGCTGTTGAACGGCTGGTCGCGCGCGGCCATCGCCGGATCGCGATCACGGCGCCGTCGAGCGAGGTTAACCTCGGCTATGTCTTTATCGAGAGCTATCGCCGCGCGCTCGCGCGGCACGGTATCGCCTTCGATCCGTCGCTCGTCATCCGCGTCAAATCGAGTGAACAGGGCGGCTACCAGGCGGCCCATGAGCTGCTGCTCCTCGAAGAGCGGCCGACGGCGGTGATCCTGATCTACGAGCTGATGGCGATCGGCCTCTACCGCCGCCTGATGGAAACGGGCGTCGTGCCCGGCCGCGACCTTGCCGTGATCGGCTTCCGCGATGCCCCGCGCGCACGGTTCCTGAACCCTTCGCTCAGTTGCTTCCGTATGTCGCTCTATGATCTCGGCGTCGCACTCGGACAGACGCTTCTCGCCAATGTGCCGGCCTATCGCGCGTTCTATCCTGATGCCGGCCGCAACGTCGTCTGGCCGCTCGAATTGATGCCGGGGGAAAGCGACGCGTTTGAGATCGGGACGGCGAAAAGGAGTTCGAGCCCGAGCGGTTGACACGCCTCAAGTGGGGGCTGTGAAAAACCGGTTCTCCGGCCGCGGCAAACCAAGATGCTCGCGCAGCGTCGTGCCTTGATATTCGCTGCGGAACAGGCCGCGGCGCTGAAGCTCCGGAATCAGTCGCTCGGTGACGTCAAGAAGACCCTGCGGCAGATAGGGGAAGACGATATTGAAGCCGTCCGAGCCTTCCTCCTCCAACCAGCGTTCCATCTCGTCGGCAATGCTTGCAGGTGTGCCGACGAAGGCGAGGCCCGCATAGCCGCCATAGCGCTGCGCCAGCTGGCGGACGGTCAGCTTCTCCTCGGCGGCAAGTTTCAGCACCTGGGCGCGGCCAGTCTTGCTGGCATTGGTGTCGGGAATATCGGCCGGCAGCGGCGCGTCGGGATCGAAGTCGGAAGCGTCATGGCCGAGTGCGATCGAAAGCGAGGCGATGGCGCTGTCGTAATGCACGAGGCTGTCGAGAGTGGCGCGTTTGGCCCGTGCCGCCTCGATCGTATCGGCGACGATAACGAAGGCTGCGGGCAGGATCTTCAGATGGTCGCGGTTGCGGCCGATCGTTTCCATGCGTCCCTTGATATCGGCATAGAGCGCCTTGCCGGCGGCAAGATCGCGCGGCGAACAGAAGACCATTTCGGCAGTCTCGGCGGCAAGCTGGCGGCCGGGATCAGATTGGCCGGCCTGGACGATGACAGGCCAGCCCTGCGGTGGCCGGGCGATATTAAGCGGCCCGCGGACGCTGAGCTCCTCCCCCTTGTGGCCGAGCACATGCATCTTGTCGGGATCGAAGAACAGGCCGCTTTCCCGGTCGCGGATGAAGGCATCGTCGGCGAAGCTGTCCCACAGTCCGGTCACGACATCGTAGAATTCCCGGGCGCGATGATAACGCTCGCCGTGCTCTACATGTTCGTCGAGGCCGAAGTTCAGCGCGGCATCGGGGTTGGACGTGGTGACGATGTTCCAGCCGGCGCGGCCGCCGCTGATGTGATCGAGCGAGGCGAAACGCCGGGCGATATGATAGGGCTCGTCGAATGTGGTGGAAGCGGTGGCTACGAGGCCGATACGCTCCGTCACGGCGGCCAGCGTCGACAGCAATGTGAAGGGCTCGAAGGAGGTGACCGTGTGGCTGCGCCTGAGCGCCTCGACCGGCATGTTGAGCACGGCGAGATGGTCGGCCATGAAGAAGGCGTCGAATTTCGCCCGTTCCAGCGCCTGCGCGAAGGATTTCAGATGGGCGAAATTGAAGTTGGCGTCGGGGTAGGAACCGGGATAGCGCCAAGCGCCGGTATGCAGGCTGACGGGGCGCATGAAGGCGCCGAGGCGCAATTGCCGTGAACGGGTCATGATTTTCCTCATGGATCGGGCAAGGCGGCCGCCTGCTCCGCATTGGGCGTTTTTCCATCGGTGCGGCGACGCACCTGACATTGGTTACGTAGGAGGGCGCCGAAATCAAATCGAGGCCGGGAAGGCGGAAATCTCATCGTCCCCCGGGCGCGTCGCCGCGCGAAGGTTGGACCGAAACCCTAATCCCGGCCGCCGAAGGCCGATAAGCAAACACTTTTTATTTTCTATCGCATCTATAGAATTTGTAATCTTATCTCGACGCTAGATTTCTTTCACCGATAGGATTGTCAGAATTGGAGACATCGATGAATACCGTGCTGAGGCAAGCAGATCAGATCCGGCCCGTGGCCGACCGTATCGGCAGCGATGAGGAAGCGATCGCAACCGCCCGCAGGCTGGCGGCGCAATTTGCAGCGCGTGCTGCCGAGCGCGACGCCGACCGGATCCTGCCTTTCAGCGAACTCGACCTGCTCGCGCAGTCCGGCCTTCTGGCGATCACCGTGCCGGCGCAATATGGCGGCCTCGACGTTTCGAACGCGGTGCTTGCCGAGATCACCGCGATCCTGTCGCAAGCGGACGGTTCGATCGGCCAGATCCCGCAGAACCATTTCTATATTCTCGAGGCGCTCCGCACCGACGGCAGCGAGGAGCAGCAGCGCTATTTCTTCGGCCGGGTGCTTGCCGGCGACCGTTTCGGCAATGCGCTTTCCGAACGCGGCACGAAGACGGTCGGGCACTACAACACGCGCATCAGCCGCGACGGTCCGGGCTACCGGATCAACGGCCGCAAGTTCTATTCCACAGGCGTGCTCTTCGCCGACTGGATCACCGTCTTCGCGCTTGATGCGGAGGAGCGGCTGACCATGGCCTTCGTGCCGAAGGGCACCGAAGGCGTCGAGATCGTCGACGACTGGGACGGCTTCGGCCAGCGCACCACCGGCAGCGGCACGACTGTGCTCGACAATGTCTATGTCAGCGCCGATTCCGTCGTCTTCCATCATAAGGGCTTCGAGCGCCCGACGACGATCGGCTCCGTCGGCCAGATCATCCATGCCGGCGTCGATCTCGGCATTGCACGCGCGGCTTTCGCCGAAACGCTTGATTTCGTCAGGACGAAATCGCGCCCCTGGATGGATAGCGGTCTCGACCGCGCCTCCGACGATCCACTGACGATCGCTAAGGTCGGGCAGATCGCCATCCGGCTCGAAGCCGCGACCGCCCTTGTCGAGCGCGCCGGACACAAGGTCGATGCCGCACAGGTCGAGACGACGGAGCAGAAGGTGATCGAGGCAACGCTTGCGGTCGCCGCGGCCAAGGTGCTGACAACAGAGGTGGCGCTCGAGGCTTCGAACACGCTCTTCGAGCTTGCCGGAACCTCGTCGGTACGGGCTGGCCTCAATCTCGACCGCCATTGGCGCAATGCCCGCACCCATACGCTGCACGATCCCGTGCGCTGGAAATATCACGTCGTCGGCAACTACCATCTGAACGGTGTGACGCCGCCGAAGAACGGTGCGCTCTGAGTTTGCATCTCATGCAAATGAAAAAAAACCACCGCCGGCGCCGGCGGTGGTTTTTTTCTTTCGACGGTCGGCCTGTGCCTCAGCTGTAGAGGCTGACCTCCGGTATCCTGTCGTTCAGCACGAATTCACCGACTTCCTTCGCCTTGTAGAAGACCGGATCATGCAGTGTGTGAGTGCGGACATTGCGCCAGAACCGGTCGAAGCGGTATTTGTCCGCCGTCGAGCGCGCACCGGTCAGTTCGAAGACGCGCGAGGTGATGTCGAGCGAAACATGGGTGGCATGGACCTTGGCGGCATAGGCTTCCGCCGCCGCTTCGCCGCGCTCGCGCGCCGTCACGTCGCGGCCGCGGGTAAGGCCGGCCTGCACGGCGGCTGCCGCACTGTCGGCAAGGGCGGCCGAGGCCTTCAGGGCTGCGGTGAATTCGCCGACGCGTTCGAGGATATAGGGGTCGTCGGCTGCCCGCTCGACGCCTGACGTAATCCACGGCCGGGTCGTGGTGCGGACATAATCGACGGCTGCCTGCAGCGCGCCTTCGGCGGTGCCGAGATAGAAGTTGACGAAGACCAGCTGAATGAACGGTGTGTTGAAGGTCGACAGCACCGGCGGCGGCGCATCGGCTGCTGCGGGTGCGCCGACGAAATCCTCCTCGTAAACAGGAAAATCGTGGAACTCGACGCTGCCGCTGTCGGAGAGGCGCTGGCCGATATTGTCCCAGTCGTCATTGGCGATGTAGCCTGGGCGATCTGTCGGCACGGCGAAGCCGGCGATCTTGTCGTCGAGCGCCGCATTGGCATTGATGTAGTCGGAAACCCGCGCCGCGGTCGAGAAGGACTTGCGCCCATTCAGCACGTAGCCGTTGCCGCGGCGGGTCAGCACCAGGCCGGGGTCGCGGGGATTGACGGCCGCACCCCAATAGAGGTTCTTCGCCACCGTCTCGCTGCCCAGCGCATGGGCGCGCGCAGAATCGAGAGCCCAGTAGACGTACTGGCTGTTGACGAAGTGGTAGCCAAGCAACTGGCCGATCGAGCTCTCGCCGCGGGCGAGGATGCGCACCAGCCTCAGCCCGTCGACCCAGTCAAGGCCGCCGCCGCCGATCTCTTTGGGATGCAGCGCATTGAGCAGCCCGGCATTCTTCAGCTTGACGATTTCCGCAAGCGGCGGGCGGCCGTCGCGGTCGAGCTCGGCGGCGCGCTCGGAAAGGTCGACCGAGATGGTCTCGGCACGGGCAAAGAGGTCTTCTCGCGTCAGGTTGCGGGGGGCCGCGAAGACGACATTGGACTGGCTCATGGGCGGAACTCCAATTCTTCAAAAGATGATCCGGCGCGAGCCGCACGCTCCCGCCGGAAGGATCGAGCAGAAACGTCTCAGAACAGCTTGTCCGGGATCCAGCTGGCGGTCGCGGCGTCGCTGGTGCTGAAGGCCGGGATCTTCTCAGCCAGATCCTCGATTGTCTTGACGCCGGCCGCGCGCAGGCTCTCCTGGGTCAGCAGCGTCGGCTTGACGGTGATCTCTCGGGGAACCGTCTGGCCGGCGATTTCGAGGGCGGCGGCGCGGATGGAGACGGCGCCGACGACAGCCGGATTGGTCGCGACGGTGGCCACCCAAGGGCTGCCTTCCTCGGTGATCTCCTGGATATCGGCTGTGGAAACGTCGGCCGAATAAATCTTGAGCTTGCTTGATATGCCAAGATCGTTGGCGGCGAGCTTCACGCCGCGGGCGAATTCGTCATAGGGGGCGAAGACCACCGAAATATCGGGATTGGCGGTGAGCGCAGCCTTCGCCTGGTCGGCGGTCGAGGTCGCCGTCGTATCGCTGACATTGCCGAAGCGAGCCTTTTCGACCACGCCGGTATTTTCGGACTTGAACTTGTCCCAGACTTCGTTGCGGCGGTCGAGCGGCGCAAAGCCTGCGACATAGACGTATCCCGCCTTGAAGTCCTTGCCGTTGTCCTTCACCGCCTGCTCGAGGGCCAGCGAGGCAAGCTCGTGATCGCTCTGCTCCACCTGCGGAATTTTAGGGTTGTTCAGGTTGACGTCGAAGGCCACGACCTTGATGCCTTTGTCGAGGGCCTGCTGGACGACGTCGCCGAGCGATTCAGGCAGGCCGTGGTCGATGACGATGCCGGAGACGCCGAGATTGATCGCCTGCAGGATCTGTTCGCGCTGCTCGGCGGCATCCTGCCGGCCGGGGAAGACGCGCAGGTCGATATCCAGAGCCCTGGCCTGGGCCTCGGCGCCCGCCTGGTAGGCCTGAAAGAAATCACCGGCGGAGATGTAGCTGATCAGCGCCACCTTGACCCCACCCTTGTCGAAGGGAGCCGGAGCGCCGGACAGGCCGTCGGCCTGCGCGCCCTGAATGAAAATGAACGGAATGACGGCAGCGGAGAGTGCGAGCCGTGCGAGGGATTTCATCGTCGCGTTCCTTCTAACAATCGGAGGCGTCGTCTGACAGGTCTCAGCCCCCGCGACGCGTCGATTTATTAGATATAATATCTATGCTTTTAGTAGATTAAATGATCCGATTTTGCGGGCTGCGGGAGATTCTTTGTTTCGCTGGCGCAGTTCGCCAGGGAAATGCGTGCCTGGAATTCGACCGCCCGAACGAGGCACACTTCCGAGACAAATGCAGTCCCGGATCTTGTCGATGCCGCTTCTTCACGTTGAAAACATAACCCGCAGTTTCGGTTCGACGCGCGCGCTTGCCGGCGCCGATCTTCTGATCGAGCGCGGCGAGATCGTGGCACTGATGGGCGCAAACGGCGCGGGCAAATCGACGCTGGTCAAGGTCCTTTCCGGCGTGCTTTCGGCCGATGGCGGCACCGTCCGTCTCGATGACCGCCCCTTCGCGCCGCGCAGTCCGGCCGAAGCGGCAAGGTCCGGCGTCGTCACCGTGCACCAGTCGACCGATCTGGTCGGCGCCGCTGGATTGACCGTCGCCGATGCCCTGCTTCTCAACCGCTTCGCCGATCGCAGCACGCCCTTCTTCGTCTCGCGCGCCGGCATTCGCCGCGCCGCACAGGCGATGCTCGATGCTGCCGGTTTCAGCCTGCCGCTCGATCGCGATTTCGGCGACCTCACCAGCGCCGACCGGCAACTCGTGGCGATCGCACGCGCGCTCGCCAATCGCGCCGATCTCCTCATTCTGGACGAGCCGACGGCGAGCCTATCCGGAGAGGAAAGCCGCCGACTTTTAGATATTCTGCTCCAGCTTCGCAGCCGCGGCCTGGCGATCCTCTATATCTCGCATCGCACCGCCGATCTCGAAGCCATCGCCGACCGCGCGCTCGTCATGCGCGGCGGCTGTGTCGTCGGCACCTTCGCGCGGCCGATCGATTTTTCAGCCGCCATCGAGACGATGATCGGCCGCAGGCTGTATGCGGCGCGGCCGGATGCGCGGCCCGCGGCGGGGCCGGCGATTTTCGAAATGCGCGATATCAGCCTGCTGCCCGGAAGTGCGACCTTCGATCTGTCATTGCACGAAGGCGAGGTGGTGGCGGTCACCGGCGTGCTCGGCGCCGGCAAGAGCCGGCTGCTGCAGGCTATCTTCGGCGTGACGGCGCTTGAGGGTGGCGCGATGTATCTCGACGGCCGGCCCTACCGGCCGAAAAGTCCGGCCGAAGCGATCGCGGCGGGTGTTGCGATGGCAGCGGAAGACCGTCACCGGTCCTCGTTGATGCCGCCGGCCTGGCCTGGCCATTCGCTGGCGGCGACGATCAGCCTGCCGCATCTTTCCAAATGGTATCCGCATGGTTTTCTTGCCGGCGGCCGAGAACGGCGCGAGGCCGAACAGGCAATAACCCGTTTCGGCATCAAGGCCGCCGGCCCGCTCGCGTCGATCTGGTCGCTGTCCGGTGGCAACCAGCAGAAGGCGGTGATCGCCCGCTGGGAGGCGGAACCAAGCCGGCTGCTGCTGCTCGACGAACCGTTCCAGGGCGTCGACGTCGGCGCCCGCCATGACATCATCCGGGCAATCCGCTGCCGCACCGACCGGGCGACGCTGATCGCGACCTCCGATCCCGAGGAGGCCTATGAGGTGGCCGACCGCATCCTGGTCATCGACCGCCACGTGTTGGAACCCGCTGCAGGCGGCTTTGCCGCTCTTTCCGCCATTCAGGGAATTTCCGCATGACGACGATCGACAACGACACTCTTTCCCAGGCAAGCACGTGGGCAAAGACGCTGCCTGAAGCCGAGAGCGGCCGCCTCGCCGCTCTCGGGGCCTTCCTGCGGGCGGGCGCTGTGTTCATTCTGCTTGCGGCTCTCGTCGTCGGCTTCACCATCGCCGAGCCCGCCTTCATCAATATCGCCAATCTGATGAGCATCCTGCAGGCGGTGTCGGTGGTCGCCATCCTCGGGGCCGGCGTCACCGTCACGCTCGCCGTCGGCGGTTTCGACCTGTCGATCGGCGCCGTTGCCGCATCGAGCGTGATGGCCGCGAGTTACGCGATGATCGTCTGGGGTCTCGATGCCTATGCGACGGTGCCGCTGGTGCTCGCTTTTGGCGCCCTGATCGGGCTCGTCAACGCCTTCCTGATCGTGCGCTTGAGGGTGCCCGATCTTTTGGCGACGCTGGCGATGATGTTCCTGCTTTCCGGCCTGCAGCTGATCCCGACGGCCGGCCGGTCGATTTCAGCAGGCCTCACCTTGCCCGACGGCACGAAGGCGACCGGGGCCTATGACCCGGCCTTCCTGCTGATCGGCCGCTACAGCATCCTCGGCACCCTTCCCGTTTCCGTGGTGCTGATGGCGGCGGTCGCCGTTGCGCTCTTCGTGCTCACCGAACGCACCCGCATCGGCCGACTGCTGTTTGCGACCGGCGGCAACGAGGTCGCCACCCGGCTCGCAGGGGCCTCGACCGTCAGGCTGAAGACCCTCGCCTATGTGCTGTCGGGCACGCTGGCCTCGCTCGGCGGCATCGTGATCGCCGCCCGCGTCGGGCGCGGCGACATTTCCTCCGGCGGCTCGCTGCTGATGGATTCGGTCGCCGCCGCGCTGATCGGTTTTGCCGTTCTCAACCTGCGGCGCCCGAACGTGCTCGGCACCATTGCCGGCGCCGTCTTCGTCGGCGTGCTCCTGAATGGCCTCACCATGCTGAACGCCCCCTATTACACCCAGGATTTCGTCAAGGGCGCCGTGCTCGTCGGAGCCTTGGCCCTGACCTACGGCCTCGGCCGCAGCAATCCTTAAATTCCAAGGAAGAAAGACATGACCCGCCAAATCAGGCTGAACGCCTTCGACATGAATTGCGTCGGACACCAGTCGCCGGGGCTCTGGCGCCATCCGCGCGACAAGTCCTGGACCTATAAGGATCTCGACTACTGGGTGCATCTGGCAAAGACGCTGGAGCGCGGCAAGTTCGACGGGCTGTTCATCGCCGACGTGCTCGGCGTCTACGATGTGCTGAACGGCAATGTCGATGCGGCCCTTCGCCATTCGGCGCAGGTGCCGGTCAACGATCCGCTGCAGCTCATCCCGACCATGGCTTACGCGACCGAACATCTCGGCTTCGGCCTGACGGCCTCGCTCTCCTTCGAGCATCCCTATACTTTCGCCCGCCGTATCTCGACGCTCGACCATTTGACCAAAGGGCGCGTCGGCTGGAATATCGTCACCTCCTATCTCAACAGCGGTGCGCTCAATATCGGCCAGCCGGCACAGACGAAGCATGATGATCGCTACGATCTCGCCGAGGAATATCTGGAGGTCTGCTACAAGCTCTGGGAGGGTAGCTGGGAGGATGGCGCCGTCGTTCGCGACCGGGAAGCCGGCATCTTCACTCACCCCGACAAGGTTCATCCGATCGGTCATTCCGGCAGACATTTCAACGTGCCCGGCATTCACCTGAGCGAGCCCTCGCCGCAGCGAACCCCGGTTCTCTACCAGGCCGGCGCTTCCAGCCGCGGCAAGGATTTTGCCGGCGCCCATGCCGAATGCATCTTCGTGGCGTCGCCGTCGAAACCCGTGCTCAAGCGCTACGTCGCCAATGTCCGCGAGGCGGCCGAGCGCGTCGGCCGCAACCCGCGCGAAATCCTCGCCTTCAACCTGCAGACTGTCATTCTCGGCGAGACCGATGCCGAGGCGCAGCGCAAGTTCAACGAATACCGCAAATACGCGTCCTTCGAGGGCGCGCTGACGCTGATCTCCGGCTGGACCGGCATCGATTTCGGCCAGTTCGGACCGGACGAGGTGCTGCGCCACCGTCATACCAATGCGGTGCAATCGGCCGTCGAGACCTTCACCACCATCGATCCGACCAAAGAATGGACGGTGCGCGAAATGGCCGACTGGGTTGGTGTTGGCGGTTTCGGCCCTGTTTTCGTCGGCTCGCCTCAGACCGTCGCCGATCTGATGCAGGAATGGATCGAGGATACCGATGTCGACGGCTTCAACCTCGCCTATGCCGTGACGCCCGAGAGTTTCGAGGATGCTGTGGATTTGCTGGTGCCGGAACTGCAAAAGCGCGGCGTCTACAAGAAAGAATATGCCAAGGGCACGCTGCGGGAAAAGCTTGGGGGAGCGGGACCGCGGCTTGTTGCGCCGCATCCCGGTGCCGCCTATCGCGATCTCTTCAGCGAGCCAAAACGCCTCGCCGCAAGCGGCTGAGCAAATAATGGCTGGGTGACAAAAAATGTCTCGCAGAGCCCTGCCATTTCGAATTTAACTTCTATGACTATGGCGTTTCGCCCTGAATATGGGCGCTAGAACAGGATGATTTTAGGCGCGGTTGGCCTAAAATCTGAATCCTGTTCTAAATTAAAGAGTTAGAGCATGATGTTGTCCGAAAACCGCTTACACTTTTCGGCATCATGCTCTGGGGTTTGATCGATCAGGAGGGGTCATGACCGTACCATCTATCTCGCGCCGCACGCTGATGAAGGGCACCGCCCTGCTGCTGGCTTCGACGGCGCTTGCCCGCCAAGCGCCGGCGCAGGCGGCACCCGCCGGTGGCCGGCTGATCGTTGCGGCCGATTCCGAGCCGAAGAACCTCAATCCCGCCATCGTCGCTTCGAACGGCGTCTTTTTCATCGCCAGCAAGGTGATCGAACCACTGGCCGAAGCCTCGTTCGACGGCAAGGACGGGCTTGCGTCGCGGCTTGCCACCTCCTGGGAGGGCTCGGCCGACGGCCTTTCCGTCACCTTCAAGCTGCGCGACGGCGTCACCTGGCATGACGGCCAGCCGTTCACCTCGCTCGATGTCGCCTTCTCCGCCCTCAACATCTGGAAGCCGCTGCAGAATCTCGGCCGCCTGGTCTTCGCCAATCTCGAAGCGGTCGATACGCCGGATGATTACACCGCCATCTTCCGCTTCTCCAAGCCGACGCCGTTCCAGCTGATCCGCAATGCCCTGCCCGTCGTCACCAGCGTTGTCGCCAAGCACATCTTCGACGGTTCCGACATCGCCACCAATCCTGGTAATAATAAGCTGGTCGGCACCGGCTCGTTCAAATTCGCCGAATACAAGCCCGGCGAATATTACCGGCTGACGCGCAATGAGAACTATTGGGACAAGGACCAGCCGAAACTCGACGAGATCGTCTTTCGCGTGCTGCCCGACCGCGCCTCGGCGGGTGCAGCGCTCGAAGCCGACGAAATCCAGCTCGCCGCCTTCTCGGCCGTGCCGCTCGCCGATCTCGACCGCCTCTCCAAGGTCGACGGCATCAAGGTGATCTCCAAGGGTTACGAAGCCTTGACCTACCAGCTCGTCGTCGAGATCAATCACCGCCGCAAGGAGCTCGCCGACCTCAGGGTCCGCCAGGCGATCGCGCAGGCCATCGACAAGAAATTCGTCGTCGACACGATCTTCCTCGGTTATGCCGCCGCTTCGACCGGGCCGGTGCCGAAGAATGCGCCGGAGTTCTATACCTCAGATGTCGCGACCTATGATTTCGACCCTGCCGCCGCCAACGATATTCTCGACAAGGCAGGGTACAAACAAGGCGCGGACGGCAACCGCTTCAAGCTGAAGCTGCGCCCCGCGCCCTATTTCAACGAGACCCGGCAGTTCGGCGACTATCTTCGCCAGGCGCTCGCCGTGATCGGCATCGATGCGGAGATCGTCAATGCCGATGCGGCCGCGCACCAGAAGGCGGTCTACACAGATCACGATTTCGACCTTTCCGTCGGTCCGCCGGTCTTCCGCGGCGATCCGGCAATCTCCACCACCATTCTCGTTCAATCCGGCACGCCGGATGGGGTGCCCTTCTCCAACCAGGGCGGCTACGTCAATCCGGAGCTCGACAAGATCATCAAGCAGGCCGCCGAGACCGTCGATACGGCGGCGCGCACCGATCTCTACCGCAAGTTCCAGCAGCTCGTCGTGGCCGATCTGCCGCTGATCAACGTCGCGGAGTGGGGCTTCATCACCGTCGCCCGTGACACCGTGCTCAACGTCTCGAACAATCCGCGCTGGGCCGTCTCGAACTGGGGCGATACCGCGCTGCAATCGTGATAGAGCAATTCCAGCAAAAGTGTGCCGCGGTTTTGCGTTCGGAATTGCGTAAAAACAAAGATAGATCGGCGGCAATTCTCTTCCGGAGGCTCTGTCCGGCGTGAAACGTGCAATCCTCTTCCTGCGGCGCAGGGCGATCAGCAGCCTTCCGGTGCTGCTGATCGTGGTGATCTTCACCTTCTTCCTGCTGGAATTCGCCTCGGGCGATGCCGTCGATGCCTATCTCGGCTCGATCGGCGGCGGCGATGCGGCGCTCAGGCAGTCGCTGCGCGAGAGCTACGGCCTCGACCGGTCCATGCTGGCCCGGCTCTGGCTTTATCTCTCCTCGCTGGCGCGGCTCGATCTCGGCTGGTCGGTCGCCTTCGACCGGCCGGTCGGCTCGCTCATCGCCGAACGCCTGCCCAACACGCTGCTGCTGATGGGCAGCGCCACGGCGCTTTCCTTCGGTTTCGGCTCGGCGCTCGGTATCCTCGCGGGGGCGCGGCCGGGGTCGGTGCGCGACCGGCTGCTGTCGATCGGCTCGCTTGTTGTTTATGCCATTCCGAGCTTCTGGCTCGGCCTGGTTCTCAGCATCGCCTTTTCGGTGAAGCTGCGCTGGTTTCCGATCGCCGGTATCGAGACGATCGCTTCAGGAAAGACGGGGCTTTCACGCGCGCTCGACATATCAGATCATCTGGTCCTGCCGGCCGGTGCGCTCGCCCTGATCTATCTCGCCTTGTTCCTGCGGGTGATGCGCGCCGGCATGGGGCAGGTGTGGAAGCTCGATTTCGTCCTCTTTGCCCGCGCCAAAGGTCTGTCGCGCACCCGCATCGTGCTGCGCCATGTGGCGCGCAATGCGCTGCTGCCGCTCGTTACCATGCTCGGGCTGCAATCGGCGGCCATGCTCGGCGGCAGCGTGGTGATCGAGAGCGTCTTTGCGGTCCCCGGCTTCGGGCGCCTAGCGCAGGAGGCGGTCAACGGCCGCGACGCGCCGCTGTTGATGGGGATCATCCTCACCAGCGCCGTGTTGGTCATTGCGGTCAATTTCCTCGTCGATCTCGTCTATGCCGGGCTCGATCCGCGCATCGGCGCCTCGGAGGGCGGCGCATGAGCCGTCTCCGGCGTCTCCTCGGCACACCGGAAGGCATGATTGGGCTTGCCATCCTTGTCATCCTGCTTCTGTTCGGGCTGCTCGCCCCCATCATTTCGCCCGGCGATCCGCTCAGGATCGCCGGGCGGGCGCTGCTTGCGCCCTTCACCGATCCAGCCTTTCCGCTCGGTACGGACCGTCTCGGACGCGACGTGTTCGCCGGCCTCCTTTATGGCGCGCGCACCTCGCTTGCCGTCGGCCTCGCGGCAGCCTTTTCGGCGATGATCCTCGGGCTTTGCGTCGGCATGGCGGCCGGTTTTGCCGGCGGGATCGTCGACGAGGCGCTGATGCGGGTGGTCGATGCCTTCCAGATCGTGCCGGCCTTCCTGCTCGCCCTTGCCTTCGTCAGCACCATCGGCGTCTCGACGCCGGTCGTCGTGCTGGCCATCGCGCTCGGCGCCTGGGCCGATCCGGCGCGGTTGATGCGGGCGCAGGTGCTGGCGATCCGCGAGCAGGATTACGTCGCCTCGGCAAGGGTGATCGGCATGCATCCCGCGGAGATCGCCTTCCGGGAAATCCTGCCGAACGCGCTGCCACCGGTGCTGGCGCTCTCGGCCACCATCGTCGCCGGCGCGATCCTGACGGAGGCGGCCCTTTCCTTTCTTGGCCTCGGCAATCCGAATATCGCTACCTGGGGTTCGATGATCGCCGAGGGCCGCAGCGTGCTGCGCTCGGCCGCCTATCTCTCCGTCATACCGGGCGCGGCACTTGCCGTGACCGTGCTCGGCGTCCATCTCCTCAGCGAAGGTCTTGGCAAGGCGCTCGGCGATGACGGCGGGAGAGCGGCATGAGCGGTATTTTCTGCAGCCTCCGGCAGCTCTCGGTCACCTATGGGCGCGGCAAAAACAATGCTGCCGCCGCGCTCGACCGTATCGATCTCGACATCAAGGCCGGCGAAAGGCTGGCGATCATCGGCGAAAGCGGCTCCGGCAAGAGCACGCTCGCCCGGGCGCTGGCCGGTCTGCTGCCTGAAGGAACGAAGGTCGCAGGCGAGATGCTCTGGCCGGCACTCGGCCATCCGCCTCGCCCGGGCCTCGATTTCGGCTTCGTCTTCCAGGATCCGGGCGCAAGCCTCAATCCAGTGCTGACGATCGGCGAACAGATCGCCGAGAGCGCCAGGCGTCATCTCGGCCCCAGCTGGAAACAGGCTTCTCTCCGAGCCGAGGAATTGCTCGAACGGGTGCGGATGCCTGAGCCCAGCAAGGCGATGCGGGCCTTTCCGCATCAGCTTTCCGGCGGTCAGCGCCAGCGCGTGGCGATCGCCGCGGCAATCGCTGCCAAGCCGGCGCTGCTGATCGCCGACGAGGCGACGAGCGCCCTCGACGTTGTCGTCCAGGCCGAGATCGTCCGCCTGCTCGACGGGCTGGTGCGCGAAGACGGCATGACGTTGCTCTTCATCACCCACGATATCGCGCTCGCTTCCGGCTTCGTCGACCGGATCGCCGTTTTCCGCGATGCGCGCCTCGTCGAGGCCGGTCCCGTCCATTCGGTGCTTTCTGCGCCGGCAAGCGGCTATACTTCAGCCCTCATCGCCAGCCATCGCGACCTCGCGACGCCACCGCTGATCGCGGAGCTGTCCTCATGAACGCGCTGCTTTCCATCGAGAACCTGTCGAAAGGCTTTTCGTCGGCTGGCCGGAAAGTCGCTGCCCTCGACGATATCTCGCTGACGATCGCCGCCGGAGAAACACTCGGTCTCGTCGGCGCCTCGGGCAGCGGAAAATCGACATTGTCGCGCATCCTGCTGCGGCTTCTGCCTGCCGATGCCGGGTCGATCCGCTTCGAAGGAGAGGATTGGCTGGCGCTGAGGGGTGCTGCCCTGCGCCGCAAGCGGGCGCGCCTGCAGATGGTGTTCCAGGATCCGCTCGCCGCCTTCAACCCGCTGGCGAATGTCGGTTCGGTGCTCGGTGATCCCTTGCGCATTCACGGCATCGTGTCGAAAGACCGGCGTGCCGGCGAGATCGCGATGCTCCTCGAGCGTGTCGGCCTACCCACCGATTATGCCCGCCGGCCGGTGCGCGCGCTTTCCGGCGGCCAGCGCCAGCGCGTGGCGATCGCCCGGGCGATGGCGACACGTCCGTCGCTGCTGGTGCTCGACGAGGCGGTCTCGGCGCTCGACGTCACCGTGCGCGGCAAGATCCTCGAACTTCTGGTCGATCTGCAGAAAGAACAGGGCATTGCCTGCCTGTTCATTTCGCACGATCTTGCCGTCGTCCGCGCCGTCTCCCACCGCATCGCCGTCATGGATGGCGGGCGGATCGTCGAGACCGGTCCGGCAGCGGCAGTCGTCGCCGCGCCGCAATCCGAGGCCGCTCGCGCCCTCGTTGCAGCCGTCCCTCGTCTCGTGACCGATCCGTCCTGAAGGAGATGTCCATGTTTGATCCCGGTTGGAATCCCTTGCACGGCGTCCCCTCCTATCCCGTTGAACGCTACGCCGCCCTCGCCGACAGGATCGGCGGCATCCTGCGCAGCCGCAGCGACATCGTGCTGGTGCAGGCCGAGGCGGTGGTGGCGCTGGAAGCGGTGGCGGCCAGCCTTGCGCGTCCCGGCCTTTCCGCCCTCAATATCGTCACCAGTCCCTATGGCGGCTGGTTCGGGCAATGGCTGCGGCGGGGCGGTGCCGCGGTCCAGGATATCATCGCCGAACCCGGCCTGCCGATCGAGAGCGAAGCGGTTGCCAAGGCGCTCGACACTGGTCCTCCTGTCGATGTGCTGGTTCTGGTTCATGCAGAATCGGCGAGCGGCATTCTGAACCCCCTGCCGGAGATATCGGCGCTGGCGCGCGCCCGCGGCATCGTCACCGTCGTCGATGCGGTTGCCTCGGTCGGCGGCCATCGGCTCGATGTCGACCATCTCGGCATCGATATCGCGGTGATCGGCCCGCAGAAAGCGCTCGGCGGTCCGGCCGGCGTGTCGGCGCTTTCGCTCAGCCCCCGCGCCTGGGAGCTTATTCTGAGAGAGGGCGCACCGCGCGATTCGATCCTGTCGCTGGCGGATCTCAAGTCATGGCTCGACGGTGGCCGGCGGGCTCTGCCAGGAACGCCGGCGCCCTTGGAATTCTTCGCGCTGGAGGCCGCACTCGACCGCATCGAGGCCGAAGGGCTGGAAAAGGTCATCGCCCGCCATGCGCTGGCGGCATCGGCGACATGGGCGGGGCTTGCCGCGCTCGGCGCCGGGGCCCGCGTGCCTGCAGCCAAGGCGTCGAACCTGGTGACGGCGGTGCCGGTGCCGGATGGCTTGGCGTCTGCAACGCTGATCGCCGCCGCCGGGCGGTTGGGTGTCGAGCTGACCGAAAGTGTCGGGACCGCGTCTGCCGGTCTCGTGCGGCTCAACCACACAGGTGCGCGCGCCGCATTCCAGACGGTGCTTGCGAATGTCGTCGCCTATGGCGCGGCCCTCAGGCAGGCCGGCCATGCTTGCGATATCGCCGCCGCCGCGGAGGCGATTTCCGCGGTCTACAGCCGCTGAGAGGATGCCGCCGGAATCGGGAAAGCGGCAAGGGACCGCCCGGCGTGGATGGCCAGGCGGTCCGGCCTTGGATTACGCCGTCTGCCGGGTGCGCCAGCTGTCGGCATAGGCCTCGCGGGCGTCACGCGCGTAAGGGACCGGCGCGACCTTGACCCGGATCTCGAGCTGCTTGTGACGTTCGACGGTGGTCTTCCGGGTTCCGCCATCGGGTTCGCCCCAAACGAGGGTCAGCACGTCGCCGACCTGCACCTCCGGCTCGACCGTACCGAGCGAAAGCATGGTGCGTTCGTTGTGGCTGTAGCCTGAGAACATCGACACGCCGATCGTTCTGCCGTTCTTCATCAACTGGTCGTAGCTTGAGGAAGCGTAGTTCGACAGCGGCAGGTCGATATATTTATAGTTATCGCCTGAAGGGTCGAACAGCGATTGGAAGACTTTGGCGACATCGTCCTGGTTCCAGGCGAATGTCACCTTCTTGCGATGCGGCTTGTCGGCGATCTTTTCCAGTGCGGCGCGGCCGATGAAGTCGTGATCGAACTTGACGAACGGGCCGTAGCCGAGTTCGTACGGGGTGAGGTAATAATCCTCGATATTGTCGGAGACGAAGCTGCCGCCGATCGAGCCGGTTGCTTCATAGCTGTCGGCGCCCAGCCATTCGCGGAAGGGTTTCATGCGCTCGTCGGTATAGACTGCCGGCAGCGGCGACGGAATCCAGCCGGATTCCAGCGTGTTCGTCGCATAGGCACGGGCGCCGACCTGGCGCAGGCCGAATTCTTCGCCGGCTTCCAGGATGACGTTGCGGATTTCGTCGCCTTCTTCATAGGGTCCGAAAATCTCCAGGCCAGGAGCGCCCGACATGCCGTGGCGTAGCGTGCGGACGCGGCGCCCGCCGATGTTCATCGTGTCCATATTGAAGAACTTGACGTCGGCGAGCGGCCCGCCGTTGACCTTTTCGAGGATCTTCCAGGCGTTCGGCCCCTGTATCTGATAGCGGTACCGCCGGCGCACGACCGGTTTGCCGCCCGGTCGCGACGGCGAACGGTCGTCGCGGTCGAGCCTCACGTTATAGCCGCCGGTCTGCCCGTGAAACTCCACCCAGTTGATCGTCGGCGCGCGGCCGACGATCAGATACTGGTTTTCGGCCACATGAAAGAGAATGACATCGCCGATGACATGGCCGCTATGGCTGACCGGCACGAATTGCTTGGCGCGGTTGACCGGGAAATTGGCGAAGCTGTTGATGCCGAGATAAGAGATGAGCTTCAGCGCATCCGGCCCCTCGATCATCAGTTCGGCCATATGGTGCGACTGGTCGAAGAGCACGGCGGTTTCGCGCCAGGCGCGCTGCTCGTCGCGCCAGTTGCTGAATTCCGGCGGTACGACGGGATAGATATAGGCGCCGATCGGCGAATTGCGGAGCATGTTCACCGTGTTGCCGGCGGCGCTCAGCTTCTGCTCCAGGCTCTGTTTTGTCATGATATTCCTCCCATTGAACGAAGATGATGGTCGAGGCCTTGCGGCCGGTTTCAGTCAGAGGCTGCCTGCTGCTCCGCCCAGCGGATGGATTGGGCCGGATCGCCGAAGGTGAAGAAATGCACGCCGCTGATGCCGAGATCCGGTTCGGCGGCCTCAGCTGCGGCGATATCGATCAGCAGCTCTTCCGGCGTTTCACCCGAAAGCACGTTGCGGGCGACTTCGCTTCTTTCGCGCAGCGCCCGCAAGGATGCGCCGACACCGCAGCGAAGCGCGTATTTGAGAAGCTTCGTGCGGCTGGCCGGTCCGGCGATGCCGACCCTGAGCGGCACTGTTACGCCCCGTTCGCGAAGCCGCCGTGCAAAGCTGAGGAGCGGTTTCTGATCGAACAGGAACTGGCTCACCAATAACACATCGAGCCCGGCACGGGCAGCCGCATCGACCTTTGCGGTCAGCGCCGTGTCTAGGACGGCACCGGCGATCCGCGGATGCCCTTCCGGGTAACAGGCGATGGCGATACGGCCGATGCCATATGTCTGGAAGAGCCCGGTTTCGATCAGGTCCAGCGCGGAGCCGAAGGTCCCGGCGGCATCGTCCCGATCCCCGCCGAGAACGAGCGCATGGCGGACGCCGGCCTCTTCGGACAGCCGGGCAAGCATGGTGTCAAGTTCCAGGCGGTTGCGGATATTGCGGGCGACGATATGGGGAACCGGCACGAAGCCGGCGTCTCTCAGACCCGCCGCCGCCCTCACCAAAAGGCCGATATCCTCCTTCGGAAGATGGGCGACAAAGACCTCGGAGCCGGGTGGCAGGGTCGCGGTCATGCTCTGCAACGACGGGAGGTCGCGCGACGTCACCTCGATGGAATAATGCGAGAGAAGATCGGCAAGAGGCGCCTTCTCCCGGCTCTCGCTTTGCGGCGCAATCATCATAAGCTTCTCTCCTCACCGTGCAGGGATCTTATGTGTCCATCCTGTATACAGTGATATGCCGAAAATTGCGCCGCCAGCAAGTGACATAACAAAGTTCGTGAAAAGTTCTCTGGTAAGTGCTTTATAGATAACTTTTTAGATATGTATTGATGTGTAAATTGTCATGAAATATTCGCTTGACATATAGCGGTATACAGTTCGTACTCCATTCTGGAGGGGCGGAAAATGGCTGCGGAAAAGGGAAACGTAGATCGCAAGCGCGACAGCCAGGCCTTGAAAGGCCTTCTCGGCGTGCGTGATCTCGTGCTTGGCGGCGGCGTCTCGCCGGGGGAGCGTCTGTCGGAAGTTTCGCTGGCCGAAAAGCTCGGCATCTCGCGCACACCGCTGCGCGCGGCCCTTGCCCGTCTCGAACAGGAAGGCCTGCTCGAGCAGATTCCCTCCGGTGGTTATGCCGTGCGCGGCTTCACCGCGGCGGATGTTTTCGACGCCATTGAGCTGCGTGGCGTGCTTGAAGGCACGGCAGCCCGGCTTGCCGCCGAACGCGGCGTCACGCCAGCAAAGCTCAAGGCGATCAAAGGACTGATCCTCGAGCTCGACAAATGCTTTCGCGATCGGCCGGAGGACATGCTGTTTGCCCAGTATGTAGAGCTCAATGCGGAATTCCATTCCATGCTCGCCGGTCTTGCCGGCAGCGAGACGATGCGGCGCGAGGTGGAACGGGCGGCGCAGCTGCCATTCGCCTCGCCGAGCGCGTTTCTGGAGAAGCAGGAGGATGTGCCCGCCTTTCGCCTGTCGCTGGTGCGTGCGCAGCGTCAGCACCGCGACATCGTTGCGGCGATCGAGATGCGCGAAGGCACGCGCGCCGAGGCGCTGGCGCGGGAACATGCGCGCCTTGCGCGCCACAATCTGGAATTCGTCATGGAAGAGGATCGCAGCCTGATCACCCGTGTTCCGGGACTGACGCTGGTATCGACTTGAGACGCGGCTGGCGATCGAGGGCGGGGAGGCCCTGCCGGCCGGTCGGCTGAGAAAGCCGATGGAGAAGAGAGGAGGCCGGCGGATCGCATGGATCGCCGGTAGGAGCAGGAGAAAAGCCGTGATTGCCACTCAAGCATTCCGATGAAGCCGTATCCGGCCCTTGATAATCATGGCTCGTCAAGGCAGGAGAGTAGTATCGCGGAGATCGGATGCAGATGACGAGATTGCTGGACGCGCAGGGCCTGGAGATTTCGCATGAGGGACATCGCACCCGCCTGAAATGGCACCGGCTGCGCAAGCGGTTTGCCGATCCTCTGTTCTCAGCCGAGGTGATGGCCGAGGGTTTTGCCGCCGGCGCCTCGATGGAACTCGATCTGCGGGTGCGCGCCGATGGCGGCTTCGTCGTGCTGCACGATGAGGAACTCGACGGTGAGACGACGGGACATGGGCCGATCGCCCAAAAAAGCCCCGGCGATCTCGGCGATATCAGGATGAAAGAGGGCGACCGGCCGCTGATCCTCAGCGAGGATCTCGCCGCCATGATGCAATCGACGCATCCGGCCGCGTTGCTGCAGTTCGACATGAAGGACGATTATGAGGCGATCGGCGCGAGGGGCATCGAGCACCTTGCCGCGCATTTCCGTGACATCGCCGCCTCGGTGATCGTCAGTGGCGGCAGTCTCGACCTCATCGTTGCCGTCAAGGAAAAGCTTCCGCATCTCCTGCGCGGCATTGATCCCACAGACAAGCTCTATGGTATCAGGCAGGCCAGCGGCTGGAAGGCCGTCGAGACGGAATTGTGCGCCGACCTGCGCGGCCCGACCGAACCGGACACGATCTATCTCCACTGGCCGCTGATCCTCGATGCCGCCAGGGAAGGTCTCGATATGATCGCGCTCTGCCATGACGAAGGCAAACGCGTCGATGCCTGGACCTTTACCCTCAAGCATCCCGAGGCCGGTTTCAGCGACGAGGAATGGCGGAACTTCCGGTCGCTGATGGCCCTGAAGCCGGATCAGGTCACCACCGACGAGGCGCCGGCGACCGAACGCGCCTGGCGTCGACGCATAGCGGATTAACCGCGGGCACCTGATGCCGGAAGGCGTGAGCGGCTTTAGCTCTTTGTTTTGATGCATGCTGTTGTCCCGGAAGCGCGGCAGTCTTCCGGGCGACATGCATTATTTCAGGGCTGTCGCATGTTTTGCACAATTTGCATCATTTTAAACTTCTGATGTTATCCCTATCCGACAGTCAAATGTTGGTGTGCGATATGCAAGTTGTTGATACTGTAGCAATTACTCAACAAGAAAATTCCAGCTTGCAGAAAGCGTGGCATTTTGGGTGTACCGGCCGTTCGATCGAGGCACTCGCACTGGCCGGCGAAACTCTTGCCGATGCCAGAGCGCGGGGCGATGATCGGCTCGCCGCTCAATGCGATACCGACATTGCCTGGTACTGTTTTCAAACCGGCAAGGCCGAACTGGGGCTGACGCATGTCCGCCGGGCGGTGGACTTCTGGAAATCGACCGGGGAGCCCAACGAGGAAGCCTATGCCCGGGCCTATTTCGGATGGCTGCTGCTGGAATTGGGCCTGCCTGAGGAAGCGATCGAAGAGGCCACCCGCGCGCTGGATCTTGCCGACAGGACCGCAGATCGGAAAGCGCAGAGCCTCGCCACCAACGTCATTGGAATTATCTTCTGGTACAACAAGCAGCCCGACCGGGCCATCCTGATGAGCGAGCGCTCCGTCGAGCTCGCCAGATCGATCGGCGACAAGACCTATGAATGCTGGTGGCTCGTCAATCTCGGCGGCGCCCATTCGGAAGGCGGATATATTGCGCAAGCGCTCGGCCAGACGGATGAAGGACGCCGGCTGCTGACGAGAGCGCTTGAGCTGACCGACGAGGCGCTCGACCTGGCCATCGAGATCGGTGACAGCTGGGCTGCGCGCATCTGCCTCGGCAACAACGCCGATTATTACAGTCACCTCGGCGAACATGAGAGGGCGCTCCAGTGCATGGAGCGCTATCAGCTGTTTCAGGAAAACAGCTATGTCAGGGACAGGCAGCAATATCTCTACACCCTGGGCCAGATCTACAATAGTTACGGAAAATTCGAGGAAGCGCGGTCGCTGCTGCTCGAGGCGATGGCATTGATCAGCGAGGGCGGCAGTTTCGATTCCTACATTCAGATCTATTTTTATCTGTCGCAGGCGCATGAAGGGCTGGGGCAGTTCGATCTGGCGCTGGAGGCGCATAAGAAATACCACCAGGCATATCTGCAGAACAGCGCCGAGAGGACCCAGCAGCGCGCACGCCTGGCCGAAATCTACTATGAAACCAAGCGGCTCAAGGAAGTTGCCGAAACGGAAACGAAGCGCGCCAATACGCTGGAGGCCTCCTATCAGAAACTGCAGGAAGAAACCGATATCCTTGCCAGCGCCGTCTATCTGGACGCTTTGACCGGGCTCTATAACCGCAAATATCTCGACAGCCGCTTCAAGGAATTGACGTCGGAGAAGCGTCCCTATTCCATCGCGATGCTTGACGTCGATCACTTCAAGTCGGTCAACGACAACTTCTCTCACATGATCGGCGACCAGGTTCTGAGCGCCATCGGGGCGATTCTGCGCAACCAGCTCAGGATCACCGATCAGGCGATCCGCTTCGGCGGCGAGGAGTTCGTCGTCCTGCTGGCCGGCTCTCCCCGCGGGGCCGCCGATGTCTGCGACAGGCTGCGTGCGGCCGTCGAACAATGGGACTGGTCGGAGATCTGCAACGGGCTGCGCGTCACGATCAGCATCGGCGTGGCCGGCACGCTGTCTGCCAATTCTCCGACCGAGATTTTAGCGATCGCCGACCAGAATCTCTACACGGCGAAAAAGACCGGTCGCAATCGCGTCGTTGCGTAACCGCTGCACATTTTGGCGTAACATGCTCTACAGCCCCTCGATGTCGAGGATGAAGGCGAATTCGCCGGCAAGTCCCGGCGAGTGGGCGATGACCGGTCCGCCATCGGCAAGCAGCCTGTCGACGCCAGGCATCGCCACCATGGCGCCGGCTTCTTCGGCGATCAGCGCGCCGGCGAGCATGTCCCAGGCATTGAGATGGCGTTCGTAGTAGAGATCGGCAGCGCCTTCGGCGACACGAACGAGGTCGATCGCCGCCGCGCCCGTGCGGCGATAGTCCATGCCGCGTTCGTGCAGCCGCTTGGAAAGCGCCAGATGATCGTCGAAGCTGGTCTTGCGGGAATGGCCGAGAATGACGAGCGCATTGGCCGGATCGGTGGTTGCGGCCGCATGGATCGGCAGCCCGTCCTTGAAGGCGCCGCCGCCGCGGATGGCGTGAAAGACCTTGTCCTCGGTGGCGTCATAGACCACGCCGATCTCGACCCTGCCGCCGGCGACGAAGGCGATCGAGACGGCCCAATGCCGGAAGCCCCTGATATAGTTGGTCGTGCCGTCGATCGGATCGACGACCCAGGTGCCGCCCTCGCCGGATCGCCCGCCACTCTCTTCGCCCATGAACGTATCGCCCGGAAAATGGGAGAGCAGCCCGTCGCGGATCGACTGCTCGGCCTGCTTGTCGGCGATGGTGACGAAATCCTGCAATCCCTTGTTCTCGACGGCCAGCGTGCCGGGGTTCGAGCTGCGCCGGAACCGGGCCGCTTCCCGTCCGGTCTCGAGGGCGACTGAGATTGCGACCTCCGCCCGGGTGCGGATGGCGGCGGCATCGAATGCGGAAGTCATCAGGCAGTCCTTCTTTGTATCAGTGTCACCGGCGTGAATTCGACGCGCGCCGTCAGGTCCGGTTCGGCAATTCGGCTCATCAGCAGGTCGACCGTCTGTTCGGCCTGGAGGTCGCAGGGTTGGCGGATGGTCGTGAGGTTGTAAGCGGCCCAGGCCGCCTGGGGAATGTCGTCATGGCCGATAATGGGGAGCGGCGGCGCATCGTCGCGGCTGCGGCCCTGCATGAGCTGGTCGACCACGCCGCAGGCCATGTAATCATTGGCGCAGAACAAGCCGTCAATGCCGGATGCGGCAAGCTCGGCGGCGGCATCATAGCCGCTCTTGTAGTCGTTGATCCTGACCTGCAGCAGCTGCGCTTCGACGCCGAGCTGCTTGCAGCGTGCGATGAAGGCCTCGCTCCGCCGGCGCGCCGTATAGGATATGGCGGGAGCGGCCATCACCGCGGGCTTTCGCGCGCCGCTGTCGATCAGATGGGCGGCGGCGAGATAGCCGGCCATGCGGTCGTCGGAGATGATGCGGTCGACGAAGGGGATGTCGTTGCCCTTGTTGATCAGCACGATCGGCACGCCCTCGGCCGCACATTGCTCGCAGATCTCGGTCGGCGGCGCGTCCGAGGTTACGATGACGCCCGAGACGGCGTAATGCAGCAGCTGGCCGATAACCGTCGAAGTATCCGCCTCCTGCGAGGTCGGCAGCAGGATGGGGCGGAAGTTGCGGGCGAGCAGTACCCTTGAGAGATGCTCGATCTGCAGCGTGCGGAACGGATTGTCGAATCCGGCGGCGACGACTCCGACGAGATCGGAGCGTTTGTTGGTGAGGCTTCGAGCAAGATAGTTCACGCGGTAGCCGAGATCCTTGGCGGCCTGGAAGACCTTCTCGCGTGTTTTCGGCGAGACGCTGGCATCCGGCGTGAAGGCGCGCGACACGGCGGCGCGCGAGACGCCGGCCGCACGCGCCACGTCGAAGGAGGTTACCTTGCGCGGTCCCTTATCCCTGTCTGGCAACTGCTTTTTCCCTCTCTGCCGACGGCCGCATCAGATCGGGAAGATCGGTGCAGATGCCGAGAACCGGAAGCGCCATGATGTCGTCGAGGATGGTCCGCCGCTCCTCGTGCCAGAGCACGATTTCGCGGCCAGCCTCGAAGGCGCGGCCTATCAAGGCCTCGGTTACCAGATCCTGCGGCCGCTCGCCTGCCCTTTCCCAGCAGAGATGCAGGATATCGGCGCCGGCCTCGTCACCCAGCGCATGCGGATCGTGGCCGACGCGGATCAGCACCGAAAGCGGAAAGTCGCAGCCCACGTCGCGGAGTTCGCGCACCTGCGCCGTGTCGAAGGAGCCGAGGCAGGCGAAACGCTGGTTCATCTCGGCAAGATGGCGCCAGCAGAGCAGGCCGGTCCCTGATGCTTTCAGCTCGACATAGAGACCTGTGCCGGTCTCGCGGCCGAGAGCGGCGACCGCCGAAAAAGGCGGCACGTCGACACCGTCGAGGGCGGCGAGCTCGGCAGCGGTCATTTCGGAAATGCGGCGGTCGACGCCGAAGACGCGCTGGAGATGATCGTCATGCGAGACGACGACCACGCCGTCGCGGGTCAGTTGCGTGTCGAGCTCCCACATCTCAGCGCCGAGTTCGGCAGCGCGGCGGAAAGCGGCGATCGTGTTCTCGCGCTCATGGCCGCTGGCGCCACGATGACCGATGCAGAAAGGAAGCCGGCCCTTGGCGGTCGGCCAGCCGTAACGCTCGAAAAATGCCTGGAAATCGCGGGTCATCAGAGCCTCCTGCCGCTTTCGTCGAAGACGAAGACGCCGCGGCTGTCGATCGCCCAGCGGACGTCGTCGCCGACATGGATGTCGTTGCGCACCGGCTGGATCGAGCGCAGCAGCGGCCCGCCGGCCAGCGCCACGTCGTAGAGGTTCTCGCGCCCTTGCGTTTCGGCGAAGGTGACCTTGCCGGACACAGCGACGTCGCCTGCCGGGGTGAAATGCTCCGGCCGGACGCCGAGCATCAGCTTCGTACCCTCGGCGGCGCCGACGGAACCTGGCAAGGGCACGCGGATTTCGCTTTCCGGAATGACGAAGGCGCCCTTGTCGACGACGCCGCGCAGGAAGGTGATCGGCGGGTTGCCGAGGAAGCCGGCGACGAAAGCGGTCTTCGGATCATTGTACATTTCGGCCGGCGTAGCGATCTGGACGATCTCGCCTTCCTTCATGATGGCGATGCGGTCGCACATGCTCATCGCCTCAACCTGGTCATGGGTGACGAGAATGGCGGTGATGCCGGTCTCGCGCTGCAGGCGGCGGATTTCCGAGCGCATTTCGAGGCGCAGCTTGGCGTCGAGATTGGCGAGCGGCTCGTCGAGCAGCAGCACGTCGGGCTTGCGGATCAGCGCGCGCGCCAGCGCCACGCGCTGCTGCTGGCCACCGGAAAGCTGCGCCGGCCGGCGCTCCATGAGATTGCCGATATGAACAAGTGCGGAAATGCGGTCGACCTCCTTGCGGATGTCTGCGGCCGGCGCGCCCTTCACCTTCAGGGGGAAACCGATGTTTTCGGCGACCGTCATGTGCGGATAAAGCGCATAGGACTGGAAGACGACGCCGACATTGCGGGCCTGGCTCGGCAGGTCGGTGACGTCGCGGTCGCCGAAGAGGATGCGTCCGCTGGTTGGCCGGTGAATGCCGCAGACCGCAAAAAGCGTCGTCGATTTGCCGCAGCCGGAAGGACCGAGCAGTGCCAGCATCTCGCCGTCGCCGACTTCGAGCTGCATGTTTTCGATGACCTTGGTGGAGCCGAAGCTCTTCGAGAAATTGTCGAGGAGGATGCGCATCAGCCTTTGCTCCCGCCGCCGTAGATGTTCATGAGATATTTGTTGAAGAGCGCGTAAGCAATCAGCACTGGGATGAGGTAGAAGAGGCCGACCGCCTTGAACATATTGAAATCGTAATTGTTGTCGTCGGCAAGGAAGCCCGCGAGGTAGACCGACAGCACCTGAACATCGTTGCCCGGCGCCAGCACCTGCGGCAGGATGAACTCGCCCCAGCCGGCGAGAAAGGAGAACAGGCCGAGCGCCATGATGCCTGGCTTGACCTGCGGCAGCACGAGGCTGCGCCAGACGCGGAAACGCGAGGCGCCGTCGACGACGCCGGCCATTTCGATTTCCCAGGGCACGGTGTCGTAGAAACCCTTCATCAGCCAGATGCCGAGCGGCAGGTCGATCGCCGCCTTCACCAGGATGACGCCGATCAGCGAATTATAGAGGCCGATCATCTGCAGCACGATGAAGATGGCGATGATCAGCGTCACCGACGGGAAGGCGTGCAGCACCATGACGCCGGCAAGGAAGAAGCCGCGCGCCGGCACGTTGAGCCGCGAGAGCACGTAACCGGCCATCGACGAGACGATGAGCACCAGGCTGGTGGTGCAGGCCGAAAACAGCAGCGTATTCAGCGTCACCTGCCAGATATTCGCCTTACCCGCCGTCGTCTGCCACAGGAAGCGCCAGTGATTGAGCGTCAGGCCGGAGGGCAGTAGCGCATCCGGCTGCTTCACCGTCACGGTATCGAGGAAGAGATAGACATACATCAGGAGCAGCGGCAGGCTGACGATGGTCAGCGCCGTTATGACAGGCCAGTTGCTGTAATTTGCCGAGGGCTGCGCGTGTTCTGCCATGGTTAATCCTCGATCAGGGGCTTGGCGACAAGGGTGCCGTAGTTGAAGACACGCAGATAAAGGAGCGACATCGCCACGCCGATGACGACGAGCACCAGCGCCATGGCGGCGCCGAGCCCATATTCGAGATTGCCGGCATAATTCCGGAGCGCCGTGTGATAGGCGGAGAGCGCCCAGACCTCGGTGGCGTTGCCCGGCCCGCCATTGGTTGCGAGCAGCATTTCATTGAACGAGGCGAGCAGCGACAGCGTCTGGTAGCAGGTGACGAAGAGGATCGGCCAGCGCATCTGCGGCAGAATGATGTAGCGGATCTGCTGCCAGCGCGAGGCGCCGTCGACCTCGCTCGCATGGAACTGGCTCTTCGGAATGGCCTTCATCGCCGAGGAGAACACCAGCATGCCCATCGAGGCGCCGATGAAGCCGTTGATCAGCACGACGAAGAACCAGGCATTATAGGCGGTATCGAGCAGGTAGTTCTTCGGGGGGTAGCCGAATTTGCCCATCAGAACGGAGATGAAACCGCTGTCCCAGGCGAGCCACTTCCACAGCATGACATAGATGACGACGGGCGTGATGCGTGGCAGGAGCCAGATACCGCGAAAGATCGAGGCGGACGTCGGCGGCATATAATGCGTCCAGATGGCGAGCAGCAGGGCATAGCCGACATTGAACAGCGTCAGCACCAGCGCGACATAGAGTACGGTGTTGAAAAGCACCCGCGCCATGTCGGGCGAACTGGCCATGCGTGAGAAATTGTCTGATGTCCAGGTCCAGCCGGTATAGGTGATCTCGGCGACGGTTTCCTTTTGCTCCGGCGTCAGCTTGAAACCCAGACCGTCCAGCGCCGAAAACAGCTGCTCCTTGCTGTCGAAGCGGGTGTTGAGCACGGAGCGGTTGAACTGTTCGGAGATCTGCTTGACCTCACGTGTCGAAGGCCGCTCGGCAAGATCCTTGATCATACGCTCGACGTCGCGGCGTGCCGGGAAGACCTCGCCTGCATGTTTGGCGCGCAATTCCGCGGCAATCCCCGGCGCAAGCCCGAGGCCTTCGACGGCCGCGAGGCCCGCCTCGTCGATGGTGTAGCGCGGTTCGGCCATCTCGGTGGCGATCTCGGGCATCGCCGATTTCAGCGCGATCAGGGAACTGGGCGCGATCTGGTAGACACCGCCGGATATGCCGGTCGCCGTCGTCATGTTGGTCATCGAGAAGACCGCCGTCAGAACCACCGGCATCAGGAAGAACAGGATGATCATGACCGCCGCAGGCGCGATCATCACCAGTCCGAGCGTTCTGGACGATTTCATGGAAGGCCTCCTCGCGGAACCGACCGGGCGGCGGGGTTGCCGCCACCCGGAGGGGTGTTTCAGCGAATGACGATCTTGTCGCCCAGCGTGCTTTTCAGTTCGCTCTCGGCATCGCCGACCGCGGCGTCGACGGTCTTGGCGCCGGTCCAGGATGCTTCGAGGTTCTTCCACATGATGTTCCAATATTTGCCGAAATCGGAATTGTTCGGCATCGCATTGGCATGCGGCAGCAGGCGCTCGGTGGCTTCGCGGGTCCAGCGGTCGGCCGAGTAGAACTCGACGGTGGATTCGGACTTGGAGATGCCGAGATGGGCCGATTTGACCGCATGCAGCGCGTTGGTGCGCGGCTCGGAGGCGATCTTCACCAGCTGGGCGGCGATCTCGGTGTCTTCCTGGTCGTGACCTGCGGTCAGGAGATAGACGAGCGGATGGGTCAGCGTGTTGGCCTTGCCGCCTTCGCCGGCGGGGATCAGCGTGAAGATCACGTTGCCGAAGAAGTCCTTGAGGCCTTCCTGGTTGACGAGGCGGGCATAGTGCCAGGTGCCGGCGTCCCAGATGCCGGCCTTGCCGGTGGCGACTTCCTTCCACCACTGATCACCAGGCATGCCGATGTGGTTCTTCTTGGTGACGCCCGATTTCACGGCGTCGGCGAAGAACTGATAGGTGCGGGTCATCGCCGCCTTGTCGAAAACGAGCTTGCCGTCTTCTTCCATCGTGCCGCCGAACGAGGTGTAGAACTGCCAGTAGTCGGGGCCGTTGCTGGTGCGCGGATAGAAACCATAGCCGGGCTGGACGAGGCCCTTGTCCTGCATCTTCTTGGCGTCTTCGAGCACGTTCTTCATGGTGTACTTGCCGTCCTGGACACTCTGCGGCAGCGCATCCAGATCGGCGTCGCTGTAGCCGATCGCCTTCATATAAGGCTTCCAGAAGAACATCGGACGGGATTCGGCATCCTGCGGAATGCCGTAGACGGTGCCGTTGTAAGAGGCGATCTTCAACAGGTTTTCATAGATGTCGCTGAGCGGCCAGGAGTCGAGATCGACATAATCCTCGATCGGAACGATGAGCCCTGCCTGCGACCAGGGCGCGATGTCTTCATGACCGCTGACGACGATGTTCGGGGCGGTCTTGGCTTCCGCCGCAAGGGTCAGCGCCTGCTTGAAGTCCTCCCAGGCGGAATAGGGCTTCTTCTCGACGGTGATCTTCAGCTCTTCGCCCTTGAGGGCGGCTTCGCGCTGCAGCTGCTGGGCTGCGATCTCGATGGCGTCGAGGCGATAGACGTCGTTCGGGCCGGTGCCGCCGGCCCAGACGCTGATGTGAACGTCCTTGGCAAGCGCAATTGCAGAGCTGGAGGCCAGGATGGCGGCAGCAATGGTGAGGGATTTCAGTGTCGGCAAGATGGTCATCTTCTTCGTCTCCCTAGAAGAGCAGTGTGAAGCCTCTTGGCGGGTCAGCACTGCTGATGATGGCCGCTCCGAAACCCCACGAAAACGTGACGATGTCCGCTCTAGGGGTTTGATGTAACGGCCGAATGACAAAATTGAGCACGTGTGCAAAATTATTATGACGATGTCTGTCAGACTTGCAAGCGGCGGTTTTCGGCGGGTGGCTTTTGTGCTTCAAATCGCGCTTTTGCTGGTCTAGCATGGCATCATGAGTCTAGAATCCGTCCGCGCCTTCCTCCGTGCGCATGCACCCGATATCGACATCATCGAAACCGCCGAGAGCTCCTCGACGGTGGCGCTTGCGGCCGAGGCCCATGGCGTCGAGCCTGCCCAGATCGCCAAGACGATCTGCCTGCGCGTCGGCGAGCAGATGATGCTGGTCGTTGCCGGCGGCACCGCAAGGCTCGACAATCGCAAGTTCAAGGATAGGTTCGGCGCCAAGGGACGCATGCTCGACGCCGAAGAGGTGGTGGCCGTTACCAGCCATCCGGTCGGCGGCGTCTGCCCCTTCGGTCTGCCCTCGCCGCTGCCGATCTATTGCGATATCTCGCTGAAACGCTTCAATGAAGTCGTGCCGGCCGCCGGCTCGACGAATTCGGCGGTGCGCATCGAAACCGGGCGGCTGGCCGAGCTGACCGGCGCCAGCTGGGTCGATGTCTGCCAGTAAGCGGCGAAAAAACTTCAAACCTGCGAAAGAGTACCTATATCCTATCCCGACCATGCCGTGACTGCGCATGACAGGAGATCAGGAATGCCGAGTGCCATTTCGCGTTTTGCCAAGTTCGCGGCGATTGCCGCTCTGACGAGCGCTACAGTTTTTGCTTCCCTTGGCGATGCAGAAGCGCGCCGGGCCGGCAGCAGCGGTTTCGGAAGCCGCGGTACCCGCACATTCCAGGCGCCGCCTGTCACCCAAACCGCGCCCGCCCCTGCCGCGCCAATCGAACGGTCGATGACGCCGCGTCCGCAGACCACGGCGCCAGCGACCGCGCAGCAGCCCTTCGGCGCCCAGCGCCCCGGTCTCTTCGGCGGCTTCGGCCGTTCGATGATCGGCGGCCTGATTGCCGGCGGCCTCCTCGGCATGCTGCTCGGTCACGGTTTCGGCGGCGGCTTCGGCTTCCTCGGCATGCTGCTGCAGATCGCACTGATCGGCGGTGCCGTCATGCTCGCCATGCGTTATTTCGCCAACCGCCGCCAGCCCTCCTACGGCGCCGGTGGTCAGAGCGGCTCCTTCAGCCGGTCCTATAACATGTCGCCCGCCAACAATTCGTCCTTCCAGATCCCGGCGATCGGTTCGGGTGCCGGTTCAGCTTCGTCCTCACGCGGCAGCCGGCCGAGCGACGAGATCGGGCTGGCGCAGGCCGATCTCGATCAGTTCGAGGAATTGCTGACCGACGTTCAGACCGCTTACGGTGCCGAGGATTACGCCACGTTGCGCCGGCTGACGACGCCTGAGGCGATGTCTTATCTTGCCGAGGAACTCGGCGAAAACGCCACCAACGGCGTGCGCAACCGGGTCTCCGACGTCAAGCTGCTGCAGGGCGACATTGCCGAGGCGTGGCGCGAAGACGGCCAGGAATATGCGACGCTCGCCATGCGCTACTCGTCGATCGATGCCATGGTCGAACGCGACAGCGGTCGCGTCGTTTCCGGCGACGATCGCCGCCCGAGCGAAAGCACAGAGGTCTGGACCTTCGTGCGCAAGCCCGGCGCCGACTGGAAGCTCGCGGCGATCCAGGGAAGCGAACAGCGCGCCGCCTGAGGCGGCCCGCGTCTGCCGGCTTAATTCACTGCGACAGGCTTGGAACGCATGCGCGAAACTGTTTCGCGTTCCGCCCGCTTGCAGCGCATCGGCGGCAGGCCGCGATCCATCAGGTCCATGTCCTCGAGCACCATGTCGCCCATCTTCTTGAAGGCGCTGTCGAGCGCGCCGGCCCGATGCGCCGAGCGGATGAAGCCTTTCAGGCTCCGCACCGGGTGGTCGGCCGGCAGCGGCTCCTCAGGGTAGACGTCGCTTGCCGCGACGATATGACCAGACGAGACGGCCGCCATCAGCGCTTCGAAATCGACGACGTCGGCGCGGCTGAGCAGGATGAAGGCCGCGCCGCGGCGCATGCCGGCGAAGGCGTCGGCACCGAGAAATCCCTTGTTTTCACTGGTGACGGCGGCGACGACGAAGACGAAATCGCTCTTTGTCAGCACATCCTCCAGGCTTGCCGGCTCGACGCCGTTTTCCTCCAGGATCGAGCGGGGCAGCCAGGGATCGAACACCCTGATGCGCGCCCTGAAGCCGGACAGCAGCCGGCGCAGCGCCTTGCCGAGATCGCCGAAGCCGACGATGCCGATCTCCGAGCCGGCGATCAGCCGGGCACTCGCATTGCCCTCCCCGCCCCAGAGTTCGGCACCTTGGCGGAACGCGACATCCGCATCGACGATGCCGCGCGCCAGGGCCAGCGCGAAGCCGAGGCCGATTTCGGCGACCGGCTCGGCGAAGACCTGGCCCGTCGTCACGACATGGATGCCGCGCTCGAAAAGCACGTCATAGGGCATGTTGCTCAAAAGATTGCTTTCGACGTTGAGGATCGAGCGCAGGGCCGGCATTCCAGCCAGCGTTTCCACTGAGAGCGGCGGCTGGCCGATGATGTAACGCGCCCTGCCGAGGGTCTCGTCGCCGAGGCCGGCGATATCGTCGGGATCGGCCTCGACGATTTCGTATTTCGCATGCAGTTCGGCGCGCGCCTTGTCGGTGAAGATCAGATCGAGCGTGCGCGGCTCGGGGGCGCTGATTACCAGCGGCCGTTCGGTCTTCGTCATCGGGATCTCCTCCATCGCGGCGATCTGCCGCCTCGGCTGGATTGATAGCCGCTGTGCCTGGCTCTTTCCAGCACGCGGAAGAAACTGTTTAAAACGCGAAGGGGCTCGACGCGTCGGCCGATGTGAGGGGCGGCGCTATCGAAAGCGGCATCTGCCTATCAGATAAGCAATTGAATCGGCTTGGTATTTCACGGCATTTTCGTTGACGGCGCGAATTCTTTGAACTAGCGTGATGCGCGCGACTTGGAACCGGGCCTATGTTCGGCCGCCGCCGCCGGATTTCGAAACCTCACGAGGAAATGAACCATGAAATCAGCACTCAAGAGCGGCCTGCTGGCCTTGGCTGCCGCCGCGCTTCCAGCCGTCGCCTATGCGCACACCGGTGTTGGTCAGACCTCCGGCTTTGTGCACGGCTTCAGTCATCCCGTTTCCGGTCTCGATCATGTCCTCGCCATGGTGATGGTCGGCGTTTTCGCATTTCAGCTCGGGGGCCGCGCCACCTGGCTGGTGCCGGCGACTTTCGTTCTGGTGATGGCGCTTGGCGGTGCTCTCGGCGTTGCCGGCGTCAATCTTCCCTTCGTTGAAACCGGCATTGCGCTCTCCGTCGTCGTCCTCGGCGCGATCGTTGCGCTCAACGTCAAAGCCCCGACCGCCCTTGCGATGGGTGTCGTCGGCCTTTTCGCGATCTTTCACGGGCATGCCCACGGGGCGGAGATGCCGGAGGATGCCGGCGGGGCCGCTTATGCTGCCGGTTTCATGATCGCGACCGCGTTTCTCCATGCCGCCGGCCTCGGTCTCGGCTATATCATCGGCCGTGCCGGCGAACGTCAGGGCGCCTTCGTGACGCGCGCAGCCGGCAGTGTTGCCGCCATAGCAGGTGTCGGCATCCTGGCCGGGGTGATCTAAGCCGACCGCATTCCGGCCGCCCCGCCAGCGGCGGCAGTCGCATCCATCATCGCAGTTCAATTGGAACGCCCGGTAACGCATTGCCGGGCGTTTTTGCGTCGCCGCGGTAAAGTGTGGCGGAATTGACCCAAATCAAATCCAGCCATGTTGCTTCAAGCTATAGCTGACGCACGATCGACGAACGGGCATCCAAATTGACGCAGGGCCGCCTTGCCGATTGTCGGCGAGCTGTAACAGTGAGTATAGTGATTTCAGAAATTTCTGAAATCACAGACGTAACGGAAACAACGATGAACCTGCCGCCTCTTGTTCAGTCCTTCGTTCTCCACTTCGGCGAAATGGGCTCCCGCTGGGGAATCAACCGCACGGTCGGCCAGATCTATGCCCTGCTTTTCGTCTCGCCGTCGCCGCTTTGCGCCGAGGAAATCGCCGAATCGCTCGGCATCTCGCGCTCCAACGTGTCGATGAGCCTGCGTGAATTGCAGGCCTGGAATCTCGTCCTCCTCAAACACAAGCCGGACGATCGCCGCGATTTCTTCATGACGCCCGATGATGTCTGGCTGATATTGAGGACGCTTGCCGAGGAGCGAAAAAAGCGTGAAGTCGATCCGACGCTGTCGGTGCTGCGCGAAATCCTGATGCAGCGTCCCGCCAGCGAGGCCGAACGCCATGCGCAGCAGCGCATGAACGAAATGCACACGCTGATCGAGCAGCTGACGCATTGGTATGAAGACGTAAAACAACTTGAAACCGAAAGGCTCGCAACGCTTCTCTCGCTAGGCGCGAAAGTGACAAAGCTTCTGGAGGCCAAGGACCGGGTGGTTTCGCTCGGCCGCAGCCGCCGGCCGAATCCTGCGAACAAGAGTTAGCGCCATGGGCACTGCTTTCTTCGACGCGACAGACGGATCAGAGACGCGGTCGCCGGACGGCGATGCCGTTTTGCCCCGCGGTGAGGGGGCGAAAGCTGGGCTGCGCAGGGCGGCGATGCTGCAGGCGCTGGCCGCCGCCATCTGGATCCCGCAGGCCGGCTTGCTCGCCCTCTCCGTCGGCCGCATTGCCGATGGCGGCGGATTGCACGACGTCCTCTGGCCGGCCTTCGGCATCCTCGCCCTCGGATTGGCAAGAAGCTGTCTCGACGCGGCCGGCGGCCGCCTCGCCTTTCGTGCCGCGCGCGCCGAGCTCAGCCGCAGGCGGCAGGTCGCGGCGGCCGCCCTTTGCCTGTCGTCGCCGATCGATCGTGGCCGGCCGGCCTCCGGAAAAGCTGCGAGCGTCATCGGCGAGCAGGCCGAACTCATTGTGCCCTATCTCGCCCGCTTCCAGCCGGCGCGGGTGAAGGCGAGCCTCGTGCCGCTGGTCATTCTTGCCGCGATCCTACCGGTCTCCTGGATCGCCGCGCTGGTTTTGCTGTTCGCCGCGCCGTTGATTCCCATCTTCATGGCGCTGATCGGCTGGCGTGCGCAGGCGGCCAGCGAAAAACAACTCGTTGCGACAGGTGGCCTCAACGGTTTCCTGCTCGATCGGCTGCGCGGGCTGGCGACGATCCGGGCGCTCGATGCGGTGGAGGCCACCGCGCTCAGGCTGCGCCGCGAGGCGGAATCGCTGCGTATGCGCACCATGGCGGTGCTGAAGATTGCTTTTCTATCCTCGGCCGTGCTCGAGCTTTTCGCCGCACTCGGCGTGGCGATGATTGCCGTCTATGTCGGCTTCAGTCTGCTCGGCGAGATCCGCTTCGGCACGTGGTCAGCCCGGCTCGACCTGACCGAAGGATTGTTCATCCTGCTGCTGGCGCCCGCCTTCTTCGAGCCACTGCGCGAGCTTTCGGCCGTCTGGCACGACCGGGCGGCCGGCGAAGCGGCGCTGCAAGCGCTGGATGCTCTGGCTGCTGGCGGTTTGCCGATCCGGGGATCGGCCGAGGCCGCGGCGCTTACCCGCGCCGAGGCGCCGGCCATCCGCTTCGATAATCTCGCCTTTCGCTACGGCGCAGACGAACCGCTGATCCTCGACGGTTTCAACCTCGATATCGCTGCCGGCGAACATCTGGCGCTTCTCGGCGCCAGCGGTTCCGGCAAATCGACGCTCCTGTCGCTGATGGCGGGACTGGCCCCCTGCACCGGTGGCCGCATCGTCATCGGCGATGTCGAAATCGCGGATGAGACTGCTGCGGCACTGCGCAGCGGCACGGCCTGGATCGGTCAGAAGCCGCATATCTTTGCCGGCACCGTTGCCGGGAATATCGCACTCGGCAGAGCCGGCGTGCTGCGCGGCGATGTGGCCGATGCACTGGATGCCGCCAGACTCGGAAAGGTGGCGGAGGCCTATGGCGGCCGGCCGCTCGGCGAGGGCGGCATCGGGTTTTCCGGCGGCGAGGCGCTGCGGCTTGCGATCGCGCGAGCGGCCTGCAATTCGCATCTGGGGATCATCCTCGCCGACGAGCCGACCGCGCATCTCGATGCCGCCACCGCGGCCGAGGTCACAGAGAGCCTGCTTTCGCTCGCGAGGGGACGCACGTTGATTGTTGCCACCCACGATCCGCTTCTTGCCGCGCGCATGCATCGCACGATCCGCATCGACGCCGATATGATGATACGGGAGGCCGCCGAATGAGCAGATTTGCTGCAGACCTCAAGCCGATCCTGCGTCTGTTCCTTGCCGAACGCCGGCGCGCTCTGCTGCTCGGCGCAGCACTTTCGGCGGCGACGGTCACGGCGGGCATCGCCCTGCTCGGCCTGTCCGGCTGGTTCATCACCGCCACCGCGCTTGCCGGCCTTTCCGCCGCCGCCATCACCTTCGATGTCTTTGCGCCCTCGGCCGGCATCCGCCTGCTCGCCATCGTCAGGACGGCGGCGCGCTACGGGGAAAGGCTTGCGACCCATGACGCGACGCTCGGCGTGCTCGCCGCTCTTCGCGAAAGACTGTTTCGCGGCTTCGCCGAACCGGGCGCGGCGCGCGCGCTCCCGCATCGTCCGGCACGGCTGCTCTTCCGGCTGACGGCCGATATCGACGCGCTCGACTCCCTCTATCTCAGGATCCTCGTGCCGGCCGCCGTTGCGATCGGCGCCACCTTTGCGGCAAGCCTGGTGCTGGGGCTCATGCATCCCTTGTTCGGTCTGTTCTCCGGTCTCTTGCTCGTCGGTGCCGGCCTCGGCCTGCCCTTGATCGCCGCTCGGGCGGCCCGCAAACATGCCCGCAGGCGCGCCCATGGCATCGAGGCGCTGCGGTCGCGGACGATCGATCTCGTCGCCGGCCAGACCGATCTCCTGATGGCCGGCCGGCTTGCGGCGCAAAGGCAGGCAATCGCTGGGGCAGACCATTACACCGCCGTCGCCGACAACCGATTGAACCGCGTCGAGACCGGCCTGACCTTCGGCTTCGGCCTGGTCTCCACCCTGCTGTTGACGGCATCGCTGCTTGCCGTCGCCGCTCTTGCGGAGACCAAGGCGATCACCGCTCCTGTCGCAGCTGTCGGCCTGCTAGTCGCCTTCGCGGCGACCGAACCCTTCGCGGCACTGCGCCGCGGCGCGCTGGATCTTGGGCGGACGCTGCTTGCGGCAAGGCGCGTGGCGCCGCGGCTTGCCGTCGCGCGGGCATCCGATCCATTGGCGGCGGCGCTGCCGGGATATGCTTTTTCGCTGACGGAAGTCTCCGCCTTCCACGAAAATTCCGCCGTGCCCGCACTCCAGGGCATCGAACTGACGCTCCGGCAAGGCGAACGCCTGGCCGTGATCGGCAGCAGCGGCGCCGGCAAGTCGAGCCTGCTCGCCCTGCTTTCCGGCGAACTGCCGGCGAGCGCGGGGAATGCTGCGGCGACAAGGGCGACCTTGCTGACGCAGCGGACGGAACTCTTCGAGGATAATTTGCGCGGCAATCTCGCTCTTGCCAACCCGCATGCCAGCGAAGCGCGTCTGCGGGAAGTGCTCGCTGCCGCCGGTCTGCTTGCTGATGTCGAGGCCCTGCCGCGGGGGATCGATACGCCGCTTGGCGAAGGCGGGCTCGGCCTTTCCGGCGGCCAGTCGCGCCGGCTGGCGCTTGCCCGGCTCTTCCTGCGCGACACGCCGCTCTGGCTGCTCGATGAACCCACAGAGGGCCTCGACGGCGCCACGGCTCGCGATGTGCTCTGTCGCCTGTCGGCAATGGCTGACGGCCGCTCATTGGTCATCGCCACGCATATCCGCCGCGAGGCTGCCATCGCAGACCGTATCGCCGTCATCGAAGGCGGCCGCATCACAGAAGTTTCGCGCCGCGGAGAGGCGGCGTTCGAAAAGGCGCTCGACCGGCTTCGGCCGGATTGAGTCAGACCCGCATGCCCTCAGGCGCCGCCCGGCGCTTGGGAATGCTCCGTACCCCGTGGGACCGTGGGAGAAAGACAATGGAACTAGATATCGTTGCGCTATCGCGCTTTCAATTCGCGCTGACGGCGCTTTATCACTTCCTGTTCGTACCGCTGACGCTCGGCCTGTCCGTGCTGCTGGCGATCATGGAAACCGTCTATGTCATGACCGGCCGCCAGATCTGGCGGCAGATGACGAAATTCTGGGGCACGCTGTTCGGCATCAATTTCGTGATCGGCGTCGCCACCGGCATCGTCATGGAATTCCAGTTCGGCATGAACTGGAGCTATTACAGCTATTATGTCGGCGACATTTTCGGTGCACCGCTGGCGATCGAAGGCCTGATGGCCTTTTTCCTCGAGGCGACCTTCGTCGGCCTGTTCTTTTTCGGCTGGGACAAGCTGTCGAAAGTCGGCCATCTCGTCGCCACCTGGGCGGTGGCGCTCGGCTCGAATTTCTCCGCGCTCTGGATCCTCATCGCCAATGGCTGGATGCAGAACCCGGTCGGATCGGCGCTCAATCCGCAGACGATGCGCATGGAGATCACAAGCTTCTTCGACGTGGTCTTCAACCCGGTCGCCCAGGCGAAATTCGTCCATACGGTCTCGGCGGGTTATGTCTGCGCCTCGATCTTCGTGCTCGGCGTCTCGGCCTGGTATGTGCTGAAGGGCCGGCATGTCGAGCTTGCCAAGCGCTCGATGACGGTCGCGGCCTCCTTCGGCCTCGCTTCGGCGCTCTCGGTGGTCGTGCTCGGCGACGAGAGCGGCTATCTCGCCACTGAAAACCAGAAGATGAAGCTCGCGGCGATCGAGGGCATGTGGAAGACCGAGCCGGCGCCGGCCGCCTTCACCGCCTTCGGCTTTCCGGATCAGGAAGCGCGGGAGACGCATTTCGCCGTCCACATTCCCTGGGTCATGGGCCTGATCGGCACACGGTCGCTGACGACAGAGATTCCCGGCATCGACAAGCTCGAACAGCAGGCCGAGGTCCGCATCCGCGACGGCATCAAGGCTTACGACGCACTGATGCAGATCCGTGCGGCCCCGGCGCAGGATCAGGTGGCGCAGGAGGTGCGCAGCTCCTTCGAGGATCTCGGCCATGATCTCGGTTATGCCCTTCTGCTGAAGCGCTACGTCGACGATCCGCGCCAGGCGAGCGACGCGCAGATCGTCCAGGCGGCGCGCGATACGATCCCGCATGTGCCGACGCTCTTCTGGTCCTTCCGCATCATGGTCGGCCTCGGCATCTTCTTCATCCTCTTGACATCAACCTTCTTCTGGCTGTCGGCGCGCCGCCATCTCGACAAATATCCACTGCTTCTCAGGATCGCCGTGCTGGCGATCCCCCTGCCCTGGGTCGCGATCGAGCTTGGCTGGGTCGTCGCCGAGTTCGGCCGCCAGCCCTGGGTGATCGAAGGCGTTCTGCCGACGGCGGCGGCCGTCTCCAGCCTCGGCGCCGGCACTGTGTTGCTGACGATCATCGGTTTTGCAGCACTTTACACGGTGCTGATCGTCATCGAGATGAGCCTGATGATCAAGGCGATCCGCCAAGGGCCGGAGCCGGACGACGAGCCGGAAGCCGTGCTGATTTCCGAAACCCTCGTCCCGGCCGCGGAGTGAGCCGCCATGATCCTTCACGAACTCCTCGATTATGAAACCCTGCGTCTCATCTGGTGGCTGCTGCTCGGCGTTCTGCTGATCGCCTTTGCGGCGACAGGCGGCTTCGACCTCGGCGTCGGCACGCTTCTGCCCTTCGTCGCCAGGACCGATACGGAACGGCGCGTGGTGATCAACACGATCGGCGCCACCTGGGAAGGCAACCAGGTCTGGCTGATCCTTGGCGGCGGCGCCATCTTCGCCGCCTGGCCGCCGCTTTATGCGGTCTCGTTTTCGGGCTTCTACCTGGCGATGTTTGCGATCCTCTTCGCGCTCATCCTGCGCCCGGTCGGCTTCAAATATCGCTCGAAGCGCGACAGCGCCCGCTGGCGCAACGGCTGGGACTGGGCGCTCTTTATCGGCGGCTTCGTGCCGTCGCTGATCTTCGGCGTCGCCGTCGGCAATGTGCTGCAGGGCGTGCCCTTCCGCTTTGCCGAGGACATGCGGATCTTCTACGAAGGCTCGTTCTTTGCCCTGCTCAACCCCTTTGCGCTGCTCTGCGGCCTGCTTTCCCTCGCCATGCTGACGATGCACGGTGCAGCCTGGCTGGTGCTGAAGGCGAGCGGGCCGGTTGCGGAGCGGGCCAGAAGCTATGGCAGCATCGCCGCCCTTGCTACCATCGTGCTGTTTGCCCTCGGCGGTCTCTTCCTGTGGATCGGCGTCGGCGGCTACCGCATCACCAGCGATATCAGCCCGATCGGACCTTCGAACCCGCTGCTGAAAACGGTGCTGATCGAAAAGAGCGCGTGGCTTGCCAATTACGCCGCTCATTCGTGGATGATCGCCGCACCGGTTCTCGGCTTTGCCGGCGCGGCCCTGGCCTTTATCGTCATGCGGGCAAGGCGCGAGGTGATAACACTGCTCTTCAGCACGGTCGCGATAACAGGTATCATCTCGACGGTCGGTCTCTCGATGTTCCCGTTCATCCTGCCCTCATCGCTCGATCCGCGATCGAGCCTGACGGTCTGGGACGCATCCTCCAGCCATATGACGCTGTTCATCATGCTGGTGGTGTCGGCGATTTTCCTGCCGATCATTTTTGCCTACACGGCCTGGGTCTACAAGGTTCTGTGGGGCAAGGTCGACGAAAAATCCGTCACCGACAAGAACAGCCACGCCTACTGAGGGAGACGAAACGATGTGGTATTTCGCATGGATCCTCGGCCTGCCGCTGGCCGCCGCCTTCGCCGTCCTCAACGCCATGTGGTATGAGTTGATGGACGATGCCGCCAGGAAGAAGGGGTCTGAGCAGTAACGGAGCAGAAAGGGCGATTCTGGCTCGACCCGAGGTTCGCTGCTCAGCGATTTGTGAGAGAAGCGGCCCTCAATTTGCCATCTTGCCGGCACTCAATTCGAGGATGTTCAAAGTCGTCATTGTTGAAAATCACGTCTGCAGTTGAAGCCGGTAAGCAGAAGCGCTGGTAGATATCAAAGGCTGGTCGATACCGTTCTGCATAAAGGAGACGAGCGGTCTCTACGCCTCCGAGGCGGCGTGCATCCCTGTTGATACCTCTTTCCTCCGAAACAAGTTCCGAAGTTTCGACGAAAATCGTCAGATCCCATCCGTGGCAGAGTTCGGGCCGTTGGAGAAATGTGCCGTCGACGATGAGAATGGCATTCGCCGATGCCAATTGTGCCTCTTGTTCAATAGGCTGGTCAGTGTCGAGATCGAACGAGGCTGTGCGATATCGGCGATCGCCAAGCGGCCCCAATGGAGCGAGGAGAAGTGTATTGATAGCCTGAAAGTCACGAGCGTCATGGTAATAGCCTTCAGCGGAGTGCCGTCCGCGTGCATAGCGTTCCGACTGCGGTCTATGGAAGCCGTCGACAGAAGTACGAATAACCTCCCTACCATGAATTAACGCGGCCAGTTCGTTCGCCAGCGTTGTCTTCCCCGATGCCGTTCGCCCATCAATCGCGATCCGGACGGGGGATGCTGAACGCATGTCTGCGATGTCCGACGCCAGCATTTTCAGCGCAGCAAGTCGATAATTTCGCATTCAAATATCTCCCGACAATTGAGACAATATCCTCTCGCGCGCGACGCGCGATGCAAGAAGACGCTGCTTGGTATCCTCCAACACTTTCGGTGATGCTTCCTTTGGCGTGCCGGAAGAAAATGGCGGTGCAGGAGCATATTCCAGTGCGAGCTGGATTATTTCGGCTTCTGTTCGTCCGAAAAGCGCAGCAATCACGGACAATCCGAAATCGATGCCCGAGGTTACACCGCCTGCGGTGATCAGGTTGCCATCCTGAACGACACGCTCCTCGACAGGCGTGGCGCCAAAGCGAGGCAGGAAATCGAGCGCATTCCAGTGGGTCGTCGCGCGTTTGCCCTTGAGCAACCCCGCCGCTCCTAGCACCAGCGCACCAGTGCAGACGGATGTGACGTAGCGCGCCTTCGCCGCCCGCTGCCGAACAAAAGCGAGCACCATTTCGTCGAGCAACAGCGCGTTGATACCGCTTCCGCCCGGAATACAGAGAACGTCGAGTGGCGGGCATTCCGCAAAGGTCGTGGTCGGCGTCAAAGACAGCCGGGTAGAGGCCGGAACGGGCTGCAAATCCTTCCAGATCAGATGAACCTCTGTTCCTTCAGCCGAGGCGAAGACCTCGTAAGGGCCGGTGAGATCGAGTTGTTGAACATCGGGGAAGACGAGGATTCCGCAAGAATGCGGCATGGGGAAACTCCTGATTGACTTTCCCAATCCTAGTGGAACTATGATTGGCGTGTTTGCCAATTATCCCTCGGTTTATGCCAAATAACCCTCGCCGTATCGAAATCCTGACCTTCCCCGACAGCCAGCTTCTTGATGTGGCCGGCCCCTTGCAGGTCTTTGCAACGGCAAACGATCTGGCTGCGCTCGCTGGCAAAGCGCGACCCTATGAGACTGTCGTGGTGGCGCAATGTGATCAGGTGAGAACGTCGTCGGGTCTCGCCTTGGCAGCCTCCCCGCTGCCGTCGCCAGATGCGCCGTTGGACACGCTCGTCGTGGCGGGAGGCTGGGGCGTCAATGCGGCTTGTGAAAACCGCGATCTGGTAGGATGGGTCACATGCCGCTCAAAGGCGGCTCGGCGTACCGCTTCCGTTTGCAGCGGTGCATTTTTGCTGGCTAGAGCAGGATTGCTCGACGGACGGCGTGTTGTCACGCATTGGCAGCGTTGCGCTGAATTCGCGAAATGCTATCCGCTGGTGCGCCTCGATCCAGATCCCATTTTTATTCGTGATGGCGACGTGTGGACATCGGCCGGGGTGACAGCGGGGATAGACCTTGCCTTGGCGCTGGTCGAGATCGACCTGGGTCGGAAGGCAGCACTCGCTGTTGGGAAGCAGTTGGTGGTTTTTCTGAAGCGGCCGGGCGGACAGTCGCAATTCAGCACGGCCCTCTCACAGCAGGAAAATGACGGGCGTTTCGACCAACTGCATGCATGGATCATGGAAAACCTGGGCGGCCCATTGCCGTTGGCAGCTCTTGCCGAGCGGGTCAATATGAGCTCGCGCAGCTTTTCGCGGCATTATCGGCAGGTAACAGGGGTGACGCCAGCCCGTGCGATCGAAGACATACGGATCGAAACCGCCCGACGCCTGCTGGATGAAGGCCTGTCTGTTGCCAGGGTCTTCAGGCGTTGTGGTTTCGGATCGGAGGAAACCATGAGGAGAGCCTTCTTGCGCCACTTCGGCACTAGTCCGCAAGCCTACCGTGAGCGTTTTGCAGGCTAGACGAATGTCCAGCCGTTTGGGGATCGCTTTGTTCCGGTCGATAGAGGCCTTCTTCACTACAAACCCTGGTTTGATGTGACGTTGCGCAGCCAATCGCAAAAATTCCGGAGAAGCCGTTAAATTTCATAAATACTCGTGCAGAAAACTATAGCCGATAAACTCCATACCGGCCTGTTTCTGCAGGTGAGCGGTCCTTATCGGTTTTCTGCACCGTTGCTACTCGGACCCCAAGAAGGCGTCCGAAACGCGCAAATAATTACGGAAAGGGCGCGGCTTCGAGCCGCGCCCTTTCTTCTATTTATCAGCCTTCGAGCCATTTCACCTGATCGGGCGTCAGCTTGATGTCGAGTGCCGAGAGACTATCCTCCAGCTCGGCGACGGTGCGTGGCCCGATTAGCGGAATGACCGGGAACGGCTGGGCGATCACATAGGCGAGCGCGATGTGGATCGGATTGCGGCCAAGTTTGTTGGCAAGCTCGATGGCGCGGTCGCGGCGGCCGAAGTTGCGCTCGGAATACCAGACACGCACGATCTCCTCGTCATCGCGCTTGTCGCGGCCGGCGCGGTCGGTGAAAAAGCCGCGGCCCTGGCTCGACCAGGCGAAGTTTGGAATCTGCTTTTCGTTCAGCCACTTTTTCCAGTCGTCGTCGGAAGCCGCAACGCAGCCGGCCCAGATCGGGTCGAGCATCTCGGCAAGCGAGAAGTTGTTGGAGAGTGCGGCGGGCGCCGCCTTGCCGGTCTTCTCGGCATAGGCGATCGCCTCGTCGAAACGCGCCCGTGTCCAGTTCGAACCGCCGAAGATGCCGCGGATGCGGCCGCGTTTGACCTCGGCATCCATGGCGTCGACGAATTCGCCGACGGGCACGTCGGTATTGTCGCGATGCATGAAATAGATGTCGACATAATCGGTCTTCAGCCGGGCGAGAGACTGATCGAGCTGTTTGGCGATCATATCGGGATAGCATAGCGGCGAATGCGCGCCCTTGCCGATCAGCACGATCTCTTCGCGCGGCACCTTGCGGCTGGTGTGCCAGTCTCCGAAAATGGCCTCCGTTTTGCCGGCTCCATAGACAAAGGCCGTATCGAAGGCATTGCCGCCGGCCTCGTAGAAGGCGTCGAGCGTCAGCGAAGCGGCGGCGAAGTTCGGGAAGAACTCGAAGCCGAGGGTCACCACCGAAGCCTGCTTGGAAAGGCCGGGAATCTGACGCTGCGGAATGCTGTTGCCCCGCTTGACGGTGCCTCCTGATATGTTGGCCGTGCGCTTGGCGGCTTTCTCGACGCCATATTCTAGCCCGACCGAGGCGCGCCACTGGTCGAGCACGCGCAGGTTTGCGATCGAATCCGCCCAGCTCATGCCGGGAGAACTGAACTCGGTTCTGCCGGCGCGGATGGCATCGCCCACCGCATCGGCCTCGAAGGAATAGAGCCAGCGATCTTCCTTGACCTCGACCGTCTGCTGCTTCCCACCCTTTAAGATCTCGATCTTGCCGACACCGCCCTTGTGGCCGGAGGCGAACCAGAAGTCGGCGACCTCGATCCGGCCCTCGGAGCCGACAATGCGCAGCACATTGTCCTGCTGCGCCATGATCGAGCAGGAGACTTCGGCGATGATCTCGTTCGGGAATTTGAGCACGGCGGACGCCCATTCGTCGACGCCGCTCTCACCGAGATGGGCAACGCCCGAAACTTTCTCCGGGTCGAGGAAGGCCTTACCCTCTGCGGCGCCGGCAATCAGCCTCGCCATCGAGACCGGATAGCCGCCGACATCGAGAATGCCGCCGCCGGCGGTATCGTTGGCGAACAGCCGGTGTTCCGGCTTGTAGCTGCCCATATTGAAGCCGAAGCTCGAGCGGATGATGCGTGGTGTGCCGATGACGCCGCTCTTGATCAGCTCGACCAGCTTTTCCGTCTGCGGATGCACGCGGTACATGAAGGCCTCGCCGGCAAAGACGCCGGCCTTCTTGGCTTCGTAGTAAACGGCTTCGGCATCATAGGCCGAAAGCGCGATCGGCTTTTCCACAAGGATATGCTTGCCGGCGCGTGCGGCCTTTATCGCCCATTCGGCATGGCCGGTATGGGGCACGGAAATATAGACGGCATCAACCTCGGGATCGGAAAGCAGCGCTTCATAGCCATTGACGATGCGGGCGCCGGGGAAGTTTTCGGCAAGTCCGGGCTTAGAAGGATTGCGGGTGGCGATCGCCACCAATTTGCCGCTGCGCGAATGGGCGACGCCGTCTGCAAAGGTGCGGGCGATGGTGCCGGGGCCGATAATGCCCCAGCGGATCGGTTGATCGGAAGTCATGGAAACCTCTTTCGTCTTTCTGCCTTGGGAGGGGTTTAGCGAAGCCGTTTGCCGGCGCCGTCGAAAAGGAATGTGTGGCGGGCGGGAAGGCCGACAGTCAGCGTCTCGCGATTGCCGGCGGTGCGCGATTCCGGCCGTTCGATGATCAACTGCTCGCTGCCAAGGGCGGCATAGATGTAGCTGGTGTTGCCGAGATGCTCGGCGACGTCGATGGCGACGGTGAGATCGGCATCGCCCATACCGGCATCGACGAAATGTTCGGGACGGATGCCGAGCGTCACCTTCGTGCCGGCATCGATGGGCTCGGTGACGGGCAGCGGTAGGCGCATATTGGCGTCGCTTTCCAGCGCGATCACCGCCCTGCCCGGCTGGGTCTCGACCACCACGGCCTTGAGGAAGTTCATCTTCGGCGAGCCGACGAAGCCGGCGACGAACTGGTTGGCGGGGTCGTCGTAAAGGTCGAGCGGGGCGCCGATCTGTTCGATATTGCCGGCGCGCAGCACGACGATCCGGTCGGCGAGCGTCATCGCCTCCGTCTGGTCGTGGGTGACGTAGATCATCGTCGTGCCGAGCTGCTTGTGCAGCCTGGAGATTTCGACGCGCATCTGCACGCGGAGTTCGGCGTCGAGGTTCGACAAAGGCTCGTCGAACAGGAAGACCTCCGGTTCGCGGACGATGGCGCGGCCGATCGCGACGCGCTGGCGCTGGCCGCCGGAAAGCTGCTTCGGCCGCCGCTTCATCAGCTCGGTGATCTGCAGGATTTCGGCGACATGACGCACACGCCGCTCGGTATCGGCCTTCGGGTTGCCGTTCATCCGCAGGCCGAAGCTCAAATTCTCCTCGACGGTGAGGTGCGGATAGAGCGCATAGGACTGGAAGACCATGGCGATGCCGCGGTCGGCCGGTTCGACGTCGTTGACGACCCTGCCGCCGATCCGCAGCTCGCCTGAGGTGATGTCCTCGAGACCGGCGATCATCCGCAGCAGCGTGGACTTGCCGCAGCCGGAGGGGCCGACGAAGACGACGAATTCCCCGTCCTTCACCTCCAGATCGGCGCCATGGATGATCTCGAAGCCGCCGAAGCGCTTGACGATATTGCTGAGTGAAAGCTCTGCCATGCAGCCTCCCGTTTACTTGATTGCGCCGGCCGCGATGCCGGCGATGAAATGGCGCTGGAGAGCCACGAAGACGACGAGGATCGGCGCCGTCAGCAGCACCGCTCCGGCCATGATGCCGCCCCAGGAAACCTTGGTGAGGCCGATCAGCGTTCCCAATGCCACCGGCGCGGTCATCATTCCCGGTTTGGAATTGATGAGCAGCGGCCAGAGATAGTTGTTCCAAGAGGCGAGGAAGAGGATGATCGCCAATGCCGCCATGGTCGGGCGCGCCAGCGGCAGGGCGATGCGCAGGAAGATCTGCCATTCCTTGACGCCTTCGACACGGGCCGCATCGAAAAGCTCGCCCGGCATCATCGAAAAGGATTGCCGCATGAACAGCACGCCGAGCGAATTGAACAGCGGCGGCACGATCAGCGCCACCCATGTGTTCGCCAGCCGGAATTCACGGGCCACCATGATGAATTGCGGGATGACGACCACGGAGAAGGGCAGCGTGATCGTGCCGAGGATGATGGCGATGACGATGGAGCGGCCGACGAAACGGTAACGCGCCAGCGCCCAGCCCGCCATCGAGGTCAGCATCACCGACAGGAAAGTATAGATGATCGCGACGCCGACGGAGATCGTCATGGCGCCGATGAAATCGGTATCGGCCTGCAGGTTCTTGAAGTTCTCGATGAAGTTGGTCGATGGCCAGAGCACGATGTCGGGGCTGAAAATGCCGTTGTCCGGCATGGTGGAGAAGACGAACATCATCCAGAGCGGAAACAGCCAGATCAGTGCAAGCGGCGCCAGTGCGGCGTGCAGCGCGATCTGGCGCATGAGAAGGGATTGCGACCTGGATTTCATTTCGGATCCCTCCCGACCCAGAGATTGAGAAGCGAGATCACCACGGCAAGGGAAGCCATCGTGTAGGCGATCGCCGAGGCATAGCCGAAGTTCAGCGAGGTAAAGCCTTGGCGGTAGAGCAACAGGCCGAGGGTCTCGGTGCCGCCGCCGGGGCCGCCGCGATTGGTAATGAGGAAGGGCTCGGTGAAGAGCTGCATGGTGCCGATCACCGAGAGCACCACGCAGAACAGGATGATCGGTTTCAGGAGCGGCAGGGTGATGTGGAAGAACTGCTGTACCTTGCTCACCCGGTCGAGCGTCGCTGCCTCATAGACATCGTCCGGAATCGACTGCAGGCCGGCAAGGATGATGATGGCGTTATAGCCGGCCCAGCGCCATGTGACGGCGAGAATGATCAGCGCCATGGCGGCGTTCGCATTGTCGAACCAGGAAACCGGGCTGAGGCCGACGGCGGAGATCAGCTTGTTGATGATGCCGAAATCGAGGCTGAACATCAGCCGGAACACGGCGGCATAGGCGACCTCGCCGACGACGACGGGCGCAAAGAAGGCGAAACGGAAAAGCGGGCGCGCTTTCAAGAGCGGCGAATTGAGCATCACGGCCATGACGGTCGCAAGCGCAATCATGACCGGCACCTGGATGACCAGGATGATCAGCGTGTTATAAAGAGCGTTGTAAAAGGCCGGGTCGTAGAAGAGCCGGCCCCAATTGGCCTGAAAACTGTATTTCCACGGGTTGATGCGGGTGTTCTGAAAGGAAATCAGGAACGAATTGATGATGGGCCAGACCCAGAAGGTGGCAAAGACCAGCAAATAGGGGGCAAGGAACGCATAGGCGCTCCGGGTTCTGAACGGCATCGAGCCTCCTCCTCACGAACGAATGACCGGCCGCCTTGCAAGCCGGGAGAAAACCGGGCGCCGAAGCGCCCGGCATCGTCATTCATTGCGCCACGGGAAGCCCGGTCGCCGAAGCGATCTGCTTGGCGGCATCGTCGAGAGCTGCCTTCGCATCCGGATAACCGCCGGCGAAGAACTTCGTCTGTGTTGCCTTGAAGATGGCTTCGGCATCGCTCTGGAAAGCGGTGCCGCGGCTCGGCACGATCTTCGGCAGCGTCGCCAGGATATCGGCCCAGACCTTCTGGCCGCCCCAATAGGGCTGCGGTTCGCTGATGAAGGGGTCTTTTTCAGCCGAAAGCAGCGACGGCACCAGGCCGAATTCCTTCAGCATGGTGATCTGGCCTTCATTGGTGCCAAGCGCGTAGTTGACGAATTTCCAGGCGGCTTCCTTGTTTGCGGAGGTCGCCGAAATGGCGAGCGACGAACCGCCGAGATTGGCCGCATGCGGGCCGTCGGCCGTCAGGCTCGGCATCTTGTAGACGCCCCACTTGCCCTTGAGATCGGGGGAGGTCGAGCGCACGGTGCCTTCGTACCAGCCGCCATACAGCTGGCTCGCGGCCTTGCCGGCGGTATTGGCCTGGATCTTTTCGTCCCAGTTGGCTGCCGTCAGCGTGCCGGCATCCTTCATTTCCTTCACCTTTTGCAGCGAGGCGACGCAGGCCGGCTGATTGATGGTGATATTCTGGCCGTCGGTCGAGTAATAGCCGCAGCCCTGTTCGTTGGCGATCATGCGAAACCATTCGCTGTCGCCGTTGAAATCGGCCTGGGCCATGACGACGCCGGGATTGGCGGCGGAAATCTTCGTGCCGGCGGCGATGAAATCGTCCCAGGTGCTGATCGTGCTCGGATCGACACCGGCCTTTTCGTACATGTCGCGGCGGTAAAAGACGGCGACCGGGCCGGAATCCCACGGCATGGCATAGGCGACATCGCCGACTTCGAGCTCGGTGCGCTTGAAGTCAGGGAATTTTGCCTGGATCTCGGGGGTGTAGCCAAGTTCCTTCAGATTGGCGAAGCAATCCGGGAAACGGCTCCAGAAGATTTCAGCCTCGAAATTCTCGATGCTGACGATGTCGGGCAGGCCGTCGCCGCCGGCGGCGCAGGCAGCCAGCGTCTTGTCGAAGACCTGGCTGTTGCCGAGGTCCTCGACGGTGATCTTGATATCGGGAAACTGTTTGTTGAAGCCTGGAAGCGTAGACTTCAACGCCGATGCGGCGACATTCCAGCTCCAGATGGTGAGATTGGCCTGCTCAGCGAATGCGGAGCCGGAAGCAAGCAGTGCGACAGCTGCAGTCGCAGCGAGAAGTTTGAAGCGCATTGAAAATCCTCCCTTTTCAATTGCCGATTTTTCACGAACGCGGTTAGACTATCCGCAAGGGAGCGGCTGTCTCCTAAAAAGGGAACATGGATTTGGCGGAAAGTAAGGTCGGCACGAGTGCAATCTATCAGCCCGGCGCAAGCAGCATAGAGGGTTCGCCGACGGCGCTGCAGATGTTTCATGACCATCCGCTCGTCATGGCCATGCCGCACTGGCATGCGCAGGTTGAGGTCAACTTCGTCATGCGCGGCACTGTCCATTATCGGATGAGCGACCACGAATTTCGGCTGAACGCCGGCGAAATGTGCCTCTTCTGGGGTGGCCAGCCGCATCAGATGGACGAATCCTCGGATGATTCGCTCTATGCCGGCGCCCATCTGCCGCTCATTTATTTCTTCCGGCTGCGTCTGCCGATCAGCATTTCCAGCCGGCTGATGAAGGGCGAAACGCTGCTGACCTCGGCGACCGATGCCGCCGACAACGAGAATTTCGCCCGCTGGTTCCGCTATTCCAAGTCCGGCGATTCCGCCAAGGCCCAGCACGCGGTCGACGAATTGCTGCTGCGCATCGAGCGCATCGCGCTCGAACCCTATTCGATGACGACATCGAAGACGGTCGCGAGCCTTGAAGGCGATCAGCCGCATCCGAATTCCTCGCGCAGCGTTGCGCGCATGTGCGATTTCATCGCCGCCAATTTCCTGCAGGACATCGATTCGGTCGATATCGCCCGCGCCGCCGATCTGCATCCGAAATATGCGATGAACTTGTTCAAGCGATCGACGGGTATGACGCTGAGCAAATATGTGACGCTGCTCAGGCTGTCGCGCGCCCAGGCGATGCTGATGAGCGAGGGCGCCAACGTGCTGCAGGTGGCGATGGACAGCGGCTTCGGCTCGATCAGCGCCTTCAACAAATCCTTCCGTCACATCGCCGGCATGTCGCCATCGGACTTCCGCCGCGATATCCGACTGGTGACGACGGTCCCGGCCGGCGCCTTCCGGAACTAGATCGGCGACGTGTCGCAATTCGGCATTCCACGTCTTCTGCTGGCCGCTTGCCTTTCCTCTAAGCAGAAAGACGTCGGCGCCTAAGGTGGCGGCAGAAAGTGCGCATTTTCTGTGCAAGTGCATGCACTATGCAGGCAGCCGGAAAAAGAGCGCCGGTTCACCCTCAATGAATTCAACAATTTATAGTTTGGCACACCCTTTGCTTCGATAGTTGCAGAGTTGGTGGCTAGGGTTCCGGCGTCGCAGGGCGCGGCTGGTCCGAGAGCTGCCACCGGCGGGGGAGACATCCCGCCGGGTGCACGGCGGGATAAAAGCCCGGGAGACCTCGTAAGCCAAGGGATTGGCGGCACGATGGTCATTGCCGATCCCTTTTGACGAAAAGCAAAAGGGGAATTTCAATGCAGACTTTTTCGAAGCTTCTTTCCATCACCGCACTGACGGCATCCTTGGCGCTGGGCTTCGGCCCCATCGCAAAGGCTGAACAGAAGACCGATTTCAAGGTCGCCTGGTCGATCTATGTCGGCTGGATGCCGTGGGGATACGCGGCCGATCACGGCATCGTCAAGAAATGGGCCGACAAATACGGCATCAAGATCGAGGTCACCCAGTTCAACGACTACGTCGAATCGATGAACCAGTATACGGCCGGCGCCTTCGATGCCGTGACGCTGACCAATATGGACGGACTGTCGATCCCGGCCGCCGGCGGCGTCGATACCACAGCCGTGATCGTCGGCGACTTCTCGAACGGCAATGACGCCGTCATCCTGAAAGACAAGGCGAGCCTTGCCGACATCAAGGGCCAGAACGTCAATCTCGTCGAATTCTCCGTCTCGCACTATCTGCTGGCCCGCGCGCTCGAAAGCATCAAGATGACCGAGCGCGACGTCAAAGTGGTCAACACTTCCGATGCCGATATGGTTGCGGCCTACAAAACGGCTGACGTAACGGCTGTCGTCACCTGGAATCCGCTGGTCTCGACCATCCTCGAAGATCCCACGGCTAAGAAGGTCTTCGACAGTTCGCAGGTGCCGGGCGAGATCATCGACCTGATGGTCGCCAACACCGGCGTGCTGAAAGACAATCCGAATTTCGGCAAGGCGCTTGCCGGCATCTGGTATGAGACGGCAGCGCTGCTGACCGCCGACAGCGCCGACGGCAAGGCCGCGCGCGAGGCGATGGGCCAGGCATCGGGCACCGATCTCAAGGGCTTCGAATCCCAGCTTGCCGCCACCAAGCTGTTTGCCAAGCCGGCCGATGCGGTTGCTTTTACCGCGTCGGGCAGCCTGCCGAAGACGATGGATCTCGTCCGCACCTTCCTGTTCGAAAAGGGTCTGCTCGGCAGCGGCGCGCCGTCGGCTGATGTGATCGGCATCGAAATGCCGGATGGCAAGGTTCTCGGCGACAGCGGCAACGTCAAGCTGCGCTTTACCGAGGCCTACATGAAGGCGGCCGCCGACGCTTCGCTCTGAGCAATCTTCGAGCAGCGGCGTGGCTTGCCCACGCCGCCATCCTTCATCAGCGGAGCTTCTCTCATGCGTTGGATCAACACGAGGCCGAGCCGGGGTGCGCAGCTTGCCTTGACGCTGCTGCCCTTCGTGCTGCTGATCGTCGCCTATGCTTTCGGCTCGGCGGCGCGACTGGCAGAAAACGCCAACGACAAACTGCTGCCGGGCTTCGCAGATTTCGCCGATGCGATCAATCGCCTGGTCTTCGTCGCCGATCCGCGCACCGGCGAATACCTGCTGTGGTCTGATACGGCGGCGAGCCTGGTGCGGCTGTTTGCCGGTCTCGGCATTTCCACCATCACCGCCCTCGTTATCGGCATGCTGATCGGCATGCTGCCGTACCTCCGGGCGCTGCTCTCCCCCTTCGTCGCCGTTATCTCGATGGTGCCGCCGCTGGCGCTGCTGCCGATTCTCTTCATCGTCATGGGGCTTGGAGAAGCCTCCAAGATCGCGCTCATCGCCATCGGCGTTGCGCCGACGATGATCCGAGACCTCGCGCTGAAGGCGCTGGAGCTGCCGCGCGAACAGATCGTCAAGGCTGAAACGCTCGGGGGCTCTTCCTGGCAGATCGGCCTTCGCGTCGTGCTGCCGCAGATCCTGCCGCGGCTGATCACCTGTCTCCGGCTTCAGCTCGGCCCTGCCTGGCTGTTCCTGATTGCGGCGGAGGCGATCTCGTCGGATTCCGGCCTCGGTTACCGCATCTTCCTCGTGCGCCGCTACCTCTCCATGGACGTGATCTTTCCCTATGTCGTCTGGATCACGCTGCTCGCCGTGGTCATGAATTATGTCCTCGATCACATCCGCATCGTCGTCTTCCCCTGGTCTGAGCTGGAGAAGCAGGCATGAGCGAACTGGTGATCGAAAGGGTCTGGAAGGAATATGGCGACCAGATCGTGCTTGAGAACGTGTCGCTGACCGTTGCCTCGCGCGCCTTCGTCGCGCTTGTCGGCCCGTCCGGCTGCGGCAAGACGACCTTCCTGCGCATGCTGCTTGGCCAGGAACGACCGACGCGGGGCACCTTACGGCTTGACGGCGAAGCGCTGCCGCTTGAGCCGGGGCCGGATCGCGGCGTCGTTTTCCAGCGCTACTCCGTCTTCCCGCATCTGACCGTGCTCGGCAATGTGCTGCTCGGCCGCGAATTTTCCGCGGCGCGCTACAAGGCAAAGCTTTTTGGCGCTGCCCGCCGCAGCGCGGTCGACGAGGCGCGGCGGCTAATCGGCGAAGTCGGTCTTGCCGGCGCCGAGAGCAAATACCCGGCACAGCTTTCCGGCGGCATGCAACAGCGCCTGGCTCTGGCGCAGGCGCTGATCATGAAGCCGAAAGTGCTGCTGCTGGACGAGCCCTTCGGCGCGCTCGACCCCGGCATCCGCGCCGAAATCCATACCTTGATGAAGCGGCTCTGGCACGAAACGCAGATGACTGTCGTTATGGTGACGCACGATATGCGCGAGGCCTTCACGCTGGCGACGCGCGTCGTCGCCTTCGAGCGCCGGCGTGACCGCCCGGAGGAGAAGGAGCGTTACGGCGCGACCATCACCAAGGACATTTCGATCTGGCCGCCCAGGCTTGCCGGCGCGCCGTCCATCTTCAGCCCCGACCGGGACGGCCCGGTCATTTCTCTGGGCCATCGCCGGGACGACCCGGCTTCCAGTCCGTCAGGAGAAAAACCATGATGCATGTCAGACGTTCCCCCGAAGAAATATCAGCCAACCGGCAGCGTTACGAGGTACATCAGAAGAAGGGGCTGGAATTCGCGCCGAAGGCCCTGCCGGCGCCGAGCCCCCTGCCCGCCCCCGCCATCGATGCCGCGGCGATCATCCATCAGGAGACCATTCCCGGCGGCTGGTACTGGTCGACCGCGCTGAAGCGCGGCGAGGCGCTCCGCATCGATCAGGGAGAAGGCGGATCGACCGTGGCGCTCGTTGCCTGGAACGCCGCTGACACGAGCGAGCGGCTCAATCTCGTCGATACGGCCAAGGTTCAGTGGACGACCGCCCTCGGCAAGGGCCGCGTCATCTTCTCGGATATGGGCCGGGTGATGTTTTCGCTGACCGAAGACAGTTCCGGTGCCCATGATTGCCTGATGGGCGGCTCGACGGCGGCCTCGAACGCCGCAAAATATCCCGGCGTCAAGACCCGCAACACCCGCGACAATCTCGTGCTCGTCGCCGGCAAGCTCGGTCTCACCAGGCGCGACATCCCTGGGATTCTCAATCTTTTCGCTTCCGTCCGCGTCGACGACGAGGGTGGCTTCCACTGGCGCGGCAAACTTTCCAATAGCGGCGATTATGCCGAACTGCGCGCCGAAATGGACATGATCGTCGGCTTTTCCAATTGCCCGCATCCGCTCGATCCAGATCCGGTCTATGCGCCGAAGCCGGTCATCGTGACGCGCTTTCGTGCAGGTGCGCCCGCCGTCGACGACCTCGCGCGCACGGCGACCGCCGAGGCCGTTCGCGGCTTCGAGAACAACGCCGCGATGCTGGCCTGAGGAGGGATGACGATGACCGATTTCATCAAGACTTCAGCTTCACGCAGCCTCGAAAACGCCGTGCAGGATCATTTCATCCCGGCCGAAGCGCCGTGGTCCGGCATCGTGCGCAAGGGGCAGACGATCCGCATCGAAGACAGCTACGGCCAGCAGGCGATCGACACGCTGTTTTATCGCGCCGATGATTTTTGCGAGCGCTATTCCAACCAGGATACGATGCGGGCGCAGGGCGGCGCCTATATCGGCGCCGGCACGAAGATCGTCTCGAACGAGGGCAACGTCATGCTTGTCATGACGGCCGACAGCTGCGGCCGGCACGATACCTCCGCCGGCGCCTGCTCGTGCGAAAGCAACACGGTGCGCTTCGGCCACGGCACGAAATACCTGCATGCCTGCCGCGACAATTTCATGCTTGAGGTGACCCGGCACGGCATGAGCAAGCGCGATATCGTGCCGAACATCAATTTCTTCATGAACGTCCCGATCAAGCCGAATGGCGAGATGACCATCGTCGACGGCATTTCCGCGGCCGGCGACTATGTCGAACTGGTGGCTGAAATGGACGTGCTCTGCGTCATCTCCAACTGCCCGCAGGTCAACAATCCCTGTAACGGCTTCGATCCGACACCGATCCGGGTGCTGATCTGGGACGGCGAGGACTGATCGATGTTCGCCAAGGTTCTCATCGCCAATCGTGGCGAAATCGCCGTCCGGGTGATCCGGACATTGAAGAGGATGGGCATCGCCTCGGTTGCCGTCTATTCCGATGCCGATCGCTTCTCGAAGCCGGCGCTGCTCGCCGACGAAGCCGTGCGCCTCGGCGCGGCGCCTGCTGGAGAAAGCTATCTCGACGTCGATGCCGTCATCGCCGCCTGCAAGGCGACCGGCGCCCAGGCCGTGCATCCGGGCTACGGCTTCCTCTCGGAAAATATCGGCTTTGCCGAGCGGCTCGCCGCCGAAGGCATCGCCTTCATCGGCCCGCGGCCGGAGCATCTGTCGGCTTTCGGCCTGAAGCACACAGCGCGTGAATTGGCGAAAGCGAGCGGCGTGCCGCTGCTGCCCGGCACCGATCTGCTGCGGAGTGTCGAAGAGGCGCTCCTGGCCGCCGAGACCATCGGCTATCCCGTCATGCTGAAAAGCACGGCCGGCGGCGGCGGTATCGGCATGCAGCTCTGCGCCGATGCGGCCGGTCTCAAGGCCTCTTTCGAAAGCGTGCAGCGGACGGCGCGCGCCAGCTTCGGCGACGCGCGCGTCTATATCGAGCGTTTCGTTGCCGAAGCCCGCCATGTCGAGGTGCAGATCTTCGGCGACGGCAAGGGCACAGTGATCGCGCTCGGAGAGCGCGACTGCTCGCTGCAGAGGCGAAACCAGAAGGTCGTCGAGGAAACGCCTGCCCCCGGCCTGTCGGCGGAAACACGGGCGCGGCTGCACAAGGCGGCGGTCGACTTGGGAGCTTCGGTCTCCTATGAATCGGCCGGCACCGTCGAATTCATCTATGACCCCCAGCGCGAGGAATTCTATTTCCTCGAGGTCAATACCCGCCTCCAGGTCGAGCATCCGGTCACCGAAGCCGTCTTCGGCATCGATCTCGTCGAGTGGATGATCCGGCAGGCGGCGGGCGAGGACGTGCTCTCGGGCGCGAGCGACCTGACGCCGAAGGGTGCGGCGATCGAAATGCGCATCTATGCCGAGATGCCGCATGCCGATTTCCGCCCGAGCGCCGGCCTGCTCACCGAGGTTGTCTTTCCGGAAGGGGCCCGTGTCGACGGCTGGATCGAGACGGGAACCGAGGTGACGCCCTTCTACGACCCGATGCTTGCCAAGCTGATCGTGGCGGCGGACGATCGGCCGGCGGCGATCGAGAAGCTGAAGGCAGCGCTTGCCGCGACAGCGATATCCGGCATCGAAACCAATCTCGATTATCTCAGGGCGATCGCCGCTTCCGAACTGCTTGCCGGCGGTAAGGTGGCGACGACGGCGCTGCGTGACTTCGTCTTCGTTCCAGATATCGTCGAGGTTATCGCACCCGGCGCGCAATCGAGCATTCAGGAGCTGCCGGGCCGGCTCGGCCTGTGGCATGTCGGCGTGCCGCCGAGCGGGCCGATGGACGAGCGCTCCTTCCGCCACGCCAACCGGCTGGTCGGCAATGCCGATCAGACGGCCGCGCTGGAACTGACGGTTTCCGGTCCGACGCTGCGATTTTATGCCGACCAGACGATCGCCCTTGCCGGAGCGCGGATGGCGATGACATGCGATGGGGTCAGGCTTCCCCACGACGAGCCGGTCCTGATCCGGGCCGGTCAGGTGCTGTCGGTCGGTACGATCGAAGGACCGGGGCAGCGCGCCTATCTTGCCGTTGCCGGCGGCTTTGCCGCGCCGGTCGTGCTCGGCTCACGGGCGACGTTCGGCCTTGGCCAATTCGGCGGCAACGCCACCGGTGCGTTGAAGACGGGGCATGTGCTGCATTTCGCCCGGCAGGCGCCGGTGGAACCGGCCAAACCTGCATCCGAGCCGGCGGCCTTGTCCCGAGAATGGGATGTCGGCGTCGTCTACGGTCCGCACGGCGCACCGGATTTCTTCGAGGATAGCGATATCGAGACGCTGTTCTCCGCTCCCTATGAAGTGCATTTCAACAGCGCCCGCACCGGTGTGCGCCTCATCGGCCCCGCCCCGCTTTGGGCACGCCGTGACGGTGGCGAGGCGGGGCTTCACCCGTCCAACCTGCACGACAATGCCTATGCGATCGGCGCGATCGATTTCACCGGCGATATGCCGATCATTCTCGGGCCCGACGGTCCGAGCCTCGGCGGTTTCGTCTGCCCGGCGGTGATCGCGCGTGACGAGCAATGGAAGATGGGGCAGTTCAAGCCGGGCGACCGTATCCGTTTTCATGCCGTTGCCCGGCCGGGAGATCCGGTCGCCGGCCCGGCGGTGCGACGGGCCGCGGAAGAGACGGGTTCGCCAATCGTCGGCGTCAGCGACGATGGCCCGGTCACGGTCGTCTATCGCCGCCAGGGTGACGACAATCTGCTCGTCGAATATGGGCCGATGACGCTCGACATCGCGCTCCGGCTGCGGGTTCATCTGCTGATGCAGGCCGTCGTCGCGGCTCGCTTGCCCGGGATCGTCGATCTCACGCCAGGCATCCGCTCGCTGCAGATCCACTATGACGGCACGCAGCTGACGCGCCGGCGCCTGCTCGGGCTGCTCGCCGAGATCGAGATGACGCTGCCGGCGGCACAGGATGTCAAGGTGCCGAGCCGTATCGTGCATCTGCCGCTGTCGTGGAACGATCCGGATGCGGCGCTTGCCATGCGCAAGTATCAGGAGCTCGTCCGCCCAAATGCGCCCTGGTGCCCCGATAACATCGAGTTCATCCGCCGCATCAACGGTCTTCCCGACGAACAGGCCGTCCGCAATATCGTCTTCGATGCGAGCTACTTCGTTCTGGGTCTCGGCGATGTCTATCTCGGCGCTCCGGTTGCGACCCCGATCGACCCGCGCCATCGCCTCGTCACGACCAAATACAATCCCGCCCGCACCTGGACGCCGGAAAACGCGGTCGGCATCGGCGGGGCCTATATGTGCATCTACGGCATGGAGGGCCCGGGCGGCTATCAGCTCTTCGGCCGCACCATCCAGGTCTGGAACACCTGGCGGGAAACGCCGGCCTTCGCCAAAGGCAAGCCCTGGCTCTTGAACTTCTTCGATCAGATCCGTTTCTTCCCGGTCAGCAATCAGGAGCTGACGGAGGCGCGCGCCGCCTTCCCGCATGGCGGCTATCCTGTCAGGATCGAAGAGACGGAGTTCTCTTATGCCGCCTATGACAAGGAGTTGCAGGCGAATGCGGCATCCATCGGCCGCTTCAAGGCGGCGCAGCAGGCGGCTTTCGATGCCGAACGCCAGCACTGGAAGGAAGCCGGCCTCGACAGCTTCGTCGCCGATGAAGGCACGAGCGAAAATCCGGACGCGGATATTCCCGACGGATGCTTCGGCGTCGCCAGCGCCGTGCCCGGCAATATCTGGAAATTGCTGGTCGAGCCGGGCGCCCCGGTTGCGGCCGGCGACACGCTTGCCATCATCGAATCGATGAAAATGGAAATCAACGTCACCGCCCATGCGGCAGGCCGCGTCCGCGACTTGCGCGCCGGGCCGGGGAGAAACGTCAAAGCCGGCGATATCATCGTCGTCCTGGAGGAATGCTGAACATGCTGCCGACCATTCTCGATCTCTCAAGCCTTCGTGCCGCCTATCGATCCGGCCTGACGCCGCTCGACATCGTCGAAGAAGTGATTGCCCGCCGCGCCGCCTCGGAAGATCCGGCAATCTTCATTACCCCGGTGCCGGATGACGAGTTGCGCTCTGCCGCCAAAGCGCTGATGGCGCGCGCGCCTGAGGCAAACAGCCTGCCGCTCTGGGGCGTGCCCTTCGCGGTGAAGGACAATATCGATGCCGCCGGCCTGCCGACGACCGCCGCCTGCCCGGCCTATGAATATCGGCCGGACGCCGATTCCACCGTTGTCGCCAGATTGAAGGCAGCCGGCGCTATCGTGATCGGCAAAACCAATCTCGACCAGTTCGCGACCGGCCTCAACGGCACGCGCTCGCCCTATGGGGCGCCACGTTCGGTCTTCGATAAGGCCTATATCTCCGGCGGCTCGAGCTCGGGATCAGCGGTCACGGTTGCCTCCGGCCTCGCCGCCTTCGCGCTCGGCACGGATACGGCAGGCTCCGGCCGCGTGCCGGCTGCGCTCAACAATCTGGTCGGCATCAAGCCGACGCCGGGGCTTCTTCCGAATACCGGCGCCATTCCGGCCTGCAGGAGTGTCGACTGCATCACGATCTTCGCGCCGACCGTCGGCGACGGTATTGCGATCCGCAGGGTCGCCGAGGGATTTGACGCTGCCGATCCTTTCTCCCGTCGCGCCAAGCCGGCGACGCTGCCGGTGTCGGGGTTGCGCATCGGCGTCCTGACCGGCGCGGAACGGGAATTCTTCGGCGATAAGGAGGTGGAGGCGCTTTACGACCAGGCGATCGAGCGGGCCAGAGCGCTCGGCGCGACCATCGTGGCTTTCGACTACGCACCCTTCCGCGAGGCCGCCGCCCTGCTTTATGACGGGCCGTGGGTCGCCGAACGCCTGGCGGCGGTCGAGGACTTCCTCGCCACGAACGCAGCCGATTTCGACCCGACGGTGCGGGGGATTATCGAGGGCGCGAGGGGCAAATCAGCGGTCGATGCTTTCAAGGGCCGATATCGGCTGGAAGAACTGCGCCGAAAGACCGAGGCCGAATGGGAAAAGGCTGATGTGCTTCTGCTGCCGACCGCGCCGACCACCTATACGGTCGCAGACATACAGGCCGATCCTGTGGTGCTCAACGGCCGTCTCGGCCGCTACACCAATTTCGTCAACCTGCTCGATTGCGCGGCGATCGCCGTTCCGGCCGGCTTCGGAAAGGGTGGCCTGCCGGGCGGTGTGACGGTGATCGCGCCTGCTTTCACCGACGATGCGCTGGCGCCGCTTGCCGATGCGCTGCATCGCACAGCCGCCTCCGGCATGGGTATCGACCGGGAGGCGGCGATCCCTGAGGCGAGCCACGTTGCGGCCATCGATGACGGCTTCGTCGAGATCGTCGTCGTCGGCGCGCATCTGACCGGCATGCCGCTCAATCATGAGCTGACCGGCGCCGGCGCCCGGTTGGTCAAGGCCTGCAGCACATCAGGCGAATACCGTCTCTTTGTGCTGCCGGACACGGTGCCGCCGAAGCCAGGCCTCATCCGCGAACCTGGCCACAAGGGCACCGGCCTGGAGGTTGAGGTCTGGGCACTGCCGGCCGATGCCTTCGGGCGCTTTGTCCAAAAGATCCCGGCGCCGCTCGGCATCGGAAAGGTAGTGCTTGACGACGGCACGAGTGTCTCCGGTTTTCTCTGCGAGGCACATGCGGTGAAGGGCGCCGAAGACATCACCTCGCTCGGCGGCTGGCGCAGCTATATCAGCGCCAGATTGGCGAGCTGAGCGTGAGGATCAAAAAATGGCGACGATGTTCAAGCAGCTGGGCGCGCTTCTCCTGGCGGGGCTGATCGCGCGAACCAAGGCGATCGGCAGGCCCGGCCAACGCTGACGGCTTAATGCATGTCGCCCGGAAGTGTGCAGCGGTTCCGGGATAACGACATGCATCAAAACAAAGAGCTAAAGCGCGTCACATGGATCAAGTGTAATGCGACGCGCTTTAGCGCTTTTCGGCGAGCTCGATCTGAATGCCGTCGGGATCGCGCAGAAAGGCCACCTTGTGCAACACCTCGGCGTTAACGGCCAGGCGCGGCCGCTCCTTGATCTCGACGCCGGCCTTTTCCAGCCGGGCGAAGGTCTCGTCGACGCTGTCGAACAGGAAGGTCAGGTGACGCAGGCCGGCCGTGCCCTCCGGCACATCCACAGCCCTTGCCGCACCATCTGCTGGTGCGACGATTTCGAGCATGCCGCCGCCGGCATCGAGAAAGGCGATCTCTCCGCCGTCGGCCATGACCTTGCGCAGATGCAGGCGCAGGCCGAGCATGCCGCAGTAGAAATCGACCGTGCGGTCCATGTCGCTGACCGTCATGCCGACATGCTCGAAGGATTTCAGCACGAAGCGCCTCCCGTTCATCCGGCGGCCGACCCGCGTTCGTCTTCCGGAAGCCAGGATCGGTAAAGCGGATGATCGGCGGCGATCGGCAGCGGCGTCGGCCGACCGGTGCGCTGCGAGAAATAGGCTGATGTCACCAGCTCCAGCGAATTGCGGGCATCCTGCAGCGTCACCGGCGGCTCGGTATCCTCGACGATCGCCTTATGGAAGAGCTCGAACTGACGGGTGTAGCCGTCCTCGCCAGGTATATAGGCTGTAAGCGCCGCGTCGATTTTCGCCTGATGCTCTTCGGTTCCCGCGGTGAAGACCCAGGGATCGCGGCCCATCGTATAGGGCTCGAGAATGCTTTCGGCGACGAGATCGCTGAAGCAGAAGCGCAGCCGCGAGATCTCCTTGCGCGAGCCGAGTGTCATCGACAGCGTCGCCAGCGAGCCGTTCTGCATCTTCACCGAAAGGGCAGCCGTATCCTCGACCTCAATCGGGTTGACCAGAGTCGCGCCATAGGAAAACACCTCGGCGCAGGGGCCGTGCACATAATTCAGCATGTCATGGGCGTGGATCGCGTGGCCGAGCAGGCCGCCACCCAGTTCGGTCGCCCATTTGCCGCGCCACGGCACGGCATAATAATCCGGGCCGCGCCACCAATGGGTCTCGATCGTCGTCAGGAACGGCTTGCCGGCGAGGCCGCTTTCAATCAGCAGCTTCAGCTTCTGCAGGCCGGAGCCGTAGCGATACTGGAAGATCGGCATCAGCTTCCTCCCGGGAAAACGGGCGAGGATGCGGCCCATCTCGTCGACCTCGGCGATCGAGCCGAAGAGCGGTTTCTCGCAGATCACATGCTTGCCGGACTCGATACCCTTGCGGCAGAGTTCGAAATGCGAGCTCGGCGGCGTCGAAATGTCGATGATATCGAGATCGTCGCGGGCAAACAGCGAATCCGTATCCTGCGTGTACTCGCCGATGCCATATTCCTCGCACAACGCCCTGCCGCGCTCCTCATCGAGCGAGCAGAGCACGGGGACCTCGAAGAGATCCTTGTTCCAGCCGAAGCCGGCCAGATGCCGCGCGGCAATGCCTGCGCCGATGACGCCGACGCGTAGTTTCCTCGCCATCATATCCTCCTCAGCGAGCGCCGATGCGCGCGGCTTTCGACTGGGCTTCGAGCGAAAGGCGGCAGACTTCGAAAACATGATCCTGCGTCATCGCCGTCTGCGTGCGGTTGTCGACATCGGCGGTGAAAGCATCGAAATAATCGAGTTTTTCATCGCTGCAATCGATATGGGTCATCTCCTTGCCGTTGACGAGGAAGAGGTGATCCTTGCCCGGCCGGCCGGCGATATCGATATATTTGCGCAGTTCGATATAGCCTTCGGTGCCGAGGATGGTCAGGCGTCCGTCGCCCCAGGTCGGTAGCGCCTCCGGGGTGAACCAGTCGACGCGAACATAACCCGCCGCTCTGTCGGAGCGCAGCAGCACTTCGCCGAAATCCTGGAAATCAGGCTTGTCGGGCATACCGAAATTGCCGATCGAGCTGGCGATGACTTCGCCCGAGGTCGAGCCGGTATAGAACAGGAACTGATCGACCTGGTGCGAGGCGATGTCGACGATGATGCCGCCGAAGGCTTCCGGATCAAAGAACCAGTCCGGCCGGGTCGGCAGCTGCAGACGGTGCGGGCCGACGCCGAGCGTCTGGATCACCTTGCCGATCGCGCCGTCGGCGACGAGCTTGCCGGCCTTGACGGCGGAGCGCACGCAGTGGCGCTCGGAAAAGCAGATCGAGAAGATCTTACCGGTCTCGGCAACGATGCGCCTGACCTCCTCAAGCTGGGCGAAGGTCGTCACGCCGGGCTTGTCGGTCATCACGTCCTTGCCTGCTTTCATCGCCCGGATGGCAAGCCCGGCGCGGTCACGCGGGATCGCGGCAATGCAGATCACATCGATCGACGGATCGTCGAACAGCTTTTCCCGGTCGATCTGCGGCACGGCGGGATAAGTTTTTTCAAAGGTTTCGCGCAAGGCCGGCACCGAGGTCTGCGGGCAATAGCCGACGAACTCGCCGCCCGAGGCAAGCAATCCCTTCACGTGATCGAACGTATGCCCATGGTCGATTCCGACGACGGCAAATCTCAACATCGCTGCAATATCCTCCCGGGATTTTTGTGCGGCCGGCCGACGCCGGCATCCTCCATGTCGGCCAAAACAGATAACGAAAGCCGGCGCCTGTCAAGCCAAGATCCGGGGTGGAATCGCGCATGGGGAGAATTAAATATATGAAATGCAACGATTATTTTGTATCTAAATAGTTATTTCGTGGACGTTCTGCGATTGGAATTTCCCCAGAAGGCGGCCGTTCGATCCGATCCGGCGAAAGTCTTTTTCCCCAGCCTATCTTGCCCGACCTCGATGAATGTGATCGATTTCGGCGGCCGCCGGGCTGGAGGGCGGCAACGACCCGAAAATTCCAAAGAGCGCTCCCGGCTCGCTGTGACGGAAGATCACCATGTCTCATCCCCTTCTCGATGCCGCCGCTTCGGGCGGTCTTTTTGTCGGCCGCGTCTGGTCCCCCGAAGTTGGCGGGCCAAGCGTCGTCGTGCTTCGGGAGGGTGCGCTGGTCGACATCACGTCGCGCGAGACGCCGACGCTGAGCGCCCTGCTCGAGAAGGAGGATGCCGCGGGCTTTGTCCGCACTGCAGGCGGCAGGGCGATCGGCTCGCTGGGGGAGATCGCCGCCAACAGCAAGGGAATGCCGGATGAGGCGCGCCCTTTTCTGCTGGCACCCGCCGACCTGCAGGCGGTTAAGGCTTGCGGCGTCACCTTCGCCCAGTCGATGATCGAGCGCGTCATCGAGGAAAAGGCCGCCGGCAGTCCTGAGCGCGCCGCCTCGATCCGCGAGCGCGTCAGCACGCTGATTGGCGGCAGTCTCACCAATCTGAAGGCCGGCTCGCCGGAGGCGGCCACGGTCAAGCAGGCGCTGATCGACGAAGGCATATGGTCGCAATATCTCGAAGTCGGCATCGGGCCCGATGCCGAGGTCTTCACCAAGGCGCCGGTGCTGTCCTCGGTCGGCTGGGGTGCGGATGTCGGCCTGCATCCGATCTCGACCTGGAACAATCCCGAGCCGGAAATCGTGCTCGCCGTCAACAGCCGCGGTGAAATCAAGGGTGCGACGCTCGGCAACGACGTCAATCTGCGCGATGTCGAGGGCCGCTCGGCGCTATTGCTCGGCAAGGCCAAGGACAACAACGCCTCCTGCTCGATCGGTCCGTTCATCCGCCTGTTCGATGCCGGTTACGGCCTGGACGACGTTCGCAAGGCCGAACTCGACCTGAAGGTCACCGGCCGGGATGGCTTCGTGCTCAACGGCAAGAGCTCGATGTCGCAGATCAGCCGCGATCCGACCGATCTGGTCAGACAGACGCTTGGCCCCCATCATCAATATCCCGACGGGTTCATGCTCTTTCTCGGCACGCTGTTTGCGCCGACCCAGGATCGCGACGCGCCGAAGCAGGGTTTCACCCACAAGATCGGCGACGTCGTCGAGATTTCCTCGGCGGGGCTCGGCGCGCTCGTCAATACCGTAAAGCTCTCCACCGAATGCCCGCCCTGGACCTTCGGCATTGCGGCGCTGATGCGCAACCTCGCAAAGCGCGGATTGCTGTAAGTTATTGAGCGCATAGCTTGTCGCGAAATGTACCGGCTTGGTGTCAGCCGCTCTGATCAACAGGTTTGCTATGACAAATAGCTCTTTACAAAGCGGTATCCACGAACGCTCAGATGAAGAAAAAGTGCGCCTTTGTGCCGCTAACAATGCCGACCTGTATCAGGCAATATTCCGTGCCCATGGATTGCCTGATCAGCGAACCAGTGCGTTTTGGTCAAGTGATGCAATCGCACCTCCATACTATTCCAACATGACGACCCTCGACCGGGATGCAACAGAGGAGCAGCTGATTGAAATCGATCGGCTAACAGATCGGCTGGGACGGCGACCTGGTATCAAAGACGGCTTTTCCAAGCTAGATCTCAACGACAACGGGTTCAGGTTGTTGTTTTCCGCATCATGGATTTGGGCTGAACCTCATAAAAGTTCGTCGAGTGCGCCTCAAGATTGGGTACGCGTTCGCGATGTGGCAGCGCTGGATCGCTGGGAACGTTCGTGGAAAGAGTCTGGTAGCCCGACCGATGCCAACGTCTTTACACCTGCCCTGCTTTCCGATTCCAATATGCACATCTATGGTCGATTGGCCGGCGACGGGTTTGATGCGGGATGCATCGCAAATCGATCGCCGCAGGTTGTAGGCATCTCCAATATTTTTAGTTTGGCTGGCACGCTGCAGGCGTTCCAGGATGCAATTTCATTGGCCACTATCGCCTTTTCAGCCGATTTGCCCCTTGTCGGATATGATCGCGGTGAAGCGCTAGACGAAATGAAAAAGCTGGGTTTCAAGCCCGTCGGCCAATTGCGGATCTGGCTATCTGATGAGGGCGCATAAACGCCTCCCCCTATCTTCTCCATTGGCGTTGTTTAGCGGGAAAACAACCCTACACCCTCTTACTGATTGCGGCGTCTGCCCTGTAGCAGGTCAAGGACGGAGTGTGCCGCCTCGAGAACGTTGGTGCCCGGACCGAACACGGCCGCAACGCCGTGTTCGTGCAGGAACTCATAATCCTGCCGCGGGATGACGCCGCCGCAGACGACGATGATATCGTCGCCGCCCTGCGCTCTCAGCCTGTCGATCAGCTGCGGCAGCAGCGTCCGGTGGCCTGCCGCTAAGGACGAGACGCCGACGACATTGACCTTTTCGCCGAGCGCCATCGCGACGGCCTCGTCAGGCGTCTGGAACAGCGGGCCGGCAAGCACGTCGAAGCCGATATCGCCGAAGGCCGAAGCGATCACTTTGGCGCCCCGGTCGTGCCCGTCCTGGCCGAGCTTGGCGACCATGATTTTCGGGCGGCGGCCCATCGTTTCCGTGACCTCCGTCATGCGCTCCTTGAGGACGGCAAGTTCCGGCTCGTCGTTATAGGCTTCGCCGTAGACGCCCGTGATGACCTCGGGCGTTGCGGCATGATCGCCGAAGGCAGCGCGCATGGCGTCCGATATTTCGCCGACGGTGGCGCGGGCCCGCGCCGCTTCGATCGCGGCTTCGAGCAGGTTGCCGCGGCCGCTGCGCGCGGTCTCCGCCAGGGCCGCCAGCGTCTCGCGCACGGTACTGCCATCGCGGCGGCGCTTGGTTTCCTCGATGCGTTTGATCTGCGCAATGCGCACCGCGCTGTTGTCGATCTCCAGAATGTCGATCGGCTGTTCGTTGTCGAGCCTGTAGCGGTTGACGCCGACGATGACCTCCTCGCCCTTGTCGACGGCGGCCTGGCGGCGCGCGGCGGCCTCTTCGATCAGCCGTTTCGGCAGGCCCTCGTTGACGGCCTTGGTCATGCCGCCGAGCGCTTCCACCTCCTCGATCAGCGCCCAGGCCTTGTCGGCGAGCTCTTTCGTCAGGCTCTCGACATAATAGGAGCCTGCCAAGGGATCGACCACCCTGGTGACGCCGGTTTCGTGGCTCAGGATCAGCTGTGTGTTGCGGGCGATGCGGGCGGAAAATTCCGTCGGCAGCGCGATCGCCTCGTCGAAGGAATTGGTGTGCAGCGACTGCGTGCCGCCGAGCACGGCCGACATCGCCTCAAAGGCGGTGCGGATGATGTTGTTATAGGGGTCCTGCTCCTGCAACGAGACGCCGGAGGTCTGGCAATGGGTGCGCAGCATCAGCGAGGACGCCTTCTTCGGCTCGAACTCCTCCATGATCCGGGTCCATAGCAGCCGGGCGGCACGCAGTTTCGCCGCCTCCATGAAGAAGTTCATGCCGATCGCGAAAAAGAAGGAGAGCCTTCCGGCGAAATCGTCGACATTGAGGCCTTTGGCGATCGCCGCCCTGACATATTCGCGGCCATCGGCCAGCGTGAAGGCGAGTTCCTGGACGAGCGTCGCGCCGGCCTCCTGCATGTGATAGCCGGAGATCGAGATCGAGTTGAATTTCGGCATCTCCCTTGCCGTATATTCGATGATATCGGCAACGATCCGCATCGAGGGTTCCGGCGGATAAATATAGGTGTTGCGGACCATGAACTCCTTGAGGATGTCGTTCTGGATGGTGCCCGACAGATCGGCCTTCGAAACGCCCTGCTCCTCGCCGGCGACGATGAAGGAAGCGAGGATCGGGATGACGGCGCCGTTCATGGTCATCGACACCGACATGTCGGCAAGCGGAATGCCGTCAAACAGGATCTTCATGTCTTCGACGCTGTCGATCGCCACACCCGCCTTGCCGACATCGCCTTCGACGCGGGGATGATCGCTGTCATAACCGCGGTGGGTGGCGAGATCGAAGGCGACGGACAGGCCCTTCTGGCCGGCGGCCAAATTCTTCCGGTAAAAGGCGTTCGACGCCTCCGCCGTCGAGAAACCGGCATATTGGCGGATCGTCCAGGGCCGGCCGGCATACATCGTCGCGCGCGGGCCACGGGTGAAAGGTGAAAAACCGGGAAGCGAGCCGAGGTGTTCGGCGCCCTCAAGATCCTCTACCGTGTAGAGCGGCTTGACGGCGATACCCTCAGGCGTCTGCCAGGTCAGCGTCTCGGGCGAGGCGCGCAATTCCTTTTGCGCAAGCTCCGTCCAATCCGACAGCGTCTTCTTCGTCATGCGTTCCTCCGGCTCTTTCATCCGCACCCTACCATTTCATAGGATCGCCGTGCGATACCAATCGTTGAATTTTATTCCCGGCGAGGACCCGCCTGATGAAGACAATGCAGATCTATGCCTTCGACATGAATTGCGTCGGGCATATAAACCACGGCCTATGGACGCATCCGCGTGACCAATCGATGCGCTATACCGACCTCGATTACTGGACGGAATTCGCCAGGACCGCCGAGCAAGGCAAGCTCGACGGCATCTTCCTCGCCGACATCGTCGGCGTCTACGACGTCTACAAGGGCAGCCCTGCCCCGGTGATCGAGACGGCGGCGCAGATCCCGGTCAATGACCCGCTGATCCCGATTTCAGCGATGGCCTATGTGACGAAACATCTGGGTTTCGGCGTCACCGTCAACACCACTTACGAGCCACCCTTCCTGCTGGCGCGGCGCATATCGACGCTCGATCACCTGACCAAGGGGCGGATCGGCTGGAACATCGTCACCGGTTATCTCGACAGCGCCGCCCGCAGCATGGGCTTCGACAGGCTGCCGGAACATGATGCGCGTTACGACGCAGCCGAGGAATATCTGGAGATCCTCTACAAGCTCTGGGAAGGCAGCTGGGACGACGATGCGGTTTTGCGGGACAAAGCGGGCGGCATCTATGCCGATCCTGCGAAGGTGCGTGCGGTCAGCCACGACGGCAAATACTATAAGATGGAGGGCATCCATCTCTGCGAGCCGTCGCCACAGCGCACGCCCCTGCTCTTCCAGGCCGGGGCGTCGGCCCGCGGCCAGGATTTTGCCGCGCGCCACGCCGAATGTGTCTTCATCGCCAGCCCGAACCCCGGGGCGGCCCGGCCGACCGTCGATGCGTTGCGGGTGAAGACGGAGGCATTCGGACGCGGCAGAGCCGCGTTGAAGATCCTGAACCTGATCAGCGTTGTCGTCGGGCGGACGGAGAGGCAAGCGCAGGACAGGCTGGAAGATTATCGCCGCCATGCGAGCGTCGAGGCTTCGCTTGCGCATTACTCCGCCTCCATCGGCATCGACCTGGCGAAATACCGGTTGGATGACGTCATCGACCAGAGCTCGACCAACGCCAATCAATCGGCGCTTGCCGCAATCACCAAGCAGGCGGCAAAGCCGGTGACGAAGCGCGAGATCGTCGACCAGATGGTGCTCGGCAGCCGGATGAAGCCGATGGTGGGCTCGCCGGAGCAGATCGCCGATTGTCTGCAGACATGGATCGAGGAGGGCGGTATCGACGGCTTCAATCTGGCGCGGACGGTGGCGCCGGAGAGCCTGCGGGATTTCGTCGATTTGGTGGTGCCGGTGCTGCAGGAGCGCGGCCTCTTCAAGGCAGCCTATTCCAAAGGGCCCTTGCGGCAGAAGCTTTTCGGCGGCGGAAACGGCAGATTGCCTGCCGCTCATCCCGCCGCCAGGTTCCGCCGTTGACCTATCTCCGGTCCAGCCTGGCGACCAGCCGGTCGCCAAACCACTGGATGCCGCAGACGAGGACGATGAGGACGGCCACTACCGCGATCATCACGCTGGTTTCGAAACGCTGATAGCCATAGCGGATGGCGAGATCGCCCAGGCCGCCGGCGCCGATCGCACCGGCCATCGCCGAAGCGCCGATCAACGTCACCAGCGTGACGGTGAATCCGGCGACGATGCCGGGCAGCGCTTCGGGCACCAGCACCTCGCGGATGATCGTCCAGCGATTGCCGCCCATGGCGCGCACCGCATCGATCAACCCGCGGTCGACCTCGCGCAGCGACACTTCGGCGATGCGGGCGTAATAGGGTGTGGCGGCGATGGCGAGCGGCACGATGGCCGCCCAGGTGCCGAGTGCCGTGCCGACGATCAGCCGCGTCAGCGGGATCAGCGCCACCAGCAGGATGATGAAGGGCACCGACCGGAAGCCGTTGATGATGGCGCCGAACGTGCGGTTGATCCAGAGATTTTCGGCGATGCCGCCGCGCGCCGTGACGACAAGGGCAAGACCGAGCGGCAGGCCGGCGACCAGCGAGATCACGCCCGAGGCGACGGTCATCAGCACCGTCTCCCACAGCGAGCGAAGAAGCAGTTCAAACATGATCGGTGTCATAACCAAGCACCTCCACCCGGGCGGACCGGGCCGTCAGAAATTGTTCGACCTTTCCCGCAAGCGCGGGGTCGCGTGCGGGAATGGCGATGAAGAACCGCGCCACCGGCTGGTTCTGGATATGGTCGATGCCGCCATGGACGAGGCGGAAGGAATGCGGCAGCGCCGCCGAGAGTTCGGCAAACAGGGCACCCTGCGCTTGCGGACCGGCGAGATCGACGCTGAGGATCGCCTCGCTGCCTCCAGTCGCCGACAGCCGGCCGGCGATATGATCGGGAAGCTGGGGACGGATGCCGCCGAGCAGGCTCCTGGTGATGGTCTCTCGCGGATCGGCAAAGACCGACCAGACCTGCCCCTCCTCGACGATCCGCCCGGCGTCGATGACCGCGACGCGATCGGCAATGCCGCGCACCACTTCCATCTCGTGGGTGATCAGCAGAATGGTCAGGCCAAGCTTACGGTTGATGTCTTTCAGCAATGCCAGGATCGACCGGGTCGTCTCAGGGTCGAGCGCCGATGTCGCCTCATCGGACAAGAGCAGCGCCGGGCGCGCCGCAAGCGCACGGGCGATGCCGACGCGCTGTTTCTGGCCACCGGAGAGCGATGCGGGATAGGCTTTCGCCTTGTCGGCAAGGCCGACGAGATCGAGCAGTTCATGCGCCCGCCTCAAGCGTTCGTTCCTGGCGATACCCTCGATCTTCAGCGGCAGCGCGACATTTTCCTCGACTGTCTTGGCGGACAACAGGTTGAAATGCTGGAAGATCATGCCGATGCGGCGGCGCAGCGGCTGCAATTCATGTTCGGCAAGCGCCGTGATATCGCGGCCTTCGATGAGGATCTCGCCGCTGTCGGCGCGCTCCAAGCCGTTCAGGCAGCGGATCAGCGTCGATTTGCCGGCGCCGCTACGGCCGATGATGCCAAGGATCTCGCCTCTCCTCACGGTCAGCGAAATGCCGTCGAGCGCGGGTGTGGTCCCGAAGCGCCGCTTCACATCGGTCAGCCTCACCACCTCTTCGGCAGCGGCCGCTTGCGGCTGTGCCGCGATCGCCGTGGTGGAAACAAAGGAATTCATGTGCTTTTCCTTACAAAGACCGAAGGCGGCCCGGGCAATCAACGCCCGGACCGCCTCTCGGCAGGCCTTAACCCCGGCCCTATTGCCGATCAATAGGCGCTGAGACCCGTCCCCTTGTAGACCTTGTCGAACTCGGCCTTGACGGTGTCGTTCTGATAGGAAGAGACGAGTGTCTTCACCCAATCCGCATCCTTGTTGTCGTCCTTGACGGCGATGAAGTTGCGATAGGGATTGTCGGCGATCGGCTCCTGGGCAATGCGTTCGGCCGGAGAAAGACCGCTCTTCAGCGCCCAGTCGGTGTTGACGACACCGGCATCCAGATCGTCGATCGAACGGCCGACGATGCCGGCGTCGAGTTCCTTGATTTCGATCTTCTTCGGATTGTCGGTGACGTCGGCGACGGTCGCCAGAATGCCGGTGCCGTCCTTCAGCTTGATCAGGCCTTCGCTCTGGAGAACGCGCAACGCCCGGCCTTCGTTCGAGGGATCGTTCGGCACGCCGATGACGGCGCCATCAGGAATCTCCGCAACGGATTTGTACTTCTTGGTGTAGAGGCCGATCGGCCAGACACCGGTATAGCCGACGCGAGTGATGTGGTAGCCGTGCTGCTTGATCTGGTTGTCGAGATAGGGCTGGTGCTGGAAGGCGTTGGCGTCAAGTTCGCCGCGCTCCAGCGCTTCATTCGGCTGCGTATAATCGTTGAAGGTGATCGTTTCGATCTTGAGGCCCTTCTTGGCCGCCTCGCTGGTGACCACGCGCCAGATGTCCTCCTCCTCGCCGGCCATGATGCCGACCTTGATCGACTTGTCCTCGGCAAAGGAAGGAGCAGGTGCTGCAAAAGCAAAAAGTGTGGCAGCGGAAACGGCGACGGCGGCCAGAGCCGCGCGGCGCGAAAGGTGGAAGCCGTGAAGATTTTTGTTCTTGCTCATTGTTATATCCCGTCTGACTGAATGAGGCCGAACGCCCCGAGCAGGCGAATATTGGCAAATGCGTGGATCGGGAGCGAAGCAGGAAAGTCTGATATGAAGGAAGGGTCGGAAAAACTCTTGCCCTGCCATCGATATCGGCAGGATAAATTTCTACCAAATTTATGGATTGATCGCGGCTTATAAGCATATTCTAAAAATGAAGGCGGCGCCCTCGGAGCGCCGCCTTCGAGCCTGTTTCCGCGACCTTTTACTCGGCAGCAATGAGGGCCTGCGTGCGGGCGGGAAAGAAAGTCGAAAGCTCGCCGATGACTTCTCCAATTCGCTTGGCAAGCGGTTCGGATGAGACGCGGTAATCGGTGAAGTCGCGATCGGACGCATAGACGGCCGTCGGCAGCGTGTGCGACATGAAGAAGCCGAAGAGCGGGCGCAGCTGATGCTCGACCATCAGCGCGTGCCGGTCACCGCCGCCTGTCGCGGTGATGACGATCGGCTTGGCGCGTAGCTCATGCGGGTCGATCAGGTCGATCAGATGTTTGAACAGGCCGGGATAGCTGCCCTTATAGGTCGGCGCGCCGATGACCAGCAGATCGGCATTGACAATGTCATCGATGACTTCTTTTGCGCGGCTGTCGAGATCGCCGCGGCGCAGCGCCTGGCCAAGCGAGGGGCCGACATCGGTGAGGTCGTAGAGGGTGTTCTCGAAGCCGTATTTTTCACCGGCAAGGCCGGCGATGTTTTCGACCAGTGCGAAAGTCTTCGAGGGACGGTTGAAGCTACCCGCCAGGCCGACCAGTTTGTAAGCAGACATGCCATTTCCTTCCGATATCGTGCCGCGACCGATTATTGGACAGATATTATCTATAAAAATAGTGGATTAAAGCAAGCCTATCCTCTTCATCAAGATGAGGAGAAAAATACATTCTCATCCGCAGGTGATCGCCTGCTTGCGACACCGCATCACGCATTGAGCCCGGAATATGGCGGATATTCCAGGTCGATGCGTTGTCGAAGCGCTATATCGCCTCAGACTGGTTTTGGCTTCGGGATGCGCGGCAGGAAGATCGTCAGCAGACCGAGAAGCGGCAGATAGGAGCAGATACGGTAGACGAAATCGATGCTATGGGTATCGGCGAAACTGCCGAGCAGTGCTGCACCCAGCCCCCCTGCCCCGAACGCAAAACCGAAGAAGACGCCGGCGATCAGCCCGACGCGGCCGGGCACCAGTTCCTGTGCGAAGACGACGATCGCCGAAAAAGCCGAAGCGAAGATCAGGCCGATGACGATGCTGAGCACGCTCGTCCAGAACAGGTTTGCATAGGGCAGCAGCAGCGCGAAAGGAATGACGCCGAGAATCGAGAACCAGATGACGAAACGGGCGCCGAAGCGATCGCCGATCGGCCCGCCGAGGAACGTGCCGACGGCGACCGAGCCGAGGAAGAGAAAGAGCATCAGCTGCGCCTGCTGGACGCTCAGCGCAAACTTGTCGATGACATAGAAGGTGAAATAGCTCGACACGCTCGCCATGTAGACATTCTTCGTCGCTGTCAGCAGCACGAGGATCAGCAGCGCCCAGACGACCCTGTTCTGCGGCAGCGGCAGAGCCCGGCTCACCGCCGGCTTGCTGGCGTTCTGGCGACGATGGCCAATATACCAGTTTCCGACCCAGCTCAGCACGACCATGCCGATCATGGCGATGGCGGCAAACCAGGAGACGCTGTGTTGGCCGAGCGGCAGCACGATGAAGGCGGCGAGCAGCGGACCGATCGCCTGGCCGGCATTGCCGCCGACCTGGAAAAACGACTGAGCGAAACCGTGGCGGCCGCCGGAGGCAAGACGGGCGACGCGCGAGGATTCCGGATGGAAGACCGCCGAGCCGAAGCCGATCAGGCTGGCCGCAACCAAAAGCAGGGCGAAACTGCCGGCATTGCCGAGCAGGATGAGCCCGCAGAAAGTGCTCGCCATGCCGACCGGCAGCGAATAGGGCATCGGCCAGCGGTCGGTGACGATGCCGACCAGCGGCTGCAGCAGCGACGCCGTGACCTGGAACGTCATGGTGAGGAGACCGATCTGCGCGAAACTGAGATCGTAGTTCGCCTTGAACAGCGGATAGAGTGAGGCGAGCAGCGACTGCATGATGTCGTTCAGCATGTGGCAGAAGCTGACCGCCACCAGGATGGACATCGTAGTTTTTTCGAAACGGGGCGCACGCTCGGCAACGGTTGCCATGGGCATTTCTCCTGGACGGCCCGGTTGGTTGCCGTGCCGCGTCGCTTTGTTCGATGGATTTCGGGCGATCGGGGCTGGGGAAGATGATCAAGCGACGGTCGCTGACGTGGATTTAGCGTAAGGCGGGCGGCAATTACAGCCCAGTTTCATCAGGATCGGTACGGCTTTTGTTCGATTTGCCCTTTTGCCGCTTCATTCTGCGTCGCTTCACCTCTTGCCGGACGGGGGTTTTCCTACCACACTCGGTTGCGATCATCGGCTATATGGTAGGCGATGTGAAAACAATCATGGAAAACCGGGGCGGGGAATACTACAGCTGCGCTGATTGAAAATGCGATCGAGGCTGAAACACGCGATGAATGTCAAGACACCGAATGCAATAGACGGCTATGTCGGGGCGCGTATAAGAATGCGCCGGCAGTTGCTTGGAATGAGCCAGGAACGGCTTGCCGAGCAAATCGGCGTGACCTTTCAGCAGGTTCAGAAATACGAGAAGGGCATCAACCGCATCGGTGCGAGCCGTCTGCAGCGGATAGCCGATGTGCTTCACACGTCGCCGAGCTTCTTCTTCGAACAGGAAAATTCCGAGCCGTTGACGTTGCAAGGGCTGGATCTGCCCGCAAATACTGATCCGGTCGCCGAATTCCTGCGAACGAAAGAGGGATTGGTGCTCAATCGCGCCTTTCTGAAGATCGCCGACCGGAATATCCGTGAAACCATCATCCAATTGGTGAAGGCGATGGCGCAAGCGGAAAGCGGCGGTGTAACATTGGGTGTCCCTGTGGCGGATATCACCCTTCCGCTCGGAGAATAGTCAGGCATATCGGCAGGCACTATCCGCATGAAGCTCAGGCTCGAGTCATTTGGTGAGTTGCGACTGATCGACCAGGCAGGGCGACCTGCGGCGTTCCCGGAAAAAGGCCTGCTGGCGATTTGTTATCTGCTGGACCGTGATCTGCGGGACGGAGCCGGGAGCGAATATCCGCGCTCGGCGCTGGCGCGGTTCTTGTGGGACAGCCATGACAATTCTGACATCATGGCCAACCTGCGCAAAACCATATCGCGTATTCAGATGCGTCAGACCGAGCTGGGCGCCGAACTTCTGGCCTTCACGGCGACCGGTGTGCGGGTCAGGCCGGATGCCTTTTCCGGTGATTTCTTTGAACTTGCCAACCCCGAAGGCGAAGGCGCCCTTGGCAAGCTGCAGCGGCTGGTTGCCATCTTTCGCCAGGATTTCCTGGCTGGGCTCACCGACCAAAGCGCCAGTACGCGGCAATGGATCGCCGGCCAGCGCGACCGGCACATGGCGGTTCTTGTGGATGCGCTGAAGACGGCGCTGCCGATGGCGCGGTCGCGAGAGGATGTGAGCCTGATCAAGGAGGCGGCGCTCAGGATTTTCCGCGAGGCGCCTGATGACGAAAACATTCGTCGTATCCTTCTTGAGGCCTATGAGTCCGAAGGACAGCTGGAGAAAGCCCGCCGGCTTTTCGAGACGAGCAAGCATGAGCTGGAAAGCGCATTCGATATCGGCCTTGACGTCCAGGCGCTGGGAGAGGTCCGCAAAATTTTTGACGGCGGTCAACAACTGCAGAGCTTCGCGGTGCCGCTCACCGACGGCGTTCGGGTTCCTGGTCCCCTACCCCGTGGCCCCCTGCCCCGTCTGGTGCTGCTGCCGCCGGGCGGGACGGATACGATCGGTGCTTTGCCGATGCTCTCCGAGGCGCTGATCGAGGACGTGACCATCGGTCTTTGCGCGCTGAATACGGTTTCGGTGGTGGCGCCCCATACGGCCGCCCGTATCGCACGCAACGCCGACAAGGATCAGCTGATCAAGCGCCATTCGATTTCATACGTTCTCGACACCAGGCTAAGCCATAGCGCGGGCATCCCTGCGCTCTTTGTCCAGCTGATCCATGCCGGTAGCGATGAAGTCATCTGGGCCGAGCGTTTCAGCCTCGAGAAATACGAACTGATAAGCCACCGGCGCGACATCGCACGGCAGATTGCCAGAGAGCTTGCCGGTCAGGTCCGCCGGCATGAAACCATGCGCGATTCCTTCGAGGGTAATTCGGCCGCGTATCACAGCTACCTTCTCGGTCTGCGGGATGTGAAGCGGCTTGCCCTCCCCGACGTGCGCCGCTCTCGAAAGGCTTTCCGCGAGGCGCTTCAACACAGCACACATTTTGCCCCTGCGCTCAGCGGATTGTCACGCACGTATCTCGTCGAGTGGCTGCTGACGGCACGCGGCGACAGCCAGTTGCTCGGCCTTGCGGAGGACTATGCGAACCGGGCAATCGTCGCCGATCCTTCGTTTGCGGCCGGCTTTCGTGAACTCGGCGTTGCCAAGCTCTATCTCGGGGACATCGATGAAAGCGTCCTGGCGTTGAAGCTCGCCGAAGAGCTGAGCCCGCATTATGCCGATGGCATCGCAAGTTATGCCGATACGCTCGTCCACGCGTCGCGCCCTGCCGATGCACTGGCCAAGATCGAGCGGGCCATTTCCCTCAACCCGCTGTGCCCGACCGACTATCTCTGGACGGCGGCCGGGGCGAATTTCGCCCTCGGCCATTATGCCGAGGCGCTCGAGCAGATCTCCATTATGGACGACCGCACACCGGCGGACCGGCTTTCGGCTGCCTGCTGGGCCATGCTCGGCGATATGAAAAACGCGCGTATCTATATGCGCAAGGTGCGCGAGATCTATCCGGATTTCGATGTCGACAAATGGCTTTCGGTCGTCCCTTTCAAAGAGCAATGGCAGAAGGAACAGTATCGCGAGGCGTTGCGCAGGGCCGGCTTCTGAAGTCTGGCCCCGAAACTGTAAGCCGGCAGGTCCTGTCACGCCTGTGTCACGCGCGTTTTTCGTTCAAGAGGATTAAACTGACTTTGCTCTGCCGGCATACACCGGCAAGGGAAGCAGGAGAGTTCTCAGATGTACGACGCAACCGAAGCAACGATCACGCCGAAAAGTGACGAAGAGCTCAAGGAGCTGGTATCGCTCGCCAGGCTCGTTGCCTATGCCCGAGAGAACGCCAAAGACCTGAACGCCGAATTCTCCGCCTATTGCCTGGACCTTGCGCTCGGCGCCCTGCTGCAGGACCTCGACAGAAGCGGCGTATCCCTTTCTCCCGAAGGCGGCCAGGACAGTAGTCTGCTCGGCACGCGGCACTGAAGCTCGGCGCGCTACGCGCATCGATATTTGGATTCCTGCTTATTGCGATCGGCTATGATGCCGACGCGATTTTCGTTGCGGCGATTCGGTCCGTCAAGACGCGATTGCCGGGTGGACCCCGCCATAGGGCGGGCATGTCCAAGCCTTTGAAAAAGATTGGACAACCCAGCGGTAGGGTGTTGTTAACCCTATTTGCCTTGCCACCCCTCCAGAATCGGCGCTAAATGCGGTTTCAAAGCTTGCAGGGCTTTTAAATCGCATTTTCGAGATTTCCATGAATATGGCACCGCAGATAGAAAAAGCAATTTCCGATGTCGACCAACTGATTATTGGTCAGGCGCAGGAGCTATCCGACAAGCTGAAGCAGCATCGGCTCGAAATGTTTCCGCCGCGCGCGCTGAAGGGTTTGAGGGAATTTCAGCTGGCCGAGGTGGCGCGTTTTCTCGGCGTGACCAGTGGTTATCTTCGCAATCTGTCGCTGGAAGGCAAGGGCGCCCTTCCCCAGGTCACGCCGTCGGGCCGCCGGTCCTATACGGCCGAGCAGATGGAAGAGATGCGCACCTTCCTGGAGCACAATGCCCGGGCCGGAACGCATTATATGCGTCACCGCCAAGGCAGCGAACATCTCCAGGTCGTTGCCGTCGTCAATTTCAAGGGCGGCAGCGGCAAGACCACGAGTGCCGCGCATCTTGCCCAGCACCTTGCGCTGACCGGCCACCGTGTGCTCGCCGTCGACCTCGACCCGCAGGCCTCTCTCTCCGCCATCCACGGCTTTCAGCCTGAATTCGACGTCAACGAGAATGAGACGCTCTACGCCGCCATTCGCTACGACGATCAGCGGCGACCGCTCCGGGAGATCATCCGGCCGACGAATTTCCCGAACCTGCATCTGGTGCCGGGCAATCTCGAGCTGATGGAATTCGAGCATGATACGCCGCGCGTGCTTGCTCAGGGCAAGGCGGGCGACTATGGGCGCGTCTTTTTCGCGCGGCTTGACGAGGCGCTGTCCTCGGTCGCCGACGATTACGATGTCGTCATCATCGACTGCCCTCCCCAGCTCGGCTTTTTGACCATGAGCGCCATTTGCGGCGCAACGGCGGTTCTGATCACCGTCCATCCTCAGATGCTCGATGTTATGTCGATGTGCCAGTTCCTGCAGATGCTCGGCGAAGTGCTGAATACGCTGAAGGGTGCCGGCGGCGACATGAACCTCGACTGGCTGCGTTATCTCGTCACCCGCTACGACCCGCAGGACGGGCCGCAGACGCAGATGGTCGCTTTCATGCGTTCGATGTTCAAGAACCATGTGCTGACCAATCCGATGTTGCGCAGCGTTGCGATCTCGGATGCGGCGATGACCAACCAGACGCTTTATGAGGTCGAGCGGAGCCAGTTTACCCGCGCGACCTATGACCGCGCCATGGAGGCGATGGATGCCGTCAACAATGAGATCGGGGATCTCATTCATAAGGCCTGGGGGCGGAAATGACCGAGAAGTTTACTGCGGTAAACCGCGGCGAGGAGCTAGCTGATGGCGCGTAAGAATCTCCTCTCGGGCCTGATGGACGATTCCAAGAAGTTTACTGCGGTAAACAATGAGGATGAGCCGCTCCAGAGGGACGAGAAACAGCAGATCACCTATAAAGGGATCGGCGCTCTCGGAGCGGTCACCCGCAGTATCGATGCGCTGGCCGCCAAGGCGGATGCGGCCAAAGCGATCGAAGAGAAGCTGGCGACCGGCGAGACGGTGATTGATCTCGATCCTGCGCTGATCGAAGATTCGTTCGTCACGGACCGGCTGGCGCATGCCGACGAACAGTTTCGCGAGTTGGTCGAGGCGATCCGTCTGCGTGGTCAGGATTCTCCGATCCTCGTCCGCCCGCATCCGGAGAAGGATGGCCGCTATCAGATCGCTTTCGGCCATCGTCGTGCCCGGGCTGCCAAAGAACTCGGCCGGCCTGTCCGCGCCGTGGTCAAGAAACTTGACGATCGCGACCATGTCATCGCGCAGGGTCAGGAGAATTCGGCGCGCGCCGATCTCTCTTTCATCGAGCGGACGATGTTCGCCGACAAGCTCGACACGCTGGGTTTCGATAGGGAAACGATCATGTCGGCGCTCAGCGCCGACAAGACGACGGTTTCCAAGATGCTGTCCGTCACCAAGCGAATCCCAGCCGAAGTCCTGGCCGCAATCGGTGCGGCAAAGACCACCGGCCGTGACCGCTGGCACGACCTATCGGTAAAATTCGAGACCGAAAACATATCTGCCCGGGCGATCGAGTTCAGCAGGTCGGCGGAATTCGAGACGGCGGAACCGGATGCCCGCTTCGATATGCTGGTTGCCTTCGTCAGCAGGCGGCAGCAATCGACGTCATCGATCGCGGCGCCTCAGCCCGCGGCTCACGCATGGCAGCGCAAGGACGGCGCGGTCAAGGCGAAGTTCAAGGATGACGGGAAACAGTTCACCATCGCGCTGAAGGCGGAGAAGGCGTCTGCCTTTGGGGCCTATATCGCCAGCAATCTGGATCGTCTCTACGAGGCGTTCGAGAAGACACAGGATTTGACGAAGAACGGAGATCAATAAGCAAAAGAAAAGGCCCCCGAACGTTGCCGTCGCGGAAGCCCTCTCTGATCTAGACACCCAGAGAATCACATTTCCGCGAATCATAGTCAAGAGTCTTTGGCACCGAATTTGGTGAGCTGCGATCTTTTGCCTTGAAGAAGGCGAAGACAATGGAAAGCGGAAGTGTGACGACGCCCTTCGGGCGGCGGCCGATGACGTTTGGCATGCTGGCAAGCCAGGCGACTGCTCGAAAGATCGAGCCCGGCCAATCAATTGATAAGTGGAAACTCTATCGTGCGCTGTGCGAGGCCAGGCCGCTGCTCGGCGTCACCGACCGGGCGCTCGCTATTCTGAACGCCTTGCTGAGCTTTTATCCGAAAGGAGAGATCTCTGAAGACAACGGGCTTGTCGTGTTTCCTTCCAATGCACAGCTTTCTCTGCGTGCGCATGGAATGGCGGAGCAGACCATCCGCCGGCACCTGGCGAGCTTGATCGAGGCCGGGCTGCTGATCCGCAAGGATAGCCCGAACGGCAAGCGCTACGCCCGCAAGGAGCAGGGTGGAGGGCTGCGCGAGGCATTCGGTTTCTCGCTGGCGCCGCTGCTCGCGCGCGCCGAGGAGATCGAGCGGCTGGCGGCGGAGGTGGTTGCGGAACGACTGCACCTGCAGCGGCTCAGAGAGCGGCTGACGCTTTGCCGGCGCGACGTCGCCAAGCTTATCGAGATGGCGTTGGAGGAGGGGGCTGCCGGCGATTGGGATGCGATCCATCTGCACTTTCGCCATGTCGTCGAACGGTTGCCGCGGTCGCCATCCGCCGCGCAGGTCGCATCCGCAGTCGACGAGTTGGAACTGCTGCGCGAGGAAATCACCAATCAGTTGGAAATGCAGATTAAAACCCACAATCAAAGCGGCAATGCCCAACATTCTGAGCGGCACATACAGAATTCAAACCCACATTTCACTTCTGAATCTGAACCAGGCTTCGAACCGAAGCAGGGCGCGACGGCAGAGGATCGATCTGCAGGTCGGGCCGAACCGATAGCCCAGATACAGAAAGACGGAGGGAGGAACGAGTATGTCTCCGGGACACGGGCTTCCTCCGTCGCCAACGGGGGGCTCAAATCCTTCCCGCTGGGGCTGGTGCTGCAGGCCTGCCCTGAGATTGCAGCCTATGGGCCCCAGGGCTCGGTCGGCACATGGCGCGATCTGATGGCCGCGGCTGTCGCGGTACGTTCGATGCTCGGCGTCAGCCCGTCGGCCTATGAAGAGGCTTGCGAGATCATGGGCAGCGAAAACGCTGCCACCGTCATGGCCTGCGTCCTGGAAAGGGCAGGGCATATCAATTCCGCCGGCGGTTATCTGCGCGATCTGACACGCCGCGCCGAGAAAGGTGAATTCGCCATCGGTCCAATGTTGATGGCCCTCGCCCGCACCAATTCGCCGGTGAGAGGGAAGACAGGATGAAGCTTCACTTCGCGGCCTATCCGGCGCAACTTTTATGGTTAACGAAATGTGACGGAAATGAAGATGGAGATAACTTCTGATTGGGAGCTTCTCGGCTTGAGATCAATGAGTTAGAGGCTGCTCGGCTTCGCGAAGCCAGGGGGAGGGACAAGTGGTGATTGACCAAGCCCGTCCATCGCGGAACACGATGGACTGCAGTTGACTGGAGATGCTTTTTTGACGATACGGCAAGGCGATGGCGCAAAGGCAGAAACCGCCGGTAAGCATGGAAGAGCTGTGGAGCATGGGTTTGAAACGGGCGGTGGATTTTTTCCTGGCTTTGATAGCGTCTGCGATCCTGCTCGTCCCAATTCTCGTCGTCGCTCTTTGTGTTCGCCTTACCTCGCCGGGACCAATCCTCTATTGGTCAAAACGTGTCGGTCGCCTCAACCAGATCTTCCTGATGCCGAAATTCCGCAGCATGCGCGTCGATACGCCAACCGTCGCCACGCATCTGCTCGTGAACCCGGATCGGTTTTTGACACCTATCGGATCGTTTCTGCGCAAATCGAGCCTCGACGAACTGCCGCAACTCTGGTGCATTCTGGGGGGCAAGATGAGTTTCGTCGGCCCACGGCCGGCGCTCTACAATCAGGATGATCTGATCGAGTTGCGGACGGTGCATGGGGTCGACAAGCTTCTGCCCGGATTGACCGGGTGGGCGCAGATCAACGGCCGCGACGAGTTGCCTGTTCCGGAGAAGGTGAAATTCGACGTCGAATATCTTAAGCGGCGTTCATTCGGCTTCGACATGCGCATCCTGTTTCTGACCGCAGGCAAGGTCATCCGGCGCAAGGGAATACGGCATTAGGCTACCTACTTCTGATAGATAAGCGGTGCGGAAGACCTTGGTTTCCGATTATTTCAGTTGCGCTCGTTGCAGAAAGCGACAAGAAGGTGGTTGTCTGTAGATCTGCGAGACGCTGGTAAGCGATGCCCGAAAATTCTCCCTCTGAGACATCGCGCTCACGATGGTTGTTGGTGCCGATGCAAGCGCTCGTCGCCCCTTTGCTGGCGATGCCGCGGGTTGCCAAACGCGCTCTGGCTTTGCTGGTGGATTCCAGCTTTTGTGTTCTGACGATCTGGCTGGCCTATTGCTTCCGGCTGAACGAATGGACGGTGCTGACCGGCGTGCAGTGGCTGCCGGTTTTCGTTTCGCTATGCATGGCCCTTCCCATCTTCATCGTCATGGGCATGTATCGGGCGATCTTCCGTTATGCCAATCTGGCTGCGTTCATTACTGTTTTAAAGGCGATTGCGATCTACGGCTTCGCCTTCATGACGATATTTACGGCTCTCAGCGTGCCGGGTGTTCCGAGAACCGTCGGCATTCTCCAGCCTTTCCTGCTGCTGATCGGGATCGGGCTGTCGCGATTGGGTATCCGCTATTGGCTCGGGGATGCCTACCAGCGTATCCTTCACCAGAATATGCTCGCGAAGGTGCTGATCTATGGGGCCGGGAAGGCCGGGCGGCAACTGGCGGCTGCCCTGACGAACAGCGCCGAACTCAAAGTCGTCGGCTATCTGGATGATGATCCGCGCCTCAAGGGCGGCGTCATGGGTGGCTTGCCGATCTATGACCCCTCGGATCTTCCGGTGCTTGCCGAAGCCCTTGGCGTGCACAATGTGCTTCTTGCGCTGCCATCGGCCTCCCGGCAGCGGCGCAACGAAATCCTGGAGCATATCCGCAAGGCCAGGGTGAATGTTCGCACATTGCCGGATCTCACGGCGCTTGCTCAGGGACGGGTCGCCGTCTCCGACATTCGTGAGCTGGAGATCGAAGATCTGCTGGGCAGAGAAGCGGTGGCGCCGCGCCAGGAGCTGCTCGACAAGGCGATGCGCAACAAGGTGGTGATGGTCACCGGCGCCGGCGGCTCGATCGGTGGCGAGTTATGCCGCCAGATTCTGCGCAACGCGCCTTCCAGCCTGATCCTCATCGATCAGAACGAGTTTGCGCTTTATAATATCGATGCCGAATTGCGGAAGCTGGCCGAACTCTACGAGCATGAAAATCTGCAGATCGTTCCGATCCTCTGTTCCGTCCGCGATCAGGATCGCATGGAGCACATCATCCAGAGCTGGCGCCCGCAGACGCTTTATCATGCCGCCGCTTACAAGCATGTGCCGCTTGTCGAACACAATGCCGTCGAAGGCATCAAGAACAACGTCATGGGGACGCTTGTTGCGGCACGCGCGGCGCATAAATACGGCGTCTCGAATTTCGTGCTGATCAGTACGGATAAGGCCGTGCGTCCGACAAATGTAATGGGTGCCAGCAAGAGGCTGGCGGAGATGGTTCTGCAGGCGCTCGCGGCAGAATCGGCGACCGACAGACTGCGAACGAATTTTTCCATGGTCCGCTTCGGAAACGTCCTCGGCTCCTCCGGATCCGTCGTGCCGCTGTTCCGGCAGCAGATCAAGGAAGGCGGCCCCGTTACCCTGACACATCGCGAGATAACCCGCTATTTCATGACCATTTCGGAAGCCTCGCAGCTGGTCATCCAGGCCGGCGCGATGGGCGAGGGCGGCGATGTTTTCCTGCTCGATATGGGAGAACCGGTTCGCATTGCCGATCTCGCCCGCAAGATGGTGGAGCTTTCCGGATTGACCGTCCGCGACGAGAACAGTCCCGAAGGGGATATCGAGCTTTCCGTGACCGGTCTCAGACCCGGCGAGAAGCTCTATGAAGAGCTGCTGATCGGCGATAATCCTGAGACAACCGAACATCCCCGGATCATGAAGGCGCGTGAGGATTTCCTGTTCTGGCCGGAGCTTTTGAAAAAGCTCAACGCGCTCAATGCGGCATTGGATCGCAACGATATGATCGCTGCACGTGCAACATTGGCTGAGCTTGTTTCCGGCTATTCTTCGACAGGTGAGGTCTCGGATTTTGCTTTGGTCGGCGTAGAAACCAATACGGCGGCGTGAACGTGGCTGCGGAGTCCGTAAAATCACCGCGACGAGGCCGGCGAAGATCTGCATAGCCGTGCGGTTAACGGGATCCCATCAGGCATCGTGATAAGCCCAGGTTGCAGTCTTTTGACGATTGACATTGGAGGTCCGATAGGATTGAAGCGTCATTAGGCTCCCAGCTGCTATGAAATTCTTTGCTAAATTGGAGCCTATGGCGGATTCTGAAAGCTGCGATCATGGAAAAAAGATTATTTGACGAGGAAATTAATCTATTCTCTGTTGTTTCCTTTCTAAGACGTGGCATGGCCATCATTATTGTGTGCTGCTCCATTGGAGTTGCACTGGCAGGCGTGTTCCTCTGGCGTAGCCAACCTTACTATCAAGCCTCAGCGCAACTAGTGCTCGCAACCACGTCGGCTCCGACACAGCTCGATCCTGATGCCGTCGCTCTTGTGGAGCCTCGTGAGCATGTTACTTTTCGTCTGCGATCTCCATCAGCTTTCGATCAGCAGATCGTCTCCGCGTGCTCCGACGGCGGCCCGGTAACCGCCGAACAGATTTCGCAAAATGTGAGGGTGACGGCACCATCAGTTCCCAATGACATCATCGCAATTTCCTTTACTGCCCCAACCGCTGAATTGGCGCGGCAGTGCGTCGCCGCGATCGTGCGGGGGGTTCAAGAACAGCAGACGTTGGTTGCCTCCACCAGCTCGGAACATCTGAAATCCCAAATCAAGTCACTGCAGGATCAACTCGTGGAAAATTCGAAGCTCCTGAAGGAGGCGCAGGATTCCGGATGGCAGCAGGCAATATATCTCGCGACACGCGACGATGCGATCGCATTGCGTAAGGACATTGCCGACTTGACGGGTAAACTAGAATTAAGCAAGTCTGCAACTCTGCTTACCCCAATTTACGCTCCATCAAATGCCGTCTCCCCGACCAAGATAACTATTCTGACTGCAGGTCTCTTTGTCGGGTTCGTTATCGGCGTTCTGGTCAACATCCTTAAAAGCGCATACCTCATGCAGCGAAATCGCCGTAGCCGGTCGAACGGCTAATGCGTTAGCGCACCCTGAGCAAGGCCGCACGAAGTACCTGCATGCCCCGCGATACAAGCTTCTTAGAGAAGAAATGTACTGGGCTGGCTCTCAACCCGTGAGTTTCAAGCGCAAGTAGAATTTCTTTGTTTTGCTGCAGGATATTCTTCCAGCTGCGATTTGTCGTGCCGCCCATTCGCATCTTCACCATAATGCCGGGCAGGTATTTCGACTTGATACGGTGGCGTTCCAGAAAGCGCATCATTAATTCTACATCAGCAGCAATCCCATAACGGAGGTCAAATGACCCAAGGCGCTTGTAGACCTCGCGCCGAACAAAGAAGGTCGGATGAGGCGGGCACCAGCCTTCTTCGAAAGCCCGAGGTACAAAAGGCGAAGAGCGCCAGTCGCGCACGATCTTTGAGGTATCGTCTTGCCGAACATAGCAGAGATCCCCGTAACATGCGTCCAAGGCCGGATCCCGGAACGCCTCCGCGACCTTTGCCACAGCGCCCGGCATGTAGAAGTCGTCTCCATTGATGAAGCCGATAACATCGCCGGTCGCAAGACTTATTCCTTTATTCATAGCATCATAGATGCCGAAGTCCTCTTCGGAAACCAGGCGCGTGATAACATCGCGGCGTTCGTTGATCCGATCAAGCGTGCGGTCCTTTGAGAGTCCGTCGACGACGATATACTCCATATTCGGATAGTTTTGAGCGCGAACGGATTCGATCGTATCAGCAATCGTGGCTTCGTTATTGAAGACAACGGTGATGATTGAAATTTTCGGTTCGCGCATTCACACTTACTTTCATAGCTGGTGGGTAGAGGCGAGGTCCCCCGGCCTTCTACTGTGGTTTGCTACCGGCGTTCGGTGGCAGCCCGTTGAACAAGCGCATGGAAATCAGTGATGAAGCGGTCGACGCGTTCATTCGCGATGGCCTGTGCCTTCGCCGCCCGTTCGAACAGAATATCCGGCGAAGACAGATTTGCCGAAGCAAGTGCGTCTGCAAGCGCCTGTGCGTCATGGCGGTCGAAAAATACGGCCACTTCGCCCGCCTGTTCCCTGTTGACGTCCAAATCCGACAAAATCAACGGCACGCCCCACGACAGGGCCTCTTCGACCGTCGTGCTCCATCCTTCGAAGAGAGATGGATTCAGCAAGGCCATACTAGCGGTTGCGAGTGGAGCAAGATCGCCATATGGGATAAGACCGAGAAGAATGAAGTTTGAGGAGAGACCGGAACCGTCGATAGCAGCCTTCACACGCGGAAAATAAGAGGGATCGCGCGGATCAGACTGGCTGCCACATGCTACGACAGTAACGTCTTGACCGCGGCGGCGGAGGATCGTCAATGCCTCCACGACAAGAAGATGGTTCTTGTGCTGCCAGAACTGGTTGGGAAGGAAGATATATCGCTCAGGCAGTCCATATTTGTCGGCAAGAGCACGAGCAGCCGCAGGAACAATCACTACCTTGGGCGGCACCGCAAACCTGACGACGTGTGTGCGCCCCCGGGAGGACGGATAGAAAACTTCGCACGAGACGCGCGAGTCTTCACTGCTCAACATGATCTCGCGTTTTCCCAGGACCTGAATTCTAAACCCTATATCGCGTTTCCAGTAGCCAAGCTTACTGAAGAGATGGGGGAGGAAGCGGTGCTGGAAATCTGGGATCCAGGCAATAGCGGGGATGCCGAGATTGAAACCAAAAAATTGTGCCACCTCAAACACGACATCTATCCGGTGAGTTCTAAACAGCTTACGCACACGCCAGTCGGCGCCGGTGACGAGACCGGTGAGCAGAGATCTAAAGCTCCTGGATCTGTTAAAGAGCGGGCTACGGACCACCTCAACGCAATTGAGAGCCGCAAATGGAGTTATATCTTCTTCATCGACGTCGGTTCCAAAGAACATAACCGGCGTAAGAGCTCTGCTCTGATCAGCGGACAGCAGCCTGGCGAGATTTATCAGATAGTTATAACCGCCGGTCCAGTTTTTCCCGCCGATCATCGTAAAGGCAATACGGGTCATGATCTCACACCGGATTCCGATCGAAACCACCTGACATAGCCTGAGAGGCCTTCCATCAAATCCTTTTGCCACTCGAACCCGAGGGCTGCGAGCTGCTCGGACTGGGCTATCAGGCTTTGAGGGTCGCCAGCTCTTGCTTTACCCGAAAATTCAATCCTGGCTTCCAAATTGGTATCGACCGCCCATGCTTGGGCAATACCTTCAACGATCGCACGAACATTGGTGCCGCGGCCGGTGCCGATATTGATAACTTTTGGCGAGGGGCTCGCCTCGGTGTGGATAAGCGACAGCGCGCGCGCGACGTCGGTCACCGCCGTCCAGTCTCTAAGCTCGTTGCCACTGCCACCGAGAAGGAGTCGCTCAGGATGAACCTCGAGCTGGGAGCAAACGTCCCAGAGCAATTGCTTGCGTAATCCCTCCCCATAAACTGAAAACAGACGACCGATCACGACCTTTAACTCGTAACTCTCGCAATAGGAGATGCAGAGAGATTCCATTATATGCTTGTGATGACCGTAGGGAGAGAAGGGGTTGGGTTTCGCCGTTTCAGCTATCTGACCTGTGTGCCCTGCCCCGTAAACAGCAGCACTAGAAACCGCCACTAAGCTGCTTTTAGGGGCCTCCAGTCTCATCCATTCAAGCAGTTCAATGCTCGAGCTGACCGTGCGGTGGAAATCTTCGCGAGGATTTGCGATTGCTGCTCCGACCGACGAGCCCCCCGCAAGATGGTACACAATGTCCACCGTCCCAAACTGCTGTTGAATCAACCGGAGATTGGGGATATCGACCTCGCCGTTATGCCAAGAGACTAGCCCCCAGCGCTGGGCGTGAAGTGGTGACCAGGTGCCGTGCCCAAGGCCGAAAACGGAGTTCCCGGCAAGTGCAAGCGACTTTGCCAGATATCTTCCGATAAATCCGTGAGCACCTGTGATGAGTATACGAGCCATTCTTTTACTTTATTGGGGTCGCGTGGCGACGAACGAATATAGCCGGCCCGGCCGCCGATCGAACTTTGCTGCGATATGCGAGAAGATCGTCCAGACCGACCGAGAATTCAAAAGCGCTGGAACGGCTCTTGCGAAGAGCGGCAATCGCTTGGCAATCTGCGCCTTCAACTCCGCCCGAGTGTAGGGGGCGAAGTTGATCTCGCTCTCCAGCGGCATAAGGAGCTTGTCCATCTTGAAACCGGCCGAAACAATAGAGTTCTGATACTCCTTCAGAAGAAAGGCGTTTTCCCCTCCATAGAGTTTGTGCAGGGGATGGCGATCCAGAAAGATCGGCAAATCGCGTTCGCTCGATATCACATGTTCGCGAACTGCGATGAAGCGCCCGCCGGGCTTGAGCACTCGAAAGAATTCGCGGCACGCGGCCGACAGATCGGAGGTGTGATGCAGAACGGCTCTGGCAAAGACCACATCGAAGGCATTGTCGGAGAATGGGAGCTTTTCGGAAAACTCCTCGGCGATCGAAATGGGAAGATGAACTTCATTGAAAAGGGCACGAATTGCACCAGCACCCACGAGGTCGCTCGCGTCGGGCTCCAGTGCCGTTACTTCAAAACCTTCCTTTGCCAGAGCATAGCTGGCAATACCACGACCGGCGCCGATATCGACTGCAGTTCCTGGCGCCTGCGGGAGAAATTCGCGAATGGCACCCCACTCGCCGCTCCGCCAATACCGCTCGGCCGCCTGCAGAATCGGATCGTCGTAGTAGGCATCGAGCACCAGCTTTTGCTGGTCAGGCTGTTGCCGAAGCCACTGGACGGCTGCTTCCCACGTGTCCAACTTTGTTGCCGTCATGGTTGACCTTCTGTCTCTTTTTGCGTCCGCTTGAGATTCCGAATTATGCGAGCGGGGTTACCGGCGACGACGGTGTAAGGGGGGACATCGCGCGTGACAACAGCATGGGCTCCAATAACTGCCCCTTCGCCGACTGTCACCCCCTTCAGGACACTCACGCCAAAACCAATCCACACCTTCTCCTGAATAAACACCGGCTTGATGGAAACCCCCGTCCAATCCTTCCTTCCCAAGCCCCAATCGGTCACATCGCTCTTGCGCAATTCCCAGTCGAGAGAATGAGAATCATGATCGACGATTGTCACTCCCCATGAGATGATGACATCGTTTCCAATCGTAATTCCGGAATGGCATACCAGGTGACTGGCACCAATATAGCAGCGATCACCAATGCTGATGCGGCCGCGGGGATCATCGAAGCTGATATTGCAATTGATGATGCAGTTCTCGCCGACCTTCACATTGCCTCCGCGAATGGATCGCAACGCCAGCCAACGGACATTGCTACCACTCCCGACGAGAAATTTGCTCCGCTTGCGGGCCAACCATCCCGCCGCCATGTTTGCGATCGTGGTCAGGCTAAGCTTCATGCGCTTGCAGCCAGCCGTTGGAAGTTGAGCCATTGGGCACGCTTGTTGTACACGGTTCGCACAGTACGGGTTCCCTCGTTGGCTAACGCCTGGAGGCGCCCCGGTTCCCGAAGCAGATTTACAATTGTCCGCGCCGCGGATTCCGCATCTTCATATGTTACCATGCTGATATTATTGACCATCCCCTCGGGATAAACACCGGAGTCCGAGACCATTAGCGCACCGCATCCTAGCGCCTCCCAGCATCGCATATTTCCCCTGTCCGTTCCCGCCATATCCACGGCGCCGTTTAGAACAATTTTCGCCTGCGAAATCGCTTCATAAAGCTCGCGTCCGAAAAGAGGGGTACGGGACACTGCGCGAATATTCTTCGGACGTCTGTGCTTCCCAAGCGGCAGAAGCCAGCCAATCGGGCTCTCAGCAAGCCTAGTCAATCGCGACCGATCAAGATGGTAACGAACTTTAAAATCCCTTCGAATAGCCGACACGGCTTGCAGTATCTCTGCACGCCGACGATGGTGACGGCTATAGCCTCCGACAAAAAGCACATCGATTGGCCGGTCTCGATTTTCGGCATAGCTATCCATTGCCGGATCATGGGCTGGTGCAAAATATTCCGCGCGCCAGCCAAGCTTCCGATAACCTTCCAATATGGTAGGAAAGTTGCAGACGATCAAATCGTAGGCGCCGAAGTCGGTATTGCCGGAAGGCGCCGCTCGCCACATGATTGACTTCCGCACGCAGCCAGGAAGTTTGCGGACGAAATCGTTCCCGTATCGCATCGGATCCGAATTATAAAATATCTCGGTGCGGTGATGTTCGATCTGGCTCAGCAAGATCTGCTCCATGTCGGAGGTGGCGGGCAAACCGTTTTCTACCGCCCAGTATCGTTGAAGTATCTCGTCATCGCCGTTCGTAAAGAAGGTATCTGGAGAGGCCTCCATCACCGGGTTCAGTATGTGGCAAGCGCCATAGCGATCATCCAGAAAATGAGACAATCTGTCTGAAAAACTTCTCGCATCAACTGCGAGTATATCAAGCCGCCGCATATAAGCAGCATATACCCCGGAATTTTGAAAAACGCGCATATTGGATTCTATACCCGTCCGAGCTGGACAAGATGCTCTTGTCCACCGTCGTTCTTATCTGGCACCCATTTCAGCGAGCTGGACAGCGCCAGCACTAATGGAACAATCAAAAACAAACCGCCGGTCATCATCGCAGTTTGAAGTGCGGTCGAAAGCATCACGAATATTCCATAGTGGCCGAGAGCCAGCCCCGCAATCGTTGCGACGGTCTTCCCTCGTTTCACTATTAGCTGGATATCTAGCAAGCGGATAAAAAATCCGGCGAATAGCGAAAATAGAAACACACCCACCCAAGAGAAGTCGGCCCAGGCATCGGCGATAAACATCGCTGTCGAGGTGGAACCTTCCATGCCGCGATGGACGGCGCCGACCAGTACATAGGTAGGTTGACTGGGTTGACCGGTCAGAGAGCCTACCAGCCAACTGAACTTACTACCCCAACCATAGGGGAGAACACTTGGAATTGCGGCATAATACTCAAGCAAACTTTCGTTTGCGATCATGAATACACGATAAAATAGAAAATCGAGCGCGTCGCCGACACCATGCAATTCACGAATGGCAACAAGTACCATCGCACCAAACAAAAGAACACAAAACGAAATAAACCTAATCGCCATCCCCAATGGCAGATCCAAAGATTTTCGAAGATGTTCCACGACTATCAACTGCAGTACAAATATCGCCAATGGCGCCTTGCTCAAAGTCGAGGCCTTGGCCACCATGACGGCAACGATAAAAGCCCACGCGATCGCTGGCAGTTTCATTGACCGCTGTCTTAAAGCTATAAAACAGCAAAAAGCAGAGAAGGGAAATAGGTTGGAGACCAGGAGATTGAAAAGATAAAAGCGGCTTCCACCCGACTCGCGCCGCATCGCAATCTTCGCGACTTCGCTTGCGTCGGAAATGAAGTAGACAATAATTTGGGGGATTTTGTTTTCGACAATAATAAAGGCGAGAATGATAAAGAAGCCGATGGCCGAGATTATTTTGAGTCGTTGAGCGACACCACTGGCTATCCGGACAGGCTGAGTGCGCCAGGAATGCAGTGCCGCCTGGATCTGTTGATGGTTAACACCGAACGCGAAATCCGCTCCTGCTATGCCGATAGTGATGCAAACAAATGAAAGGGCAAGGGAGAGATCCAGTGCGCCGATAGCATCGGTATAAGGAGCAGAAGACAAAATTGTCTCAAAAAACTTAGTCTGTATACCCCATATTCGAGTGTAATAGAGATACATGGGCCCATGAAGCGCGAGCATGAGACCTAAAAAAACTGACGAAAGCGTCAGATTGATCCCCACCCTCCAGATGTAGAACGCCACCGACCATGTAACAGCCATGGCAAAGACGAGGCTAGTCGACATCTGCTGCCTCTGCGGCTGCGTTACGTGTCGGCAGGAGTGTCCGTGTCATGTTACGCAGGCGCAAAAGCGCTTTATGAAGCCACATGCCGTTCGGATAATTGCTGTGCGGTACTGGCGGTGCCTCGATATACGATTGGAGCTCTTCCGGCTTCAATCCCAGTTTTTTGGCCACGAACTTTGTTTCCCTGCGGGCATCCTGACCGGAGATGATGGGCTTTGAAATTTCGCGCAGCGCCTCCTCCCGTGTCATTTGTCCAGCAACAATCAAACTTGAAAGGTGAAGCCGTCTTTTGTCAAAGTTAAATTTTTTCGGAAGATAGATATCCTGATAGAATTTTGTGAATCTGGATTCACTGTGTTTGCCACCGTAGTCACGCCACCCATATTCGCGCTGAAGCTCAGTGCGCGCCTCTTCCTTATTGTAGTCGATGTAGTTGAGCGGACGGTGAATGGTGAGTTGCCGGCGGACGCGGGTAAGCCAAATATACTCAAGAGGGCTCATGAAGGGGTAGGTCGTGAGCTTCAAGGAGCCGAAGCGTTTTTGAATCGCGCTCGCATGCGTTCCGTCAATCGACGGATAGCCAAAGCCGCGGGGTATCACCGATTCTGACGCGAAGTTTACGCCGCTGAGGAAGTGACGAATGCCGAATTTAGCTGCTGTCCTATAGAGGGTGGAAAAGAATGCATGATCTTGCGGGATGTCCTGATTGAGGACAGAAGCCTTCATAAACGCGATCTGCAGATCGCGCATCTCCTGCCACTCGATTACATAGGTGTGAAGGTCGAGATCGAGTTTTCGGACAAGAATTTCAATATTGTGGACGGCGGGCTCGGAATTCCAACCGCCGTCAACATGGACCGCCAGAAGACGAAGACCATGCTTTCGGACGGCGAGATGCGCAAGAAACGCGCTGTCAATTCCACCGCTAAGCCCGACCATCGCATCGTATGGCTTACCTGCGCCTTCTTCCTTCAATGTGGCGATCAATCGCCGCATTCGAACATCGCCTTCCGGGCCAGTCCACCACTCGTGCGGTTTGCGATTCAGCGCATCTCGACAGCAGTTACATTGGCCGTTTGCGTCAAACACGATCGACGGGTTGGAATTGTCCATGGCGCAAAATGAGCAAACTCGCGACGCGTTATCCATGAGCACCTTGCTCCGCCTCCTCCAAAATTTCTGGTGCAGGGTAGCTTATGAGGACTGCCCTTAGCCGACCGATAAAGGTGAAGGCGCTCCCCGAGGCCGCGGCGGAAGCGCCAGCATGAAGGCCTTCCTCCATGTGGGCGACGTTTCCGGCGCCACCCAAGGCAACGACCGGAATGCTCAGCTGTCGGCTAATCGACTGGATCAACTCAAGATCATACCCGTTGCGCGTGCCGTCGAGAGTTTTCGACTGAAGAATTATTTCGCCAACACCGGCATCCTGCAGCCTCAGGCAGAATTCTATCGGCTCTTGCCTCACACCACTTGAAGCGTAGCAGCTCGCCGCCGCACCGCGACCGTCAACGTCGACACAGGCAACCAGAGCCTGGCTGCCCATATCGGCAGCGATCGCTCCCACCAGTTGCGAATTGCGCGCGCCTTGACCGAGTACAAACTTCTCGACGCCAGAGCGGTTAAGTTCCTCGCACTGCTTAAGCTCGGTGATGCCGCCGCCATATGCCAAAGGCATGAAACATTCGGTTGCGAGTTCGCGAACGAAGCCGAGGTCAGGACCTCGCCCCGTACGCGTGGCGTCGATATCGAGAATGCAGATCTCGTCGACTTCCTTTTCGTTGAACAGGCGCACAACATTGAAGGGATCGCCGACGTAGGTGCGCTCACCAAACTCTATCGTTTTCACCAGTCGACGCTTCTGATCGACCAGCAGGACGGGTATAAGCCTTTTTCTCATCAAAGCTTTCCGAATGCTTCAAGAACCCGCATCCCGAAGCGGTGGCTTTTTTCAGGATGAAATTGCACGCCGCTGACATTGTTCGAACTCATTGCGCAACATAGCTCCTCGCCGTAGTCGATGACGGCGGTAACGTCATTCGGATCATCGCAATCGACAAAATAGCTGTGGTCGAAATAAAAGCGCTCCCTCCGGTTGGACCTGTCGAACAGAGCGCTTTCTCGGCGCGGCCTTATCTCAAGCCAGCCGATATGAGGAACTTTAAGGGATGATGTTGCCGGCAGCCTGATGCGCTTCACATCCGCATTTATCCAGCCGAGTCCCGGTTCCGAGCCTTCCTCGCTGGATCGCGCCAACAGCTGCATACCGAGACATATGCCGAGAACAGGAACCCTCCGTTCGCGCACTGCGTGATTCAGTGGATCGACTAATTTTCTGTTTCTCAACGTGGCCATTGCTTTGTCAAACGCACCGACCCCTGGAAGAATGAGCTTCGCGGCACTTTCGATCTCCTTGGGATCGCCGCTTGGCCGAGCATCGATCCCCAGATACTCCGCCATATTGGTAATTGCGCCGATATTCCCGACGCCATAGTCTACCACAGTGATCACTCAAAACCCTCTCTTGCGTTTCACAAGATGGTTATTCCATCCAATCAGGCGTCTCTCGGACAAAGCCGTTCTAACGGACCCATAGATACGGGACAAGATAATGCTCCCGGTTTTCGTCGTCATCGCCACGCCTGCGATCGCGGCGGAGACAACGCAGACAGAACAGACATACGCGAGAGCGAGGGACAGCCAGCCATTGATCCAGGTGAAATTCAGGCCCAGAGATCCGACAACAATGCAGATGCCAACCAAGATAGGAGCAACTGTACAGGCAAACATTTGCTCCGCGCTGAAAGTGCGAAAGAAGCAATTGCGTGTCACCAAAAGCGCCAGAGGTACTCTTACAAGGCTGGCAGCAAGCAAACCTGCTCCAGCAGCGTATGGACCGTAAAACCAAATGGAAACGAAAGAAAAAACAACCGTCATCACCGAATACGCAAGCGAAGTATATGCGGCCGGTGCGTTTCTGCCCATTCCCATGGCGTAATACTGGAATACATTCGAACCGCACCCGACGATGCCGCCGAGAATGAGTATCTGGAGCAGATGCGTGCCGCCTGCAGCGGTTTCTTCGCCGACCCAAACCGTCAACAGCGGCCTAGAGAGAACCGCGATTGGCGAGAGTACGATGGCTCCGAAAGCCGAATTGCCCCATGAGGCGAGCATGAAGAAATCATGCCGCTCCTCTTCGCGGCTGTTCGACATGTTGCCAAATCGAGGAAACAGGACTTCACAGATACGTATGACCGCGATGTAAGCGGCCTCCTGGAGGCGATTGCACACGTTATATTGGCCGACAACGGCAGACGGCGCGAGCGAAGCCAGAACGTAGCGGTCAATCTGGTTGCCAAAGATTCCGGCAAGCTGAGAGAGGCTTTGCCATTTTCCAAAATGAAGCAATGATTTCAGTTCGTCGGGAGACGACGAGATCAATCTGCCGCTCTCACGGAATTCCGAGGATGTAACCCATATCCATCCTGCAGTCGAGAATACAAGACTTCCAGCAAATCCGAGCAAATAGCCATTCAGCACTGGAAAGGACCACGTGCATCCCAAGGTCACGATGATGGTTGCGAATGAACTCCACGCTGATGCTTTGGCCACCAATCGAAAATTTTGCTTTCCCACGCAAATACCTTGCAGGACAAACGAGAACTGCTGCGCCACGATGCCGGTTGCGACAATGAGGAAGGAGACGGTGAGATTCTGTAATGGAAGAGACGCACCGGCGATGCCGGTCATGATCCATGGACCGGCAAGCACGATCCCTAGCCAAGCCACCGCCGAAGCGATCAGGCAGATTTTCAATCCGACGATAGCAATACGGGCGGCGGCATGCTCCTCGCCACGTCCAATCCGCGCGGAAATTTCCCTGACAACGGCCTGCCCGAGCACCGTGCCGATCAGCGTCACGGGAGCTGCGATAGCGATCACTATGCCTGCGCTTCCCAGTGCCTGCAGTCCAATCCAGCGCACGACGAACGGCACCGTGGCAAGATTAGCAATCAGCGTAAAAAGGAAACCCGCAAAATTCCAGCCTGAGTTTCCAAGAAGATTGCTGCGCCTTCCATGGCTCTCCGGGCGTTCGTCACTCACTCGGCGAAGCCCCTGATCATATCTGCGACGTACAGGAGTTGAGCTTCTGTCATTTCAGGGAAAATCGGAATTGAAAGAATCCTGGATTGATTTCCAAACGCGTTGGGAAAATCTTCCGGCCGATGGCCAAGGCGTTCGTAAGCCGGCAGGAACGGCAGCGATATCGGATAGTTGACCACGGTTTGGATGCCGGCATGATTGAGGTGGGCGGCCAGGGCATCGCGCCGCTCGTGCTTGATCACAAACAGGTGATAGACGTGATTTCGCCCGGCTGCCGTTTCAGGCAGTTCCAGCCCACCAATATCTTCGAGGGCGCGCACATAGCGTCTCGCCCATTCCTGCCGCTTTGCAGTCCATTCAGGCAGACGCGGCAGCTTCACCGACAGGATCGCGGCCTGCAGTCCGTCGAGGCGGCTATTTATGCCTTCGATCTGGTGGTCGCCCTTTGAAAGTCCGCCATGCCGCGCAAACATTGCCATCCGATCAGCAAGTGATTTGTCCTTGCAGGTAATGGCGCCTGCGTCGCCCATCGCGCCAAGGTTCTTTCCCGGGTAGAAAGAATAGGAAGCGACATCCCCGAAACTCCCGACGACCTGCCCATCAACCTCAGCCAGATGGGATTGGGCACAATCCTCTATGACCCAGAGACCGTGCTTCCGGGCGATAGCCATGATCGCAGTCATATCGGCCGGTTGGCCATAGAGATGAACCGGGATGATGCCAACCGTTCTAGGCGTGATCTTCGCTTCGATTTGAACAGGATCGATGGTGTATGTCGAAGCGTCGGTGTCGCAGAAGACAACATTGCCGCCGGCCTGTGAAATGGTCTCGGTAGTTGAAATCCACGAATGGGCAGTCGTAATAACTTCATCCCCGGGTTTGACGCCTAGCGCGCGCATGGCGATGAAGAGCGAATCCGTTCCATTCGCACATGAGATGCAATAAGGGGCGCCGACGGCGGCGGCAAATTCGTCCTCGAACTTCTGGACGAATGGCCCCCTGATAAACGAGGAAGAGCGGATGACCGAAGCAATTGCAGCATCGATCTCCTCCTTTAGCGAGAGATATTGGAGATGAAGATCGGCGAAAGGAACTTTCATGAAACCTGCTCTCGGTAAATTGCGATGATTTCCGTATGCGCCGGCGCCGCCATATGCGCCAAACTAAAAATAACATTCAGCCAAGCATCGGCTCAACGCTGAACAACCCTTCGCGAAAGGCTGAGGCCAACACCCCTTCCCAAGGGGGGCTGACGGCGAGAAGCTGCAAAGCCTGGGGCATGTACCGACGTTGTCCACCAAAGACGACCTTCCCGGGACAAACCTAAACCTCATTCCTTGCCGAACGAGTTAAAGGCCGGGCGGGGTTGCCGGCATAGGTGCCAGAAACGGTGATATCCCGGGTTACAACCGCGCCTGCGCCGATGACAACATCGTCGCATATCCGAACTGCCAGGACCGTAGCGTTTGAGCCGATCGAAACTCGGTTGCCGATCCGGGTCTCCTTCCAGAGCGCGCGATTTCCCCGCGCAGGCCCACCTCCCGAAAAAAGGTCGTTCACAAAAACAACCCCATGTCCGATGAAACAATCCTCACCAATCTCCACAAGTTCGCATATGAAACTGTGTGACTGTATCTTTGTGCGCGGCCCGATCTTCACGCCCTTCTGGATTTCGACGAACGGACCGACGAAACAATCATCCGCAAGTTCGCATTCATAGACATTGGCGGGCTCAACGATTTTCACCCGAGCGCCGCAAACGACGTCTCTGACCTGCGCCTTCCAGAGCGTGGGGGAGCCGTCGGTCACTGCGAAGATCGTCCCAGTTTCGAATGTTTCACTTCCAAAGGCAATTTCACTTCCTGATTGGAAGCGATTGATTCGTATAGTGCGGAGATCAGCTCAAGACTCTGGCGCCCCTCATGACCATCAACGATGGCTTTTGTATCGTTCACTAGGCAATCGACGACATGTTCGTAATAAGCCTGATGACCAAAACCATAAACGTTCGGAGGATTAACAGAGTACTTCTCCATAACTTGCTCATCGCCTAAGTCACGGTCGCCGAACTGCCAGGTGCGGATCTTGTTCACCGCAAAGCCCGCAATCTCAACAGAGCCCCCAGCTCCAAGTATCGAAATCGATCCTTCAATGTCCTTGGGCCGCGTTGCTGCGGTGGCTTCTATAATGCCGAGAGCACCGTTGCGGAACTTCAGTGTGGCTACGGCAGTGTCTTCCGCCTCGATATCCACCAACGCTGTCGCCGCGCGCGCGTGAACACTTTCGACATCACCCATGAACCAAGTTAACATGTCGATATGATGACTTGCCTGATTGGCAAGAACTCCGCCGTCATATTGCCAGGTACCGCGCCAGTTGTCCTGATCATAGTAACTCTGATCGCGGCACCATCGTACCCTAACCGTCCCGAGCACGAGCTTTCCGAAGCGGCCCGCATCAAGAGCTTCGCGCGCTTTCAGGACCGGGACGTTAAACCGGTTTTGTTTGACGACAAAAAGGCGAATGTTGTTGTCATCACACGCCTTGATCATCGCTTCAGCGTCGGGCAAAGTCAGCGCCATTGGCTTTTCAACCACGATGTGCCGTTTGTATTTTGCAGCAGTTATGACGTGCTCTGCATGCATGCCACTTGGCGTCAATATCGATACGACGTCGGCGTCCGTGTTCTGGAGCATTTCGTCGATGGACTGATAGTGAGGAACGCCGAACCTTTCTCCGAACTCCTTTGCCCTTTCCTCCACCACGTCACAAACTGCGACTAGCGACGCCCCGTTTATCTGTGACAAGCCCAACAGTTCGGAATGTCTTTTAGCAATGCGTCCGCACCCAACAATAGCGAATTTTATCAAGAGCTTCTCCCCGCGCGACAGTATCCGCCGCCCAAAATCATTTGGCGGTTCACATTGACATCCCCTGAGCTAGCCGGACACTCTTCCGCGATCAAGCGTCGTTCAACGGTCGAACCCACTATACCGGTATGGCCAGCAATGATTTTTTTTGGAAGACTTCTCATATTTGCTTGTGCACCCGTGGCATGACCGGAGGCACCCGGTTTTATCGGCGACCGCACAATTGCCATGTGGGACTCGCGCGGACAGGAATGATTAGGCCTCATTGGGTGTTCTCGCCAAAAAAGTCAATCTTCATCACTGGCAGCAAACCCACGTACTCTTAGTTTTCCAAACCCACGCGGCCACGCTGACACGGGGTGGAATTGAAAGAGCTAGTCTACATGGGATGATATTTTTGCGGCTCTCCTTCGATGGACTCTCGAAAGTCGCGACCGTGCGATGAGGTGAGCCGCCCCGATCGAAATGACGAAAAAATATAATGGAAGCAATGGTACTGAATAGCGTGGGTTTCCGAGAGGAAACGCATACGCGACAGCAAAGGCTGTCGCCAACGAACAAAGAAGCAATATTGTTACCTCCTTCGCTTGTACCGTCAAAAATGCAGCAGCCAGCAAAGCCAACAAAAGCCAAAGGTCGGGCGGCAGAACACCTATATTTATTGGGTCACGAAGCGCCACTCCGAAGGTCGAAATGTACGGATTGAATGCTGCATAGATCTTGGCGTTTGATAGAACCGCGAACGGAAAAACTGCCGCGTCTGAGGCTGCTTGCGGCCCAAAAAAACGGTCGAATGCAGACCGATAGTCCTCCGATGATGCCCAGCTTTGCCAACGATAATAGCCGTAAAGATGATCGAGAAAATTCCTGGGAGAGTATCCCGGAAAGACTTCATGTGTTTGCGGAACTACGGCCGACGGCAAGATCGCTCCGATTGACGCCATGGCATATAAGAACCGGTTCAATTGAACACTCGCCCCATCCGAGCGTAGCGCACTGGCGAGTTCCTCTGCCTTTTCGTTGATCTCGCTATTGGAGCGTCCTTCAGCTCTCCACTTTTCAGCGATTAATAGCGCGTCGGACATTGTGATACCGCTATGCGTCAAAGTATCCGGAAACCCTGCCACGTTAAGGAGCGTATTCACTGTCGACGAGGGGTGTGGATTAGCCTGCGACGCCGATATTAGAAGGTTGATACCGCCAGCTGGAAGAAAAAATTGCCCGTCCTGCAGATATCTGTATGTCGGAAACGCTAGGGCCGAGCTAGCCGACACCGCAAAAAGGACAACCATCCATCTAGAAATAAAAAATGCGCGGGAAATAAGTGCGTAGAATAACATTAACGCAACTATAACTCCCCAGTAACTTCTAAATTGGGTCACGCACGCGATCACTATAAGCGCCCCAACAACACAACTACCGACAGACCGATTCCCCCGCGCTATCCTTAAACAACACGAAAACCCAATCAGAACGAAAGATGAAGTGCACGATTCGGTCAGAAGTGAATTATGAAATGCCTGATACGCTGGCAGCAGTAACAGCAACAGCACAAAAATCATGTGCACGGGCGATGGCCAAAGGCGATAAACCGTCCGAAATGCGAAAATGAGTGCCCCTGCAGCCACCATGTGCTGGAATATTGCGAGCGCCGGCCATTGCCAGGAGACCGGCAACTCGCTGAGCAAGAGCCAGGCTCCCGGCACGCCAGGCCCGAGATGGCTAAATATCCATTGACCTGTTGTTTGGTAAAACAGCTGCAACCCGCTAGGCGAAGACATGGCAGTGGCCAATGATACATAGTCGCGTGAATCGATCCAATACGTCGCCCCGAAGACTACTAAGGCATAGGCATGGATACAAATAATGAGAGGGTAAGTGAACAACTCAACTCGCGACAATCGATCCACCTTAATTGTTAGGCTGCTTGTCATTCGGTTCTGCGAGAACATTCATGCCTCCACCTTCTGGAATTGCCTTACAGACCAATTCCAGGCTCTGAGGCAGCAACTTCTTCAACTCGATCGACCGAACTGTGACGCTCAAAATCTGATCGAATTTCCCTGGTTTTCCGAATACACGTAGGGAGCCAACTCAAGCAATGATTTTGGGTCGAAATGTTGAGATCATATTCGTCGCGCCGAGAAGCACATCCAGTTCATTTCCCATCGACTACCCACGGTAGACACAATGTCGACCGCGGATCTGCGAGGGTTTGATGCATCAGGTTGGTCTCTAACGACCCCCTATCGGGGCTAGTCTGCCCTGCCATCCGTTCGCCCGTTCACGAGAGGCAGCACCTGATGGACGAGGCGATCGAATTCCAGCCATAGCGGAGGAACTTTCAGCTCCCACACCTCATTTGTGATTGGGTCGGCATGCCCAGCAGCGATGATCATCTTATCGCCCACAACATAAGCCGATTGTTCATGCCTTGGTCGCCAGTTGTCAGATACTGGCAATCGCGTCCAATCAATGCCGTTGTCTGTGAACCAAATTCCGCCGACGTTGAGCGTGTCTTTGCTCCAGCCACCAATGACCCACATGCGGTCTTGGTACTCTGAAGCCGAGAACCAGATCCGTCCGCTCCACGGCGCATTGGATACTTTTTTCCAATTGATACCATCTTCAGAGTTCCAAACGTCGTTCAAGGCGATGTAGTCTGGATGATATGATCCGCCGCCAAGAACCCACAGTTTTCCGTGATAAGCGACCGCTGCGTGATACGCGCGTGGCTGCCATGCCGCGTGCTCTGTCACTTTAGTCCAATTGATACCATCGCTGGAGTTCCACACGTCGTTCTTAAGGGTCTGCTTGCCATCAACCCACTCGAGCCCCCCGAGAATCCACAGCTTGCCATTTAGCATCACAATTGGCGTAGCTGTTCTTGGGCTCCATGAAGCCGTTGCTTGCACGTTGTTCCAGTGAATCCCGTCATCGGAGTTCCACACGGAATTGGTGGCAGGATGATCTGGATCCGAGAGTGTGGTCCCACCCATTACCCATATTCGATCCTTGAACACGATCGTCATTGGCAAGTCGGTATAATGGAAGGGTAGCTCCGGCTGGACTAGATCCCACTTGACGCCATCCGTTGAGTTCCAGACATCCCTAAGCAACTCTGTCGGCTTTGTTTTCCAGCCACCTAGGAGCCAAAGCTTGTCGTGATACACGAGTTCTCCAGCCGAGTCGCGCGGTTGCCAAGGAGCGACAGCTATCCGCTTCAAACTGGGTGCGGGAAACCCCGGTGCTCCACTATAAATCCATCCGACAACAAGACAAAAAGCGGCCAATGGCAATACGCAGAAAAACAAAAGCCGTTTGACGTTTAAATTCATGAGTTCATCCCGTATCACCGAATGGAGAGGAGGCGCTTGTGGCCGTACAAGCACCTCATGCGCACAATCGCCGATTGTCAAAAATTGCTCAAAGCCGCAAGCAATGGCACGGGCCGCTGCGAGGCGCTGGTGTTTGATATTTTTTTCTGCGGATCAGCCAAATTAAGTTTCATCACCGGGCTCGATCCCACCAGCGACGGAGGGCAGAGCCAAATTTTGATCACCTCAATTGCCGGAAAAAATGGTGCAGTTCAATCCCCTTGCTTCGTCCTCAAAACTGCACCCTCTCCCTCACCCCATCCGCAATCGCCGTCATCCTGTCGGCCGCCGCATGGCCGATCAGCATGAAGGCGTGTGTGCCGTTCGACCAGTAGACGACGTTCATGCCCTTGCGGCTTTCGAGGTCCGGCGCCTTGGGGCCGGCATCGGAACGGACGATGCAGAGCGCCATCGGGCCGGTTTCGGGATCGAGATAGGCGATCTGGGCGAGCGGTTTGCCGTCATATTGCAGCAGCAAAGCGCGTTTGAAATCGATGGCCGGAAGCGCGACGGCTTCGGGGGAAAGCGACAGGCCGAGATTTTCGTCGAGCGAGCCGAGCTGGGCGGCCTGGACGTCTCTTGCGGGCACGGGGCCGGCCAGCGTTTCCGGCGTATAGAGCGAGATATAGTCGGCGACCACGGCGCGCCATTCACTGTTTTCGTCCTTCGCCCAAAAGCCTTTGGTGATGCCGAGCACGGCGCGGTCGATCGCGATGCCGGCAACCAGCGAGGCGGCCAGCGCGCCGAGGAGGCGGCGGCGGCTGGTAAATACAGGCGTCGAGCGCAATTTAGCGTCCTCACGCGCCGGGATGGCGGCGAGCATCGTCTCTAGTTTTTCGCGCGGGGCCTGCGACAGCAGCGGGGCAAAGGCTTGTTCGAACGGCAGGCTGGCGCGCGCCAGGAATTCCAGCCGTTCGGCGACAGCCTTGTCCTGGTTCAGCAGGGTTTCGATGCGCGCGGCCTCTTCAGCCGTCAGTTCGCCGTCGATGAAGGCGGTGAGGTCCTCGTCGGAGGGAATGGTGTGCTTCGTGTTCATTGCCGTCCCCCTTCCCGCTCGTCACTGGCGAGCTTGGCGCGGGCAGCCGCCAGCCGGCTCATCACGGTTCCGATCGGAATATCCAGTATGCTTGCCACCTCGCGATAGGAAAGTCCTTCGACATAGGCGAGGAAGACCACCGTCCTCTGCGCTTCGGGCAGCGCATTCACCCGTTTGAGCACCTGGCTCGCCATCACATGCGTTTCAGTGTCGTGCGCGCCATCGAAGGTCAGCGCCTCCCCGGCGTCGACGAAACCCTGGCCTTCACGCACCCGGCGGGAGCGGATCTCGTTCAGCCAGATCGAATGCAAGATCGAAAACAGCCAGCGGTCGAGCCGGGTGCCGGCGACGAACTGATCGGCACGTTCAAGCGCGCGAAGGCAGGTCGCCTGCACCAGATCGTCGGCGACATCGCGCTGATGCGAGAGAACGAGACCATAACGCCAGAGCCTTGCCAGATTTTCCGTCAGGCCGCTCTTGATATCCGCTGCGCTCGCGATGGCCGCCTCCGACGATCCTGCATTTTTCGGAACCGCCGGATGAACCGGCGATTCCGTTCCCGCGCGACTATAGGCAGGAAAGGGAGCGCGCGCGACCGACATTCTCATATCCCTTTCGTGCTTCCATCTTCCCGCCCATGCCGGTCAATCAGATCTTCGACGGATCGAGGATGGCCGCGTTCAGGTCCTGATATTCCTCGCAGGCGGTACCGCAGATCGCCTTGATTGACTTCAACTGGTCCTTGGCGAGATCGAGCCGACCCTTGATGACATAGGCTTCGCCGAGATACTCACGGACCTTGGCATATTGCGGATCCGTCTTCACCGACTGGAGGTAATAAGAGATGCCCTCGTCGGTGCGGCCGAGCTTGCGTGTGGCGTAACCGCGATAATTCAGCACCTCGGCGGTATTCTGGTCCTTGACCGTGTCGAGCATGGCAAGCGCCTCCTCATAGCGGCCGGCTTTGGCCAGCGAATAGGCATAATCGGTGCGGTTCTCGTCCGAGACGTTGGCGCTCTGCTGCTTGGCACATTTCTTGGTCTTCTGGTCGTAGATCTCGCCCTTCTTGCAAGTCGGCATCGTGCTGTTGTCATTGCCGACCGCAAAGACCTGGCCGGAGAACAGGGAAGCGGTAAGGCAACCGCCGAGAAGGACGGAGGCAATGCGGACTGTCATGATCGTCATCGGAAAACTCCTCAAGGGTGACGTTGCGAGGAGAAAACACCGCTGGCCCGAGCTTTATTCGGCAGGCTCTCTATTTTCGTCATCACGGCTTCGTGAAGCCACCGAGGCCGAATAGATCGTCGAAACCGAGTGTTCTCAACGTTACGCCGGGAACGACAAGGAGAATTTCGTGACAGATAGCGTAAAACTCGTCAGCCTCGCCGTCGCCGCACCAGAACATGTCATTTTCCAGAAAGAGGCGGTCGAAGCCTCCGGCCGGCTGTTTGCCGACCGTTTCGAGGATTTCCGCCATCTTGCCCGCGTCTTCGACAGCGCCGGCATCCAAAAGCGCCATGCGGCGCGGCCGCTTGCCTGGTTCGACGAGCCGCATGGCTGGCAGGATCGGATGCAGGCCTATGCGGAGGTGGCAGGCGCGCTCTTCGTCGAGACCGCAACCTCCGGCCTGCGTCAGGCGGGGCTTGATGCCGGCGATGTCGATTGCGTCGTTACTGTCTCGTCGACCGGGTTTACCACGCCGAGCCTCGACGCGCAGATGGCCCGCCGGATGGGGTTCCGGGCCGATATCGAGCGTGTGCCGGTTTTCGGGCTCGGCTGTGCGGCCGGGGTCTCGGGCTTTGCGATCGCCTCGCGGCTGGCGCGAAGCCGGCCGGGCGCCGTCGTGCTCTTCGTCTCGATCGAGCTCTGCACGCTGGCCTTCCGGCTGGACGAGTTGACGCGGCCGAACATCATTGCGACCGCACTTTTCGGTGACGGGGCTGCCGCCTGCGTACTGCGATCGGGCGAAGGTGGGCTGGCCGCGGTGGAATCGACTGGCGAACACCTCTTTCCCGAGACGCTCGATATCATGGGCTGGAAGATCGACGATGGCGGCTTCGGCATCGTGCTGGCGCAATCGCTGCCGCCCTTTGCCGAAAAGGAGCTCGGCCCGGCGGTGACGGCCATTCTGGCGCGAAACGGACTGACACCTGACGATATTGGCCGCTTCATCTGCCATCCCGGCGGCACGAAAGTGCTGGCCGCGATGGAAAGCGCGCTGTCGCTGACGCCGGGCTCCCTTGATCACGAGCGCGGCGTGCTGGCCGACTACGGCAACATGTCCTCACCGACCATACTGTTCGTGCTGGAGCGGGCAATCCGCGCCGGGTTGCCGGAGCGCTCAGCGATGGTCGCCATGGGGCCGGGTTTTTCGGCGAGCTGCGTGACGCTCCGGAGGCTGGTATGATGTGGCCGTCGATCGCGCTTCTTACCTTCGTGACGCTGCAGCGGCTTGGCGAACTCGTGCTTGCCCGGCGCAACACCGCTGCCCTTCTTGCCAGAGGCGCCAGGGAAGTGGCGCCGGAGCACTATCCCACCATGGTAGCGCTGCATGCCGGCTGGATCATCGGCCTGTGGCTGCTGGCGCCCGGCAGGCCGGTCGAGCCCTTCTGGTTTGCCGTCTTCCTCGGGCTGCAGGCGTTGCGGCTTTGGGTGCTGGCGACGCTGAAAGACCGCTGGACGACGCGCATCATCATCCTGCCCGGCGCGCCGCTGGTCACATCGGGTCCCTATCGCTTCCTCCGGCACCCGAACTACGCGATCGTCGTCGGCGAGATCGCCGCCCTTCCTCTCGCCTTCGGCCTCCCCCTTTACGCGATCGGCTTTTCGCTGCTCAACGCCTGCGTCCTCTACGTCCGCATGAAGGCCGAAAATGCCGCACTGAAAAGCGCAATGATTTTGAAATGAGCGCGATTTTTCGTTTGCGCCGCGGTATCGGCAGGGGCATTTTCACCTCGATAACAAAGCGGAATGCAGGGGAATGACGAAAAACGCAATCGTGCTCGGCGCTGGCATCGTCGGCGTGTCGGTGGCTATCCATCTTCAGCGGCGCGGCCGGCAGGTGACGCTGATCGACCGCAAGGATCCGGGCAACGAAACCTCCTTCGGCAATGCCGGCCTGATCCAGCGCGAAGGTGTTGCGCCCTACGGCTTTCCCCAGCAGCTCGGTCTTCTCATGCGCTATGCGCTGAATAACCGCATCGACGCGCATTACCACCTGCGCGCGCTGCCAAGCCAGCTCGCCTTTCTCGCCCGCTACTGGTGGAATTCCAATGCGCGGCGCCACACGCTCATCACCCGGACCTATGCACCGCTGATCGAAAATTCGATTGCCGAACACAAGGATCTGATCGAGGCCGCGCAGGCGCAAGCACTGATCCGCAGGGATGGCTGGATGAAGATCTTCCGCACGGAAGCCAAGCGCGATCAGGCCTTAGCAGAGGCCGCACTCTGGCAGAGTGAATTCGGGGTGGACTATGACAGCCTGACGTCGGCCGATATCGCCCGCATCGAGCCCGACATGACAGGCGATTTTGCCGGCGGTATCCGCTGGCGCGATCCTTGGTCGGTGCTCGACCCGCATGCGCTGACCTCAGCCTATCGCGGCTATTTCGAAAGCCTCGGCGGCCGCTTCGTCACAGGCGACGCCGCCTCATTCGGCCCGTTCGGTTCGGGCTGGAAGATCATGACTGCGGAAGGCGCGCTCGAAGCCGACGACGCGGTTCTGGCGCTCGGCCCCTGGGCGGCGCTCGCAACGCGCCGGCTCGGCTATTCCTTGCCGCTCGGCGTCAAGCGCGGCTATCACATGCATTATGCCGCCAAGGGCGATGCCGTGCTCAACAACTGGATGCTCGATGCCGAACGCGGCTATCTCCTGGCGCCGATGCGCCGTGGGATCCGGCTGACGACAGGAGCGGAGTTCGCAACGCTCGATGCGCCGAAGACGCCGGTCCAGCTCGACCGGGCCGAGGCCGTGGCCCGGACGATCTTCCCGCTCGGCGACAGGCTCGATCCCGAACCGTGGATGGGCGCGCGTCCCTGCACACCCGACATGATGCCTGTTATCGGCAAGGCACCGCGCCACCAAGGCCTCTGGTTTGCCTTCGGCCATGCTCATCACGGACTGACGCTCGGGCCGGTGACCGGCCGCGTGCTGGCCGAGCTCATCACCGGCGAAAAACCGTTTATCGATATTGCGGCCTATTCGCCTGAGCGTTTCAACCCGTGACGCCGAGCGAGGCAAGGCTCTTGAGCGCCGTTGCCGCAATACCGTCGATCGTATCGTCGATATCGACGGTGACGACGCCCTGTTCGCCTGTCGGCACCTCCAGCGTCGCCAGCTGGCTTTCGAGCAGCGAGATCGGCATGAAATGGCCCTTGCGCTCGCCCATCCGTTTGGTCAGCAAGGCTTTGGAGCCTTCAAGGTAAACGAAGACAAGATTGCCGCCGGCGGCAGCCCGCAGCCTGTCGCGATAGATGCGCTTCAGCGCCGAGCAGGAGACGATGATACCGTCGCCTGTTGCAAGCGAGGCCTTGATGTCTTCACCGATGCGGTCGAGCCAGGGCATCCGGTCCGCGTCGGTCAGCGGAATGCCCTTCGACATCTTCTCGACATTGGCGGCCGGATGCAGCGCATCGCCTTCGACGAAGGCGAGGTGCAAGGCTTCCGCCAGCCTCTCGCCGACGGAGGATTTGCCGCAGCCGCTGACCCCCATGACGATGATCGCATGGGCTTCCTTCATCCGCTCGCCCGGCATGGCTTCTCCTAACGCTTGATGTTCCCGCTCAATCGAGCGGGAAGTGACAGGCATATTGCTGCGCGCCCTCTCCCCGTAATTCGGGAGAGACTTGGCGGCAATGCTCCTGCGCCTTCCAGCAGCGCGGATTGAAGTGACAGCCCGACGGCGGCTTCAGCGGCGACGGCAACTCGCCCTGCAGGCGGATGCGGTTCTTGGCGCGCTCCGGATCGGCAATCGGTGTGGCCGACAGCAAGGCAGCGGTATAGGGATGGCGCGGCCGGGCAAAGACCTCGGCGGCGGGACCGGTTTCCACCGGGCGGCCGAGATACATCACCATCACCTCGTCGGCAATATGATGAACGACGGAAAGGCCGTGCGAGATGAAGAGATAGGCAAGCCCCATCTCCTTCTGCAGGTCCATCAACAGGTTCAACACCTGCGCCTGGATCGACAGGTCGAGGGCGGAAACCGGCTCGTCGAGCACCAGCACCTTCGGCCGTAGCATCAAAGCGCGGGCAATGGCGATGCGCTGGCGCTGGCCGCCGGAGAACATATGGGGATAGCGGCCATGATGCTCAGGACGCAACCCGACGCGGGCCATCATCTCCTCCACCTTACGGCGGCGAGCGGCGGCGTTGAGATCGGTGTTGATCTTCAGCGGCTCTTCGAGGATCGCGCCGACCTTCTGGCGCGGGTTGAGCGAGCCGTAAGGATTCTGGAAGACGATCTGCACCTGGCTGCGCAGGCTGCGGTCGCCGACATGGGCGGGCTTGCCGTCGATCAGCAATTCTCCCGACGTCGGGTTCTCGATCATGGTGACCAGGCGGGCGAGCGTCGACTTGCCGCAACCGGATTCGCCGACGACGGCAAGCGTCTTGCCGGAATGAAGGCTGAAGCTGACGCCGTTCAGCGCCTTGACGGTGGCATCGGCTTTGAAGAGGCCACGGTTGACGGTGTAGAAGCGGGCGAGATCCCTGCCCTCGAGAACAGCGCCCGTCATACCAGGTCTCCTGCAGTTTCAACGGCCATGACACCGGGATGCCCGAGCGGCTTGCCGTCCTTCAAAGGATAGTTGCACAGCGCCAGCCCAAGCTCCGGCCCCTGGCGAACAACGCCGCGGTCGCATTCGACCGTGGCGTAGCCGCAGCGCGGCGCGAAAAGACAGCCCGTCGGGCGGCCGTGCTGGCCGGGAACGACACCGGCGATCGAAGGAAGACGCTGACCGACCTCAGCGCGTTCCGGCAGGGCGGCGAGCAGGGCTGCGGTATAAGGGTGATGCGGATCGCGGAACAGCGCCTTCACCGGCTGCTCCTCGACCTTCTGGCCGGCATATTGCACCTGCACGCGCTCGGCGGTTTCGGCGACGACACCCATGTCATGGGTGATCAGCACCAGCGCCATGCCCTGCTCTTTCTGCAGGCGCACGAGCAGATCGAGAATCTGCGCCTGGATCGTCACGTCGAGCGCAGTCGTCGGCTCGTCGGCGATCAGGAGCTTCGGATTGCAGGCGAGCGCCATGGCGATCATGACGCGCTGGCTCATGCCGCCCGACATCTGATGCGGGAAATTCGACAGCCGGTCTTCCGGCGCCGGGATGCCGACGAGGTTCAAGAGTTCGATCGAACGCTCGCGGCGCTCCTTGCGGTTGAGGCCCATATGGACACGCAGGGTCTCGCCGAGCTGGAAGCCGACGGTGAAGCACGGATTGAGGCTCGACATCGGCTCCTGGAATATCATCGCCATATCCTTGCCGACGATCCTGCGGCGCTGGCGTCCGGAGATCCCCCGCAGATCCTGGCCGTCGAACTGCAGGCGGTCGGCGGTGATCTTCGCCGTCCAGGGCAGGAGCCCCATCAGCGCCAGCATGGCAACGGATTTGCCCGAGCCGGATTCGCCGACGACCGACAGGATCTCACCCTTGTCGCAGGCAAGTGATACGCGGTCGACGGCGCGGAAGAGACCGGAAGAGGTCTGGAATTCGACCGTCAGATTTTCGATTTCGAGGAGCGGCATCACGACCTCTTCAGCTTGGGGTCAAGCGCATCGCGCAGGCCGTCTCCCATCAGGTTGATGGCGAGAACGGTGATGAGGATAGCAAGACCCGGGAATGTTACGACCCACCAGGCGCGCGAGATGAACTCGCGGGATTCGGCGAGCATCGTGCCCCATTCGGGTGTCGGCGGCTGAGCGCCCATGCCGAGGAAGCCGAGGGCGGCGGCATCGAGGATCGCCGCCGAGAAGGCGAGCGTTGCCTGGACGATCAACGGCCCAAGACAGTTCGGCAGGATGGTCTTGAACATCAGGCGGAAGGTGCCGGCACCGGCGACACGCGAGGCGATCACATATTCCTTCTCGCGCTCCGTGATGACGGAGGCGCGGGTCAGCCGGACGAAATGCGGCTGGTTGACCAGCGAGATCGCAATCATTGCATTGGTAAGTCCGGGGCCGAGCACCGCCACCAGCACGAGAGCGAGCAGCAGCGACGGGAAGGCCAGGATGATGTCCATCAGTCGCATGATCGCCGTATCGATCTTGCCGCGGAAATAGCCGGCGACGAGGCCGATCAGGACGCCGCATACGACCGAAAGCGTGACGACGACGACGCCGATGAAGAGCGAGAAGCGCGCGCCGTAGATCAGGCGCGAGAGGATATCGCGGCCGACGGCATCCGTTCCGAGCGGAAACGCGATGCTGCCGCCCTCCATCCAGGATGGCACGGCCAGCAGCGCCTGGCGGTTCTGCTCGTTCGGCGCATGCGGCGCAAAGATCGGCGCGAAGACTGCGACGACCAGGATGACGATGAAAACGACGAGGCCGATAACGGCGCCCTTGTTGCGGGAGAAATAGTGCCAGAATTCCGCAGCGGCGGATGGCTGGCCAGTCTTGACGGTGACGGTGCTCATGAACCGCTCCTAGTGACGAATGCGCGGATTGATGAAGCCATAGAGGACATCAACAATCAGGTTGACCATCATGATCACGCCGGCGATCAGCAGAAGCCCGCCCTGGACCACGGCGTAATCGCGCTTGAAGACCGAATCGACCATCCATTTGCCGATGCCCGGCCAGGAGAAGATCGTCTCGGTGAGGATGGCGCCGGCCAGAAGAACGCCGATCTGCAGGCCGATGGTGGTGATGACGGGGATCATCGCATTTCGCAGTGCATGCACGCCAACGACGCGCAGCGGCTTCAGCCCTTTCGAGCGCGCGGTGCGGACATAATCCTCGCCCAGAACCTCGAGCATCGCCGAACGCGTCTGACGGGCGATGACGGCAAGCGGGATGGTCGCCAGCACGATGGTCGGCAGGATGAGATAGCTGACGGCGGAGGAAAACGCGCCCTTCTGGCCGGACAGCAGGCTGTCGATCAGCATGAAGCCGGTGACCGGCTTGAAGAAATACATCAGCGAGATGCGGCCGGAAACCGGCGTCCAGCCGAGATAGCCGGAGAAGAAGATGATCAGCAGCAGGCCCCACCAGAAAATCGGCATGGAATAGCCGATCAGGGCGACACCCATCACGCTTTGATCGAACCAGGTGCCTCGCTTGACGGCAGCAAAGATGCCGGCGGGCACGCCAAGACAGACCGCGAGGATGATGGCACAGAAGGAAAGTTCCAGCGTCGCCGGAAACAGCGTCAGGAATTCGCCGAGAACGGGCCGCTTGGTGACGATCGAGGTGCCGAGATCGCCCTGCAGTACTTTTCCGAGATAATCGAAATACTGCACATACATCGGCCGGTCGAAACCGAGATCGTGCATGATCTGGGCGTGCCGTTCCGGCGCCATCACGCGCTCACCCGACAGGAGCATGACGGGATCGCCGGGAAGCATGCGGATGAACGAGAAGGCAATAAGGGAAACGCCGAGGAATGTCGGGATCAGCACCGCGAGGCGGCCGATGAAAAAACGCAACATGGCAGATATCCAATAGTTTCCGGCGGTCAGGGGGTGCCTGACCGCCGGCTGCGCCCAGCTCTGCCGGGCATTCTTACATTTTTCTTGTTATTCGGATACGTCGACGCCGTCGAAGCGGTGAATGCCGAGCGGATCCATGAAGAAGCCGGAGACCTTCTTGCTCATCGGAACGAAGACGAGCGAGTGATCGAGGGTCGCCCAGGGGGCTTCCTTCTTGAAGATCAGCTGCGCCTGCTCATAGGCCTTGGTGCGCTCGCCGACATCGGCGGTCAGCTTGGCCTTGGTCATCAGGTCGTCATATTCCTTGTTGCACCACTGGGCGCGGTTGTTGCCGCCGACGGCATCGCAGCCGAGCAGCGTATCCATGAAGTTATCGGGATCGCCGTTGTCGCCGGTCCAGCCGAGGATGACGGCGCCGTCGCGCTTCACGTCGGAGGAGAGCTTCAGATATTCGGCCCATTCATGGGTGACGATCTCGACCTTGACGCCGGCCTTGGCGAAATCGGCCTGGATCAGTTCGGCGGCACGGCGCGCGTTCAGCATGTAGGGACGCGACACCGGCATCGCCCAGACCTTCATGCTGAGATCCTTGACGCCGGCATCGGCGAGGGCCTTCTTGGCGGCATCCGGATCGTACTTGTCGTCCTGAACGGCGTCGTTATAGGACCACATCGTCGGCGGGATCGGGTTCTTGGCAACGGCCGCGGCACCCTGGAAGACGGCGTCGATGATCGCCTGCTTGTTGATCGCCATGTTGAGCGCGCGGCGAACTTCCGGCTTGTCGAACGGGGCCATCTGCGTGTTGTAGGCGAGGAAGCCGACATTGAGGCCGGCCTGTTCCATCACCGTCAGATTGCCGTCCTTCTTCAGTTCGGGAACGTCGGCCGCATTCGGATAGGGGATCAGGTGGCATTCGCCGGCCTTCAGCTTCTGAGCGCGAACGGCGGCATCAGAAGTGATGGCGAAAACCAGATCGTCGATCTTTTCCTTGCCCTTGAAATAGGTTTCGTTGGCCTTGTAGCGGATGACGGCATCCGGCTGGTACGCGACGAAGGTGAACGGGCCGGTGCCGAGCGGCTGCTGGTTGAGCTGCGCCATCTTGCCGTCGGCGGCGAGCTTATCGGCATATTCCTTGGAGACGATCGAGGCGAAGTCCATCGCAAGATCGGCGAGGAACGGCGCTTCGGGATGGTTGAGCGTGAACTTGACGGTGAGGTCGTCGACCTTCTCGATCGACTTGATCAGATCCGGGAAGCCCATGCCGGCGGCGTATTCGTAGGAACCGCCCTCGACATATTTGTTCCACGGATTGTCGGCCTTCAGCTGGCGCTCGAAGGAGAACACGACGTCGTCGGCGTTGAAATCGCGCGTCGGCGTGAAGAAGTCGGTGGTCTGATACTTGACGCCGGGATGAAGCTTGAAGGTGTATTCCGTCCCATCGGCCGAAACGCTCCAGCTGTCGGCGAGGCCGGGTTCGATCTCGGTGCCGCCATGCTTGAATTCGACCAGGCGGCTATAGACCGTGCGCGACGAGGCGTCGAAGGTCGTGCCTGCCGTATAGAGGCTCGGGTCGAAGCCTTCCGGCGAGCCCTCGGAGCAATAAACAAGGGTCTTGGACCAGGCCGACGTCGCCATGACCGAAATCAGGGCCGTCGCTGCCAGCATGACAGAGATCTTTTTCATAATATTGTTTCCCGGTTGTTCTTTTTTGATGTCTGGAGACCGCAGATATGCATCCCGATCGACGGTCGATGGAACGACATTTATCTACTGAAAGCAACGGGCTACGGAGAAAATTTTTCCAGTTGGACAATTTTAGAAATTTTCAGTCAAAAATCGGCCTCAATCGGACATATTTGGATAAAAATGACCGGGATTTCGTCGTATTTTGGATAATTGCGCCTCTTAAGCGTGTCGCGATCGATCGGATTCGCTTGCTGCGCGTGGGATGTTTGTCTCTTGCCGAGTCGGGAGACGCCGCACAAAACAAAAACCGCGATTGCCGGGGCAACCGCGGTTTCACAAGTCTGTGCTGCTCGTTAAATTCAGGCGGCAGGCGCAACGATCGCGGGTTTACGATAGGGCTGCTCGCCGGTAATTCCGAGAAGGAAATTGATCTGCGGACGCGCCTTGACGAGGTCGTCGATCGAATATTCGGACAGCACCGCGAAGAAGGCGTTGAGCGCCTTGCGCAGCGCCGAATTCAGGCCGCAGCTGTCGACCAGCGGGCATTCGACCACGCCGTCATCCTCGAAGCATTCGGCCATGGCGAAACTGTCTTCCGTCACCCTGACGACGTCGAAGAGCGTGATGTCGGCCGCCGGCTTGCCGAGCCGCACGCCGCCATTGCGACCGCGCACGGTTTCGACAAGGCCCGCCTTGTTCAGCGGCTGGAGGATCTTGAAAAGAAACAGCTCGGAAACGCCGTAAGCCTTGGCGATTTCCGGAATCCGGCTCAGGTGCCCGTCGTTGGCAGCACAATACATCAACATGCGAACCGCATAGTTGGTCTGCTTCGTCAACCGCATGCCATTCTCCTGACTCGTGCCTGTTCAGACCTATATAGGCGGTTTGGTAGTTTTGAACAATTCCAAAATATGAAATTCGCATTCAGCTTATGAGGCCAAATGCCGCGACGTCAATCTTGCTGCAGAGCGCCGGCATAATCCAGGATCGCCTGCTTGCGCTCGGGCGTGCCCGGATGGGTGGAGAGCATGCTGGTGCTGGAATGATCGCCGAGCTTGGCTTCCAGGACATCGAAAAAACGGGCGATCGCAACAGGATCCATGCCGGCCTTGCGCATCAGTTCCACCGAGCGCCGGTCGGCCTCGGCCTCTGCACTGCGTGAATAGGACAATGCCAGCAGGCCGCCACCCTGCGTCAGGATATCCTCGACGCCAGAGCCGATATCACCGGCAATCAGCATGACGAGGCCGGCGACACCTGCGGCGCGATAAAGCTGCCGGAGGCTGTGCTTGTATTCGACATGGCCCACCTCGTGGGCGAGAACCCCGGTTATCATCTCATCGTCGCCGCCCGCCAGTTCCACCAGCTGGTCGGTGATGACGATATTGCCGTCGGGAAGCGCGAAAGCGTTGGGACCGATCACGCCGCCATCGCGGAAATTCAGCACATAACGGCCGGCGCCGCCTTCGGCATTGGCAGCGACCTGGCGGAAGCGATCGGCGATTTCGGCTTGCCGGGCTTCGTCCAATTGGCTGGCGGACAGCGCAGTCCTGTCGAGCGTGTTGAGAGCGCTGTAGGACATTGCCTCGGAAACAACAGGCGGCGTCACGAAGACGGCAACTTCGACGAGCGCCGGCAGCGCGTAACGATAGATTCCGACGGCGAGCAGAACGACCGCGACCGCGAAGACGAAGATGCGGGGGTGAAATTCCTCCAGCCGATGTACCCAGCCGCTTCTGCCGCCGCCGCGAAGAAAGGCATCGATTGCATCATTGTCGCTGCTCTCGAAGACCGAGCCGTCGGCAAAGACGGCGCGTCGGGGGATCGACCCGACGCGCGGCGTGAAGGAGAGCTCTCCGGCAGCGCTATCCGAAAGGGCGACATCCTCGTCGGTTACGGCGAGCAGGCGCCCGCCGCGCGACAGCAGGCGTGCGGGAACGGAGCCGCTCGAATGCGGCGGATACCATTCCCCTTTGGCGATGGTCTCTGCGTCAGAAACCAAAATCGATCCCTTCCATGCTCATATATTCCGCACCGACGGCGGCGCCAGTCGTTTGAAACTGCGTAAAGACCTCGCCGATTTCGCCTTCGATGCGGATCGCCGTGTGCTCGGCCACATAGCGTGCCAGACGAACCGCCGCCCAGGGGCGCATCAAGCCGAGGGTAAGCATCGTCACCACGACGTTCGATATGGCGATCCAGGCATAGCGTGCACGGGAAAGATCGCTGCGCAGGAGATGCTGGCCGTCGATGCGGGTCGACGACCAGACGATGTTATGGACGGCGGCCCGATATATGAGGCCTGCAAGGCCATAGACGATGATCAGGCCGAAAACGACAAGATACATTCCCCACACTATCATCAACATAGCGGCATCATGCTCGAATGCGCCGGGGTCATTGGCCTGCATCCCGACGACCGCGATCGCAACCAACCCGGCGAGAACGACCAGGCCCAGCACGACCATCAGGGCCGGGATGAGAAGCGCGCGGTAGAGCGTGCCAATCTTGGGATCGGTATCGAAAGGCCGATTGCCGTAGCGGAGATTGTTGAAGATATAGCGGTTGAGCCAACGGCTGGCCAAGGGCGCAAGCAGACCCAGCGACAGGAAAGCGACGAGACCTCCAAGCATCACGCAGACGAAGGCGCCGCCGGCCGTGCCGGTGAAATCAAATCGCACATTTCGATAGCTGGTCACGCGAGTGTTGAAACGAAGGCCTCTGACGATCAGCCACGGAAGAGCGATGAGCACCAGGACCGTGGTCACCAGCGAGAACAGCGGATGGATCGCCGCTAGAATGTTGGCCACGACAAGGAAGGCGAAGACGATCAGGCGGCCGATGAAAATCTGCTTGCCGGTGGCGTGATATTCGAAAGCACGGCCGAGCAGGACGGTGTTGCCATAAAAATAGCGATTGCGCCGCACTTTCGCCCAGGCGGAATAGATGCCGAGCGTTACGATCGTCAAAAGGACATTGACGATCCAGATACCGAAATATTCCGATGCCGTGCCGGTGAACCGGGCACGTTCAAACGCGTTCGCCGCGGAGCCCGCGGACACTCTGTTATCCATGATCTCTGCTTCCCCCAGCACATTGCCCGACAGCATGATGAGAATCACGCGTCGAGCGCACCGACAGAAAAGCAAAACGCGAAGAAATCGACAACCTGAAATCGAAAACGGGGGCCACAAGGCCCCCGAATTGCAGATCGATCTGTCGTGAAAATCACTTCATCGTCGGCATGACGAATTCGGCGCCGCTCTTGATGCCTGAGGGCCAGCGGGCGGTGACGGTCTTGGTCTTCGTCCAGAACTTGATCGAATCCGTGCCGTGCTGGTTGAGGTCGCCGAAGCTCGAGGCCTTCCAGCCGCCGAAGGAGTGGTAGGCGAGCGGAACCGGGATCGGAACGTTGATACCGATCATGCCGATATTGATGCGCGAGGCGAAATCGCGGGCCGCATCGCCGTCACGGGTGTAGATCGCAACGCCGTTGCCATATTCGTGCTTCATCGGCAGCGACAGCGCCTCTTCGTAATTCTCGGCGCGAACGACGGAAAGGACAGGTCCGAAGATCTCGGTCTTGTAGATATCCATCTCGGGTGTGACGTGATCGAACAGGCAGCCGCCGACGAAATAGCCGTCTTCATAGCCCTGGAGCTTGAAGTCGCGGCCGTCGACGAGCAGCTTGGCGCCTTCCTCGACGCCGCGGTCGATCAGGCTGCGAACACGGGTATAGGCGTCCTTGGTGACCAGCGGGCCCATATCGGCCTGATCGTCGGTGTAGGGGCCGATGCGCAGCGATTCGATCTTCGGGATCAGCTTCTCGACGAGGCGGTTGGCGGTGTCCTCGCCGACCGGAACGGCAACCGAGATCGCCATGCAGCGCTCGCCGGCCGAGCCGTAGCCTGCGCCCATCAGCGCATTGACGGCCTGATCCATATCGGCATCCGGCATGATGATCATGTGGTTCTTGGCGCCGCCGAAGCACTGGGCGCGCTTGCCGTTCATCGCCGCAGTACCATAGACGTAACGGGCGATCGGCGTCGAACCGACGAAGGAGACGGCACCGATATCGGGATCGGTGAGGATCGCATCGACGGCGCCCTTGTCGCCATTGACGACATTGAGGATGCCGGCGGGAAGACCGGCCTCGATCATCAGTTCGGCAAGACGGATCGGCAGGGAAGGATCGCGCTCGGAGGGCTTCAGGATGAAGGCGTTGCCGCAGGCGATTGCCGGCGCGAACATCCACATCGGGATCATGCCGGGGAAGTTGAAGGGGGTGATGCCGGCGCCGATGCCGACCGGCTGGCGGATCGAATACATGTCGATCGCCGGGCCCGCGCCCTCGGTGAACTCGCCCTTGGCGAGATGCGGAATGCCGCAGACGAATTCGCAGACTTCGAGGCCGCGGATGACGTCACCCTTGGCATCCTCGATCGTCTTGCCGTGCTCCTTGGAGAGCATTTCGGCAAGCTCGTCCATGTGCTTGTTCAGGAGTTCGACAAACTTGAAGAAGACGCGGGCGCGGCGCTGCGGATTGGTGGCGGCCCATTTCGGCTGCGCTGCCTTGGCGTTCTCGACGGCGGCGCGCAGTTCTTCGACGCTTGCGAGCGCGACCGTCGCCTGCACTTCGCCGGTTGCCGGATTATAGACATTGCTCACGCGGCCGCTGGTGCCGGCGACTTGCTTGCCGCCGATGAAATGACCGATCTCACGCATGGATGCTCCTCCTGTTTTTTGGATGGCCTACAATCGCACTTCAATTTGCACAAATCAATGCGCTGATATAAGTAACGGTTGTGCGTAAATTATAGCGCTGCCATTGCGTCAGGCGTTGCTGCTGCTCCCAAACTTGGAACGGCACGCGGACAAGTCAAATCCCGGAGAGGTCAAGCCGATGAGCCGCAAACCTGTCGTCAGAATGGCGGAGCTGGAGATCGATCCGGATAGGCTCGACGCCTATCGCGCATTGCTCACTGAGGAAATCGAGGCATCCGTCAGGCTGGAAGTCGGCGTCCTTTCTCTGAGTGCTGTTTCCATCAGGGACGCCCCCAACCGGATCCGCATTCTTGAGGTCTATGCCGACAAGGGGGCCTACGAAGCCCATCTGCGGACACCGCATTTCCTCAAATACAAGAGCGAGACGGCCGGCATGGTGACATCGCTGACGCTGATTGAGGTCGATCCGATCTCAATGCGGGCCAAGCCATGAACTGGGACGACGTCCGGATTTTCCTTGCCGTCGCCCGTACCGGGCAGATTCTTGCCGCCTCGAAGCGGCTGGGGCTCAATCACGCCACACTCTCGCGCCGGCTGACCTCGCTGGAGGAGGCGCTGAAGACGCGGCTTTTCATCCGCCGCACCAATGGCTGCGAGTTGACTGCCGAAGGCGAAGTGTTCCTGGCATCCGCCGAGCGGATGGAAACGGAAATGCTCGCAGCACAGGCCAGCCTCGGCCACACCGATACGGCGATTGCCGGGACGGTGCGCGTCGGCGCGCCTGACGGCTTCGGCGTTTCCTTTCTTGCGCCGCGCATGGGCCGGCTGATCGAGCGCCATCCGGCGCTGAAAATCCAGCTTGTCCCGGTGCCGCGCTCGTTTTCGCTGTCGCAGCGCGAGGCGGATATCGCCATTACGCTGGAACGGCCCGAACAGGGCCGGCTCGTGTCCTCCAAGCTCACCGACTATACGCTCGGTCTCTATGCCTCGCGCGATTATCTCACCTCCCGGGGCACACCCTGTGATATCGAGGCGCTGAAGGCGCATCCGCGCATCGGCTATGTCGAAGACCTGATCTTCACCGCCTCGCTGAATTTCTCCGGCGAGGTGATGCGAAGCTGGGATGCAAGCTTCGAGATTTCGACCGCGATCGGGCAGACTGAAGCGGTGCGATCGGGCGCCGGCATCGGCATTCTGCACGATTATATCGCCCGGCAATATCCGGAGCTCCAGCGCATTCTGCCGGAGGTTTCGATCCGGCGTGCCTACTGGACGACCTATCACGAAACGGCGCGCGACCTCGTACGCGTCAGGAGCGTCGTCGATTTCCTGCAGGAACTCGTCAGCGCCGAACGGCAGATCTTCCTTTAATTTTCGGAGACGTGCTTCGCTGGCTCGTCGTTCTCGTCTGGATTGGGAACCGGCGCCTCGTCGGGGAGCCTGTCCGGCTCCGGTTCGGTAATCGGCGGCACCGGCTTCCAGCCGGGCGCCGGCATCGGCGGCTGATCGGGAATGGGTTCGTTGGGCACGGACATGACCGCCTCCCTTTCATGATGCTGGAACAAACTGACGTTGGGCCGGGGTTACTTGTCCGGCTTCAGCGATTCGGCAGCGCGCCTCGGCATGCTGTCGATGATGGCGAAAAGCTCGCCATCGGTGATCGGCTCGCTGACCTTGAGCTTCACCGTGCCGTCCTTGCCGACAAGGAAGGCGGCGAATTCCCCAATCTCCAACGCCTCGAGATCGCGGCGGATCGCTTCGCCGTCAAGACCGTCCGCCGCACCGAAGAGCGGCCGGACAGTTGCACCTGAGATTTTGAGCACAACCAGATCACGCTCGTCGAGGGCTGAACGGTCTGTCAAAAGCTGATTTTCCTGGCGGGCGGCGCGGGCATTGTCCCTGTCGGCAAACACGACGAAGACGCGGTTCTTCCACTGGAAGGCCGCCAGGCTTTCGACCGGCGCATAGGCGCTGTTCGTCTCGTCAATCTTGGTCGCGCCGTAGAGAAGGGTTTTCGACATGCATATTCTCCCGTTAACTTGGAGAACGGCGCGAGACGGCATGGGTTCCATCCAATCGATAGGATCCCGGCTTTCATTGCTGCAGTGGGAGGTCGCACGTGCGTTTCCCGATCTCGGACTCGCGGCAAAAAATATGCCGCGAGTCCGAGCAAAAATTATGCAAACAGGAAGTCCCAAGATTGAAGGCTTGAAACAGCAACATTCGTAAGCGTTATGGTGTTGTCGGAATCGGCTGTAATAATTGTATCATTCCCGGACTGCGCGGTTGCCGCAAAAAGCGATTCCCAGTCGGCGAAAATGCTGTGATCGATCGAGATCGCGTCATGTGCCGAGCCGGTTGCCACGAAGTTTGTGATCGTATCATGGCCCCAGTTCGTCAAATAAACGAAGACGTCGGCTGCCGCTCCACCAGTGATCGTATCATTGCCGCCGCCACCCGTTAGCGTATTGGAACCACTGCCGCCGACGATAACGTTGTTCAGCGCATTCCCTGTTCCGGCAAACGTCCCAGTGCCGGCAAAGCTCAGGTTCTCGACATTGCCGGCAAGCGTATAGCTCGCCAGGTTCGTGCGAACCGTGTCGATCCCCTCATTGGCGGCTTCGGTGACGAGGTCGCCGGCATGGTCGACGATATAAGTGTCGTTGCCCGCACCACCGATCAAGGTATCCGCACCTGCCCCGCCGTTCAGCGTGTCATTGCCGGCGCCGCCGGTGATCGTGTTGGCCAGCGCATTGCCGGCGCCGCTGAAGCTGGCGGATCCCGTGTAGGTCAGGTTCTCGACATTGTTGCCGAGCGTATAGCTTGCAAGCGCCGTCCGGACCGTGTCCGTCCCTTCGTTCACATTCTCGATCACCAGATCGGTCGCGATGTCGACGACGTAGACGTCGTCGCCTATCCCACCTGACATCTTGTCGGAGCCACCCCCGCCGATCAAAGTGTCGTTGCCCGCAGCCCCCGTGAGGGTGTCAGCGCCAACACCACCTGTGATAACGTTGTCGAGCAAATTCCCGGTCCCGGCAAAGGCTGCCGTGCCGATGTAGGTGAGGTTCTCGACATTGGCCGCCAATGTGTGGGCCGCCAATGTCGTCTGCACCGTGTCGGTCCCCTCATTGGCGGCCTCGGTGACGAGGTCGCCGGCATGGTCGACGATATAGGTGTCGTCGCCAACCCCGCCGATCAAACGATCGGCCCCAAGTCCACCATTCAGCACATCGTTGCCGACACCGCCGGAAAGCGTATCGGCGGCAGCGCCACCCGTGATCGTGTTGGCGAGATCATTGCCTGTTCCGGCAAAGGCTGCCGTACCGAAGTAGGTGAGGTTCTCGACATTGGCCCCCAGAGTGTAGGCGGCCAATGTCGTCCAAATCGTGTCGATCCCTGCATCGGCCGCTTCGCTGACAAGGTCGCCGGCATTGTCGACGACATAGGCGTCGCCACCCGCCCCACCGATCAAGCTGTCGGCGCCAATTCCACCATTCAGCACATCATTGCCGGCACCGCCGGTGATCGTGTTGGCCAGCGCATTGCCGGTGCCGGTGAAGTTGGCCGATCCCGTGTAGGTCAGGTTCTCGACATTGACCAATGCGGCGATCGAGTAGGCTGCAAGCGCCGTGCGGATTTCGTCGGTGCCGCCGCCGACCAGTTCGCTGATTACGTCGCTCGCACTGTCGACAATATAGATGTCGTTGCCGGCGCCACCGTTCAGCGTGTCGTTGCCGGCGCCGCCGTCAAGCGTGTCGTTGCCGGCGCCGCCGGTGATCGTATTGGCGAGCGCGTTGCCGGTGCCGGTGAAGCTGGCGGATCCCGTATAGAGCAGGTTCTCGACATTGTTGCCGAGCGTATAGCTTGAAAGCGCCGTCTTGACCCAATCGGTTCCTTCATTCAGCCCTTCGGTGACCACGTCGCCAACGTTATCGACAATATAGATGTCGCCGCCGGCTGCGCCGATCAATATGTCCGCGCCTGCCTTGCCGTCCAGCGTGTCGGCACCTGCCCCGCCCTTGATCGTGTTGGCGAGGTCATTGCCGGTCCCGGTAAAGGCYGCCGTGCCGGTATAGGTGAGGTTCTCGACATCGCTGCCAAGCGTATAGTTCGCCAATGCCGTGCGAACCGTGTCGGTCCCCTCATCRGCGGCTTCGGTGACGGTGTCGCCGGCATGGTCGACGATGTAGGTGTCGTCGCCCAAACCGCCGATCAAGCTGTCCGCACCGGCCCCGCCATCAAGCGTGTCATTGCCGGCGTCGCCGGTGATCGTGTTGGCAAGCGCATTGCCGGTGCCGGTGAAGTTGGCGGATCCCGTGTAGGTCAGGTTCTCGACATTGACCAGTGCGGCGATCGAGTAGGCTGCAAGCGCCGTGCGGATTTCATCGGTGCCGGCGCTGACCAGTTCGGTGATCACGTCGCTCGCGCTGTCGACGATATAGACGTCGTCGCCGCCGCCGCCTGCCAGCCTGTCGTTGCCGGCGCCGCCATCAAGTATGTCGTTGCCGGCGCCACCGTTCAGCGTGTCGTTGCCGACGCCGCCGTCAAGTGTGTCGTTGCCGGCACCGCCGGTGATCGTATTGGCGAGACCATTTCCAGTCCCAGCGAAATCGCCGGTGCCAATGAAGGTCAGGCTTTCAACATTATTGGTCAAGGCATAGGAAGAAAGCGTCGTCTTGGTCAGATCGGCTCCTTCATTCGGCCGTTCAGTGACGACGTCGGCAACGTTATCGACAAAATAGGTGTCGTCGCCGGCTGCGCCGATCAATATGTCTGCTCCGGCTTTTCCGTCCAGGGTGTCGGCACCTGCCCCGCCCTTGATCGTGTTGGCGAGGCTATTGCCGGTCCCGGCAAAGGCTGCCGTGCCGCTATAGGTGAGGTTCTCGACATTGCTACCGAGCGTATAGCTTGCCAGTGTCGTGCGAACCGTATCGATCCCTGCGTCGGCGGCTTCGGTGACGAGGTCGCCGGCATTGTCGACGATGTAAGTGTCGTTACCGGCACCACCGAACAGGCTGTCCGCGCCTGCCCCGCCATCCAGCGTGTCATTGCCGGCGCCGCCGGAGAGCGTATCGCTGGCAGCGCCACCCGTGATCGTGTTGTCGAGATTGTTGCCCGTGCCCGCAAACGCCCCAACCCAGCTGTAGATGAGGTACTCGACATTGGCTGCCAATGTGTAGGCCGCCATTGTCGTCTGAACCGTATCGATCCCCTCGTCGACGTTTTCGATGATAGTGTCGCCGTTATCCCAAACGACATAAGTATCGTTGCCAGTCCCACCGATGAGCGTGTCAGTTCCCAAGCCACCGATCAGAGTATCGTTGCCTACCCCACCAGAGAGCGTGTCGTTGCCTGTCCCACCCTTGATTATATTGTCGAGGCTGTTGCCGGTGCCGGTAGAATTGCCGCCGCTTGAGAAGGATAGGTTCTCGACATTGGCGATCCCCGCCAGCGAATAAGTGTTAAGATCGGTCCAGATCGTGTCAACGCCGCCGCCGGCGGCCTCGATCACAACATCGTTGAGACTATCGACAGTATATTGATCGTCGCCCGCACCACCGATCAGCGTGTCGGCACCGGCCTTCCCATCCAGCCGATCAGACCCCGTCCCGCCGGTGATCACATTGTCCGCCGCATTGCCACCACCGGCGAACGTGCCGGTGCCGATATAGGTCAGGTTTTCGACGTTGGCGCCGAGTGTATAACTCCAAACCGTCGTCCGGACCGTGTCCGTCCCCTCATTGGCATTCTCAATGACAGCATCATTGCCGTTGTCGGCGATGTAGACGTCGTCACCCGCCCCGCCCGACATCTTGTCGTTTCCGGCACCGCCGTCGAGAGTGTCATTGCCGGAGTCGCCAGTAAGGGTATCGTTTCCGGCATTGCCCCAGAGTGTATTGTCCGCCTCGTTGCCGACAATGGTATCGTTGGCGGAGCCGGCCCAAACGTTCTCAATCAACGACGCAACATTGTCGTGATAAAGAAGGGCGTTGAAAATGTTGCCGCGGGCATAGCCATCATTCGGCCCGCCGCCCAGATAGGCCAACTGACCCTGGGAAAAGACCGAATACCCCCCTGCATGCAAGTCGATCTTGAGGGCGGTGGTATAAGCGCTCAAATCATAGGTATCGATACCGCCGCCGTCCCAGATTGTTGCGAAAACCCTGTTGGCAGCGGGCGTAATGGCCGCCACCCCATTGACATAGGTGATGCCCTGGTTCGGATTCCACTTGTAGACGGTATCGCCACTGTTCGTCGTATAGTCCGCACCATACATTTCCTGCAGGGCGGCGATGTCGAGCATCATGAAGGTTTGTGGGGCGCCATTTTGCTCATACTTGGCCCCACTCTCATCGTCTCCGATAAATGTGTGGTAGGTCATGATCGTGTATTCGAGCGAGTCGTAGGCGCTTGGAACGACCGTTCCCCCTTCGTGAGCATGTTTCAGCCCGAGCGCGTGACCCAGCTCGTGCGCCAAGGTTTGGCCCGCATAGTTGCCGAACCTCGGGAAGCGATAATCAGCTTCGGTGCCAGCATATCCCGTCCCGAACCAGATATCCCCACCCCGCCCGTCTGCGGCTGGGAAATAGGCTCCCGCCGTATCCAGCAAGGGATCCGACGTTTGAGCGAAGCGCACCGTTGCGGTATTCGCGCTTCCGGCCTCAAAGTTGGCGTTCGTGAACCCCTCGACGGAGAAGCCGTCATTTGCCGCACTCCCGTAGGATTGCTCCATAAAGAACAAGGCGTGAGACTGCTGCTGCGAGGATATTGGAGTGAAAGAATAGTACTTTTCATAGTATATATTGACGCCATCATCGACATACGATGACGAGGTGGTAGGAAACGCATAGGTTATCGTTCCGTCCCAGGCGGTGCCGCTGAAGAGCCCGTCAACTTTCGCATCGCCAGTCGTGTTGACGCTCTTCGTCGGAGTAATAAGGTCCGTCATAAAATCCCCGTTTGCCTATTCCACTCGGCCGCGCCTAACACCAATTTCCCTCTGCTTCATAAAAGGGGAAAATTCAACTAAAAGCTTCATTTCCGTTCAGGAATGTTTTTGATCTTGGCAACCAGCGCTTATGAAACGCTTCCTCCGCAACCTCTTCAAGGGCTACAAGACATATTCCAGGATCCTGCGTTCTGCCCGTCCCAACTTCCGCAATTGCTGGCATGACGGCACTTAAATTGACGTTACATTCATGTGCTGAAATTTAGTAAGTCTCAGGTTCGGCGATATCGGCTCCGCATGTTTCGACGCTCCGAAAGCTATCTCCGCCTCTCTTGGGGCGAGGTAGGCTTCGCTGTTCGCATCTTCCGCGACATGCTGGCGTAGGGGATTCTTTTTGGATCGAGTGGCGGATCGTCGCAATTGCGGACCTTGGTGCTGCTATTTGCTGCACATGTAGCTCAGATGGCGCTATCGCACCATATGGGCGGTTGTGCCATTCCAAATGTTCGATTTGATGTGGCAAATAAGCAGCAATTCGCGGTCAGAGCGTCGAGCTCTTGAGGGCGCCGCGCTTCCAAAAGCTTGCGGTTTGCACACTACTTCAGCATCTGCAGTGACAATTCGTTCGAAATAACGTTAGCCGAAAACGACTTGCTCGAAAGCGATCCTACGTGGGGAGATGGTACGGTTGGGGGGTCTCGAACCTCCGACCTCAGGTGCCACAAACCTGCGCTCTAACCAACTGAGCTACAACCGCATAAATCACGCTTGGCGCGATGGGGGTCACATACGGGGACTTGGCGATGAATTCAAGCCCCATTCCTCGTCAATATACAAAAAGGCTGGACGCGAGGTCCAGCCTTTTGTCTTCGATCGGTCAAGATCGATCAGGCAACCTTGAAGGAAGCCATGGCCTTTTCGGCGGCGTCCTTGGAGGGCTTTGCCAGCTTTTCGGCAACCTGCTTGGTGGTTTCCTGGATCGACTTCGCCTGCTCGACGGTGAGCTCGGCCTGCTTGCGGATGAACGCTGTCTGCAGCTCGAAGAATTCGGCGGCAGACTTGACGCCGAGCAGCGCTTCGAAGTGCGAGAGGGAGTTCTCGGAATTGACGCGCAGGATGTCGATCGCCTTCAGGCCGAGTTCGACGCTGCCGGCCTGTGCCGTCTGGACGGTGGCTTCGAGGGTCTTGCCGGCTTCTTCGCCGGCGGTCTTCAGCTTGGCATAGGCGTCCTTCGACTGCTGAGCGCCTTTTTCGGCGAAATCACGGAAGGATTCCGCGAACTTGGACGGGTCGAAAGAAGCGATTGAAAAAACGTCGTCGGTCTTTATGGTAGCCATGGGTCGCATCCTTTGGGCTGAGGCAGTCGCTGCCTGCAATAGTTGGGATGACGCTTATATAAGACATTTCATTGTGCATTGCAACAATTATTGTGCGATGCACAAGACGTTAACCTTGCCGGCCGAAAACCCCCTGCTCTTCTGGACCCGCATGCGCCCCGCAGTTATTAATAAGCCGTTAATTTAAGAAGGCCGACAGCGACAAGGTTCGATCATGCCCGCAGTCCAATATCCGTTCATCGATATCGCCGTGCATGCACGGGTGCGGGAACGCTTTTCGCGCGGTGAGGCGATGGTGCTGTTTTCGGCCGATCTCGCCCGCCTGCTCTGGGCGAACGGTGCGGGCGCCGAACTTTTCGGCCATGCGGCCGTCTATGATCTGCTCGATCAGGGCGTCGACCGCACCGACATCACCTTCCGCCAGCTGGAAACGGCCGCACGCCAGCTTGCCGATATCGGTGACCACAGAAGCCTGACGATCCGTGTCGCCAAGGGCTTTCAGCGCGTGCAGGTGCAGGCGGCAGCCGAACTGATCCGGCTTTCCTCAGGCGAAAAGGCCATGCTGTTTTCGGTGCCGGTCTCGGCAAAGCCGCTGACCGCAGGCGCCTCGGCAGCCCAGATGCTGCAGGGGCTCGATGATCCCGACACGCATATGGCTGTGATCGGCGCCGACGGCGACGTCATCGCTGCCTCGCCGGGCTTTGCTTCGCTCGGGATTTCCGAGCAGACGGCAAAAACCCTGATTAACCTGGCCGGTGCGCATCCCGACCGGCTGGTGAAGCGACCGGTCGCCACTGGCAGAGGCAATCTACCGGCAGCCGTCGGCAAGCTCAGCGACGAGCCGGCACTCAACCTGCTCTTTGCCGTGGAGACGGCGACCGGCCATCTCGACCCGATCGACGCATCCGCGCCCGACTTGATCGATACGCCCGCGCTCCACGCGGCGGATGCGCCCGCGCAGGAAGACGCCGTGCCGCCGGCCGATGAGCCCCGCGACGAGCCCGTTTCCGACACAGGCTTCACCGAGATCATCGAGGCAGTCTCGGGGATCGAAGAAGTCGAGGAGACGCTCGAGGACATCTCAGGCGAAAACGACCAGCCGGCAGAGGCGGCAGCGGTATCCGCAGGCGAGGCGGCCGAGGAAACCGATCTCGCCGAATATGCGGAGCCGGAGAGCGACGGCGGCGTGATCGAAGGCAGCGCGGAAGAGGCGATCGCGCCTGCCGCGATTATCGAGGACGACCTTGCCTCCGTCACGGAGACGGTGGAAACGGCAATGACGGCGGAGCCGCCTGTTGAAGCCGGCGAAGCGTCGGTTGAAGAGGCGCCGGAAGCCGCTGCCGAAGAGCCCGTCGTCGCACAGTCTGCGGTCGACGACGCCCCCCCTGCTCCTGAGCTTGCGGCCGCGCCCGGCTTCGTCTTCAGGCCAAACAGCCGCGCCACGCGCTTCGTCTGGAAGATCGATGCCGAGGGCCGGTTCAACGAGGTCAGCCACGAATTTGCCGAGGCCGTCGGTCCGCATGCATCCGAGATTATCGGCTCCGCCTTCGGCGATGTCGCCGCCCTCTTCAATCTCGATCCCGAAGGCAAGCTTGCCGAGGCGCTCGCCCGCCGCGACACATGGTCTGGCAAAACCATCCTCTGGCCGGTCGAAGGCACCAGCCTCGTCGTTCCGGTCGATCTGGCGGCGCTGCCGACCTATACCCGCAACCGCGACTTCGACGGTTTCCGCGGCTTCGGCGTTGTCCGGCTTTCCGATGCGCAAGAAGATCCGCTGGCGCTCGGCCTGACGCTCGGCCCGGATGGCGTCGGCCATGATGCGGCAAGCCTCGGCCCGGCGCCGGACACCGTTGCCGACGCGGTCCACGCCGTGCCTGCAGCGCAGGAAGAAGCCGTGAGCGAGTCCGCCCTGCCGGATGAGGTCGAGGACCAGGCGCCTGCGGCAAGCGAGCTGCCGACGGAGACGGAGCCAGCGCCTGAGGCAATTGCCGCCGAGCAGGCGGACATTGAGCAGGAGCCAGGCGAGCTGGTATCCGTCGAGCCGCCATTCCAGGAAAGCGCTGCGGAAAAAACAGACGATAGCGCCGATGTCGGCGATATCTCCGCCGCCGAACCGGCAGCGGAAACGTCGAACGAGCCGCCGGCGCTTCGCATTTCGGAAACGCCCAATCGCCGTTTCTCCGACAAGATCGTTCAGCTCCACAATAGCGGCGCCGGACTGACGGCCGCCGAGCAGGCCAATTTCCGCGAGATCGCCAAGCGTCTCGAAGCCTTCGGCGCCAGCAAGGACGAACCTGCCGCGCCGGCACGGATAGAACCCACTGTTGCCGAAACGGCAAGCTTCGAAGAGGCTTCCGGACCCGAAAAGCTCGAGGCCGAAACATCTATTGCCGACGAGGCGGACGTGCCTTCGCGCGAAGAGATCGCGCCGCAGGAGGCGATTTTCGAGAATGCCGCCGAGGCCCAGCGTGATGACGACGCCGGCGCCGAGACGCCTGATCTCATAGAAGAGGACGAGGCTACGGAAGGGCTGGAGGAGACGGTCAGCCAGATCGAGGTCCTGACAAGCTTCATCCCGCCGCGCGTCAAGATGACCGACGGGCTTTCGCTGGGAACGGTCGACCAGCTGCCGGTTGCCGTGCTCATCCATGTCGGCGACGCGCTGATCCATGCCAATCCGGAATTCATGCGGCTGACCGGCTACACCTCGCTCGACGCATTGCGCGAGGTCGGTGGCATCGAAGCCCTGCTGCAGCGCCGCGAACTCGAGGAAAAGGCGGCAGGCTCCGGCACCATGATGCTGGTCAAGGCCGACGACAGCCTCGTTCCGGTGACGGCGCGGCTGCAATCGGTGCGCTGGGAAGACGCCAACGCATTGATGCTGGCGCTGATGCCGGTGGAAGGCAAGGAAAGCAGCCGGTCCGAAGCGCGCCCCGAGCGCATGGTCGAGAAGGTCGCCAAGCTTCAGGTCGAGGTGGAAGAACTGCGCTCAATCCTGGAAACGGCGACCGACGGCGTCGTCGTCATCGGCACGGAGGGCGACATCCGCTCGATGAACCGGTCGGCCAGCGCGCTTTTCAATTACGACGAGCAGGAGACGCGCGGCAAACCCTTCGTCATGCTGTTTGCCCATGAGAGCCAGAAGGCGGTACTCGACTATCTCCATGGCCTTTCCGGCCATGGCGTCGCCAGCGTCTTGAACGACGGACGCGAAGTGATCGGCCGCGAGGCCGCCGGCGGCTTCGTGCCGCTGTTCATGACGATGGGTCAGCTCACCTCTTCCAACGGCTATTGCGCCGTCATCCGCGATATCACCCAGTGGAAGCGCACCGAGGACGAGCTGCGCAACGCCAAGGGTGCGGCCGAAACCGCCAACGCCCACAAGACCGATTTCCTCGCCCGCGTCAGCCATGAAATCCGCACGCCGCTCAACGCCATCATCGGCTTTTCCGACATGATGGCCGGCGAGCGCTTCGGGCCGATCGGCCATCCCCGTTATATCGAATATGCCAACGACATCGGCCGTTCCGGCCGGCATGTTCTCGATATCGTCAACGACCTGCTCGATATTTCGAAGATCGAGGCGGGCGAGATGGATCTCGATTTTGCCGCCGTCGGCCTCAACGAGGCGGTCTCGGAGGCCGTGGCGCTGGTCCAGCCGCAGGCAAACGGCCAGCGCGTCATCATCCGCACGGCGCTGTCGCATGCGGTGCCCGAGGTCGTGGCGGATCTGCGCTCGATCAAGCAGATCGCCCTCAACATCCTGTCGAACGCCATCCGCTTCACTCCGTCGGGCGGGCAGATCGTCGTTTCCACCTCCTATGAGGCGAATGGCAGCGTCGTGCTGAGGGTCCGCGATACCGGCATCGGCATGACGCGCAGCGAGCTCGACCAGGCGATGAAGCCGTTCCGGCAGGTCTCGTCGACCCAGTCGCGCCATCGCGGCGACGGCACCGGGCTCGGCCTGCCGCTGACCAAGGCGATGGTCGATGCCAACCGGGCGGTATTCTCGATCAATTCGGCGCCGAACGAGGGCACGCTCGTCGAGATCACCTTCCCCTCGCAGCGGGTGCTGGCTGGCTGAGCCATAAAGAAAAGGCAGCCGAGGCTGCCTTGAATTTGGTGCTGTTCAACAAGAGCTCAGTCGATCACCATCATGTATCGAAAGCCCTCCTGCATAATTGCGCGTCTGAAAAGACGCGCGGCGCTGTAGGGCTCCAGGCCGCCTCGTTCACATACGGCCCCTAAGTTGGCTTTTACATTTGACAAACCTTTCTTAACGAAAGGTTTCCATGACAGTGCATGGATCAGTGATAAAAGCTTGTAACTTCCGATCCGCGATCAATCCTTGAGTTCCTCCAGCCCGGCAAAGAGCCGCAGCGCCTCGGGATTGGCGAGCGCTTCCTGGTTCTTCACCGGCCTGTTGTGGACGACCTCGCGCACGGCGAGCTCGACGATCTTGCCGGATTTGGTGCGGGGAATATCGGCGACCGCGATGATCTTGGCCGGCACATGGCGCGGCGAGGCGCCGGTGCGTATCCGCGTCTTGATCGCCTTGATCAGGTCCTCGCCCAGCGTCACGCCGGCAGCAAGGCGGACGAACAGGACGACCCGCACGTCGTCGTCCCACTCCTGGCCGATGCACAGCGCCTCGGCCACCTCCGCCATCTGCTCCACCTGATTGTAGATCTCGGCCGTGCCGATGCGCACACCGCCGGGATTGAGCGTCGCATCCGAACGGCCGTGGATGATCAGACCGCCATGCTCCGTCCATTCGGCAAAGTCGCCGTGGCACCAGACATTGTCGAAGCGGTCGAAATAGGCGGCGCGATATTTGGCGCCGTCGGGATCGTTCCAGAACATCACCGGCATCGAGGGAAAGGCCTTGGTGCAGACGAGTTCACCCTTCTCACCACGCACCGGCTTGCCGTCATCGTTCCAGACGTCGACCGCAAGGCCGAGGCCGGCCCCCTGGATCTCGCCGCGCCAGACCGGCTGCAGCGGATTGCCGAGCACGAAGCAGGAAACGATATCGGTGCCGCCCGATATCGAGGCGAGCTGCACGTCTTCCTTGATGCCCTCATAGACGAAAGTGAAGCCCTCGGGCGACAGCGGCGAGCCGGTGGAGGTCATCAGCCGCAGGCTGGAGAGATCGTGGCTTGCGCGCGGCGTCAGCCCGCTCTTGCGCACCGCATCGATATATTTGGCCGAGGTGCCGAAGATCGCGAATTTCTCGGCAGCGGCATAATCGAACAGCACGTTGCCGTCCGGGGCAAAGGGCGAACCGTCGAACAGGCAGAGCGTGGCGCCGCTGGCAAGGCCGCTGACCAGCCAGTTCCACATCATCCAGCCGCAGGTGGTGAAGTAGAACAGCTTCTCGCCCGCCTCGAGACCGCAATGCAGCCGCTGTTCCTTGAGATGTTGCAACAGCGTGCCGCCGGCCGAATGGACGATGCATTTGGGCACGCCCGTCGTGCCTGAAGAAAACAGGATGTAGAGCGGATGGGCAAAGGCGAGCGGCGTGAACTCGACCTCCTTTACCGTATAGGGCGCGACGAAGGCCTCCAGCGTCGAAGCGCCGGGCGTTGTGCGCGCCACCGCTTCGGCATCGCCGGCGTAATGAACGATGACCGTCGGCACGCTCAAGCTCTTTGCAACGGTTGCCACCTTGGCGCCGACGTCCTGCAGCTTGCCGGAATACCAATAGGCATCGCAGGCGATGAACAGCCTGGGACCGATCTGGCCGAAGCGGTCGAGCACGCCCTGCTCGCCGAAATCAGGTGAGCAGGACGACCAGATGGCACCGATCGAGGCGGCGGCCAGCATGGCTGCAACGGTCTCCGGCATGTTCGGCATCATCGCGGCGATACGGTCGCCCTCACCAATGCCATGCGCCCTGAAGGCCTGCTGCAGCTTCGAGACCAGCGCCCGCAGCCGGTCCCATGACCAGCGGTCCGCAGCCTTGTCCTCGCCGCGGAAGATGATCGCATCACCCTCGCCGCGCCCCGAGAGCAGGTTCTCGGCGAAGTTCAGCGTCGCATCGGGAAAGAAGCGGGCCTCCAGCATGCGGTCGCCGTCGATCAGCACCTCAGCGCCGCGCTCTCCCTTCACGCCGCAGAAATCCCACACAGTCGACCAGAACTTCTCCCGCTCGGCCACCGACCAGGCATGCAGATCCTCAAAGCCGGAAAGCGCAAGCCCGAAATCGGCATTGCAGCGCGCCATAAAGGCATGGATCGGGCTTTTTGCAACGGCCTCGTCCGAGGGCACCCAAAGTGGTCTGTTATCCTGCATTCAATCCTCCTCCCCAATGCCGCCTTTATATCATGCTGCATTGCATTATAAAGTGCGGAACCGCCGGGATTCCAGCCTGCGCATTCGGACGCACGATGCGTCGCTTCAAAGTGCCGCGGCGTCTTCAGCGCGTCTGAAACGATCGGCGTCACTGTGGGGGATTTGCATATGCCGGATATTTCCTATATCCGGCGAAATCAGCGCTTAACGGGATAACCGGCTGAATTGCCGGCGGAGATCATGAGCACGTCAAGACATCGCAGGTGGCGCAGGAAGATCGGACCCGTTTCGCGCTGGCTGCCGGCCTTTGCCCGCCTGTCGACGGTGTTCCTGCTGATCGCGCTGGCGCTTTTCGTGGCGCTCCGGGTCACCGCACCCTATCTGATCACCACCGGTTTTGTGCGCTCTGGCATCGAGGACGCCCTGTCGAAATGGACGGGCTACCATGCCGAAATCAAGGGCAGTCCGGTTCTCGAATTCTGGCCGACGCCGCGCATCACGCTGAACCAGATCACCATCCGCCAGCCGCGCGACAGCGGCGACAAGCTGCTCGGCAGCATCGACAGCCTGTCGGCCGATTTCAGCCTCATCGATGCGCTGAGAGGCCGCACCAGCTTCCACGAATTCCATCTGGTGCGTCCCAACCTGGCGCTGACGCGCGACGACAAAGGCCTGATCGACTGGAGTTATGCCGGCCTGCTCGCTCGCGCGATCAGCGGCGTGCGCTATGAAAACGGCGCCGAGGTGCTCGATCCCGATCTCGATGCCGAAATCGGCGCGGTGACGGTCGAAGACGGCACGTTTGCGGTGACCGATATCAAGACCGCCAAAACCTATCGTTTCGACAGCGTCACTGCGGATATCGCCTGGCCGAGACTATCCGGCGCGATCTCGGCTGTTATCATCGCCCGCATCAACGGCGAAGACCTGAAGGTCGATTTCGCCTCGCGCCAGCCGCTGCTCGCCTTTGCCGGCAGGAATGCCGAAACGCGGACGTCGCTCACATCGAACCTGCTGACGGCGCACTTCCAGGGAATTGCCAGCATCGCCAGCCTTTCGGCCCTTTCCGGCAACATCACCGCCAGCATTCCCGATATGCCCGCACTTCTCAAATGGTCGGGCAAATCGATCCCCGGGATCGCAACGCTGAAGAGCGCCTCGCTGGAATCCGACATCATGTCGTCGGGCAACGGGCTGCGCTTCAACAATCTCAGCCTGTCGCTGAACGAAGCGAGCGCCACGGGGGTGATGGACCTTTTCACCCAACCCGGCAAACGGCCGAAGATCGGCGGCACGCTCGCCTTCGACCAGATGAACCTCAAGCCGTTCCTCGACGCCTTCGCGCTCAGGCTCGCCGCCGGCGAGGCGGGGGAAATCTCCGCCGGCATCAGCGGGCCGCTGCGGCTGCTCGATGTCGACGTCAGGCTTTCGGCGCGGCGCGCACAGATGGGTCTGTTCTCGCTCTCCGATGTCGGCGCCAGCATGATCGTCGCCGGCGGCGAAGCGAAATTCGACATCGGCGACAGCCGGTTTGAAGGCGGCGAGATGACCGCGCATCTGGAAGCGACCCAGCGCGACTTCGACGGCGGCGGCAAGCTGCAGCTGTCGATCAGGGACGCCGACTTCGCAGCCCTTGCCGAGCGCCTGCAGCTGAAGGGACCGCTGCCGCTGGCGACGGGATCGCTCGATCTCGACCTACAGTCGCCGAAGGCGATCTGGACGACCGGTCTTGCCGACGTTACCGGCAGGCTGCACTTCTGGACAAGGGAAGGCACGATCCCCGGCATCGATGCCGCGGCGCTGAGGACGCAGGCAGCCGAAAAACCGTTCTTTCCGCTGAGTGCTGCGGCAGGCGGTGCCTTCGCTTTCAACCAGCTGAACCTGCAGGCCGATTTCGCCAACGGTTCCGCCGAGATGCACGACGCTAAGATCGCCGGCACGGCCGAGACGCTGACGCTTTCCGGCGTCATCACCTATCAGTCGAACGGGCTGGCGCTGTCCGGATCGCTGGAGTCGACCGATCCGGCCAAGGCGGCGGATCTGCCGCTTCTGCCCTTCTTCATCGGCGGCTCCTGGCCGAACCCGGTGATCTCGCCGGTTCCACTCTTCGGCACCACGCCCCACGCGCAGTAGAATTAAGCGCCGGCGGCGGCGGCACGCTCGTCCCGCTGGCGCTGGATTTCGCGACGCTTGGTGACGATCGAGGCGCAGATGACGCCGACCGCGACGATGCCGATCAGGATCGTGCACACCGCGTTGATCTCAGGCGTTACTCCACGGCGCACTTGGCTGTAGATCTTCATCGGCAGCGTGGTGGCGCCCGGCCCCGAGGTGAAGCTGGCGATCACCAGATCGTCGAGAGACAGGGTGAAGGCAAGGATCCAGCCTGAGATCACGGCCGGCGCGATGATCGGCAGGGTGATCTCGAAAAAGGTGCGCACCGGCGGCGCGCCGAGGTCCTGTGCCGCTTCCTCGATCGACCGATCGAAGCTCAGCAGCCGAGACTGCACGACGACGGCGACGAAGCACATGGTCAGCGTCGTATGCGCCAGCATGATCGTCCAGAAACCACGGTCGAAGCCGATCGCGACGAAGAGCAACAGAAGCGACAGGCCGGTGATGACGTCAGGCATGACGAGCGGCGCGTAGATCATGCCCGAAAACAGCATGCGGCCGCGAAAGCGGGTGTAGCGCACCAGCGTCAGCGCCGCCATCGTGCCGAGGATCGTTGCGAGCGTCGCCGACAGCAGGCCGACACGGATCGTCACCCAGGCGGCGTCGAGCAGGCTCTGATTCGACAGCAGCGAGACATACCACTTGGTGGAGAAGCCGCCCCAGACGGTGACGAGCTTCGATTCGTTGAAGGAGAAGATCACCAGAAGCACGATCGGCAGGTAAAGGAAGGCAAAGCCGAGCGTGACGGAGACGATGTTGAAACGGGTCCATCTCTGCATGACTTACTTCCCCCGCTCTTCGGCCTTGGCCTGTGCGTTCTGGAAGAAGACGATCGGGATCACCAGGATCATCAGCAGGATCGTTGCCACCGCCGAGGAGACCGGCCAGTCGCTGTTGGCGTTGAACTCGTTCCAGAGCGTCTTGCCGATCATCAGCGTCTGCGAACCGCCGAGCAGGTCGGGAATGACGAATTCACCGACGGCGGGAATGAAGACCAGCATGCAGCCGGCCACCACACCGGGGATCGACAGCGGAAAGGTGACGCGCCAGAAGGCCCGGATCGGCGTGCAGCCGAGATCCTGGGCCGCCTCGATCAGCGTGCCGTCCATCTTTTCCAGCGCCGAATAGAGCGGCAGCACCATGAAGGGCAGATAGGAATAGACGATGCCGATATAGACGGCGGTATTGGTGTTGAGGATGATCAACGGGCTGTCGATGATGTGCAGCGACTGGAGAAGCTGGTTGAGAAGCCCTTCCGGTTTCAGGATGGCGATCCAGGAATAGACGCGGATCAGGAAACTCGTCCAGAACGGCAGGATGACCAGCATCACCAGCGCCGGGCGGATGGTGCGCGGCGCCTGCGCCATGCCATAGGCGATCGGATAGGCGATCAGCAGCATCAAGAAGGTCGAAATCGCCGCGATGGTAACGCTCGACAGATAGGCGTTGAAGTAGAGCGGGTCGTCCGTGAGGTAGCCGTAATTGTCGAAGGAGAAGGTCGCAACCTTGCCCCAGAAACCGCTCCAGCCGTCGGCAGAGGAGAAGACCGGTTCATAAGGCGGCATGGCAATCGCCTTCGTCGACAGCGAGATGCGCAAGACGATGAAGAACGGCGCCAGGAAGAAGAGCAGCAGCCAGGCATAAGGGATGGTGATGACGAGCCGATTGTAGAGGCCGGAGGTGAGCTTGCCCATGATCTCAATCCTTCAGCAGAACGCCGGCATTCTCGTCGAACGAGATCCAGACGTCCTGGTCGTAGGTGAAGGGATCGTCGACGGAGCGCTGCGCATTGAGGGACGAGGCCTTGACGACCTTGCCGCTCTGCAATTTCACATGGAAGACGGTCATGTCGCCGAGATAGGCGATGTCCCAGAGTTCGCCGGTGGCGGCGTTGACCGAAGCGTTGGCCGGCGGCTGGCGGGTGACCCGCATCTTTTCCGGCCGGATGGCGAAGCCGACGGCGCTGCCGGCCGGTGGCGTCTCAGCAGCGGCAACACGGACGCTGAAACCGCTGTCGACTGATATCTCGACGGTGCCGTTGCCCGATGAGGCGACCTTGCCGTCGAAGATGTTCACATCGCCGATGAAATCCGCGACGAAGCGGGAATTCGGCGCCTCGTAGATCTCCGCCGGTGTGGCCACCTGCACGACCTTGCCGTGGCTCATGACGGCGATGCGGTCGGCCATGGTCATCGCCTCTTCCTGGTCGTGGGTGACGACGACGAAGGTGAGGCCGAGGCTCTGCTGCAGGTCCATCAGCTCGAACTGGGTTTCCTCGCGCAGCTTCTTATCGAGCGCGCCGAGCGGTTCGTCGAGCAGCAGCACCTTCGGGCGCTTGGCGAGCGAGCGGGCGAGCGCCACGCGCTGGCGCTGGCCGCCGGAGAGCTGGTTCGGCTTGCGCGAGGCGAACTGCTCGAGCTTGACGAGCTTCAGCATCTGCGCGACGCGGTCGGTCATCTCATCCTGCGCCATACCGTCCTGCTTCAGGCCGAAGGCGATATTCTTCTCGACCGTCATGTGCGGGAAAAGCGCATAGGACTGGAACATCATATTGACCGGCCGCTTGTAGGGCGGCGTGCCGGCCATATCGGTGCCGTCGAGCACGATCTCGCCCGAGGTCGGCTGCTCGAAGCCGGCGAGCATGCGCAGCAGCGTGGACTTGCCGCAGCCCGAAGCACCGAGCAGCGCGAAGAACTCGCGGTGATAGATATTCAGCGACAGATCGTCGACGGCGGTAAAATCGCCGAAACGCTTGGTGACATTCCTGAAGGCAATGAAGGGTTTTGCAGAGGGATCGGTCCAGGGCGCGAAAGCGCGGCGGATATTGCCGAGAGACTTCATATTATTCCCCGAAATACAACGGTTTTTCCGGCCTCCACCCGGGCCGGTAATTGAAAGGCCCGGACGTTTCCGCCCGGGCCCAAGACTGCATTACTGGCCGGTGACGACCTTCGTCCACAGGCGCGTCCCCAGACGCTGCGTTTTCGGATCCCAGGGCTTGACCGTGAAGAGGTTCTTCATCACGGCCTCTGTGGGATAGACGGCCGGGTCTTCCAGAATGTCCTTGCTGACGAACTGCTGCGAGGCCTTGTTGCCGTTGGCATAGAAGGTGTGGTCGCTCGCCTTGGCGATGACCTCAGGCTTCATCATGTAGTTCAGGAATTCGTGGGCTTCGGCGACGTGGGGCGCATCAGCGGGAATGGCCATCATGTCGAACCACATCTGGGCGCCCTGCGGGGGAACCGAATAATTGACCTCGACGCCGTTCTTGGCTTCGGCAGCACGGTCACGCGCCTGCAGCATGTCGCCGGAATAGCCGAAGGCGATGCAGATGTCGCCGTTGGCAAGCGCATTGATATATTCGGAGGAATGGAACTTGCGGACATAGGGGCGCATAGCCGTCAGCAGCTCTTCGGCCTTCTTGAAATCCTCAGCCTTGGTGGAGTTCGGGTCGAGGCCGAGATAACGAAACGCCGTGGTGATGACGTCCTTCGGCGTGTCGAGCACGTAGATGCCGCAATCCTTGAACTTTGCGGCGACCTTCGGATCGAAGATCACTTCGAGGCCGGGCTTGGCATCGGGACCGAGGATTTCGGCGACCTTCTTGACATTGTAGCCGATGCCGTCGGTGCCCCACATGTAATCGACCGCGTGTTCGTTGCCCGGGTCGTATTCGGCGGTGCGCTGCTGGATCACATCCCACATGTTGGAAAGGTTCGGCAGTTTCGACTTGTCGAGCTTCTGGAAGACGCCGGCCTGGATCTGGCGCTGCAGGAAGTCGGCCGTGGGAACGACGACATCATACCCCGTGCCGCCGGCAAGCAGCTTGGTTTCCACGGTCTCGTTGGAATCGAAGGTGTCGTAGACGACTTTGATGCCGGTTTCCTTGGTGAAATCGGCAAGGATGCTGTCGTCGATATAATCCGACCAGTTATAGACGTTGACGACGCGCTCCTGGGCAAAGGCCGGCGCGGCGGCTAGGAGCGCGGCAACGGCGGCGGCCGTCACGCTTGGAATGATTGACCTCATGACTTCTCCTGTTTGTTCAAAGAGCCCGCACCCCCGGACGTCTTTTCCCTCTGGTTTTATCAGCAGACTAAGAAGGAATTTCACAGCCCACAAGCGCAAAATCCTGCGCCTTCAATGATTTCACAATCACTGGAAATCGAAGGCGCTGAGCCCCGCCACCATCTCGTCGAGCCCGAGCGGCCGCGTCACCGGCGGCTCGGCGCGGGAAAGGCAGCCGCGCCGCTCGCAAAGGCGACAGGCAGGACCGATCGCGACCGGCTCGAGCGCCGTCACCTGGCCGTAGACCAGCGTCTCGCCAAGGGCTGCGTCGCAGCCGATCAGGATCGCGGTGCGCCTTATCCTTTCGCCGAATTCGACGCTCGGCCCCTCCAGCGTGCGGGCGACCGTCAGGAAGGAGGCGCCATCCGGCATGACCACCGTTTCGGCCAGAATCTGGCCCGGCTGCAGGAAGGCGGCGTGGAGATTGAGCTTCGGACAGCCGCCGCCGAAGCGGGCCTGCGGAAAACCCTGGGCGCCTGCCCGGCGCAACCGGTGGCCCGCGGCATCGATCTCGATCAGGAAGAAGGGAATGGCGGCCGCACCCGGGCGCTGCAGCATCGTCAGGCGGGCGGCGGCATGGCCGAAGGAGACGCCGAAGCGCGCCCTGAGAATATCGATATCGTAGCGTGTCGCCTTTGCCGCCGACAGGAAGGCCTCATAGGGCATGGCGAGCGCCAGGGCGGCGATGCGGGCAAGCTCGAAGCGGGCGATGCGGCGCGCTTCGGCCGAAGAGAGCGCGAGATCGTCGAGCTCGGCATCGATGGCCGGCAGCAAAGCGAGGGTCGCCGCCTCGACTGATATCTCGTGCGCGCGGTCAGCCGGCGACAGGCGCTCCGAGATGAAAAGCCGCATCGAATGACGATCGAAGCGGCGGCGCAGATCCGGCATGACGTGCACCGGCAGCACCCGCACCGCGATGCCACGCTCGGCGCGCAGCCAGTCCTTCAGCCCGGCGGCAAGATCGAGGCCGCCGGGAAGTGTCGCGGCAAAGGTCTCCGCCGCCGTCTCTATCCGTGCGAAATAGGCAGACCGGCGTTCCAGCGCCTCGCGCACCTCGTCGAGCGGCAAGCGGCCGGCGGCGACGGGCGCATGGCCCTCGGCGGCCATCAACGCCGTCAGATCGGACAGCCGTGCCGCCTGCTCGCGATAGGCGCGGTAGAGCTTGATCATGCCGCTTGCGGCATTGGGCGCGGCCTCGGCCACCTCGACCAGTTCCTGGTCGCCGGGCAATTCGCCTGATAGCAGCGGATCGGCAAAGACCTCCTTGAGCTGGCCGAGACTGCCGCCGGTCTGCCCGCGCAACTCCTCCAGATCGACCCGGTAGACGGCCGCGAGCTTCAACAGGAGCTGCACCGTCAGCGGCCGCTGGTTGCGCTCGATCAGGTTCAGGTAAGAGGGCGATATTTCAAGCGCCTCGGCCATGGCAGTCTGCGTCAGCGCCAGCGCATTGCGGATGCGCCGCAGTTTCGGGCCTGCGAATATCTTCCGTTCCGCCATGTGACACCCTTTGACAAGTCAGCGGCGCCAATCTTTACAAAATTTTACAAATTCACAGCGCCGCTCTGTCAATCCTCGTCATCTTAACCTCTTTCATGCCAGCAAATCAAAGGTTTTTCTGGTCATGCAGCGCGATATTGTCAATCTTGTCATCAGCACCCCGATATCGGTTTTTAGTGAGGAGATCAGCATGACCGATTTTTACAAACTTGTTCCCAACGCACCGCCTGGTCGTTTCGACGGCATCGACAGGCCGTACTCGGCCGCTGACGTGCAGCGGCTCAGGGGCTCGGTGGCGCTCACCCATACGCTTGCCGAAATAGGGGCGGACCGGTTGTGGCGGCTCTTACACCAGGAGGATTTCGTCAATGCGCTCGGCGCGCTTTCCGGCAATCAGGCCATGCAGATGGTGCGCGCCGGGCTGAAGGCGATCTATCTCTCCGGCTGGCAGGTGGCGGCCGACGCCAATACCGCATCGGCAATGTATCCCGATCAGTCGCTCTACCCCGCCAATGCCGGGCCGGAGCTTGCCAAGCGCATCAACCGCACGCTGCAGCGCGCCGATCAGATCGAGACCTCGGAGGGCCAGGGGCTTTCCGTCGACACCTGGTTCGCACCGATCGTCGCCGATGCCGAAGCCGGCTTCGGCGGGCCGCTCAACGCCTTCGAGATCATGAAGGCCTATATCGAGGCGGGTGCCGCCGGCGTCCATTTCGAGGACCAGCTCGCCTCGGAGAAGAAATGCGGCCATCTCGGCGGCAAGGTGCTGATTCCGACGGCCGCCCATATCCGCAATCTCGATGCCGCCCGGCTTGCCGCCGACGTCATGGGCGTGGCGACGCTGGTGATTGCCCGCACCGATGCCGAAGCGGCAAAACTGCTGACCTCCGATATCGACGAGCGCGACCAGCCCTTCGTCGATTATGATGCCGGGCGCACGGTCGAAGGCTTCTATCAGGTCAGGAACGGCATCGAGCCCTGCATCGCCCGGGCTGTGGCCTATGCGCCGCATTGCGATCTCATCTGGTGCGAGACCTCGAAACCGGATCTCGATCAGGCGCGCCGCTTTGCCGAAGGCGTGCACAAGGTCTACCCCGGCAAGCTGCTCGCCTATAATTGTTCGCCGTCCTTCAACTGGAAGAAGAACCTCGACGAGGCGACGATCGCAAAGTTCCAGCGCGAGCTCGGGGCGATGGGCTACAAGTTCCAGTTCATCACGCTCGCCGGCTTCCACCAGCTGAATTACGGCATGTACGAGCTGGCGCGCGGCTACAAGCAGCGGCAGATGTCGGCCTATTCCGAGCTGCAGCAGGCGGAATTCGACGCCGAGGTCAACGGCTATACCGCCACTAAACATCAGCGCGAGGTCGGCACCGGCTATTTCGACGCCGTGTCGCTCGCCATCACCGGCGGCCGCTCGTCGACCACGGCGATGCACGATTCAACCGAACAGGCGCAGTTCAAACCGGCTGCGGAATAACCCAAAGAGGAGGAGAAGATCATGGCATCCATTTCACGCGTCCGGGAACGGGCCGAAGAGCAGTCGACCAGCATGAGCGAGGATCAGCAGACGACGATCCGCATGCTCGCCAACGACCTGCACCGGCTGAACCAATCAGTCATGAAGGCGGTCGAGGCCGGCGTCTCGGTCGAGCTGGTGCGCTCGGCCCGCCATCACGGCGGCGACGGCAACTGGGGCGACCTGCTGATCCCCGTCGTCGTCACCAACCGGCATTGAAGAGAAGGCCCGCGCATCCCACTGCATAATTCCTTAAATCGGAATCGATTTAACGATTAAATTATGCAGCAATTCAAAGTGTTACAGCGTCCTTTGCGCGTCTGAATAGACGCGCGGCGCTGTAAGAGATGCGCGGGCGCTTCACTAAACGTCAGCCGCGGCTCGGCCGTTTTCCGGCGAAGAGATCGGCATAACTTCGGATCAGCCTGGTCATGCGGTCGGCGACCGTGCGGATCTCCGGGCGATGACGGTCCTCGGCATTCATGACGATCCATTGCGCATGGCGCAATTCCGGCAGCTCGCCGCCCAGCCGTTGCAAATCGGGATGGAGATCGCCGACGAAACAGGGAAGCACAGCCTTGCCGGCACCGGCGCGCACCAGATCCGGCAGCGACCGCGGCCGGTTGACGCTGGCGACGATTGCGGCGGCCGCATGGACGTGCGGCCAGCGCAGATAGGCCGATATCGCCTCCTCCTCGGCAACCGCAATCCAGCGTTCATCCGTCTCGGCGGCGTTGCGTCTGATATAGACGGCATAGGCGACCTCGCCGAGCCGACGGGCGGCAAGATTGGCCTCTTCAGGCTCGAAGGCGCGAATGCCGATATCGCTCTCGCGATAGGCCAGGCTCGCCCGCGCCTCGCCGATGGTCAGCGAAATGGCAAAGCCATCGCCCGGCATGCGGATGGCGGCGAAATTCTCCGTCAGCAGCCAGGCGAGCCAGGTGCCGGCGGTAATCCTGACGGTCGTGCCCCCCTCGCCCGATTGCCGCCACGCCTCCACCTTGCGGGCGGCGGCCTCCATTTCCTGCAGATGATCGAGCAGCGCCTGGCCGTCCTGGGTCAGGCGATAGCCGGTCTGGCTGCGCGAAAACAGCGCGCGGCCGACCTCCTGTTCGAGATCGAGCATGCGCCGACCGACGGTCGCGGGGCTGAGTCCGCTTGCCGTACTTGCCCCCGTCAGGCCGCCGAGCCGGGCGACCTGCAGGAAAAGCTGGTAGGAATCCCAATTCGCGTTTTTCATCGATGAAAAACATAGCGGGATTTCCTCTGTTTATGAAGAGATATTCGATGCCTAAATCAGGAGATGTCTTCTACAGAAAGGACATCGCCATGATCGACGTGATCACCATCGCAGGCATCCAGGGATATCGGCACACTTGCAGTCCGGGCAAAGGCAAGACCGACGAGGATCGATTCTATGCCGAGTTCGGAGACAGCGGCCTCGTCAACTTCGCCGCCTGGCTGACCTCGCTCGATCTCAATCTCAAACTGCGCCGCAAAGCTGCGGCGCAATCCGGCGGCAGCTGCGGCTGCGCTCCTCAGGCGACCTTCCTGGTCCCGAGGTGAGCGGCCGCGGGCTGCGCGACAATGCGGAAGCGTTCGATCAGCGCCATCAGCGTATCGGCTTCGCCGGCAAGCAGGCGGCTTGCCTGCGTCGTCTCGGCCACCATCGCGGCGTTCTTCTGGGTCATCTGGTCCATGGCGTTCACCGAACCGTTGACCTCCTGAAGTGCCGCCGACTGATCGCGGCTGGCCGTGGCGATGGTCTCGACATGGCCGCTGATCGCGATGATCTCGTGGCTGATCGCGGCAAGGACGCTGCCGGTCTTCTGCACCAGTTCGGACCCTACCGTCACCTCGCGGCTGGATGTCTCGATCAGCGACTTGATCTCGCGCGCCGCATCGGCCGAACGCTGGGCGAGTTCGCGGACTTCCTGGGCGACGACGGCAAAACCCTTGCCCGCCTCGCCGGCGCGGGCCGCCTCGATGCCGGCGTTCAGCGCCAGGAGATTGGTCTGGAAGGCGATCTCGTCGATCACTTCGATGATCTGCTCGATGCGCTGCGAGGCCTCTTCGATGCGCTCCATGGCGGCGACGGCGTCGCCGACGACGGCGCCGGAATTGTCGGCCGTCTTCTTGGTCGCAGCCACGACATTGTTGGCTTCGCGCGCACGTTCGGCAGAAGAGCGAACCGTGACGGTGATCTCTTCTACCGCCGCGGCCGTCTCCTCAAGGCTTGCCGCCTGCGCCTCGGTGCGTTTCGAAAGCTCGCCAGTGGAAACGGAGACGGCGCCGCTGTTGCGCTGGATGGTCGAGGCGCTGTCGCGGATGCCGGACAGCGTATCCTGGAGCCGCAGCAGCGAAGCGTTGAAATCGACACGCAGTTGCTCCAGCCGGCCGACGAAGGGCGTGCCGATCGTTTCCGAGACATCGCCCTGCGACAGGCGGCCGAGGCCGGCAGCAAGCTGGTTGACGGCAAAGTCGATCTGGCTGTCGAGCGAGCGTTTGTCGGCATCGTTCCTGGCGCGTTCGGCATCGCTCAAGGCGCGCTGTTCTGCAGCCTGGGTTTCGAGGTCCCGCCTGGCGCGGGCGCTGTCGCGGAACAGCGCCAAGGCCCGGCCGATATCGCCGAACTCGTTGTTCTTGGCAACGCAGGGGATCGCACCATCGAGATCGCCCGCGGAAATCGCGTGAACACTCGCGGTCAGCGCCTGCAAAGGCTTCACCGACAGGCGGATTGCATAGAAGGCGAGAACACCGACGATGAGCATGACGATGGCGCCGACGCCGAGCACCAGCATCTGCAGCTCATACATGCGCTGGTAATAGACCTCCATCGGAATGCCGATGAAGAGAATGCCGACATTGGCGTTCGATGCGTTCTTGATCGGGAAGTAACCGGTCATGAACTTGCGTCCGAAAAGCTCGGCCTGGCCGTAATAGGCTGCGCCCTTGGCGAGAACCGGCTGGGCGGGGTGTTCCGCCACAAGCTTGGTGCCGACGGCGCGGTCGCCGTTTTCCTTCTTGACGTTGGTGGAGATGCGGACGTAGTCGCCGCCCTGTTTCTGAAAGATGGTCGCGACACCGGCGATCGACTGCGCGGTGCGGTCGACCAGCGAATGATCGGCAAGGGCGGGGATGGCGTCTTCCGTGACGGTTGCGAGCTGGTTGTCCTTCAGCTCGACCTTTGCCGCCTGATCGGCCGCGCCGTAGAGAACGGCCATGGCGCGGGTGGCGTCCCTGGCGTCGGCGACCGCGCCGTCCATGACCTGGCGGCTCAGATTGTAATAGGTCACGCCGACAATGGCGGCGGTGCTGACCGTCAGCAGACACAGCGTGATCGCAACGATCTGACGGACGATCGACGTAGAGAAAAGGCGCAGCATCAAAACCCCCGGCAGACAAAACAAGGCTAAATTAGAGGAAAAGCGTTAAGGAAAATTTTCTGTAAATCAGGGCCGATGACAGCGCTGTTCCGATACGAAAAACGGCCCCGGAAGAAGCCGGGGCCGTTCGCATGAAGACAGATCGGGCGACGATCAGGCGGCGCGGTAGACCGGCGCGGCAGCCGCTTCGCCGTCGATCTTGAACTGCTGGATCAGCCTGCGGAGCGAATCGGCCTCGTCGGCCAGTTCGCGGCTGGCGGCGGTCGTCTCCTCGACCATGGCGGCATTCTGCTGCGTCATCTGGTCCATCTGATTGACCGTCGCGTTGACGCTCTGCAGCGCGTTGGACTGGTCGTGGCTGGCGCGGGCGATCATCTCGACATGCTGGCTGATCGTGACGATCTGGGCGCTGATCTTGGCGAGCACCGTGCCGGTCTCCTGGACGAATTGCGAGCCGGAGCTGACCTCGTTGGTCGACTTGTTGATCAGTCCCTTGATTTCCTGCGCCGCGGCGGCGGAACGCTGAGCAAGCTCGCGGACTTCCATCGCCACCACCGCGAAGCCCTTGCCGGCTTCGCCGGCGCGCGCCGCCTCGATGCCAGCGTTGAGCGCAAGCAAGTTGGTCTGGAAGGCGATCTCGTCGATGACGCCGATGATCTGCTCGATCTGGCGCGAGGCTTCCTCGATGCGACCCATCGCGTCGATCGCATTGCTGACGACGACGGCGGAATCGTCGGCGCTGCGCTTGGCCTGGCGGACGATCTGGTCGGCATCCTTGGCGCGTTCGGCCGACGAGCGGACGGTGACGGTGATCTCATCGACGGCGGCGGCGGTCTCTTCGAGCGAAGCGGCCTGCTGTTCGGTGCGCTTGGAGAGGTCCTCGGCCGACTGGGCCATCTGGTTGCCGTTGCCCTGGATCAGTTCGACATTGTCGCGGATCTGGCTCATCGTCGCCTGCAGGCGCATCATCGAGCCGTTGAAATCCTGGCGCAGCTGTTCGAGGCGGCCGATGAAGGGCGTTTCGATCGTCGTCGAGATATCGCCCTGCGACATGCGTTCGAGGCCGGCGGCGAGTGCATTGACGGCGAATTCGATCTGGCGATCCATCTCGCGCTTGTCGGCATCGTTGCGCTGGCGCTCATGTTCGGCGGCAGCGCGTTCCTCGTCGCTCTGTTCCTCGATGCGGATCTTCGAGATGGCGTTTTCCTTGAAAATGCCGAGCGCGCGGGCCATGTCGCCGATTTCATCGTGGCGCTGCTCGCCGGAGATATTGGTCTCCAGCGCGCCATCGGCGATGCGGCGCATCGCGGCGGTGATCTGGCTGATCGGGCGCTGCAGCGTCAGCACCAGGGCAAAGCCGCCGAGGATCGACAGGAGGATGCCGAGACCGGTGGTCATGACCGAGATGCTGTTTGCCTGGGTGCGCTCAGTGCCGGCCGTCTGCTTCTGCAGCTCGGCGAAATCGGTCAGCTTCTTCCAGATGCCGTCGAGCTCCTGGCGGGCCGCCGCATAGGCCGTGACGCGATCGCCGATCGTATCGACGATCTTCGAGCCGCCGCCGGAGATGGCATCAAGTGCGGGCTGGATCGCGCCGGAGATGCCTTCGGCAAAGCCCATGCCCTTGGCGCTGGTGATCAGCACCTGCATGTCCTTGCCGAGCGTGCCGGCCTGCTGCTGCAGGCGCACGAGATTATCCTTGCTTGAATTGGCGAGGAAATCGGAAAGCACGATCTGCAGCGCATAGACGGAATTTTCGAGGCGGCGCGTATCCTGAAGCACGGAATTGGTCTGGGCGATGCGGCCTTCGAGCTCGGCGAAGCGCTGTGTCGCCTCGCGCATCTTCTGCGTTGCCGTCAGCTGCGTATAGGTCGAGGTCTGGCGGAAGCGCGAGACGAGACGGCCGAGTTCGGCGATGTTCTCATCGGTCGGAGCGGGCATCGCGGTAATCGCCTTGATGCTGTCGATGGTTGCGGTCAGCGCGTCGATGACGTTCTTCTGATTGGTCGGAACCGAAATGGCGATCTGCCGCTGGGCCTTGATGATCGCCGGCATCTGTTCGTTGATGTAGGCGATCTTGTCCTGCGGCGTCTGCGGCTTGCTGTAGCCGCTGGCGACGGTGCCAAGGAAATCGCCACCTTTCAGCAGGCGGTCGGCCGTGCGCAGCGTGATGGTGGCGGCGCCCTCGTCGTTCTGCAGCGCGGTCTGCAATTCCTCGGCCTGGTAGGAGACCGTGAAGCGAGTGCTGATCAGGCTCTTCTGCGCCGCGTCGATCTGTTCATGCAGGGCCTGCTCCTGTTCATGCAGCGCCCACAGCTTGTCGACGACGCCCGATATATCCTTGGTGCGGCGCGACGCCTCGGCAAGGCTATCGCGGCCGGCGGCCTCATCGCCGACCTGGTTCAGCGTCTGGTCGAGCACGCCCTGCTGGGTCTTCAGTTCCGCAGTCAGCTTGTCGCGCGCCTGCTGGCTGGTGACGCGCAGGAAATCGTCCATCGAACCGTAGAGATCCTTGAACCCGCTCAGCGACTGCAGCACGCTGTTGGATATTTCCATGCGGCCCTGCAGCAGTCCGGAAGCGTAAAGGCCCGTCAGGCCCACCGCAGAAATGGTGACGACGAAAGGCAGAACGAAGATCAGGACCTTCGTCTTGATCCTGAAGCGGGAAAGAATCTTGTCAATCAACATGGCGTTCCGGGCCTTTCATACACCACTCCTCCCGCAGGCGGCCATCTGGCGCCAGCCGGGTACACATCAAGCCGTTCTTTAATTTACATTGGGGAACCCGGAAGCCAGGCGGCAGTCATTGCCAGTTCATGTCCAAACAACTTTGGAGATGCCCAAATAATCGCGGGCAATTGTGTCAGATTAGATATTAATTTTCGGATAAGCGGTTGCGGCGGATGAAGCCAAGGCGGTGAAATAGTTGCAATTTTGTAGGCCGTGGCACCGCGGAGCAGCACAGTTGCGCCGCGATCTTCATTGCAGGCATGAAGACAGGATCAGAGCATGTGCGAAAGAAGCAGTGCGAGGCTGGCGGCGGTAGCGCCGGCTGCGAGCATCAGATAACGCAGGGCGACCATGCGGGCGTCGGGCTTTGCCTCGGCAATGGCGATGGCGCGGGCGCGTCGTGTGTTTCTGGTCATGCTCGAAACCTCACTTCTGTCTGATACAACAATCCAACAAAACGGCTTGCTGGTAAAGCTTATTTAGGAAGAGCTTCGCAGACCGCCAATTGAGACAGGATGGCGCACCTCTCTTAAGAAGTCTTGAATCGGTATTACTAATATATAGCGCAGCAGTCCCGGGCGACATGCAGAAAGCACAAACCTCAGGCACATTCGCCGGCGGCAAATCCGGAGGCCCAGGCCCATTGGAAATTATAGCCGCCGAGCCAACCGGTGACGTCGACGCATTCGCCGATGAAATAAAGCCCGGGCACGGCCTTGGCCTCCATGCTGCGGGAATCGAGCGCTGCGGTATCGATGCCGCCGAGCGTCACTTCGGCGGTGCGGTAACCTTCCGAGCCGGACGGTTTGATCGCAAAGTTCTGCGCCGCCGCGGCGAGCCGCAGCAGCGCCTTGTCAGGCAGGTCGGCCATGTTGCCGGAGATCTTTTCCCGCTCGACGAGAAACTGGGCAAGCCGCTTCGGCAGGAGGTCACTGAGTGCGGTCTGCGGCGACTGGCGGCCATTCACCTGCTTTGCCATCTTCAGATGGGCTGCAATGTCGATATCCGGCTCAATCGCCAGGACGATCTCGTCGCCTTCGCGCCAATAGGAGGAGATCTGCAGGATGACGGGTCCGCTGAGGCCGCGATGGGTGAACAGCAGCGCTTCGCGGAAGGCGGTCCTGCCATGGCGGATTTCGGCCGGGGCGGAAATGCCGGCGAGCGGAGCGATGGCTTCGAGCAGGCCGGGATCGAGGGTCAGCGGCACGAGGCCGGGTCGGGTTTCGAGGACGGGAAGACCGAACTGCTCGGCGAGGCGATAGGCAAAGCCGGTGGCCCCCATCTTCGGGATCGACTTGCCGCCGGTGGCGACGATCAGCGACGAGGCTTCAAAAGTCTCCTCACCGGTCGAGACGCGAAAACCCGCCTCCACCTTTTCGACGGCTGATATCCCGGTGCCGAGATGCAGCTGCGCGCCGGCGCTGCGCATCTCGTCGAGCAGCATGCGGATGACGTCCTTGGCGCTATCGTCGCAGAAAAGCTGGCCCAGCGTCTTTTCATGCCAGGCAATGCCGTGACGATCGACCATGGCGATGAAATCGGCGGGCGTGAAACGGGCAAGCGCCGACTTGCAGAAATGCGGATTGGCCGAGAGGAAATTCTTCGGCCCGGCATGGATATTGGTGAAATTGCAGCGGCCGCCGCCGGAGATGCGGATCTTCTCGCCGGGCGCCCTTGCATGGTCGAGGACCACGACCGAGCGGCCGCGTTTTCCCGCCCGGATGGCCGCCATCATGCCCGCCGCCCCGGCGCCGATGACGATGACGTCGCTTTTGCGCTGCAAACCCGTTTCCCCAATCAAGACAGCGTCTTCTTTTTCCATCAAACGGCGAAAGTCAACGTTCTCAACCTCTCGCCAATTGGCAAAGTCTGGTTATGATGGCGCCACGATCAACCAGACCGGTGTGTCATGTCCCCAAAAAAGACGACGCTGAAGCCTGCCAGAAACGTACCCGCCTCGAAGAAAACTCCCCCGGACCCCGGGTCTCTGCGCGGCGTTGCGAACTGGAAGGAAGCGGCGCGGTGGCTGAGGGACAGGGGCATCGAAGACATCGAATGCATTACGCCGGACCTTGCCGGCGTTCCGCGCGGCAAAATGATGCCGAGCTCGAAATTCACCTCGAACACCTCGCTGGCGCTGCCTTCGGCGATCTACCGGCACACGATTTCGGGCGAGTACCCGGAGGAGACGGAGAGCTTCCGCTACGAGCCGCGCGACAGCGACCTGAAGCTGATGCCGGATCTTTCGACGCTTTCGGTCGTGCCCTGGGAGACCGATCCGACGGCGCAGGTGATCTGCGACATCGTCGATTCCGACGGCGGCGAAGTGCCCTATACGCCGCGCAACGTGCTGAAGCGGATCATGAGCCTCTATCACGATCGCGGCTGGAAGCCGATCGTGGCGCCGGAGATCGAATTCTATCTGGTCGCCAAGAATGACGATCCCGACTATCCGCTGCACCCGCCCAAGGGCCGGTCCGGCCGCTCGATCCTCGGCGGCCAGGGCTATTCGATCGCCGGGATCAACGAGTTCGACGAGTTGATCGACGACATCTACCATTTCTCCGAGAAGCAGGGCCTCGAGATCGATACGCTGATCCATGAAGAGGGGCCGGCGCAGCTGGAGATCAACCTGCGCCACGGCAATCCGATCGAGCTTGCCGACCAGGTGTTCCTGTTCAAGCGCACGATCCGCGAGGCAGCGCTGAAACACGATATTTATGCGACTTTCATGGCCAAGCCGATGCAGGCCCAGCCGGGGTCGGCGATGCATATCCATCAGTCGGTGGTCAATATCGAGACGGGCAAGAACGTCTTCTCCAATGCGGACGGATCGGCCTCGAAGGAATTCTTCCATTTCATCGGCGGCATGCAGAAATTCGTGCCGAGCGCCATGGCGATGCTGGCGCCCTATGTGAATTCCTACCGGCGCCTGCAGCCCGACATGTCCTGCCCGGTCAACAATGCCTGGGGTTACGACAACCGCACGACCGCCTTCCGTGTTCCGGTTTCCGATCCGCAGGCGCGGCGCGTCGAAAACCGGCTGCCGAGCTCGGATGCCAATCCCTATCTGGCGCTTGCCGCCTCGCTCGCCGCCGGCCTGCTCGGCATCATGAAAGAGATCGAGCCGACGGCGCCGACCGAGGATTCGGCCAATGAAGGCTCGATCGACCTGCCGCGCGGCCTCCTGGAAGCCGTGGCGCTGCTCGAGGACGAGCCGGCCTTCGAGGAGATGTTCGGCTCGCAGTTCATCGGCCTTTATGCCGGCGTCAAGCGCGGCGAGTTCGAGACATTCATGCAGGTGATCAGCCCCTGGGAGCGGGAATTCCTTCTGCTCAACGTGTGAGGGAGCGTCATGGCATCGCAGGAGACATGGCAGAGCCCGATCTCGCCGGGCCTATCCTGGTATCAGGCAACCGTCGGGGAGCGGCCCACCTATGCCGCCCTCGACGGCTCGAAGACATCGGACGTCGCCATCATCGGCGGCGGCTATACAGGCTTGCAGGCCGCCTATAATCTGGCCAAGGCAGGCGTCTCGGTGGTGCTGATCGAGGCCTGCCGCTTCGGCGACGGGGCGTCCGGGCGCAATGGCGGCCAGCTCGGCACCGGCCAGCGATGGTGGCCGGAAGAGCTCGAGGAGAAGATCGGCTATCAGCGCTCGAAGGCGCTGTTCGATCTTGCCGAAGCGGCCAAGCGCCATCTCATCGATTTCGCCCGCGAGCACCAGATCGAGATCGATTACGTGCCCGGGCAGCTCAACGTCGCGCACAAGGCGAGCTACAAGCGCGCCTATTACGAAAATGCCGAAATTGCCGCGCTGCGCTACGACTATCCGCACATCCGCTTCATGGACGAGAAAGAAACGCAAGAGCGGCTCGGCTCGAAGCGTTTTTATTTCGGCGTGCGCGATGTCGGCACCGGCCATATCCATCCGCTGAAGCTGTTGATCGGCCTGGCGCGGGTCGCGGCCAATGCCGGTGCTGCGATCTTCGAGATGACCAAGGCAACGGCGATCCGTCAGGGCGGCGGCAAGGTGACGATCGAAACGGACAGGGGAACGATCACGGCCGACCGCGCGCTGATTGCCTGCGACGGCCATATTGACGGCCTCGAACCGGTGACGGCAAGGCATGTCATGCCGATCCGCTCCTTCATCGGCGCCACCGCTCCGCTCGACCGCCATCCCGAGGTGCTGCCGGGCGACGAGGCTGTGGCCGATTCGCGCTTCGTCGTGCGCTACTTCCGCAAATTCGGCGACGGCCGGCTGCTGTTCGGCGGGCGCGAAGCCTATACGTCGGACAATCCGAAGGACATTTCCGAGCACATCCGCCGGCAGATCGCCGAGATCTATCCCGCCCTCAAGGATATCGAGATCACCCATGCCTGGGGCGGCAGCGTCGGCATCACCATGCCGCGCCAGCCCTTCGTGCGCGAAGTCATGCCCGGCGTCATCTCGATCGGCGGTTATTCCGGCCATGGCGTCATGCTGTCAAACTACTGTGGCAAGCTCTACGCGGAAACGGTGCTTGGAAAATCCGGCGATCTCGACCTGTTCAAATCGCTCGATATTCCGGCCTTTCCCGGCGGAGCCAGCATGCGGGCGCCGCTGCTTTTTCTCGCTTTGTCGTGGTTTGCGCTTCGCGACAAGTTTTAGTCCGATTGCGGATTTCCTCTTCCGGAAATTCGCACTAAAACCGGTGCCTGACAGATTCATTGCACTGCACACTGGCTTTTTTAAATCGATTAGATTAAAAGGGCCGCCAACCAGCCTGATTGAGAGACAAGCTCATGAGCAGCCAGATAATTCCCGTTGAGCCTTTTGATTACGTCGTCTTCGGCGGCAGCGGCGACCTTGCCGAACGCAAGCTTCTGCCCGCGCTCTACCATCGCCAGATCGAGGGCCAGTTCTCCGAACCGACCCGGGTGATCGGCGCTTCGCGCAGCCCGCTTTCCCATGAGGAATACCGCAAATTCGCCAAGGACGCGTTGAAGGAGCACCTGAAGAAGGGCGAATATGACGAAGCCGAAGTCGAGAAGTTCTGCGCCCGTCTCTATTACGTCTCGGTCGACGCCCGCACGGACACCGGCTGGGATCAGCTGAAGAAACTGCTCGACGAAGGCAAGGAACGCGTGCGCGCCTTCTACCTCGCCGTCGCGCCCGGCATCTTCGGCGACATTTCGCAGAAGATCCACGACCACAAGCTGATCACCAAGTCGACCCGCATCGTCGTCGAGAAGCCGATCGGCCGCGATCTCGCCTCGGCGCTGCAGCTCAACGACACGATCGGCCGCGCCTTCAAGGAAGAGCAGATCTTCCGCATCGACCACTATCTCGGCAAGGAGACGGTGCAGAACCTGATGGCGCTGCGCTTCGCCAATGCGCTCTACGAGCCGCTGTGGAACGCCAACTACATCGATCACGTGCAGATCACCGTGGCTGAAGCGGTCGGCCTCGAGGGCCGCGCCGGCTATTACGATACGGCCGGCGCGCTGCGCGACATGGTGCAGAACCACATCCTGCAACTGCTCTGCCTGACGGCGATGGAAGTGCCCTCGTCGATGGATTCGGAAGCCGTTCGCGACGAGAAGCTGAAGGTGCTGCGGGCGCTGAAGCCGCTCAACGCCGCCAATGTCGAGCAGGCGACGGTCCGCGGCCAGTATCGCGCCGGCGCCTCGGGCAGCGGCCCGGTCAAGGGTTATCTCGAAGAGCTCGAAGGCGGCGTCTCCAACACCGAGACCTTCGTCGCCATCAAGGCGGAGATCAACAACTGGCGCTGGGCCGGCGTTCCCTTCTATATCAGAACCGGCAAGCGCCTGACCGGACGCATGTCCGAGATCGTCATCACCTTCAAGCCGATCCCGCATGCAATCTTCGACCAGGCGGCCGGGCGCATTGTCGCCAATCAGCTGATCATCCGGCTGCAGCCGGATGAGGGCGTCAAGCAGTCGCTGATGATCAAGGATCCGGGCCCCGGCGGCATGCGCCTGCGCAACGTCTCGCTCGACATGAGCTTCGCCCAGGCCTTCAACGTCCGCAATCCCGACGCCTACGAGCGCCTGCTGATGGACGTGATCCGCTCGAACCAGACATTGTTCATGCGCCGCGACGAAGTCGAAGCCGCATGGAAATGGGTGGACCCGATCCTCAAGGGTTGGGAGACCACCGGCCAGCAGGTGCAGGGCTATACGGCCGGCACCTGGGGCCCGAGCCAGGCCATCGCGCTGATCGAGCGTGACGGCCGCACCTGGCATGACGATATCTAGGACGGAACCGATGGCATCGACCCTGCATTCCTTCGCCAGCCCCGCAGATCTCGCCGGCAGCCTCGCCGACAAAGTCGCCGACAGGCTTTCGGCGGCGATCTCAGCCCGCGGAACGGCGTCCATCGCCGTTTCCGGCGGCTCGACGCCGAAGGCCTTCTTCCAGGCGCTGTCGACGCGCGGCGTCACCTGGGACAAGGTGACGATCACGCTTGTCGACGAACGCTTCGTGCCGGCCGACAATCCGCGCTCGAACCATATGCTGGTCGATGCCAATCTCCTGCAGAACAAGGCGAAGGCGGCGCGTTTCGTGCCGCTTTACCAGCCCGCCGCCTCCGTCGAGGAGGCCGCGCAGCTCGCGACTGAAAAGAGTGCCGAAATCGGCATTCCCTTCGACGTCGTCATCCTCGGCATGGGCGGCGATGGCCACACCGCGTCGTTCTTTCCCGGCGGCAGCAATCTTGCCACGGCGCTCGATGCATCGACGCCGCGCGGCATCATTACCATGGAAGCGGAAGGGGCCGGCGAGCCGCGCCTGACCTTCACCTTCTCCAGTCTTCAGGATGCCGCACTCCTGGTTCTTCATATCGAGGGCGAAGGCAAAAAAGACGTTCTCGCCAAGGCGAAAGGCAGCGGTGACGAGGCAGACATGCCGATCCGCGCCGTTCTGCGCCGGGCCACTTCCCCGGTCGAGATCTACTGGGCTCCCTGATCGGCCGTCAATCCGGATCGACTATCAGGCCTGAGCCGCCGAAACAGACAAGACAACGAACAAGGCAGGGATTTTCCATGTCCGCTCACGCACGCATATCTGCGATCACCGGTCGCATTGTCGAACGCTCGAAGCCAACCCGCGAGCGGTATCTGGAGCGCCTGCGCGCCGCCGCTTCCAACGGCGTCCAGCGCTCGGTGCTCGGCTGCGCCAACCTTGCCCACGGCTTCGCGGTCTGTTCCCCCGCCGATAAGGATGCGCTCGCCGGCGACCGCATTCCCAATCTCGGCATCATCACCGCCTATAACGACATGCTCTCGGCCCACCAGCCGTTCGAGACCTATCCTGGTATCATCCGCGAGGCCGCGGCCGAGGCCGGCGGCGTGGCGCAGGTGGCGGGCGGCGTGCCGGCGATGTGCGACGGCGTCACCCAGGGCCAGCCGGGCATGGAGCTTTCGCTGTTCTCGCGCGACCTGATCGCCATGTCGGCGGGCGTCGGCCTGTCGCACAACATGTTCGATGCCGCCCTCTTCCTCGGCGTCTGCGACAAGATCGTGCCGGGCCTCGTCATTGCGGCCCTGTCCTTCGGACACCTGCCGTCGATCTTCGTTCCCGCCGGTCCGATGACGACGGGCCTGCCGAACGACGAGAAATCGCGCGTGCGCCAGCTCTTCGCCGAGGGCAAGGTCGGTCGCGCCGAACTGCTGGAGGCGGAATCGAAATCCTATCACGGCCCCGGCACCTGCACCTTCTACGGCACCGCCAATTCCAACCAGATGCTGATGGAGATCATGGGCTTCCATATGCCCGGCTCCTCCTTCATCAATCCCGGCACGCCGCTGCGCGAAGCGCTGACTCGCGAAGCCGCCAAGCGGGCGCTGGCGATCACCGCGCTCGGCAATGAATTCACGCCGGCCGGCGAGATGATCGACGAGCGCTCGGTCGTCAACGGCGTCGTCGGCCTGCATGCGACCGGCGGTTCGACCAATCACACCCTGCACCTCGTCGCCATGGCGCGCGCGGCCGGCATCCAGCTGACCTGGCAGGACATTGCCGAGCTTTCGGAAGTGGTGCCGCTGCTTGCCCGCGTCTATCCGAACGGTCTTGCCGACGTGAACCACTTCCAGGCGGCCGGCGGCATGGGCTTCCTCATCAAGGAACTGCTGAAGCACGGCCTGGTGCATGACGACGTGCGCACCGTCTTCGGCCATGGCCTCGAAGCCTATACGGTCGATGCCCGGCTCGGCGAAAACGGCGGCGTGTTGCGCCAGCCGTCGCCGGAGAAGAGCCATGATCCGAAGGTTCTCTCCAGCATCGAAACGCCGTTCCAGGCGAATGGCGGGTTGAAGATGCTGCGCGGCAATCTCGGCAAGGCGGTGATCAAAATCTCGGCCGTCAAGCCGGAGCGTCACGTCATCGAGGCGCCGGCGATCATTTTCCACAGCCAGCAGGAGCTGCAGGACGCCTTCAAGGAAGGCAAGCTCAACCGCGATTTCATCGCCGTCGTGCGCTTCCAGGGGCCGAAGGCGAACGGCATGCCGGAGCTGCACAAGCTGACGCCGCCGCTCGGCGTGCTGCAGGACCGCGGCTTCCGCGTGGCGCTGTTGACCGATGGGCGCATGTCGGGGGCCTCAGGCAAGGTGCCGGCGGCAATCCACGTGACGCCTGAGGCGGTCGACGGCGGACCGATCGCCCGCATCCGCGACGGCGACATCATTCGCCTGGACGCGATCAAGGGCACGCTCGAACTGCTCGTCGATGCGGCCGATCTGGCCGAGCGCGAGCCGGTGACCGTCGATCTCTCCGACAATGAATTCGGCATGGGCCGCGAACTCTTCGCACCGTTCCGCCGCGCCGTCGGCGCTTCGGATCAGGGTGCGAGCGTGCTCTTCCACCACTGAGCGTGGTCGCCGGAGACAAACAAAAACCCGCGGGCGCGTGAAGCACCCGCGGGTTTTCTGTATCAGTCTTGCGCTCGCTCAGGCGCGGATGTCGAGCACGTAGTCACGATGCGCCGGATGGGTGCTGTAGACGAAGATCTTGTTCAGCTCCTTCTGCGTCAGCAAGCGCAGGAACCGGACTTCGATCGTATTGTTGGCGTTGACCTTCATCAGTATGCAGCCGACCTTGGTGATGCGGGCATCCGGAATATCCAGATAGAACTGCTTCGGCAGGTTGAACTGGGTGAGGATCGCGAGCGTCGCGCTGCTCATCGAGATCCGGACGATATCGCAGCGGCGCGAAGCCGCGTGCATGACGCCCTTTTCCGTATATTCGATGCGCGCGGCGTTCATCGTGTCCTCCATTTTGAACCGCTGCTCGCGGTCATACATGAAGGATTCTTCCTTGCTCAGGAAATGAGATTTTGGCTGTGACGGATTGGAAGCGGCCACTTGCTTATCCCCCTCATAAATTGACTGGGAAAAGGTAGCAGCCGATCTTTAACAGAAAGTGAGAATTCGGCCCGTCACGCACAATTTCTGGTATTATCACCCCAAAAATGGCTGCCTCATTTCCGGTAGCTATGGCCGGTTGCGTCAAACAGATGCAGCTTCTGCCTGTCGGCGGCAAATCGCATCTTCTGGCCCTTCTTCACATCATAGATACCGGGCAGCTTGACGACGATCGGCTCGCCCGGAACCAAGCCTTCGATATAGAGCAGCGTAACTTCGCCAAGCGCTTCGACGATCGATACCTCGCCCTCGAAAAGATAGTCGGCGCCATCGGCAATCCTCAGATCCTCCGGACGAACGCCGAAGCTTGCCGGCTTGCCGGCTTCGGAAGCACCGGTCGCCACATCGAGGGTCACCGACATGCCGCCGGTCAGCGTGACTGTCGTCTGGTTTCCGGTCGCCGAGACCGTCGCCGGGATGATGTTCATGGCCGGCGAGCCGATGAATTTGGCGACGAAGAGGTTGGCGGGACGCTCATAGAGATCCAGCGGCGCGCCGACCTGCTCGATATTGCCGGCAGAGAGAACGACGATGCGGTCGGCGAGCGTCATCGCCTCGACCTGGTCGTGGGTCACGTAGATCATCGTCGTATCGGCCATCTGTTCGTTCAGGCGGGCGATCTCGATGCGGGTGGCGACACGCAGCGCGGCGTCGAGGTTGGAGAGCGGCTCGTCGAACAGGAAGACCTTCGGATCGCGGCAGATGGCGCGGCCGATCGCCACGCGCTGGCGCTGGCCGCCGGAAAGCGCCTTCGGCAGGCGATCGAGATATTTGGTCAGCTGCAGGCTCTCGGCCGCCGCCTTGACGCGGCGGTCGATTTCCTGCTTGCTTTCGCCGGCGATCTTCATGCCGAAAGCCATATTGTCGAAGACGGTCATGTGCGGGTAGAGCGCATAGGACTGGAAGACCATGGCGATGCCGCGCTTGGAAGGCGGCACGTCATTGACGAGATGGCCGTCAATATACATCTCGCCGCCGGTGATCGCCTCGAGACCGGCGATCATGCGCAGAAGCGTGGACTTGCCGCAGCCGGACGGACCGACGAAGACGATGAATTCGCCCTGCTTGATATCGAGGTCGATCCCGTGGAGAACGTCCACGGAACCGTAGGATTTGCGGATATCCTTCAGCGTCAGTCCAGTCATGTCTCTCTCCCCTGCTGATCCTTAAGCGAGACGGGCGAAATACGCCCCCCAGGCCGGAATATCGATCTTGTCGCCATAGTTGTTGCTGATAAAGCCATGCCCCGTCAACGCCTGCCATTCTCCCGCAGGCAAAGTGACGCCGGTTTCGGCCGGGCTCATGTTGAAGATGCAGAGCAGCTTCTCATTGCCGTATTCACGGGTGAAGATCAGGGCATCGCCCTGAGGCTCCTCGAATTCGATCTCGCCCTTGGCAAAGGCCGGGTGCAATTTGCGGAAGGCGATGAAGCGGCGATAGTGCTCCAGCACCGAGGTCTCGTCGCCCTGCTGGACGCTGACGGCGCGCAGGATATGCTCGACCGGCACCGGCAGCCAGGGTTTCACCGTGGAAAAGCCGCCCTGGGCGACCTGGCTGTCCCAGACCATTGGCGTGCGGCAGCCGTCGCGGCCCTTGAATTCCGGCCAGAACTGGATGCCGTAGGGATCCTGCAGATCCTGATAGGCGAGATCGGCCTCGGTCAGCGCCAACTCCTCACCCTGATAGAGGCAGACGGAACCGCGCAGCGTCAGCAGCAGCGAAGCGTAGAGCTTGGCGAAGGCGTCGTGATCGGCGACCAGGCCGCCCCAGCGGCTGACATGGCGCATGACGTCGTGATTGGAGAAGGCCCAGCAGGCCCAGCCGTCGGGTGCGGCGGCTTCGAAATCCTGCATCACCTCTTCGACGCGCTCGGCCGTCAGCGGATCGGGCGCCAGGAACTCGAAGGCATAGCACATGTGCATCTTGTCGTTGCCGGAGGTATATTCGCCGACAATTTCAAGGCCGCGCTGGCTGTCGCCAACTTCGCCGACCGCGGCGATTGCCGGGAATTCCTCGAGAACGGCGCGGAAGCGCTTCAGGAAGGCGAGGTTCTCCGGCCGGTTCTTGTCGTAGATATGCTCCTGGAAATTATAGGGATTGACCGCCGGCGCCGTCGAGGCGTTGCGGCGCTCGGGGGCAAGTGCCGGATTGTCGCGCAGCAGCGGGTCGTGGAAATAGAAGTTGATGGTGTCGAGGCGGAAGCCGTCGACGCCGCGATTGAGCCAGAAGCGCACGACATCGAGCAGACGGTCCTGCACCTCAGGATTATGCAGGTTCATATCCGGCTGCGAGGTCAGGAAGTTGTGCAGGTAATATTGCATGCGCGTCGGATCCCACGCCCATGCCGAGCCGCCGAAGATCGACAGCCAGTTGTTCGGCGGCGTCCCGTCCGGCTTGGCGTCGGCCCAGACATACCAGTCGGCCTTGGCGTTGGTCTTGCTGGAGCGGCTCTGCACGAACCAGGGATGCTGATCCGAGCTGTGCGAGATGACGAGGTCGATCATCACCCGGATGCCGAGGCGATGGGCCTCTGATATCATCGTGTCGAAATCGACCAGCGTGCCGAAGATCGAATCGACATTCTCGTAGTCGGAGACGTCGTAACCGAAATCGCGCATCGGCGAGGTGAAGAAGGGCGAGATCCAGATCGCATCGACGCCGAGGCTTGCCACATGCGGCAGGCGGGCGGTGATGCCCCTGAGGTCGCCGATGCCGTCGCCGTTGGAATCCTGGTAGGAGCGCGGGTAGATCTGATAGATCACCGCGCCGCGCCACCAGTCCTTATCGGCAGTCAAGATCGATTGGGGAGCCACGTTCATGGGATATCCTGTCTGAAGTCGTGTTTGGAAATGGTCAGCCTCCCTTGACCGAACCCGCCAGCAGACCCCGCACCAGATAACGCTGCAGCCCGAAGAAGACGAGCAGCGGCACGATGATGGTGACGAAGGCCGAGGCCGTCAAAATCTCCCAGTTGCCGCCGCGCGAGCCGAGCAGCGCGTTCAGGCTGCCTGTGAGAACGAGGTGGTCCTTGTCGGTGCCGAGGAAGACCATGGCGACGAGCAGGTCGTTCCACACCCACAAGAACTGGAAGATAGCGAAGGAGGCGAGTGCCGGGAAGGACAAAGGCAATACGATGCGGGTGAAGATCTCGAAGTCGCTGGCGCCGTCGACGCGGGCGGATTCGATGATCTCCTTCGGCAGGCCGGCGATATAGGCCCGCAGGAGATAGATGGCGAGCGGCATGCCGAAGGCGGTGTGGGCAAACCAGATGCCGGGATAGGTCTTGGACGGCTGGCCGAGCATGGAGCCGATCTCGTTATAGAGGCGCAGCAGCGGGATCAGCGACATCTGCAGCGGCACGACGATGAGGCCGACGACCAGCGCAATCAACAGCGCACGGCCGGGAAACTCCATCCAGCTCAGCGCGTAGGCGGCGAAAGCAGCAATTAGGATCGGGATGATCGTCGCCGGGATCGTCACGGTCAGCGAGTTGATGAAGGACTGGCCGATGCCCTCGCCTCTCAGAACCGTGTTGTAGTTCTGCAGCGTAAATTCCGGCGGCGCGGAGACCGAGACATAAATACGCCGCGGTCTCTCGTCGGGCGAGAAGGCGGCGTTCTTCATGTAGCGGTAGCTGCCGTCGCTATTGATCAGCAAGGTTTCGCCGTCGCCGAGATCGGCGGTCTGACCGGCTTCGAAGGCGGCCGGCTGCTGCACGCGGTTGCCGAAGGCTTTCACCGAGCGGCCGGTCTGGCCCTCAAGCACATTGCCTGCAATGACATAGGCAGCACCTTCCTGCTGCTGCTGATCGGCTGTGCCGAGGCGGACGGCGACGGTTTGCGTCGAGCCGACGAAGGACGTCCACCAGCCGGAGACGACGATCTGGTCCTTGTCGCGCAGCGCGCTGACGAAGATGCCGAGCGTCGGGATCAGCCAGACGATGACGATCAAGAGAACGGCGGCGTGAACGAAAAGACGGGCGGGGCCGATCTTGAAGTAGCTTGCGGCAGCGGTCATCTCAGTGGCCCTTCAGTTCGCGATTGGCGCGGCGCACGTTCCAGACCATGATCGGCGTGACAGCGAGCATGATGATGATGGCGATAACAGCACTTCGGCCGGAATCACCGCCGCCGCGGAACATCCAGTCGAACATTAGATTGGCCAGCACCATCGTCTGCCACTGGCCGTTGGTCATGGTCAGCACGATATCGAAGACCTTGAGGACGAGAATGGTGATCGTCGTCCAGACGACCGCGATGGAACCCCAGACCTGCGGCACCATGATCCGCCAGAAGATCTGCCAGCCATTGGCGCCGTCGATGACGGCGGCCTCGATCGTCTCCTCGGGAATGCCGCGAAGGGCGGCCGACAGGATGACCATGGCAAAACCGGTCTGGATCCAGATCAGGATGACCATCAGGAAGAGATTGTTCCAGAAGGGAACGGAGATCCACACCTCAGGCGTGCCGCCGAAGGTCTGGACGATGGCGTTCAAGAGGCCGATCTGGACGTCGTTGCCGCCGCGATATTCATAGATGAACTTCCAGATAACCGAGGCGCCGACGAAGGAGATCGCCATCGGCATGAAGACGATGCTTTTGGCGATATTGCCCCACCAGATGCGATCGGTCATCACGGCGATGACCAGGCCGAAGAAGGTGCAGGCGGCCGGCACGACGGCGAGCCAGAGGATGTTGTTGAAGATCGACTGGCGGAATTCGCGGTCGCCGAGCGCCCATCTGTAGTTGGCGACGCCGACGAACTGCTGGCCGGCGCGGTCGTAGAAGGAGAGGATGAAGGTCGCAACGACCGGGTAGACGAGATAGACGATGAGCAGGAAGAGCGCCGGGCCGACGAACAACCACGGCCGGATGAGCGCACGGCGGTTGAGATTGCGCGATGCGGCTCGGATGTCGCCATCCTTCACCGGCAGAGCGAGATCCAGGATCTTGTTCGAAAAATAAAAATAGGCCGAGCATGCGAAAACGGCGACGACCACGACGCCCAAAGCGGACACTATCTGCGACAGCATTTCGTCCCTCCCCTGCTTCCCCTGATCTTATTGCGACCGGTTGCTATTCTGACGGGTCAGCGCCGGTCATCGTCAATCTGTGTGCATTACCCAATCACAATATATCCCGCGATGGCCGGGCTCTTTGCGAACCCGGCCAGTCATGCAGGCCATGCCGCCGGCAAGCCGGCGGCATAATTTTCAGGATTACTTGATGCCGTCCCAGGCGCTCTGGATTTCGCCAGCAGCATCTTGAGCCGACTTGCCGCCGACGAAATCGACCATACCAGTCCAGAAGGCGCCGGCGCCGATCTTGCCCGGCATCAGGTCGGAACCGTCGAAGCGGAAGGTGGTGGCGGAGGTCAGGATCTCGCCTTCCTTCTTCATCTGCGGGTTGGCATAGGCCTCGGTGCTGACACCCTTGTACGGGGTCAGGAAGCTCGACTGCGCCATCCAGACCTCATGCGCGATCGGGGTCTTCAGGAAGTCGATGAAGGCGCGAGCCGTCTTCGAATCCTTGGCGATCGAGACAAGCGTGCCGGCGCCGAGAACCGGCTTGCCGAGTTCGGGATGCGAAGCATAGGTCGGCATGTAGAAGAAGTCTGCATCCTGGCCGAGCTTCGTGCCCTCGGGGAAGAAGGACGGAATGAACGAGGCCTGATGGTGCATGTAGCACTTCGGCGGAACGGAGAAGAGACCCTTCGGGCTGTCGCGGAAGTCGGTCGAGGCCACGGCCGCGACGCCGCCATTGACGTATTTCTCGTTCTTGGCGAACTTGCCGAATTCGTCGATCGCCGCAACGACGGCCGGATCGGTGAACTTCAGCTCGTTGGTCGTCCACTTGTCGTAGGCCTCAGGCGGCTGGGTGCGCAGCATGATGTCCTCGACCCAGTCGGTCGCCGGCCAGCCGGTGGCGCCACCGGAACCGAGACCGATGCACCAGGGAACGCCGCCATCCTTGACGATCTGATCGGTCAGGGCATGCAGCTCTTCCATTGATGTCGGGATCTTGTAGCCGGCTTCCTCGAAGTTCTCCGGAACATACCAGACCAGCGACTTGACGTCGGCCTTGTAGGGGAAGGCGTAGAAGGCTTCCTTGCCGTCCTTGCCCTTATAGGTGCCGTAACCGACCCAGCTGTCGCCGGCGCCGTAATTGTCCTTGATCCACTTGGAGTTTTCGTCGCCGAGCGGCGTCAAGAAGCCCTTGCTGGCGAGATCGGCAAGGAGACCCGGCTGCGGCAGAACGGCGATGTTCGGCGGCGAACCTGCCTGCGTGTCGATGACGATCTGCTGTTCGTAGTTTTCCGACGAAGAGTATTTGACATCGATGCCGGTCGCTTCGGTGAAATAGGCAAGAACGCTCTGGAAGAACGCCTCGTCCTCGCCGCGCCACGGCCCGAAGATCGTCAGCGGCTGGCCCTTCAGATCGGCATGAGCGGCCTTGAATTCGTCATAGCTCTTCCAGTTGAACTTGGAATCCTGTCCCGGGGCAAATTTCAGATCGGCCGCGGACGCAGCACCGGCAAAAAGCGCTGCCACGGCAACGCCCATCAAAAATGACTTTTTCATGTGATCAACCTCCCATCACAATCCCAACCCGCGCCGAATTCCCTTTAAATGAAATTTCAAAGCGCTTTGACACCCAACTCATTCCACTTTCGGTGGAACGGAGTCAAGTCATTTCACGAGAACCGGCTGTGGACACGCCCGTCATGGCGGCGCGAGCAGCGGCTATCGGGAAATATGGAGCGATTTTTCTTGAGTCAAGCGCGCCAGATGCTACATAATTGAAAGCGCTTTGGGTGCCACTGGGAGGCGGCAGGCCATTTTAACACGGCCGACGGGCGGGCCGGGAGGAAGCATAGCAGGTGAATCTCAAACAGCTATCGGAATTGCTGGGGCTGTCGCAGACGACGGTGAGCCGAGCGCTCAACGGCTATCCCGAGGTCAATGAGGCGACCCGGGAGCGCGTGCTGCAGGCCGTCAAGGAAACCGGATACCGGCCGAACAAGGCGGCGCAGCGGCTTGCGACCGGCAAGGCCGGCTCGATCGGCCTCGTCATGCCGACGGCGCCCGGTCACCAGTCCGACGTGCATTTCGGTGAATTCCTGGCCGGACTGGGCGAAGAGGCGGTGCGCCACGACTTCCACTTCGTCATCATGCCTGCCGACCCGGACGACGAGGTGGCCGCACTCCGGCGCCTTGCGATCAGCGGCAATGTCGATGCGCTGTTTGTCGCCTATATGAGGGCCCACGATCCGCGGCTCGCCATGCTGAAATCGCTGTCCATGCCCTATGTCGTGCACGGCCGCTCCTTCGGTTCGGAACCCGATTATCCCTATCTCGACATCGACAATGAAGGCGCCTTCTACGATGCGACGCGGCTCCTGCTGCAGCTCGGCCATACGCGCTTTGCGCTGATGAACGGGCCGATGCATCTCGATTTCGCCATCCGCAGAAAGAACGGCGTCGCAGCGGCCCTTGCCGAGCGCGGGCTGGCGCTCGACGAGAACTGCGTCAGCCACGCACTGATGACGGATGAGCAGGGCCTGCTGGCGATGGAACAATTTTTGCAGCTGCCGGAGCGGCCGACGGCCATCCTCTGCTCCAGCACGGTGCTGGCGCTCGGCGCGATCCGCGCGGTCAACCAGGCAGGATTGCGGCTCGGCGAGGATATCTCACTGATCGCCCACGACGACGTGCTGCCGCTCTTGAAGCCGGAAAACTTCTCCGTGCCGCTGACGACGACGCGCTCGTCGCTCAGGGCCGCCGGCGTTCGCATCGCCCAGCGGCTGATCGGCACGGTGAAGCAGGCGGGCCCCTTCCCCGATCAGGAGCTCTGGAAGACCGAACTGATCGTCCGGGCTTCGACCGGCCCTGCCCCGCAGGTATAATCAAAACTGCGGCGGGGTCTGCCCGGCAGCGCGATGAGCGGCGATGACCGTGTTGGCCATCAGCATGGCGATGGTCATCGGGCCGACGCCGCCGGGAACCGGGGTGATGGTGCTGGCGACTTCGGAGACCTCGGAGAAGGCGACGTCGCCGACGAGCCGGGTCTTGCCCTCGCCTCTTTCGGGGGCCGCCACGCGGTTGATGCCGACGTCGATGACCGTCGCACCCGGCTTGACCCAGTCGGCCTTGACCATCTCCGGCCGGCCGACGGCGGCGACCAGAATATCGGCGTTGCGGCAGACCTCGGCGAGGTTCTTGGTTCTCGAATGGGCGATCGTCACCGTCGCATTGGCGTTGAGCAGCAATTGCGCCATCGGCTTGCCGAACAGGTTGGAGCGGCCGATGACGACGGCGTTGAGACCGGAGAGATCCTCGCCATGGGTGCGGCGGACAAAGACCATCGCGCCGGCCGGCGTGCAGGACACCAGCCCGGTCTTCAGGTCGCCGATGGCGAGTTTGCCGGCATTGGCGATGCTCAGGCCGTCGACGTCCTTTTCCGGCAGGATCGCCTGGATGATCGGCTCGCTGTCGAGCGGCTTCGGCAAAGGCAGTTGCACCAGGATGCCGTGGATCGATGGATCGGCGTTGAGAGTGGCGACGAGGGCTGCCAGATCCGCCTGGCTGGTCTCGGCCGGCAACGTGTGCTGAACAGACTTGAAACCGCATTCCTTGGCCATGCGGCCCTTGGAACCGACATAGGCGTGGCTTGCCGGATCGTCGCCGACGATGACGACCGCAAGGCCGGTGGTGACGCCGCTGCTCTTTTCCAGCGCTGCCGTCGCACTCTTGACCGTCTGAATGACCGATGCAGCTACGTTCTTGCCGTCGATTACTGTCGTCACGCGTCTCTCCGCCCTGTTTCGCGCCAATCTATGGATAGTCGGCGAGCGTCAAATGCCCGCTAACGCCCTATCCTGTCGGAAAGCAGCAAGGCAATATCAAAAATGCAAGAAATGATTGGTCAGCGCAGCGGCTGCCGCGCTTCGGGGCCATGAACAAGAAGCCGCTCGCGCAGGCCGGAGATTTCGGAGCGCAGCACCTCCATCTCGTCGACCGCGGTTGGGACCGGTTGCGGTGCCGGCGGCGGCGAAGACAGCGGTGGGGATTCCTTTTCGGGAGCTGCCATGGGTTTACGCAGGCGCAGCAGGAGAGCCGCAGCAAGACCGGCGGCAAGCCCCGCGGCAGCGCCGGTCAGCAAGCGGCCGGCGCTGCCGTCGGGCGCCGATACCGTCGTTGCCCGTGCCGGCTTGATGAGGGCGATATGGCCGTCGGCGACCGTTCCGGTCGAAGCGGACGCCGCATCCTCCAGGCGCGAACGCGCGGCGGTCGCCTTCTCGCTGAGTTCGGTCAGCCGGGCAAGATCGACGCCGGTATCCCGGCTTTGCGCGATCAGCGTGTTGCGGCGGTCGTTCAAGCCCTTGCGCGCATCGACGGCCGCCTTGGCGGCGGCGTTGGCGGCCTGGACAAGATGGGCAAGCTCCTTGCCCATCTTGTCCTTCAGACCATCGGTTTCGGCCTGCTGCTGCAACAGGCGGGGATGGCGCGGGCCGAGTTCGGCCGAAAGCTGCGCAAGTGCAGTTCTGGCAACCGCATATTTGTCGCGCCAGTCCTGCAGCGCCGGCGAGAGCATATCGGAGGGGAGCGAACCGTCGAGCACGCCGGCAAGTTTTGCGGCTTTCAACCGGTCGGCCTGCGCCTTGGCGCTGAGGATAGTCTGATCGGCCTCTTTCAGATCGGCATCGAGCCGGTCGATCTGGCGGCGAAGATCGACCGCCACCTTGACGTTGCCCTCGCCGCTCTTTGCCGTGAAGGCCGTCAGTTCGGCTTTCGCCTCGTCATAGGCCTTGCGCAAGGCGGCGTCGGTTTCGGCGTTGCCGTCAGGTCCGTCTGCCGGGGAAACCGCTTCGGCAAGCCTTGCGGCGATGCGCATGGATTTACCGCTGTCGCCGGTCGTCACCCGCACGAGGATCGTGCCGGCGGCGGCATCGGGCAGTATCTCCACGGCATGCTTCAACGTCGCCTCGGCGCGCGAGGCCGGATCGGCGGCTGCCCCGGTCGCCGAGAGCAGATCGAGCGCAACGCCAAGCGCATTGGCCCGGGGGCCGGCAAATTCGGGATCATGATCGAGTTTCAGGGCGGCGACCGTCGAAGCAACCACCCGCGCCGACATCAGCCCTTTCGCCGCAGCCTGCGTGAAGGCGGCCCGGCTTGCGGCATCGGTCTTCACCGCAAACGTCGCTTCGGCGCGGTAGAGGGTTGGCGAAGCTGGCATCAGCGCCGGCAGGCCGGCGCCGATCGTCGTCGCCGCGGCGACCGTCATCGCAATAGAAATGCCGCCGACGCGCCGCCGGGGCGCTGCCGCGCGGAGCTCGGCCGCTTCCTGCCGGATCGCGGCCAGCGGTTCCGGCGAGATCATCGGCTGGATGGCCGGAGCAGCCGGTTCTTCGCGGCGCGGCTGTTCCTGAAGAAGCGGATGGCCGATGTCGTTGGCGGCCCGCAGACGATTGCCGAGGATGGTTTCGATGCGATCAACCAGCGGCGCCGTGCGCGCCGCGTTGGCGCGCTGCTCTTCCAGCGCGCGGCCGATGGCGCGCAGCAATTCGGCCTCGGGCGGGGCGATATCGGCGCGGTTCGACTGGGGCAATCTCAAGGGCACATCATAACGATCGTCATGGGCGCGCACCGGTGCGGGCGCCGGCGGCCGGGCGGCCGCGCGATCGTGAAAGCTGCTTCTGGCCCTGATATCGTACATTGCGCCACATCTCATGCACATGATGGCCGAATTCGCTCATCCGCACGGATGCAGATGATTAAGCCAGTCTAAATATTCATGGCAAAGAAATGGTTAACCGCAGCGTGTAAGAACTGAGCATAGCTCCTCAAACCGGAACCGATTTGAGGATGTCTATCGCGTCAGCTTGCTTTCTTGCGGTCTGACCGCGGCTGCAGCGCGGTGGCCGGCTCTTCCGGATGGCTGAGGATCCTTTCACGCCGTTGAAAGCGATAGCGCAGCACATGGAAGAGAAAGACCGGGATGCCGATGACGTAGCGGCGCCAGAGGCGAGTCGGCTCCTGCAGCAGCCGATAGGCCCATTCCAGGCGCATCATCCGCACCGTCCTCGGCGCACGCGGGACGGCGCCGGAGACGAAGTCGAAGAGGGCGCCGACCGTCAGCACCAGGCGCGCATGATCGGCACGGATATTGTCGTGGACCCATTTCTCCTGCAGCGGCGTTCCCATGCCGACGATCAGGATGTCGAGCTTCTGGCGCTCGATCTCCTCGGTAACCTCGGTGGAATCGACCTTGTCGAAAAAGCCGTCGGAAATGACGACGAATTCATGCCAGGGCGTATGTTTACGGAAATTTTCCGCTGCCGCCTCGACGACCGCACGCGTGCCGCCGATCAGGCCGATGCGGCGCGGAGCCTCCATGAAGGTCAGGAAGGCTGGCACGAAATCGGTGCCGTTCAGATTGGCGGGAAACGGCGAACCATGGGCGATCTGCGATGCGATGTTGAGGCCGATGCCATCCGGCAGCACCAGATTGTGCGACATGATCCGGTAGTATTCGTCGTCGCGCAGCGCCGTCAGCATGTTGTGGGCGTTGACGAAGCAAACCACGGTCTGGCCGACGGGGATGGAGGCCAGTTCGTTGATGAAAACGAGGGCGTCATCCCAGCCGAGATCGCAGACCGGCAGATCGAAGATCGTCCGCCGCGATGCGAGCACCGCGAAGTTTGCAATCAGATTCATTCCTACCTCCTGCCGAGGGTGCTGCATGCGCCCGACATCCCGGAAAACAAGCCCATCATTGCGCAGCGCAGGTTCCTGGAAGAACCGGCCGCATCGCGCCCGGACGGCGTCGCTCCGATCTCGGAAGGCGGCACTGCCGGGCTGTGACATCTGTATAACAGGACGGTTTCAAACAACCCTTAGGAAAATCCCTTGAATTTCCATGCTCGCATAAGTGGTTTGTTAACCACATGCGCCAAACGAAAAACGGCGCCCCGCGGCGCCGTTTTCGTCGATGCTATTCTGAATATTAGTGGGCGGCCGGCGCCGGCGCTTCGCCGGTCGGTGCGGTCTCGACGATCTTGACGGGTGTGCCCACCTTCTTCGGCTGCCCGGCGGAGCTTTCCTTGACGTCTTCCTTGGAGAGATAGTCGAGCTGCTCCAGCATCACCTCGGCGACATAGTCGCCACCGAGACGCTCGTTCATGCCCTTCTTGATCTCTTCGCGGAAGACCTTCGGATCGAAGGATTTGATATGGGCGATATCGACCATCTTGTTGCCGACGAGCAGGCTGAAAAGCTCGTCCGTGGTCATCTCGGCGAGCGGCAGCGTCACGCCCTTCAGCATTTCCTTGTTCATCATGAAGGAAACGCGGCCGAGAAAGTAGCCGGTGATCGCGCCGTCGCCGATGATGGGTACGGTGATCGTTTCACCCTTCACCAGTTCAAGCGCGCTCTGCTTGGAATCAGTGGCCGCGGGCGCCGGCGCGGTCGCCAGATACACCGAGAAATAGACCGATGCCAAGGTGATGGCGCAAACCCAGACACCGGTAAGGACGAGCTTGACCATCAGTTTCCACGCGTGGCGAATTGTTCCTGGGAATAGGTGCCGTCGGCATCGGCGTCCTGAACGGCGTTCTTCAGCAGATCGGCAACAGCGCGAACCGCTTCGAGATGCGCCTCGACCCGACGTGCATTGAGAACCAACTTCTTCTTCAGGCCATGCAGCTGATCGAGATGGGCAGCGGCAAGCTCGGCCGGATCGGTGTCGCGGAAAAGCATCGACAGCTCGTAGAGGCAGCGGCTCTTATGCGCATTGGAGACCTTGAGATCGAACTGCGGATCGCTGCCGATCCGGGTGTTCTCATTGTCGATGATCATTTCGAGGCGTCCGAGAACGGATTTGATCCTGTATTCGTTCGAAACTATTTCCATTGTACCCTCGGTTATGCGTCGCTTGGAGCATGATGCCGAAAACTGTGCGCGGTTTCGGACGGCAGCGTGCTCTAACTCTTCAATTGAGAAGCGGATTCAGATTTCAGGCCAACGGGCCTAAAATCATCCCGTTCTATCGGTCTTGGCTTCGGCGGTCGGCGTGCCGAATGTCTTGCGCTGGAAGTCGTCGATCATGCTGATCGCAGTATTGCGGTCATCGTTATCGGTCGAGGCATTGACGATCTTGCCTTCCTGCCGGCGCAGCTGCTCGCTGTACATCTGCTTGGCGATGCCGATGCCGTCGCCCTTGGCCATGGTGTTGCCGAGCTGTTCGGCCATCATGCCTTTCCAGATATCGCCGGTCGCGCCCTTGCCATAGACGTCTTCGCTTTCGCTCGGCAGCATGGACTTGACGAAATTCTGCAGAACCATGGCCTCGAATTTCCGGTAGCTTTCCGGGACTTCCTCAGCCTTGGTGCGGTTCTGGATGTTGTTGAGGCCGCTCTTCTGGCCGATATGGTCGAGAACATCGACCGTATTGGAGAAGCCCTTGCCGTTCTCGGCGAGGCTCGTTGCGGCAAAGGCCGCACGATTTGCCTTCAATTTTTCCTGGGCCGCCTGAACCTCCATGGGGTCGGCAGCTTTGACAACGTCCAGGACCAGATCACTGGGGGGCGAAATAGCCACGTTACAATCCTCTAAATTAAGATTGCAGCGACTATGGGTTTTGAAGCTTGCTGGAGGCTGGTGTTGCGAATTGCTGGTCGATGACATCGTAGACGGCGTTGTCGTCGGCCTCGCGGCGCTCGGCCTCGAGGGCCTCCTTCATGCCTTCTTCGAAACGGTCGCCCTTGGCGCGCTCGCGCGCCAGCCGCATCTCGTGGACCTGCTGCATGCCTGTCAGCTGCTGGTCCTTGATGGAGAGCCTGCCGAATCGATCGGCGTAATTCTGCGAGAAGGCGTGGTGAACCGGATCCATCGAGCCGAGAGCGACGATGACGTCGTCCATCGCCGCATTGACCTCGACGCGCTGGCGGCTGGTTTCGGCCAGATCGTTCTCGGCCATCCTTTCGATATGCCGCTGCACCGAGAGCAGTCGCTTGAGCTTCTGGGAGCGGTTCTTTTCGGCCATCGTCTCATCGCCCGATATAGATCGAGCCGAAGGACTGGCCGAACTGGCTGACCAACGCTGCAATCGAGAAATAGATCAGGAACAGCCCGCCCATCAGCAGATAGGGCGTCGAGATGAAGTAGACCGGGATCTGCGGCGCCAGCTTGTTGATGAAGCCGATCGAGACGTTGAAGATCATGGCGTAGATCAAAAACGGGCTCGACAGCCGCAGCATGATGTAGGTGGTCTGCTCCAGGGTGTCGGTAAAGGAGATCAGCGTCGCGCGCATCTGCATCAGGCCGCCGAAGGGCATGGTCGTGTAGGAATCGATCAGCGCGCGGAAGACGATGTGATGGAAATCCATGATGAAGAGGATCATGATGCCGGCAAACGTGATAAAGGCGGAAAGGCTGGTCTCCGGCGAATCTTCGATGATGTCGGTGGAGCCCGGCTGGGTATATCCGACCATCGTGGCAAGGATCGAGGCGGCGAACTGCATGCCGAGCGTGTAGATCCTCGCCAGCATGCCGTACATCACGCCGATCAGCGACTCGCTGAAGATCAGGCCGATATAGGTTCCGGAACCGGTGTGAACGGCCGGATAGACAGTATCCCAGAGCAGAGGCATGACTGCGATCGACAGTGCGACGGCGATGAAGACGCGCAGCTGTTCGGGCACACGCGCCGAGGAAAAACCCGGAAGAGCCAGCACACAGCCGCCGATCCGGCAGAAAACCAGAAACAGCGCGAGAACGGTCCCTTGCGGGTCTGTTATCATGAAATAGAGCCCAAAATCTTTATCTCGATGCCCTTGGCCAGTTCGACATGCGACAGGACCGGGAGCGTGGCGAACAGCCGTTCGATGATCATGCGCACATAGGAGCGTGTTTCCGGCGAGGTGACAAGTGCGAATGGCAGGCCGCGATCCATGAACTCACGGATAACTTTGGTGGCCTGTTCGCTGAACTCCTCCAGGCTGCGTGGATCTATGTCGAATTCGATCACCTCGCCCTTGGCGTCGCGCTTCAGTGCCTGGTGGAAAGCGAGATCCCATTTGCTGCCCAACCTCAGCACGCGCAGCACGCCATTGTCGGCGAGGTCGCCGCAAAGCTGCTGGGCCATGCGGATGCGGACATGCTCGACGATCTGCTCGGTCTTCCTGACATGCGGGGCGAGTTCGGCCACTGCTTCCAGGATAAGGTGCAGGTTGCGGATCGACACGCGTTCGGCAAGCAGCAGCTTGAGCACCGCCTGCAGGCCCGAATAGGACATGTGCGACGAGCAGATCTCGTCGGCGAGCTTCTTGTATTCGGGGTCGAGACGATCGATCAGCACCTTGACGTCCTTGTAGGACAGAAGCTGCGGCAGGTTGTTGCGGATGACCTCGCTCATATGGGTCAGCACGACCGAGACGTTGTCGATCGGCTGGAAGCCCTCGCGTTTCAGATCGTCGGCGAAGTTTTCGAGGATCGAGACGGCCGGCATGCCGAAGGCTGGTTCGCGGATTTCGTCGCCGGGGATGCTCGGCCGGCGGCCGGCGCCGGTAACGACGAGAACTTCACCGACGCGCAAGAGGTTGGAGGCGACCGTCGTGCCGTGGATGCGGATCTGGTAGGACTTCTCGGCAATGGCGATATCGTCGGTGACCTTGATCTCCGGCACGACGAAACCGTATTGCGTGGCGAACTTCTTGCGCATCTTGCCGACGCGGAAGGCGAGCTCCTGGTGGGCGCCGAGCAGGCGGGTCGAAACCATCTTGCCGAGTGCGAGCTCGATCTCGGAGGTGCGCAGCACCGACTTGACCGAATCCTTTTCCAGCTCCTTGCTCTGGACGACCTTCTTCTCCTCCTGCTCGCGGCGAACCTTGTTTTCAGCCTCGACCTGACGCGGGATGAACCAGGCGCCGAAGGCCAGAAGACTGCCGAGGATTACGAAGGGGACGAATGGCAGGCCCGGCATCAGCGCCAGGACGAACATCAGCACGGCCGAAACGGAGAGCGCGCGGGGATAACCGCTCAACTGGTTGACGACAGCCTGGTCGGTGGAGCCGGTGGTGCCGCCACGCGAGACGAGCAGGCCGGCGGCGAGCGAGACGATGAGGGCCGGCATCTGCGAGACGAGGCCGTCGCCGACGGAGAGCTTGACGAAGACGTCGGCCGCTTCGCCGATCGGCATGCCGTGGCGGAAATAGCCGATGATGATGCCGCCGAAAACGTTGATGGCGGTGATGATGAGGCCGGCGACGGCATCGCCGCGCACGAATTTCGAGGCACCGTCCATCGCACCGAAGAAGGAGCTTTCCTCTTCGAGCTCTCTGCGGCGGCGCTGGGCTTCCCTTTCATCGATGATGCCGGCCGAAAGATCGGCGTCGATCGACATCTGCTTGCCGGGGATGGCGTCGAGCGTGAAGCGCGCGCCGACTTCGGCGATACGCGTGGCGCCCTTGGTGATGACGATGAAGTTGATGGTGATGAGGATCAGGAAGACGATCAGACCGATAACGAAGTCGCCGGACATCACCAGGCTTGCGAAACCGGCGATGACGCCGCCGGCGGCGTCGTGGCCTTCATTGCCGTGGGACAGGATGACGCGCGTCGTCGCGATGTTCAGCGCCAGCCGGGTCATCGTCGCGATCAGCAGAATGGTCGGGAAAGACGAGAAATCGAGCGGTTTCTGGATCCACAGCGCGACCATCAGGATCAACACCGAGAAGGCGATCGAGAAGGCCAGTCCCATGTCGATCAGGAATGGCGGGATCGGCAGGAAGAGAATGCAGATGATGCCGATGATGCCGAGGGCAAAACCGACATCGCGCAGGCTCGGGGCGACTTTCGGAAGGGGGAGTGCAGGTGGTTGCGCCATAACAGTTCCGTCTCTTCATGAGAGGAGGCGGACTCGGTCCGCCCAATTCGGATCGAGAGTTAAATGGCGAAGCTTGCGCGAAGGTGGCTCAGAGCGGTTCAGCTTTTCATGGAAGCGCAGAACCGCTCTTAGCTTTTGTTTCCACGCAATCCCGGACGCAAAACCGCTGCGCACTTTTGCTGGAATTGCTCTAGAAACCGGACTGGATGCGCGAGAAGACCAGATTGGTGAAAATCGAGACCTGCGAGCCAACGAAGGGTGCGGTGACGCCGACGGTGATCAGCACCGCGACGATCTTCGGCACGAAGGTCAGTGTTGCTTCCTGCACCTGGGTCAGCGCCTGGATCAAGGCGATGATGAGACCCACCACCATCGCAGCGATGACGGCGGGACCGGCAGAAATCAGGACGGTCCAGATCGCAGCCTGGAACAGATCCAATGCATCAGCTTCATTCATCTGAAGGCAACCTCATATCGCCTTGAAGCAGCCCCGCCGAGGCCGAGCTGCTATGATTGGTGTCACCGACGCATCGGCGCCGTGCTATCAGGTATCGCTGCTGTCGCTGGTCGTGGTCGTCGTGGTCGGCGCCTTGTCAGCAACGGTGATTCCCGCCTGCACGAGTATCTTACCGCCATCCGTGGTCGTCGCAATGATGCCGTCGGAATAAACCTTGACGGATTCGATGGTGCCTTTGACGGTGCCGTCTGCGCTTTCCATGTATTTGCCGACGTAGCTGCTGGCCTGGGTGAGGCTCGAGCTTGACAGCAGCGTATCCAGCTTGGTGTTGGTCTGGATCGTCTGCTCGACCTGCGAGAAGCTTGCCAGCTGTGACATCTGCTCGCTGGCGTCGACCGGATCGGTCGGATCCTGGTTCTTCATCTGCGCGATGAGCAGCTGAAGGAAATTGTCGTAATTCAGCGTCGCTTTCTGCTGGGCGGAATTTGTCGTGCCTGTCGTACCCGTCGAGGTCACGCTTGATGTTGCATCTACCGCCATGGTGCAATCTCCCTGCGAATCTGCTCGACCATCGTCGGCGGCATTTCGTGGTTGTTGAGGATATTGTCTTCGATCGCGTAGAGGCCGCGGATCGCCTTCAACGCATCGAAAGCGCGGCCGGTCGAGACGAGCGCATCGATGCGCTTCAGCTCGGCGAGGATTTCCTCGTTTTTGAAGCAGGTGAGCAGCATGGTGATCGACTTGCGGAACATCGCCGTCGAGTGGTCCTTGCCCTCGGGATTGATGAGGATCATCTGCGCGATGAAATAGAGCTGGCGCAGCGGCGTGGTGGCGCCTTCCGGCTGGAGGACGTGGTTTTCGAGAAGGAAAGTCACATCATTCAGGAATTCCAGCGCGACCTTACGGTCGACACGCAGGACGGCGCCGTTGATGAAGATTCTTTCTCCGGCTTTCAGAGAAATGCGAAGTGTACTTTTCATTTAAGTCCATCCCTGATGATGGTGGTAACGTCGATGATGCCCTGATAGTTATTCGACAGACGTTTTCGGATCCTGTCGCATTCCTTCAATATCCAGATCGCGATCGAGATGAGGTTGGCCCTGAGCTCGATCTCCAGCTGGTTGTCGGGATGTTTCAAATCCTCGATGAAGCTGATCCACACCCGGCGCGTATAAAACAGGGCTTCGATGGCTTCCCGGCCGTATTTTTCCTTGTCGCGCGCCAACGACAGCAGATCTATGGACCGGTCAAGAACCTGCCATTCCCGCTCTTTCGCGTCGGCCACCGAGTCCTGCATGACTTCGGCATAAGAGAACTGATACATTCATGCATCCTTCTTAATCTTGCGCGCCTTTGCTCATCAAAGGTAGTTTACGAGACTCAACTGCTGGATCTTCGAGACGATCGTGTAAGCCGTTTCAAGCTGCGTTTCCAAAGTCTTGACGAGGGTCGAAGCCTCGTAGGGATCGACGCCCTGGAGATCGACGAGCTTGTTCTTGATGATATTCGACTGGGCGTCGAGGGCGTCGTTGGACTTCTTGACGCGCTCCTGGGAAAGGCCGAGCTGGCTTGCCTGCGTCACCAGGCCGCTGGTCGCCTTCGTCGTGTAGGTGATCGCCTGCTTCGACACAGTGCTCATCGCATCGCTGCTGAGGTTCTGGCCGAGCAGAGCCGAGGTCATCACCGAGGCGAGCGCCATGTAGCGCATGCCTTCGGAATTGGCGTTGGTCGAGGATTCGATCACTTCGGAATTGCTGATGCGGCTCGTCATGTTCTGGCTCGATGCCTGCGACCAGCCGGTCGTCGCATTGGTCCAGTTTGCCTGGCTGAACATCGGCTCCACCGTCCCCGTGATGAAGGTTTCCATCTCGGCGCCTGTGAGAGCGCTGACCGCCTTCGGCGGCGCGAGACCGGCTGCATAGTTGTTCAGCGCCGTAACGATGGCGGCGCTCGTCGCCGTCGTCTTGTCGGTCAGCGGCTGCACGTCGGTGTTGATGCCGGAGAACAGATATTCGCCGTTCACCATGGTATTGGCCGTGTCCATCATGGTGGACAGCGCGCTGGTCGCCGACTGGATGGCGACGGTGACGCTGCCGGGATCGTGGCTGCCCTGGAGCGCTGTCAGCTTCGAAACCAGGCCATCGCCGACGTCCTTCATTTTGGAAAGGCCGAGCTGCGAGGATTCCATGCGGGCAGTGACGAGCGAATTGCTTGCTTTGATCGAGTCGATCCGGTCGGTCTCGCGGGTGAAGTCGACGCTTCTCGCGGCATTGCCGCCGAGCGAGACGCCGATATCCGCATAGACACCCGTCGTTGCTTCCATCGTCGCCTTGGTCATCTGGTTCTGCCCCTGACGGATCGTCAGTCGCATCGCATTCTGAATGGCCGAACTTGAAATAAATGAGCTCTTCATGGCTTAACTCGCAATATCCAGCAATGACTTCAACATTTCGTCGACGGCGTTCAGGATCTTGGTCGCCGCCTTGTAGGACTGCTCTATGTCGAGGAGCAGCGTCAGCTCCTCGTCGAGGTTGACGCCGGTCTCATTGGAATAGGCTTCGTCGGAGCGCGACAGCGCCGCCGAGCTGTTTTCCGCCGCCGTCGTGGCGTTGCTGCGATACTGCTCGAGCCAACCGAGGGAATTGGTGGCGTATTCCATGATGCTGACGTTGGAATCGATGCCCGTCGTGGCGTCGAAACCGACGGCCGGTCCTGCCGCCGGATCGAAATCGATGTCGGACCCCAGCGCCGTATAGAGACGGTCGAGTTCAGTCGTATAGCCGCTGAGGTGGGTCGGATTGAGGACGAGGCCGTTGGCGTTGATGCCGCCATCGCGCAGGCGCATCGGATCGCCGCCCTGCGCGGTGATGACGGTGCTGCTGACGGTGATGGTCGAGGCCATGCCGGCAATCGCAGTGCCGCCGGTATCCACCGTGCCGCCGCTCCAGGTGAAGAGACCGGGCACATAGGCCGGGCCGGCCGCCGTGTTCTGCTCCTTGAAGAGCGAGACCAGGCCGCGGGCGACTTCGTCGAGCTGCTTCTGGAAGTTTGGAGCGATCTCGTCACGGACCTGGAGGAGCGCCTGCAGGCTTCCCTGCGCCGTCGTCGTCGATCCACTGCCGCGTGGCAGCGCCACACCGTCGATATAGACCGAATTGCCGGTTACCGTGGCGTTGTAAACATCCTGAGACTTGAACGTCACTTTGCGCGGGACCGTCTCGAAAAGGATCGTCCCATCGGAGGTGCTCAGCACCATGTCGTTGTTGTCGCGCGTCGTCGCGTTGACGCCGACGATCTGCGAAATCTGCTTGAGAGCCTTCTCGCGTTCATCGAGAGCGCCGGAGGCATCCGCCCCCGAGGCCGTGGCGGTCTTCACCGCGTTGTTGGCCTTCTCGAAGTCACTGAGCAGCGTATTCAGCTTATCGACGTCGGTGGCGATCTGCTTATCGGCGGTGGCGCGGACGTCCTGAACGGACTGCGAAGCATTGTTCAGCGAGTTGGCGACGTCCTGGGCGGCGGTGATGGCGCCCTGGGCGGCAACGGTGCTCCCCGGCGTCGTGCGGAAGGCCTGGAGCTTCTGCTGGAAAACACCGAGATAGGTGGATGGCGACGTTTCGTAGTCGTTGCCACCCATGATCGACTTGAGGTCTTCCAGACCGCCCAGCAATGCCTGCTGGGCGCTGTCCTGCGAGGAGGTCTTCAGATATTGGCGGAGCAGGGCATCTTCCTGTGCCCGGTCGATCTTGACGACCTGGGCGCCGTTCAAGGACGTGGTAAGCATCGCCTGCCGGCGCACGTAATCTTTATTGCCCGCATTCGAGATATTGTTCGATACGACACTGCTCTGCGTGCCGGTATTGTTGAATATGTTCTGTGCGGTATTAAGTGCGGATGTGAGCGACATAGCTTACCCGTTACCCTGCTTATCTCTTGAGGTTGACGAGGACGTCCATGATGTCGGAACCCGTCTGGAAGACCTTGGAATTGGCGGTATAGCTGCGCTGTGATTCGATCATCTCGGTCAGCTCGCCGGCGAGGTCGACGTTCGAACCTTCGAGAGCGCCCGACTTGATCGTGCCGAGGCCATTGGTCTGCGGGAAGCCGGTGACCGTGACGCCCGACTGGCCGTTGGCGCTGTAGACGTTGCCGCTCATCAGCGTCAGCTTGTCGGGGCTTGCCACGTTTGCCAGCGGAATACGGTAGAGCGGCTTGGTGCTGCCGTCTTCATATTTGGCATAGACGATGCCGTCGCCATCGATCGTGACATCCTTGACCGGGGTCGCCGCCTGGCCGTTCGGCGTTCCGGTACCGGCAAAGGCAGCGCCGAGCTGCGTCAGGCCGGAGAAATCCATGTTGATCGTCTGGCCGGTCACCGTGTCGGTGATCGGGACAGGGGCAGTCGAGGTCATCTTGCCGTTCGCGTCGAAGGTGAGCGTTCCGGTGCCGACTGCGCCACCGGCGGTGTAGGGGAAGGAGGTGGTGCCGCCAACCGCCGCGTTGGCGTTGCGGAACATCGCCACTTCCCAGGTGGCCGCAGTAGCGGGAGGTGCGGGCGGCGGCGCTGCCGCGACTGAGGCTTTCGTGAAGTAGAAGTCGTACATCACCTTGTTGCCAAGACGGTCGTAGGCGACCATCGAGACCTTCTTGGTATCGGTCGTCGGGGTGGCGGGGTTGGCGCTCGGCCGGCTCGCGGCGGCAACGACGTTGGCGTTGGAATCGAGGTTGCCTTTGAAGACACCGGAGGTCGAGGCGATGGCGGTCAGGCCATCCTGAGTAACGTTGACGGGAACGAGGCCGTCGAAGCCGTTGACGACGACAGCGGGAGAACCGGAGTCGTAGGAATAGCCCATCAGCTGGAAGCCGGCGGCGTTGACGAGATTTCCTTCATCGTCCTTCTGGAAATCGCCGGCGCGGGTCAGAACCGGCGTTCCGTCAGCGCCCTGGACGATGAAGAAGCCGTCGCCCGAGATCGCAAGATCGGTGGTGGACGTAGTGTAGGAGATGTCGCCCTGGTCGGAGACGGCCTGGCGCACTGAGCTCTGAACGCCACCGGAGTTGTAGTTGCCGCCCGAGGAAGGCAGAACCAGCGAAGAGAAGCTCGTCGACACGGCCTTGTAGCCGGAGGTATTCACGTTGGCGATATTATCGGCGACGGTGCTGAGGCGGTTCGCCTGTGCGTTCATGCCCGATACTGCCGTCTTCATGCTGCCGAAAATGCTCATCTGAAAACCTCGTTTTACCTGTTAAACTCGAGAGTATTTGTCGGGCCTTGCGTGAAGCTGTCTGTCATGGCGAACTGCAAGGCCAATATCGAGGTTCAGCCGGGCGCCGCCGCCCGGCCGGAAAATCAGGCCCAATCGATGCAGTAACCAAGGAAGCGCTTGGAATCGACCGGGTCGACGCCGAGCTTCTTGCGCAGCTTCTTGCGCAGCTTCGAGATATGGCTTTCGACGACGTTCTCCTCGACCTCTTCATCGAAGATGCCGTAGATGGCGTTGAAGATCTGGGTTTTGGTGACCCGGCGACCGCGATTGGCGATCAGATATTCGAGGATGCGGCGCTCGCGCCGGGGAAGCGCGAAGACTTCGCCGTTGATCTCGGGGTCGCGACCATCCGAGAAAACGCGAATGCCGCCGATCTCGGTGTAGTTGGCAATCGCCTTCAGCCGGCGCCGGATCGCAGCCGCCCTTGCGAGAATTTCGCGCGGATGGACCGGTTTGCGCACAACGTCGTCGACGCCGCAATCAAACAGCGCAAGGGTGTTTTCGAGCGATGGCTGGTCGCTGACCGCAATCACCGGCGCCATCGACCGGTCCCGGATCGCCCGGGGGAGTTCGAGGCTGCGCTGGCCCTGACCGATCAGGAAGGCTTCAACAGCCGCTATATCGGAATCGGCAGCGGTCTGCACCCACTCACCGAATTCCGTCGGATCAAAGCCGGTAGAGGGAATGCCCTCACGGCCAAACAGAGATGTGTATCCATCTTTTACGAGCTCACGCTCATCAACCACGACGATCATTCGTCCGCCTCCGAATCAGTGTGGCACTTCGATGATCTATGGGTACGAATCGCACGAATCGGCGACAACTCGTTAAAGTTAATGGCAGAAACTAATAATTGATTAAGATCCGGGTAGCGATTTGATCTATATCTAGTGGGCCTGGCTGTTTATGCACACCAAAATTTCGTGGAAAAGTTAACAGTCCCTCAATTATGACTTGCGCATGGGATTCGTGCCGGATTCCTGCCATATTGTGACACAGTTTCGTCACAATAGGCCACTTCCATTTTTGGTTGAATCAATTTCGGCAAAAGTTACTCGCATTGGGAGTCCACTTGCCATAGCCGGTAGCGACCAGATTGGCGATGACGCGGCAGACATATTGCTTCTGCGCGGGGTCATTGTTGGGACCGGCATGGTATCTGGCTACCGCCATCGTCCATGTATCGTGACGGTCATGCAGATTGCGGAGGAATTTTGCCGCATATTCGACGTTGCGATGCGGATCGAACATATCCTCGGCCGAGCCGAAATTTTCGCCGTGATAGTAGTGGTTGATCTGCATGCAGCCGATGTCGATGAGCTTGGCGCCGCTGCTGCGGGCGACATCGAACTGCCTCATGGCGTCCTGCTCGGAGGGCGGAAAGATCGCCTTGCCTTCGACGTTCATGGCATAGGGATAGAGCGAGCCCTTGCGGCCGGTCTCCGTCAGACCGACCGAATAGAGGATGCCTTCCGGGATGCCGTATTTGGCAGCGGCCGACTGGATTTCGCGTTCGCAGGCACCGGTGGAGGCTTTCGCCTCAGAGGTAAACGCCGCCAGTGCCGCCGTTGCGGCCAGCAGAAACGTCTTCAATACCGGTCTCGCCTGCACCATTGAAGCCTCCATCCGCCCGCTGTGCCGTCTGATTGTGGCGCTCACGCGCCTCGCCGCCCTGCCCCTGCTGGGGCAGCGACTGCTGCTGGGAGGTCTGGCCTTGGCTGCCCGCCTGATTGCCGGCGTCGCTGCGCTCGACCGGCGCCATGCTGATGGTGACGTTGTCGACGGCGTAGCCCTGGCTGCGCAAAGCTTCGAGAATCTTGCCGTGATCTTCCTTCATCTGACGATAGGCCGCGCCGGTTTCGACCTTGAGGTCGACATTCAGGGCGTCGCCGGACAGGCGCATGGTCGCCGTCACCATGCCGAGATCGAGCGGGTTCATCTGGATCTTCAGCGTATTGACCACCTTGCCGGTGCTCGTCCATTCCGCCGCGTTGGAGAGCGCCGAGCTCGGTTCCATGGCGCGCGCCCATTCGGAATCGCCCGAAAGAGCGGCGGTGACGGCGGCGGAATTCGAATTCTGCGCCAGGCCGATATAGCGGCGTGATTCGAGAACCGAGATGTTTTCGACATCGGCCTTCTTCGCGCTGTCCTTGGGCCCGGCCTGATCGGTGCCGAGATGAACATCCATCGAAACGCCGCGGCCATCGGCGCGGCTGAGCCTGAACGTCCTGCCCTCAGTGGCTTCGGCATTCTCCGATCCGGGAATCTTGACGTCATCCGCCTTGCCGCTCTCGACGTTGCCGCTGACGGCCGCCAGGGCGTCGGACGCATGGCCGCCGGCCTTGGCTTCGATACCCTCGATCTTCTTGTCGGCCGGCTTCACATCATCGGCTTTGGCGGACGGATGGGCGCCTGCCGCCGCTGATAAGGCGATCGCGCCGTCGGCAGGATCCTGCTTCAGCAGGCCGAGGACATCGGAAATGCCGCCGTCGTCATCGTCGCTGTCCTTATCGGTTTCCAACGCGTCGGCTTTGGCATGCTTGCCGCCTTTGACTGCCTGAACGACCTCCTCGGCCGAGCGGTCTTTCGGGTCGAGCTTGCCCGAGGCGAGATCCGCCGGCATTTTGACCGCAGTTTTTGCGGGTTTTGCCGCAGCTTTTTCCGTAGTGGCGATGGCTTCCGGCTGCGCTTCAGCCTGCGCCTTCAGTGCGGCGTCGCTGAGATCGATCAACGGCTTGGTGCGGCCGCGGATCGTCCGCGCCATGTTCCCGGCGCCGGCATCGGCAACCGCGCCCTGCTGCGCATCGTTGGCCTCGTCATTGGCATCCCCGCCGCTTGCCTTGGCAAGCGCATCGGAGAAGCCGTTCTTTTGGCCGCCAGCATCGTCCTTGCCCATCGGTCGCGCAGATTTGGCAGCCGCGGCGGACTCCGCACCGGCGGCGCCGCCCAAGACGCTCATATCCATCATTGTTCGTTGCCTTCCTGCGCCAGAAGACCGTCGATCTCGTCGAGCTTGGACCGATTGGTCGTCACAAATGCGTTGAATGAGGGGTCGGTACCCTGGCTCTGGCCAGTCGATGCCACACCTCCCGGAACAGGCTCGGGAAGCGCGCCTGGCGCTCCCGGTTGCGGAGCTATAGCCGCAGCCTTTTCAGAAGTGATTTCTTGGTGAGAAGTGTTAGGGTTCGAGGCTTGCGTCAGGCTTGCCGGGTCGGGAGCGCGCAGGATCTGCTCGGCGACCGATCGCGCCGCCTCCTGCAGCGCCTGATCCCGCGGCGAAAGCGTGTCGCCGGCGATGCCGCTGACATTCTTCGCCGCCCGGTCGACATCCTCTGTGGTAAGGCCGGCCATGCCGCCATAGAAATCCGCCAGCGGACCGAAGGCATTGTCGGTGCCGGCGCCAAGCGACTGCACACGCTCGACCGCCATATGCGCCAGCTCCGTCTTGCCTGATATCGCGGCAGCGCGGGCGATGCGCAGATAGACCTCACGCTGGCGCGGCGCGTCCATGAAAGACAGGATGTCGATGACATCCTGCGGCTTGACGGTGTGATCGTGGCCGACGACGAGCGTCACGAAAAGATCGGCGAACTGGCTGGCATAGGGCGAATGCAGGAAACGCCTGACATAGCGCTGCGAATAGGCCATGCCCCTGTCGAGCATCCCCTTGTCGACGCAGATGGCGACGGAGCGGCGCAACGCCGCTTCCTCGACGATCGTGCCGGGTGCTGCAAGGCGCGCCTGGTCGTAGAGATCCAGTGCGTCCGTCGGCTTCGTCGCGATCAGCACATTGCCGCCGATCAACGCAAGGTAAGGACCGATCTTCTTGTCGCGGTATTCCCTGGCCGTCTCTTCCAGCGTCTTGGCGACGAGCAGTCCCTTGCCGCTCAGATATTTTCTGAGCACATCGGTGACCCGGTTGTCGAAATAGCCGTTGACGTCGTGGGCGATCAGATATTCCAGCGTCTGCGGATTGCCGCCGCTCATCGCGTAGATCAGCGCTGCATCGACATTGCGGTCGTCATCGAAGACCGACGTGTCGACGGTGCGCAGCCGCTCGTCGATCGTGCCCAGCATGAAGCGCTGCATCTCACCGGCCGAATGGTCGCCGGAGACGACGGAATCCTGCACGAACTGCAGCGACCGCAGCATCTTGTAGGGCGCGAGATCGTCCGGATCCTGCGCCTTGCCTGCGACCGGCGACAGCATCGCCAGGCCGAGGGCTACAAATCCGACATAGCGATGCTGCCGACGCGCCATCCTGTTATCCTCGATCCGCCTGCACCAGAATCTCGATCCGGCGGTTGGTCGCGTTGAACGGGTCGTCCGGCAGCTTCAGCCGACGGTCGGCAAAGCCAGAGACCTGGGAGATGCGCTTCTCGTCGAGCCCGCCGCGCACAAGCATGTAGTAGGCGCTCTGGGCGCGATCCATCGAAAGCCGCCAGTTCTCGTTCTGCGCGCCCTTATACTGGCGTCCGTCCGTGTGGCCGCGGATGGCGACCGCGCCACCCCTCTCCTTCAGGATGGCGCCGATCTTTTCCATGGCGAGCACCATCTCCTGGCGCGGAACCGCGGACCCGATATTGAACATCGAATCGTCGCTCTGGTCGGAGATGCTGACCAGCAATCCGCCTTCGGATGCCGTCACGGTCAGGCCTTCGGCAAGCTTGCCGGCAACGCCGCCGATCTGCTGGGCGATCTGCTCCTGCAGCTGTTCGGCTTGCTTCTGCTGCTGCTCGGTCTCGGATGCGTTCTTGTCCGCATCCTTCTGATGAACGGCGTCCTTCTGCGCTTCGGCGTTCTTGTCGCCAGCCTTCTTGTCGCCGGACTTCTTGTCATCCGGCGCCTTGCCGTCCTTGGCCTCGGCCGCGCCCTTGGCTTCCTTGGTTTCCTGGGCAGCGGCCTTCTGATCGGTGGTCAGCGGTATCGGCTTCATGTCCTCTACCTTGGCGACCTCCGTTGTCCCACTCTCGGCCGCTTGCTCGTCGCTCTTGCCGGGAGGCGCGGACTTGCCGGCTGTCGTCACCTCGACCTGCTTCGTCCAGAAATCCGGATCGAAGGGATCACGATACGCCTCACCGCCATCGGCACCGGTGGCCGGGCCGGAATCGGCCGCACCGCCATCGCCCTTGGCGCTGACATTGGCCTGCTGGCCGACTTCCTGGGCAATTTCGGCTAGAACCGAATAGGGATTTTCGAAGAAATCGGCCTCGGAATAATTGGTCTGGTCGCCTGAGGTCGATGTCTGGTCGTCACCATCAGCCGAGGCCTTACCGTCGTTCGGATTTTCTTCCTTCTGTTTCGACTTCTCCTGCTTCTCCTCGCCCTCGGCGTTGTCGACGGGCTTCTTCAGACCCTTTTCGGTCGGCTTTTCGTCGGAGAGCTTGATCGGATTGAAATAGGTCGCGACCGAGGCCTTGGTCTCCTCGTTGGCGGCATTGACCAGCCACATGACCAGGAAGAACGCCATCATCGCCGTCATGAAGTCGGCATAGGCAATTTTCCACGCACCGCCATGGGAGCCATCGTGATCACCGCCGCCATGTCTTTTGACGATGATGATCTCGTTCTTGCCGTGATGGTGGTTTTCGCCTTCGCTCATTCGAGAACTTTCTTCAAGCTGGCTGCCCAGGCGGACATGCGGGTGACGATGACGGATTCGCCGATTTCGACGGCAAGATCGATATCGTCAGTCTCAATGTGTCGAACGGCCCCGGCATGTTCGCCGAGTTCGGCCGTCAATCGTTCGAAAAGCCGGGTCGGCCCGCGGACGACGATCGGCCCGGCAGCACCCTCGAGGATCGCGTCGCGCAGCAGGACGGCGAGGCTTCCGGTGGCCCTGGCAGCGAGCGCTTCGGCCATAACGGGCGCGATCGCCGCGGCGGCGCCGGCACTGACCAGCTGCGCGACCTCTTCGGCGATATCGCGGATGCGGGAGGCAATGACCGCCGCCGCCTCGACTTCGTAGCGAAGCTTCAGCTCCTCGAGCTCACGCGCATGGACCTCGGCCACTGTCTGCGCGTCGGCTTCGTATTTCTCGGTCAGATCAGCTGTCGCTGCGGCATGACCTTGTGCATAGGCATCCCGGCGCTCCTGCTCGACGTCGATTGCCGGTTCGCTCGGCATTTCGGGAAAACCGTCGCCGCCGAAATCGTCCATCTCGATGATCGGCGCTGATGGTTCCGGTTCACCGAAATCCTTCAAATACCGGGAAAGCGTAATGCTCATAAAAAACCATCCAGTATTCGGGAGGCATGCAGCATGTTCACCCCCGCTCAAAACGACCTTGCGCGCCGGCATGCCGCTTCGAAACGGGCAAGGGCCTCACCTTGCGCCGGCACGAATTCGGACGATGCCTTCATGCCGGAAACTAGGAAGTCAAACTTGCGCGAGGATGAATGGCGCCGCCATCCGCGATCGCGCCCACCTTTATTCCAGCAGGATCAGAATCTTGCTCGACGCCGTATTGAGGATCGAAATTGCTTCGACGGCCATCTGCTTCTGGGTTTCGATCGCTTTCTGCCGGATCGAAGCCTCGTCCATGTCGGTATCGACGAGCGCACCGACGCTCTTGTCGATCGAATCGGAGAGATCGGCCGTATAGTCTATCTGATCGTCGATGCGCGTCTTCATCACGCCGATGGATGCGGCTGTCGTCGTCAGCGTGGCGAGCAGCGAGTCAGTCACGTCAAGCATGTCGGTAAGTTGCGCATCGGTCGTGGTATTGCTGATCGCAATTTCCGTCCCCGTCGCCGGCGTGGTCGAGTTGGCGTTCAGCAGGTAGTAGTTGCGCGCCGTCGCGCCGCTGTTGTTGATCGCATTGGCATCAACCGCCTTGGTCAACAGGCCGCCGCTGGCATTGTTCTTGTCGATGAGGATGGTCTGCGACGACGGGAAATCGATGGTTCGGGCCTGATATTCGCCGGTCGGGGCGCGCACGAAGCTTGAGATGACCGACCATGTCGGGGGCGCTGTGGTGTTGCCGTTCAGCAGCCAGTTCTCACCGGCAAACGAGGTCGATTCGACGATCGTCTGCAGCTGCTGCTTGTATTCGCCGATCTCGGCGTTGATCTTGTCCTTGTCTGTGCCCGGCTCTCTTGCCGCGACCAGCTTGGCGCGGATCTGGCCCATCAGATCGATCGCCGAATTCATCGCCGTATAGGTCGCGTCCACCTTGGCAGCCCCGAGACCGAGCGCATCACCGATCGTCCCGAGATTGGTGCTGTCCGAGCGCATGACGGTCGCGACCGACCAGTAGGACGCATCGTCGGCGGCCGTCTCGATACGGTATCCCGAGGACACCTGCTGCTGGGTCTGGCTGGCTTCTTTGTTGATGCTGCGCAGCACCGCAAGCGCATTCACCGCGGCCGCGCTGGTAATCTTAACGGTCATCGACAGGGTCTCGGAATAAGGTCAAGGGGCAGGCCGGAATGCCGGCGGCGACTGAAGTGGCGTCATGCCTCCGGCAGAGTCTCTACCGGCGTGTCGCAAAAGCAAATCAACTGAAAGCGAGGTTAACTCGATATCAACCAGTTGGGCAAGAGCGCGGCGCTGAACGTGCCGCACCGATCGTGATGGCAGGCAAGCTATTGATATAAAAGAAAGAACCGCGCCGTTTCGGGCGCGGTCCAGGAGGCTTTCTGCTTGCTGCCGGACGAAGGCGCAAGATTCGGTCCAGCTTCAGTGCCTGGTTTAGCTGCGGAACAGCGTGAGGATGTTCTGCGCGCTGGAGTTGGCGATCGACAGCGACTGGATCGCCAGCTGTTGCTGCGTCTGCAACGCCGTCAGCTTACTCGATTCCTCCTCCATGTCGGCATCGACGAGGCGGCCGACGCCCGAGTCAATCGAGTCGCTGAGCGCCCCGACGAAATTTTCCTGCAGTTCGATGCGCGTGGAAATCGAGCCGAGCTGCGATGCAGCCTTGGTCATCGCCTCCAGGCCCGCCTCGATCGACGTCAGGGCCATGGAGATCTCAACCGAGCCGAAGGTGCTGATGTCCATCGAGTAGATCGAGCCGATCGTGCCGTATGAGGTGCCGATAATGCCGGCGGCCGTGTCGATCGTGCCAGTCGAGGTCATGCCGAAGAGAACGTTGCCCGCGGAACTCGTGTCCAGGATGTAGTCCGTCGTCTTGACCGAGACATTGCCGTTGCCATCGCGCACGAAGGTGGAAACCACGCTCTTGGTGCCGTCGGCGCCGGCAACCCAGTTTTCACCGGAGAAGGAGGCCGATTGGGCGATGCTCAGGAGCTGCTGCTGCAGCTGGCCGATTTCTTCCTGAACTTTGGTCTTGTCGACGCCCTTTTCGGTCGCGGCGACGATCTTCGCCTTGATTTCGCTGATGACGTCGATGGCGCTGTCCATGGCGGAGTAAGCGGTGTCGACCTTGGCGGCGCCGAGGCCGAGAGCGTCGGAGACGGCGGAGAGCGCCTTGTTGTCCGAACGCATGGTCGTTGCGATCGACCAGTAGGCGGCGTTGTCGGACGCTTTTTCGACGCGATAACCCGACGATACGCGGTTCTGCGTAGCCTCGAGGCCGTCATTGATTCCGCGGAGTGTCTGAAGAGCGGCCATCGCCGCAACGTTGGTCAAAATGCTGGTCATGAAATGATTGCCCCTTGTCGGCAGTTGATAAAAAGGGACATTCCGGAAAGCTACCGGGAACGGGGACCAGCCTCATGCCTGTTAACCGGTTCTTAAATTTGGTTAACCCGCCGTCTCGTTGACCTGAGAAAACAGCATTATGGTTAATCAACCGTTAACAGACATTAAAAAAGCCGCGCTCCATTGAAGCGCGGCTCGTTTCCGAAGCGCCCGCCGGAGACCGGCGGGCCGATATTTCCGAGGGTTATTAGCCGCGGAACAGCGTGAGGATGGTCTGCGAAGAGGAGTTCGCAATCGACAGCGACTGGACGGCCAGCTGCTGCTGGGTCTGCAGAGCGCTGAGCTTGGAAGATTCTTCTTCCATGTCGGCGTCGACGAGACGGCCGACACCAGAGTCGATCGAGTCGCTGAGAGCCGAGACGAAGTTTTCCTGCAGTTCGATGCGCTTGGAGATCGAGCCGAGGGCAGCGCCGGCGCTGGTCATGGACTTCAGAGCCGCTTCAACGTTGGTCAGAGCCGACTGGATCTGGCCGAGGGTGAAGTTGGTGATGTCCATCGAGTAGACAGAACCGGTCGCACCATTCGACGTGCCGAGGATACCCGTGGAGGTTTCGACCGCGCCGCCGCTCATGCCGAACAGAACGTTGCCTGCGGAGCCGTCGTCGAGAACGTAGTCGGTCATCACGACCGATACGGCGTTGGAGCCGTCACGGACGAAGGAGGCAACGACGTTCTTGGTGCCGTCAGCGCCGGCAACCCAGTTTTCACCGGAGAAGGAAGCCGACTGAGCGACGCTCAGGAGCTGCTGCTGCAGCTGGCTGATTTCTTCCTGGACCTTGGCCTTGTCGACGCCGTTTTCAGTCGCGGCAACGAGCTTGGCCTTGATGTCGCCGACGACATCGATGGCGCTGTCCATGGCGGAGTAAGCGGTGTCGACCTTGGCGGCGCCGAGGCCGAGAGCGTCGGAAACGGCGGAAAGTGCCTTGTTGTCCGAGCGCATGGTCGTTGCGATCGACCAATATGCCGCGTTGTCGGAAGCCTGGCCGACGCGATAGCCTGAGGAAACGTGAGCCTGGGTTGTCTGGAGACCCTGGTTGATGCCACGGAGAGTCTGGAGGGCTGCCATCGCAGCGTTATTGGTGTTGATGCTCGTCATAGTTTGTTTGCCCCTTGTTGGCAGATTTTAAAAAGGGACATTCCGGATTTTCGGCCGGCCCACAGCGATCAGCATCATGCCTGTTAACCATTCTCGTTAAGGTTAACTCGCCGTTTCGATGGGCCTAGAAAACAGCAAGATGGTTAAGGAAAGCTGAATTCAAAATGGAAATAGCGTAAAAATATCTGAGACTTAGAAGGATTTTTATTAACCTTATGTTAAAACATTTCGCGGCCGGGGATGACCCGGCCGCGAAACTAGAAAACCTTTGCCGACCGCTCTTAGCGGAAGAGCGACAGGATATTCTGCGAAGAGGAATTCGCGATCGACAGCGACTGGATCGCCAGCTGCTGCTGGGTCTGCAGGGCGCTGAGCTTGGAAGATTCTTCTTCCATGTTGGCGTCGACGAGACGGCCGACACCGGAGTCGATCGAGTCGCTGAGCGCTGACACGAATTCGTCCTGGCTGTCGATACGCTTGGAGAGCGAGCCGAGAGCAGCACCGGCGCTGGTCATGGACTTCAGAGCCGCTTCGACGTTGGTCAAGGCCGTCTGGATCTGGCCGGCGGTGAAGTTGGTGATGTCCATCGAGTAGACAGAACCGGTCGCACCATTCGAAGTACCGAGGATACCCGTGGAGGTTTCGACCGAGCCGTTGCTCATGCCGAACAGAACGTTGCCTGCGGAGCCGTCGTCGAGAACGTAGTCGGTCGTGGTGACCGAAACGGCGTTGGAGCCGTCACGGACGAAGGACGAAACGACGCTCTTGGTGCCGTCAGCGCCGGCAACCCAGTTTTCACCGTTGAAGGAAGCCGACTGAGCGATGCTCTTCAGTTGCTCCTGCAGCTGGCTGATTTCTTCCTGGACCTTGGCCTTGTCGACGCCGTTTTCAGTGGCGGCAACCAGCTTGGCCTTGATGTCGCCGACGACGTCGATGGCGCTGTCCATGGCGGTGTAAGCGGTGTCGACCTTGGCAGCACCCATGCCAAGAGCGTCGGAAACGGCGGAAAGTGCCTTGTTGTCCGAGCGCATGGTCGTTGCGATCGACCAATATGCCGCGTTGTCAGATGCCTTGCCGACACGATAGCCGGACGAAACGTGAGCCTGGGTTGACTGGAGACCCTGGTTGACGTTGCGCAGCGTCTGGAGAGCGGCCTGTGCGGAAGTGTTGGTGTTAATGCTTGTCATAAATCTGTCCCCTGGAAACTAGATACAAAAAGGAGGACATACCGGACTAAGTACCGGCGATGACGGACCAGCTTCATGCTACTCGGCGCCTTTTTTGTTTGGCCCAAACCCGTCATGTCCAGGGCAATCTCGCAGCCAATGCTTGCCAACTTCTTAAAAATGGAGGTGCCGTTCCGGCTCCTTACATCGCATAGTTAATGCCGGCTGAATCTATTCCTTCGCATGCTAACATACGGGGAAAGAAACCGTTTTCTCTCATGAAAGTAAGCGTCTTCATGAGGCGCACCGGTTTCAAGCAAGCTTCACATGACAATGTGGCAGGCGCTGGGATAGCATCATCGGATTCGATCCACCCGTTTTCAGGCTGGACGGCTCGTGCGTGTCTCGGCGATCGACAGCCATGCCAGAACATTTCCTTCACGGAGTTGGGTTTTGAACAGCAAAGTTTCGTTCTCTGCGGCATCCAGAGATTACCAGGCGGGCCGCTACACACAGTCCTTGGCGACGCTCAACCAGCTCATGGATATCCAGCAGGACGCCAAGACCTACGCGCTGCTGGCCAAGAACCTCCTGCAGCTCGGCTTCAAGGCCGATGCCGCGAAAGCCTATGGCCTGGCCGGCAACTGCGAAGGGCCGAATGCCTACGAATACCAGAAACAGGCTGCCAAGCTGCATTATGAGATCGGCAACGAGGATGATGCTCTGCTGATCGCCATGCGAAACCTCGCCAAGGCGCAGGACGACGCGGAACTCGCCTTCATCATAACCGCGATCTATCTGAAGCGGCAGCAGCGGGATATCATTCGCCCGTTCAAGACGGTGCTGTCACAGAGTGCCAATCCCGATCATATGCGCCTGGCTGCCCTGCTGCTGAGCGACGATCTGAACGACGCAACCAACCAGAGCCTCTCGCGCAACCTCTTCAAGCGGTTTCCCGGCAATCACGCATTCCGCTTCCTGCATCTGGTTTTCGCGCGCGAATTCAACGATTTCGAAGAGGCCAGCAAACATCAGGCAGTGATCGACGCGACCCTGGCGAGGGGCGATATCGAGATCCTGCGCAAGGACAACCCGTTCTATCATCTGCACTGGTGCGGCAACGAGGATTTCAACCGGCATGCGACGATCGGCACCACCCCCCTCAACCCGGAACGGGTAGCCGTCCGCCGCAACCAGCCGCACACATGGTCGAACAAGATCCGGATCGGTTACATGTCGTCGGACTTCTGGGATCGCCATGCGACCATGAAGCTGTTGCAGCGCATCCTGGAACTGCACGACAAGGACCGGTTCGAGGTGACGCTGTTCTGCCATACCGGTCCGGAATACCTGAAGCACAACGTGACCGACCGCAGCCGCTGGGGCCGGATCGTCGACGTTCACGGCTTCTCCGACCAGGCGGTGCTGGCAGTGGTGCGCGAGCATAATATCGACATCATGGTCGACCTGAAGGGCCACACCTCCGGCAGCCGCGCGACGGTGTTCAACCAGCCGCTGGCACCGGTCCATGTCGGCTGGCTCGGTTTCCCCGGCAGCACGGTCAATATCGATCTCGACTATGTTATCGGCGACCATTCGGTATTGCCCGAGGTGGCCAAGCCCTTCTACCATGAGAAATTCTGCCGGCTGCCGGAAAGCTATCAGCCGAACGACCCGATGCACCGCCCGAAGCCGCGCCCCGTCACCCGCGAGCAGCTGGGTCTGCCGGAAGAGGCCTTCATCTTCGCCTCGTTCAACGGCAACCGCAAGATCACGCCGGAGACGATCGACAGCTGGTGCCGCATTCTCAAGCGGGCGCCGAACAGCGTGCTCTGGCTGATGGCGAACACGCCGCGCAACCAGGCGAACCTGTTGAAGCAGTTCCAGACGGCGGGCATTTCGCCCAAGCGCATCATTTTCTGCCCGCGCGCGCCCTACGAACAACATATCGACCGTCAGCAGGCGGCCGACCTCGGCATCGACACCTTCCCGGTCAACGGCCACACGACCACCTCGGAGCAGCTCTGGGGCGGCTTGCCGGTCCTGACCGTCAAGGGCACCAACTTCGCCTCACGCGTCAGCGAGAGCCTGCTACGGGCCATCGACCTGCCCGACCTCGTCGCAAGCGACCTGCATGCCTACGAGGATCTCGCCGTGGAGCTGGCGCAGAATCCCCGACGGATCGCCGAATACAAGGCGCACTTGAAAGAGAAGCGCTATATCGCGCCGCTGTTCGACGCCGAACGCTTCTGCAATCATCTGGAGCAGGCCTACGAAATCATGGCCGAGCGCGCCAAACAGCGTCTCGAACCCGAGCACGTGGACATCGCGGCGCTGCCGCCGCGCACGGCGCCGTTCGCCGCCGAGTGAGCTTTTCAATCGTCAAGAAAACCCCGCCGGAGCGATCCGGCGGGGTTTTCTCGTTGGCGAACACGGAGGCGAAGATAGGAGCGGCGGCCGATCAGTTGAACGAGCGCACCAGACTGCCGACAAGCAGGTTCCAGCCGTCGATCAGCACGAAGAAGAGGATCTTGAACGGCAGCGAGATCGAGGTCGGCGGCAGCATCATCATGCCCATCGCCATAGTGATGGTGGCGACGATGAGGTCGATGACGAGGAACGGCAGCACGACGAGGAAGCCGATCTCGAAGCCGCGGCGGATCTCGGAAATCATGAAGGCCGGGATCAGCACCCGATAGTCGATCGGATCGGTCGTCTGGATATTCTGCCCGCGTTCGCGCGCCAGATCGACGAAAAGCGCCAGATCCTTGTCGCGGGTATTGGCCGCCATGAAGGTGCGGAAAGGTTCGGCGATGCGCTGGACGGCCTCGGTCTCGTTGATCTGATTGGCAAGCAGCGGCTGCACGCCGTTCTGCCAAGCCTGATCGAAGGTCGGCGACATGACGTAGAAGGTCATGAACAGCGACAGCGACAGCAGGATCATGTTGGAGGGCGTCGAGGAGAGGCCCATGCCCGAACGCAGGATCGAGAAGGCGATGACGAAGCGCGGGAAGCTCGTCACCATGATCAGGATGCCCGGCGCGACCGAAAGAATGGTCAGCAGGCCGAATGTGCGGATGATCCAGGCAGCGACGGAGCCATCGACCGGCAGGTTCAACAAGTCAGTCGGCAGCTGCTGTGCCACCGCCAGTTCCGGTACCGCCATCATGGCGGCAAGGAAAACTATAAGACGAATCATTCGATGACAAATGTCCTGAACATGACCTTCGATACCCGCCCTTGCGAGCGAAGGTCAACACGTTCCTGTATGTCATCCTTGAGATATTGAAAGCCCCGCGGCCCCTCGATCTGCTGAAGGGAAACGGTCCTGATATAAGCGAGGATATCCTGGTGAATATCCTCGGAAACCTTGACATCCGGCGGCCCGTTGAACAGCAGCGCGACCTCGAGTCGGACCCAGTTTTCCGAGGGATAAGCGAGGTTCGAGGTGATCGGCTCGAGCTGGACGACGTTGTTGGCCTCGGTCGAGATGTGGGCCAGCCCCTCCTCGGCCTTTTTCTTGGCCTCGGCGTCCTTGGCCTGCTCGGCCTCCTTGGCGCCCTTGACGTTGGGCGCGACGATCGTACCGACCGCCCAGCCGCCGCCGGCGCCGAGCAGGGTCAGGACGGCGATGCCGATGATCGTCATCAGCGTGGCGGATTTCTTCTTTGATTGATCTGCGCTTGCGTCTGGCTCTGCCATCGTCGTTCAGCCTCAAAGGGGCGAGAAAAGATCGACGGCCTGCTGGCCGCGCGGAGGCTGCTGCACTTCCATCAGGCGGCCGCGGCCACCGTAGGAGATGCGGGCTTCGGCGATCTTGTCGTAGGAGATCTGGTTTTCGGCATTGACGTCCTGCGGACGAACGATACCGGCGACGTTCAGGATGCGCAGTTCCTGGTTCAACCGGACTTCCTGTGAGCCCGATATGACGAGGTTGCCGTTTTCGAGAATGCCGGTGACGACCGCGGCGACCAGAAGGGTCAACTTGTCGGTGCGCTCAATCTTGCCCTTGCCGTCGGTGCTGGTGTCGGAGCCATAGGTCAGGTCGGTCTTGGACTCGGGCGTCCAGCCGAAGATCTGGGCGTTGACGTCCCAGTTCATGCCGCTCGAATTCTTGCGGCTGCGGTTGGTCTCGTTGTCGAAAGAGCCCTTGTCGTTGATCTGAATGTCGACGGTCAGGATGTCGCCGACGTTGAGCGCGCGCGCATCCTTGAAGAGTGCAGCCTGCGAATCGCTCCACAGCGAATAACCCTGCGCCACGGCGCGCGGCTGCTTCGGATAAAGCGCCATCTGCGGCGTCTGGCCATAGGCAAGGCCGCTGCCGATCGGGCTCATGGCGGGCGCGCGGCCGATCTCGCTGACTGCCGTCGGAGTCTGGCAGCCTGCAAGGAGTGCGAGGGCGGCGATCGCGGCCGGGAAACGCATATTCATGAAGGATCCTTCGACGTATTGGGATCGGACGCACTGGCGATGACGCTGGCGATGGCCGCGGCCTTCTTCGCGTCCATCTCGTTGAGGATGAGGCTCGACTGACGCGGCCCGAGCCGCATGATCACGGCGGAGGCCACCTCGATCTTCATATCCTGCAGCTGCTGGGCGGCCGCATCCGGCTTCATCTTCCTGTAGATCTCGGTGAGGCCGGCTTCCGCCTGCTTCAGGAAATCGTCGCGCCGCTTCAGCCAGTCCTGGTATTCCGCCTTGCGCTTGTCCATCTCCGCCATGCGGGCGTCGATGTCGGCGCGAAGTTTTTCCAGTTCCTGCTTCTGCAGCAGGTAACGCTGGTCGCGGGCGGGGTCGGCGATGTTGGTGCAGAACTGCTTGACCTCGTCCTCAGAGGTGATGTCGCCCGCCGGCGCATGCTCTTGTGCAAAGGCGCTAGGGATCGACAGAAGGACGAGGCTTGCTGCCGGCAGCGCCAGCCGGCGCAGCAATTGCAGGACCGTCATGTCTTTGATGATCTTTATCATTGCAGCACAAGCTCCGCCTGCAGGGCGCCCGCCGACTTGATGCCCTGGAGAATGGCGATGATACCATCCGGTTTCACGCCGATATTGTTGAGGCCGGCGACGAGGGTCCTGAGGTCGGGACCGTCGATGATGGCGACGCGCCCGCCGGTCTGCTCGGCCGCGATGTCGGTCTGCGGCTGGACCGCGGTCCGACCGCGCGAGAAGGGTTCGGGCTGGATGATCTGCGGCGTCTCGGTGACCTGCACCGTCAGGGTGCCGTAGCTGACGGCAACCGGCGAGACGCGGACGTCGGAGCCGATGACGATCGTTCCGGTGCGCTCGTTGATGACAACCTTGGCCGGCGTATCGGTTTCGACGATGAGATTTTCGATGTCGGCCATCAGCCGGGTGAGATCGGCCTGGCGCGGCTTCTGGATCACCACTTCCTGCGAATCCTTGGCTTCGGCGACCGGGCCGCCGAAGCGTGCCGAGGCATAACCGTTGACGATGTCGGCGATGCGGATCGCCGTCGAGAAGTCGGGGTTGCGCAGTTGCAGGACGAGATTGACCGAGTCCTTGAAACGGGACGGCAGCTCACGTTCGATGATCGCGCCGCCGGGCACGCGGCCGGCGGTGGTCACACCTTCGGTCACGGTTGCGGCCTGGCCCTGGGCCTGGAAGCCGGTGACGATGGCCGCGCCCTGCGCGACGGCATAGATCTGGCCGTCGGCGCCGGAAAGCGAGGTCATGACGAGCGTGCCGCCGCGCAGCGACGTCGCGTCGCCGAGCGAGCTCACCGTCACGTCGATGCGGCTGCCGGGGCTTGCAAAGGGCGGCAGGTTGGCGGTGACCATCACGGCCGCCGTGTTCTTGGCGTTGGACTGGCCGCCCTGCGTCGAGATGCCGAGATTCTGCAGCATCGCCCGCATCGACTGCTCGGTGAAAGGCGAGGCGCGGAAGCCGTCACCGGTTCCCTGCAGGCCGACGATCAGGCCATAACCGATCAGCTGGTTGTCGCGGCCGGCCTGAAGGGAGGCGATATCCTTGATGCGGGAGGTCAGCGCCCAGGCGGGCGCGACGTCGGCCAGGCTCATGGCGAGGACCGCGAAAAGGGTCAAGAACCGGAAGAACAATTTCATTTTGCCCTCACATGGACCGTGCCGTCCGCAAGCACCGTGCCGCTGACGATGACGCCGGAATCCATATTGCGCGCGCGGATCAGCTGCCCGGTGGAGCCGTCTTCGAGCGGCGAGCCGGCGGCTGAAATGGTCATCGCACCGAGCGAGAAGACGAGGCGGATCGAAGATCCGCGTGTCACCGTATAGGGCTCACGCAGACCTGAAACCGAAATCGTGCGACCCGGCAGCAGGGTGCGCTTGGAGACCAGGCCTTCGACCTGGGAAATGGATTTGGCGAAATCGCCGGCGAGGTTGGGGTTGGTGACCTCGACCTCCTGAAGCTGGCTGGCCGACAATGTGTCGCCGGGGTAGATGATCGTCGTCGGGACGACGGCATAACCCATGCCGGCATCCACGTCCGTGGGCGAGAAAACGCCCGCGACTGCGATCGTGGCCGCCGCCACCCATCCTGAGATGTATCCTGCCCGGCAAAACATCATGTTTCGGCCCTTCCCCTTACTTCAGGTTCTTGCTGACGATGGAGGCCATTTCGTCAGCCGTGGTGATCACCTTGGAATTCATTTCGTAAGCACGCTGGGCCGAGATCAGTTCGGTGATTTCCTTCACCGGGTCGACGTTCGAGGCTTCCAGATAACCCTGCTTCATGTAGGCGAAACCTTCCTCATCGGGATTGCCGACGACGGCTTCGCCGGAGGCTGCCGTTTCCTGGAAGAGATTGTCGCCGATCGGCTGGAGGCCGGCCTCGTTGACGAAATCGGCAAGTGTCAGTTGGCCGAGAACAGTCGCGTCCGTCGCCCCTGGCAACTTGGCCGAAACCTGGCCCGAGCGGCTGATCGTCAGCTCGGTCGAGCCCGTCGGAATGGTGATGCCGGGCATGACCTCGTAACCGTCGATGGTGACGAGCTGGCCCTGGTCGTTTTTGTTGAAGGCGCCGGCGCGGCTGTAAAGCGTCGTCCCGTCGGTCGACTGGATCTGGAAGAAGCCCTTGCCGATCAGCGCCACGTCGAGATCGTTGCCGGTCTGGGTCAGTTCGCCCTGCAGATGCAAGTTGCGGACCGCCGAGGTCTGGACGCCGAGGCCGATATTGGCGCCTTCGGGAACGACGGCCTGGTTGGCGCGGTTGGCGACACCCTTGGCGCGTTCGGTCTGGTAGAGAAGATCGGAGAATTCGGCGCGCGCGCGCTTGAAACCCGTCGTATTGATGTTGGCGATGTTGTTCGCGATGACTTCCAGATTGGTCTGCTGGGCATCCATGCCCGTTGCTGCAATGGCGAGCGCTCTCATGTGTTCGTCCTCAAATCAGTTACATCTGCATCTTGGTGACTTCGAGAAAGGCCGAGACGACCTTGTCGCGGATAGCAATCGCCGTCTGCAGCGTCTGCTCGGCCTGGAGCATGGAATCGACGACTTCACGCGTCGTCGCCGTGCCCTTGATCCCGGCGAAGGACATGCTTTCCGCACCCTTCAGGCTGGTGACCGCGTCGTTTGCCATGTTGCCCATGACGGAGGCGAAGCTCATGCCGTTGGCCGCGCCCGCGGTGCCCGGCAGGGTGGCGGCAGACGACGAGGCGGAATTTTCGGTGTCGACGGCGCCGAGCGCGCGGGTCATCGAAAGATTGCTGACATTCTGGACGCTGCTGATCATTATTATTGGCTCTTCAGGAGATCGATCGTGGAGGAGATGAGATCGCGGGTCTGCTTGATGGTCTGCAGATTGGCGTCATACGAGCGGTTGGCTTCGCGCATGTCGGCCATCTCGACCAGAATGTTGACGTTCGGCAGCTTGACGACGCCCTTCTGGTCCGCAGCCGGATTGCTCGGGTCGAATTCGGTGCTGAAGTCGCCTTCGTCGACGCCGACCTTCTTGACATCGACCGTCTCGACGCCGCTGGCGCGATCCATCTGCTGGCCGAAGGTAATCGTCTTGCGGCGGTAGGGGTCGGCACCCGGTGTATCGCCGGTCGAGCGGGCGTTGGCGATGTTTTCCGAAACGATGCGCAGGCGCGTCGACTGCGCCTCGAGCCCGGAACCGGCGATTTTCATTGCTGCAGAAAGCGGATCCATGGCTTTTACTTCCTGACGGTCATCAGCATCATGCGGTTGAAGGAACTGACCAGCGAGGTGTTCAGATCGTATTGGCGCTTGATATCGCCAGACTTGGAGAGCTCCTCGGCAAGGCCGACCGTGTTGCCGGATTCCTGGACGCCGATTTCCTGGTCGAGTGCAGCATCCTTGACGTCGATATCGCCGCTGGCGCTGAAATCATTACCGCTGAGATGGGCCGGATTGGTGCGCGCCATGGTGATGTCGGATTTGTCGAGCACGGCGTCGAAGGGCGTGACGTCCTTGGCGCGGAACTTCGGGGTATTGGCATTCGCGATGTTGCCGGCAACAACCTGCTGACGGATCGTCAGCCATTCCGCCTGTCGCGAAGCCAAGTCGAAAAGTTGGATCGGTTGCATGAGACTCTCCGTTTTTACTGTCCCGAACCTAGTGCGGTAATCTTGCGTGGGACTTACGGAAAATCAGGTTTCAAGCCGCCTTTCGGGGGGCGCTCCGCGCAAAAAAACCGGGGCCCCGGCCGGCTTTCGGCGGAGCCCCTGTTGCCTTCGGCGTCGGCCGGCAGGTTCAGTTGCTCTGGTAGGTTTCACCCTTGGAGGTGACGATCATCCACTTGCCCTCGCGCTGTTCGATTGTCGCAAGACGGCTCTGATCCGGCAGGATCGAGCCGACGCGCACCACATACATGCCGGAGGTATCCTCGATCAGCGCCCGGCCGTTGGAAACGTGCAGCAGCCGGAAGGACGACTTGCCGGGGAAGGGCTGATCCTCCAGGATGGGGCGGCCCTCGCGCTCTTTGCCGAGATCGGAGACCGTCGCCGTCGTCAGCGGATCGATCGGCGGCGCCTTCTTGTCCGGCTCGTTCTTGTTGACCATGGCAAGCGGCGAGACGCTGAAGACGTTGCGGGCCGGCCAATCCGGCAGTTCGCGCGAATTGTCGCTGGCGGCGACGTTGATGCCGAATTTGTCTTCGTTGAAGAACACGTACCAGGGAAAGAAGGCGGAGGCGCCGGCCAGCGCCAGGCCGGCAAAAGTCAGAAACCGATCCAGGCCGGCGGCCTTCCTGCGCTGCTTCGGGGAAGCGATGCGTTCATCGTCGAATTCAGCCACGTCTATCTCCTCTGGATGGCTCCGCCCTGATTGCCGATACCGGCTGCAGCCTTGAGGGCGCCGGCGAGATCGGCAAAGGCATCGGGCGAGTCGCGATCGCCCGGTGACTGTTTCAGGACGTCGTAAATGATCGGCACCTGCTTGACCGCCATATCGAGATCGGGATCGGCGCCCTGGCGGTAACCGCCGATCAGGCGCAGGTCGCGCGTTTCCTCGAAACGGTGGATCAGCACCTTCAGCCGCGACACCAGCTTTTCCTGATCCGGCGTCCAGGCCTTGCGGGCAAGACGCGAGATCGAGGCGAGCGGATCGATCGGCGGATAGCGCCCTTCTTCGGCGAGGCTGCGCTGCAGGACGATATGGCCGTCGAGGATGCCGCGCGTCGAATCGGCGATCGGGTCGTTGTGATTGTCGCCATCGACGAGGATCGAGATGATCGCCGTGATGGTGCCGGCGCCCTCGGGGCCGGGACCGGCGCGCTCCAACAGGCGCGGCAGCTCGGTGAAGACGGAAGCCGGGTAGCCGCGGGCGATCGGCGGCTCGCCGGAGGCGGTCGCCACCTCGCGGATCGCATGGGCGAAACGCGTGACGCTGTCGACGATGAACAGGACGTTCTCGCCCTTGTCGCGGAAATGCTCGGCGATGGTGACCGCCGTCAGCGGCGCCATCTTGCGCAGCATTGGGCTCTCGTCGCTGGTGGCGACGACGGCGATCGCCTTCTTCATATTGCTGCCGAGCGTATCCTCGATGAATTCGCGCACCTCGCGGCCGCGTTCGCCGACAAGCGCAATGACGACCTTGTCGAAGGCATCGGCGCGGGCGAGCATGGACAGAAGTGTCGATTTGCCGACGCCGGAGCCGGCGAAGATGCCGAGGCGCTGCCCGAGGCAGAGCGGCGAGAAGATATCGATGGCGCGCACGCCGGTCTTGAAGCCGGCCTCGACGCGCTTGCGGGTCATCGAGGGCGGAGCGGTATTGGAGATCGAGCGGCGGTCGAGGCCCTCGGCGATCGGCCCAAGCCTGTCGATCGGCTCGCAGAGCGAATTGACGGTGCGCCCGCACCAGCTGTCCGACGGTGAGATGCGGAAGGCGCCCTTGCGGATGACCGTATCGTGGATGCCGATCGGCTCGCCCGGCTCGATCGGGCAGACATAGATCAGATCAGGCTCGACGCGAACGACCTCGCCGAGATGGATGCCGGTCGCCGACTTATGGGCGACGAACTCGCCCAGGCGAACATGGCGGGAGAGACCGCGAACGGTGTAGTGGCCGGCGGCGATGGTCTGCACGCGGCCGCCATGGGCAACCGAGAACTCCGGCGATGCGTATCGATCGACGAGACCTGCCAGATGCGCCAGCTTCGGAGAAAGGCCGTCCTCGGACAGTAGCGTCGTGCTCATGCTTCAATCCCACCCGAAAATGCGACGCATTTCCGGTCTTTGTTTTTATGCATGTCGTCCTCCCAAAACCGCTGCACACTTTTGGGCGACATGCATTAGCGGCTGCCCCCAAGCGTCTGAACGGCTTCCTTGAAGGAATCCTCGCTATCGCGCATCAGCGACGAGACGCTTTCGAAAGCGCGGTTGACTTCGATCAGCTGGGTGATCTCGCGCATGGCGTTGACGTTGGAGTTTTCGAGATAGCCTTGCTCGACACCGACATTGAAGCGATCGACGACGGCGCGCGGCTGGTCGGTGGTCATGATGCCGCTGTTCTCGTAGCGCAGATAACCTTTGCTGATATCGGCCTCGAACAGGCCGAGCGAAGCGACCTGGCGGTCGCCCTGATAGATGATGCCGTCGGTGCCGACGGCCGGCTCGCCGCCTTTGGAATTGAGCTGGATCGGCGCGCCGCCGGCGTCGAGAACGGGATATCCGCGGATCGAGACCAGCTCGCCGGTATCCTTGAGCGTGAAGCGGCCGTCCCTCGTCAGCACGCGGCCGGCCGGCGTATCGAGCGAGAACCAGGCATCGCCCTTGATGGCGAAATCAAGCATGTTGCCGGTGTGCTGCAGCTCGCCGTTCGACTCGTTCAGATAGTCGTTGCCCTGGGAAACGAAGGCGACCTTGGTGTTCAGCTTGTTCTTGGTCGCCGCCACCATCTCGTCGAACTTCACCTCGGTGGCGCGAAAACCGGTCGTGTTCACGTTCGCCATGTTGTCCGCAATGGTGTTCAGGCGCTTTTCGAGGGCCATCTGCGACGACAGAGAAACATAAAGACCGGATTGCATGTCGGTAGGCTCCAAGCATTGGCGATGAACGGAACGAAAAGCCGGGCGTCGTCTATAGGGTTCGGCCGGGATTTCGCTGAGGCGGCATCTCAGAAACGGGTGCGGGCACCCATTCGTCTCCTTTAGACTGACGGCAGATGCTTGCGCGAAGCTGGCACGCGGAAATGCCTTGCGCGCGGCCCGTTCATCAGCCTCACGCAAGGCAGAAACCCTAACCGTCTTAGAGAAAAGTAACGTTCAGATTGGGCTGACGATGAATATCATTATCGGATTTATAGTGACTTGCGGCTGTGTCATCGGCAGCTTCATGGCAATGGGCGGCCACGTGGACGCGCTGTTCCAGCCCTTCGAATTCGTGATCATCGGCGGCGCCGGTCTCGGCAGCTTCATCATGGCGAACCCGATGAAGGTGGTGAAGGATTCCGGCAAGGCGCTCGGCGAAGCCTTCAAGCACGCCGTGCCGAAGGAACGCAATTATCTCGATACGCTCGGCGTGCTCTATTCCTTGATGCGCGACCTGCGCACCAAGTCGCGAAACGAAATCGAAGCCCATATCGACAATCCGGCAGAATCGACGATCTTCCAACAGGCCCCGACCGTTCTGAAGAACAAGGAACTGACGGCGTTCATCTGCGACTACGTGCGCCTGATCATCATCGGCAATGCCCGCAGCCACGAGATCGAAGCGCTGATGGACGAAGAGCTCAACACCATCATGCACGACAAGATGAAGCCCTATCACGCGATCCAGATCATGGGCGATTCCTTCCCGGCGATCGGTATCGTCGCGGCGGTTCTCGGCGTCATCAAGGCGATGGCCCACATCAACGATTCGCCGGAAGTGCTCGGTCATCTGATCGGCTCGGCGCTGGTCGGCACCTTCCTCGGCATTCTCCTGTCCTACTGCGTCTGCTCGCCGCTGGTCTCCCAGATCAAGATCGTCCGCAACAAGCAGCATCGCCTCTACGTCATCGTCAAGCAGACGCTGCTTGCCTACATGAACGGCTCGGTGCCGCAGGTCGCTCTCGAATACGGCCGCAAGACGATCTCGGCTTACGAGCGCCCGTCCATCGATGCGGTCGAACAGGAAATGATGAACCCAGGCGGCGAGAACAAGGCGGCTTAAATGACCATGAGCAATGCTTCGCACGACAAACCGGCAATGGATCCTGCCCTTCTCGCCAAGCTGACCGGCGGGCTTGGCGACAGAGGCAGGGTCGCCAAGATCTGCAGCTCCTTCGGGGAAATTTACAGCGAATTCTTTCCCGACGTCATCAAGAGCGAGACCGGCCTCGACGTCACGGTCAACTATCTCGGCTGCGAGATCGGCTATAAGAACCATCTGATCGACGACCTGAACTCGAACGTCACGCTCGCCGACGTGACGCTGCGCAACTGGTCGCAGAACGTCACGCTTGCCTGCGGCAACGGTTTCGTCATCACGCTGATGGAGCACCTGCTCGGCGCCACCGCCGATACGATCGAGGAGCCGGCCGACCGGCTGCTGTCGATCATCGAAATGGACCTGGCGGTGATGGTTTTCGACAAGATCGCCAAGGTGCTGCGCTCGGCCGTCAACGCGCCCGGCGGTTTCGAACCGAGCCTTTCGGTGCCGCACGCCCTTGAGATGCGCGCCCGGCCGCCGGAGGACCGCCCGGACGAATTCGCCGCCGCCATCAACATGTCGATCACCCTTGCCGGCATCACTTCCGAATTTTCGTTGATGGTTCCGCAGACGGCGCTGCTCAAGACCAAGGTGACGCCGCCGAAGCCGAAGCGCCAGTCGGGCGGCAGCTCGGCGGAATGGACCGAACAGCTCGGCGACCAGGTTCGCCGTTCGCATGTCACGCTCGAGGCCAAGATCAGGCTGCAGGACCTGACATTGCGCACGATCTCGAAGCTGATGGTCGGCGACGTCATCCCGTTCCGTGACCATGGCGACGTGCGCGTCGAGGTCAGCGCCAACAGCAAGGAACTGTATGTGTGCGAGTTCGGGCGTTCAGGCGAAAACTACATGGTCCGCGTCAAGGACACGATGAACTCGGATGACGAACTCATCCGTCATTTAATGAATTAATCGGTTCTCTGGCTTTTGGGCTGCAAAGGCAGTTTGAGGCAAGTTTCAACTGGAATAGTGATTTCATGGCTACGAAGAAAACACAGCAGAACAGCGACCTCTCCCTGGATATGCCGGGCAGCGAAGCGGATCTCGACCAGGCGATCGACGATCTGCGCGGCGTGCTGAAGCAGGATGCCGATGGCGACCTGCCGCAGTTTGGCGACGACCTGCAGAACGACGCCTTCGCAGCCGGAACCGATCTGGCGGCTTTCGGCGGCGAGATTTCGGACAGCCCGTTCGGCGGCGACGATTTCGGCGGCGATTTCGGTGCCGGCAATGCCGGCTCGGCCGCCGGCATGGATTTCGGCAGCAGCCCCTCCTTCGAGGCGTCGCCGGCTCCGCTCGGCAGCGCCTTGAATTCCAATTTCGAACTGATCATGGACATCCCGATCGATGTCCAGATCATGCTCGGCACCAGCCGCATGCAGGTCTCGGGCCTGATGAACCTCAATGAAGGGGCGACGATCGCCCTTGACAAGAAAATCGGCGAGCCGGTCGAGATCATGGTGAACGGCCGCAGGATTGCCCGCGGCGAGATTACGGTGCTTGATAACGACGACACCCGATTCGGTGTGAAACTGATAGAAGTTTTGAGTACGAAAAAAGCCTGATCCCTGTGTGGGACGGAGAGGTTAGACCATGATGGACTTTGACGATTTCGGCGGCGCGCTAGCCGGGAAACCGTTGACCCAGGCTGAAAAGGCGGCGGCTGTTCTTCTCGCCATGGGAAAGGGCGTCGCCGGCCGGCTGTTGAAATATTTCACCCAGGCCGAACTGCAGACCATTATCGCATCCGCCCAGTCGCTGCGCGCCATTCCGCCGGACGAACTCCTGATGCTCGTCGGCGAATTCGAAGACCTCTTCACCGAGGGCGCCGGACTGATGGACAATGCCAAGGCGATCGAAGCCATTCTGGAAGAGGGCCTGACGCCCGACGAGGTCGACAGCCTGCTCGGCCGCCGCACGGCGTTCCAGGCCTATGAAACCTCGATCTGGGATCGTCTCAGCGAGGCGGAGCCGACATTCGTCGCCCAGTTCCTGCTGCGCGAACATCCGCAGACCGTTGCCTATATTCTTTCGATGATGCCTTCCAACTTCGGCGCCAAGGTGCTGCTGCAGCTCCCCGACAACCGCCGCGCCGACATCATGAACCGAACCGTCAACATGAAGACCGTCAGCCCGAAGGCTGCGCAGATCATCGAGAACCAGGTGATGACGCTGCTTGCCGAGGTCGAGGCAGAGCGCAATGCCGCCGGCTCGACGAAGGTTGCCGATCTCATGAACGAACTCGACAAGCCGCAGGTCGACACCCTGCTCACCTCGCTCGAATCGATCAGCCGCGAATCCGTCAACAAGGTCCGCCCGAAGATTTTCCTGTTCGAGGATCTCATGTACATGCCGCAGCGCAGCCGCGTCATGCTGCTCAACGACATCTCGACGGATGTGCTCACCGTCGCGCTGCGCGGTTCGCCGCCCGAGATCCGCGAATCGGTTCTCTCCGCCATCAGCCCGCGCCAGCGCCGCATGATCGAATCGGATCTGCAGAGCGGCATGGGCGGCGTCAATCCGCGCGAGATTGCAATTGCCCGGCGCGCCGTGGCGCAGGAAGCGATTCGCCTGGCCAATTCAGGCCAGATCGAGCTCAAGGAGAAGGAAGGCGACGCTTCGGCAGCCGCCTAATCCTCCGAGACTGTTGACAAATCCGGCGCGCGGCAAAGCGGCCGTTGATCGCCGTGTCGCAGGCGACTACCCTTCAAATGATTGGCTGCGCTTTAAAGCGCGTCGCGGAGAACCTCGGTTCCGGCGACGCGCTTTAGCTCTTGTGTTGATGCATGTCGTCATCCCAAAACCGCTGCACATTTTTGGGCGACATGCATTAGCTGCGGCCTATATCTTTGACGGAGGGCCGCGTCTTGGCAGACGATGACAAGGACAGCAAAACAGAAGCCCCGACCGCGAAAAAGCAATCCGACGCGGCTGAGAAGGGCAACGTGCCGTTTTCGCGCGAGCTGTCGATCTTCGCGACCATCCTTGCCACCTATATCTATCTGGTGTTCTTCCTCCCCGACAGCGTCGGGCGCATGACTGAAACCCTGCGCGACATCTTCGAGCAGCCCGACCAGTGGAAGATCGAGACGGGGCCCGACGTCCTTTCGCTGTTCGTCAAGCTCGGCTGGGCCACTGCGGCGCTGCTGGCGCCGGCCTTCATCCTGTTCATGGTGTTCGGCATCGCCTCCTCCGTTTTTCAGAACTTGCCGACGCCGGTGCTCGAGCGCATCCGGCCGCAGGCCTCGCGCATCTCTCCCGCCAAAGGCTGGGGACGGCTGTTCAGCCTGCCGGGCCTCGTCGAGTTCGGAAAATCGCTGTTCAAGGTCGTCGTCGTCGGGGTCATCCTGTTTTTCGTGCTGAGGAGCGAATATTTCAGCTCGATCGACGCGATGTTCTCCGACCCGCAGACGATCCTGGTGCGGATCTCGACGGCGATGCGCAAGATCATCATCGTCGTGCTGATCGCCACCGCGATCGTGGCGATCGCCGATGTCTTCTGGACGCGCCATCACTGGTTCACCGAGCTGAAGATGACCCGGCACGAGATCAAGGAAGAAAACAAGCAGGCGCAGGGCGACCCCTTCGTCAAGGGCCGGCAGCGCTCGCTGATGCGCGACCGCGCGCGCCGGCGGATGATCGCCAACGTGCACCGGGCGACGCTCGTCATCGCCAACCCGACGCACTATGCGGTGGCGCTGCGCTATGCGCGCGAAGAAAACGACGCGCCGGTAGTGCTGGCCAAGGGCCAGGACCTCATTGCGCTCAAAATCAGGGAGATTGCCGAGAAAAACGGCATCCCGGTGTTCGAGGACCCGCCGCTTGCACGCTCCATGTTTGCGCAAGTCTCGATCGATAGTGTCATACCGTCAGTCTTCTATAAGGCCGTTGCGGAGCTGATCCACCGGGTCTACGCCGCAGACGCCAAGAACAAACGGGTAAGATAAGCCGAATGAAAAAATGCCCCCACTCTACCCAGCGTGAAAAAATCCTTGCAGTTGCGATCAGCCCGGTCGCCACGGAACTGCGCCTTCTGGATGCTTCTGACCTTATTTCGCTGCTGCGCTTCGAGTATTACGGCAATCTTTCCGATCTCGTCGCGTCGGCGGCAGAGCTATTCTTTCATCCGGGCACAGTGAATTTCGGCCTGGGCGGCAACTATACGCTGGAGTGGGGCGGCAAGCCCGAAGTCGTTCTCGATCTGGAAATCAAGCCGCGCGGCGTCACCGTTTATGCGCAGCTGACGCTTGCCGAGGATCACGCCGGCATCGAGATCAATCATATGGCGTTCCAAGATCCCTCGGCCGATCCCGATGAGAACACCCGCTTCCTGGAAAAGAGCCTTCGGGAATCGCGTTACAACGTCAACCAGTCGCCCCAGGCGCTAGCGGGCTGACTCTCAAGACATGAGAGCTTTCATCCGCTTCAGCTGAGCTGAGCGGGCTCAGCTGAAATCGCAGAGCAAGCTCAGCTGATATAGCCGAGCCGGATCGCCTTGGCGATCGCCTGGATGCGGTTGACGGAATTGAGCTTGATGGTCGCCGAGCCGAGATAGGCGTTTACGGTGTGCACGGACAGGCCGAGCTTGTCGGCAATCTCTTCACTGATGCGGCCGTCGCCGGCAAGCTGGAGACAGGCGATCTCGCGTTCGCTGAGGGCTTCGGCGGCCGCCGTGCGGCGTTCGTCGAGCGAGAGCAGATCCATCATGATATGGCAGCAGCGACCGTGCAGTTCAACGATGGTATCGCTCGAGGGATCGATCTCATCGCCGGTGAAAACGATAAAACCATTGCCGACGGCGCCGAGCCGCACCGGAAAGGCAAGGCCGGAAAAGGGCACGATACCGTCCTGCAGACGCGTCATGAACGGCGCGAAGTCGGCAGGACCAGGTGCGGCACGGTCGTAACCGCCGGCCCAGGAAAGCGGCAGCAACGACTTGTCGATATAATCGAGAAGGATGTCGCCGTAGGCATCGGTGAAGGCCTTGCCGAAACCGGCACTGGAAGACCCCCAGTTCTCGAGTTCGCAGACAAGGCGCTGCTTTGCCGGAAGACCTGCGCCGCTGACACGGAAGATCGCGAAGCCTTGAGCATCGGCGAGTTTCTGCATCGCAATCAGCCGCGGAAAGAGATCGGATCGGCTGGAAATCCTGTTCACACGCACCATGCGCAGCTGCTCGGCACTGCTCATCGTCCTGGCTGATGGATGCGCCATGGATCCCCCTATACCAGATTGTTGCGGACGGCGAAGGCAATGGCCTCGGACCGGGTCTTGGTCGCCGTCTTGCGCATCACGCTGGTGATGTAGTTGTTGATGGTGTTGCGGGAGATGCCGAGGATCATCGCGATCTCGTCGCTGGTCTTGCCCTCGGCGATCCAGAACAGGCATTCCAGCTCGCGGTCGGTCAACTCGAAATCGCGATCGACTCTCGTCCCGCCGCAGCGCAGGAAACTCGCGACATACCCTGCAAGCAGGCCCACATCCCGCAGGCGCTCCGGCGATAGGATGAACCCCTCGCCGAACAGGAACATCAGCGCCAGCCGCGACCGGCCGACATTGAAGGTCACAGAACAATATTGGCGGCTGGCGCCGTCCGGCACGTCCGCATTGTCAGGCATAAGAGCAAAATTCGGCTGGAAGACCTGCATGCATTTTTCCAGCTCCGTCGAACGGGCATAGCCGCGAACCAGATCATTGGCGATATCCCTGACCAGGTCAAAAGGCCAATCCGACGAAACAATGAAATCGAGGCCGCTTTCCTGGATGAGATCGCAGCGCGCCAGTAGATAGTGCGAAGCGCCGACATACTCCGTCAGCGCGCGCAGACCGGACTGCAACCTGCCAGTGTTGGCGACGCCGTGCAGGCGCTGGAGCAGCTGATCCCGCGGCAACAGATCCGGCACTACCGCGCTTGCGAAATTCGACATTTGCCTCTCGCCTTTGCTCGCCTGAATTACATCCATATCCATTGGCAATGTCCTGCGGCTGAGAAACGATCAAACTCGATGCAACAGCAATTTTTCTGCAAGGGATTCAATTCAAGTCCCGCTCGAATCCCATTTCGAATCACCCAAGGGTAAGCCAGCCGATGCAAATCACCATCTCCGACTTCTAGGGATTTACTTACGCTGCCGCCCATGCACTGATTCGATGATCATTTCCAGCCCTCAAGCTATTGGGAAGGCTACGGTGATTCTGGCTGTATCGCAACGTCATTCGCGTTTTACGCGAGTCTGAGAGCTTGCAACTTTCCCGTTGGAGGAAATGACGCTGGGTACCGATATGAAAAAGGCCGGTTGCCCGGCCTTTTTTCTTACGCTGCTTCGTCGATCGCCCATTTCCGGAGGATTTTCGCGGCGCGTTCCTCGTTGATCTCGACCATGCGAGAGAGCTTGCGTTCCGGCCCTTCCTTGACGCGGCGGTTGAAGTTCCCGTCGTCGTCGCCAAGGCTGAGCAGATCTTCGGTGCTGTCGAAGCCGAAATCGGACCCGAAGCCGTCCATGAGGGCTCCTCCAGGCGCACCTGCGGAAGGCGCGAAGTCCGGAAGCTCGAGGCCGGCCGCCTCCGGCGTGGCGTCGCCGAGAACCGAAGAGCTGCCATTGCCACTGACGCTGCGCACCAGAGGCCGCAGGCCCATCCAGACCACCACGAAGGCGACCGCGACGAAGGCGAGCGAATTGATGATGCCGGCAAGGTTGCGGCTCAGCATGTCCATGACGCGGACACCGCCGGTCGCGTCTTCGAGCAGCTGGTTCTCGAGGAAGTCCATCGCCGTGACGGTGACGACGTCGCCGCGTTTGGCGTCGATACCGGCCGCCGAAGCGACGATCGTCTTCATTTCGGCAAGATAGGCATCGATCTTGGCCTGGTCGGCAGGCTCGCCGACCATCTTGGCAATGCGGCCCTTGTTGACCACCACGGCGATCGAAAGCTTCTCGACCTTGTAGCTGTTGCGGGTCGTCGCCGTCGTCCGGCTGTTGATTTCGTAGTTGGTCTGCTCTTCGCGCTTGTCGGACTTGTCCTGTGATTCAGGACCGGCCGAACCGCCGGCCTCAGGGGCCGCCTGCGGAATGTTCTGCTCGACGGTCGTCGCGCTGTCGGACTGCTTTTGCTGGGACTGCTGGGCTTCCTTGGTCGAGCGGACCGAGCGTTCGACCTTGGATTCGGGATCGTAGGTCGTTTCCTGGATCTGCTGGGCGTCGGTATTCAGGTCGGCGGTGACGCTGGAGCGGAAGTTGTCCATGCCGAGGAAGGGTGCGAGCGCCTTGTCGACGTTGGATTCGACTTCCTGCTGGACGTTCTGGACGATGTTGAGCGAACGGTTCAGCGAGCTGTTGCTGGCCTCGTCGCCGGACGCGAGCAGCTGACCGGCGGAATCGAGGATCGTCACGTCGTCGACATCAAGCCCCGGCACGGCCGAGGCGACGAGGTGACGGATCGAGGTCGCAGCACTCCGCCCGGTGGTGGCGCTGGCGCGAATCATGACGGAGGCGGTCGGCTTCTGCTCGGCCTTGCGGAAATTTCCGACCTCCGGCATGACGATATGGACGCGCGCGGCTGTTATGCCCGAGATCGACTGGATGGTGCGGGCGATTTCGCCTTCCAGCGCGCGCACTCGCGTCACCTCCTGCATGAAGGAGGTCAGGCCCAACGAGCCGACATTGTCGAAGAGTTCGTAACCGGCATTGGCGCTGTTCGGCAAGCCGCGCTCGGCAAGCATCAGGCGGGCCTTGCCCGTCATCCCCGCGGGAACGCTGATGCTGGAACCATCCGTGCCGACCTGGAAATTGATGTTGGCTTCGGCAAGCGCCATGCTGATCTGGTTGAGATCGGGCGAATCCAGACCGACATAGAGCGTTTCCTGTGCCGGCTTATTGACGAAAAGGGCGGCCGCAAGGACGATTGCGATGGAGACGGTACCGACGCCTCCAAGAATCATCAGGCGTGTTCGGCCAAGGGAACCGAAGTTCTTAAAGATCTGAACTAATTGATTTAACAGATTCATTCTGTTCTCGCACGATTCGTCAAAGACAAAGCAGGCTTATTGCCTCATCTGACGAATAATCGGCGAAACTTGCGCGAGCGTTTCGTGAAGGGGGCGCGGCCCCTAAAGAGCTAGAAGAAATCGAAGTCGCCGGCCGCCTTGCTCAGGGGCTGGGAATGGCCGTGGCGTGTGGCGCCGCCCAGCGCCTTCTGCATCTCCGCCAGCTTGACGAGGCTGAGCGCGGTCGCGACGTCGACTGCCCAGCCGTGCGGGATTTCGCCGGTGATGGTGTCGATGAACTCGGCAAGGCCGCGCGATTTCTGCACGGCGAGATCGATGCCCTGCATGACTTTCATGGCATCCGGCGAATTGAGGATTTCGGCGCCGCCGAGATCGAGAAGCTGCGGCTCGATGCGCTCGATGAGATAGGCGACGTCGTGCAGTTCGGAAACGATGCGCATCAGGATGTCGCTCAACGCTTCAACAGGCGCAGGCGGCTCCATCACCGGGTTAAATGTCATATGAAAATCCTCGCCATCAAAAAAATTCGATACTGGTTTCGACGGGCTTCGGCGGAGCGGCGGGGCGTTGCTCGAGAGCGACGGTTCTCTGCGTTTCGGCGCCGGTCAGCGGATATTGCCGGGCACGACCGGAAACCGGCCAATATTCGAGCTTGCGCCCGTGGTCGCCGCCTGTGGAGGAGCCGACCACCGGAATGCCTTCATCCCTCAGGAACTGCATGGCGAAGGCCGCGTTCTGCTCACCGACATTGGAGAATGTCGAGATCGTCTTGGCGCCGCCGAAGATCTTGGCCTCCAGACGGTCGCGCCGGGCGCCCTGCTTCAGGAGACCGTTGATCAGCAGTTCCATCAGATGCACGCCGTAACGCGTGGCATCCCCGCCTGAGGTAGGCGACGTCGCCGAACCGGGCAGCAAGAAGTGGTTCATGCCGCCGATACCGGCGACAGGGTCTCTGAGGCACGCAGCCACGCAGGAACCGAGAATGGTCGAGAGGACCGCATTCGGATCGTTCAGAACCTTGTACTCGCCCTGAATGATGTGCACGCGGCGGGCTGCCCCCTCAGTGATCATTTCAGGGCTCCAAACACGGCTTCGATGGCCGCTTTCATCTTCTCGATCGTGAACGGCTTGGCGAGCACGTTGTTGGCGCCGAGTTGGGCTGCTTTCTGCACCAATGCACGGTCGCCCTGGGCGGTGAGGATGATGAAGGCCGCCTTCTTGGTGTTCGGGTTGGTGCGCACGGCCTGAAGGAAGCCGATGCCATCCATCTTCGGCATGTTGAAATCCGAGATCACCAGGTGGTGCGGCTGCTCGGCCATGATCTTCATGCCCTGTTCGCCGTCGCCTGCGGACGTGATCTGCTTGAATCCGAGCTGGGTCAGCGCGTCGCTGAGCAGCAACCGGCTCGTTACCTGATCGTCGACGATCAGAACTTTGATTTTCTCCGCGATCGACATTTATTCGGTCCCTTCCTTTCGGGCGGCTGTCATTTTCAATATTTCCTCACCGATGGCAGACAGGGGCAACTGCTGCTCAACGGCGCCAAGTTCATGAGCAACCCTTGGCATTCCGTAAACGACACAGGTTTTTTCGTTCTGGCCGAGTGTTCTGGCGCCGGCGTGGCGCATTTTCAACAATCCGGCGGCGCCATCGCGGCCCATTCCGGTCAAGATGACGCCGACGGCGTTGCGGCCCGCCAGCTCGGCGACCGAATCGAACAGCACGTCGACCGATGGGCGGTGACCGTTGACCGGCGCCCGGTCGACGAGACGGCAGCAGGGCGCCGAAGCGTTGCTGACCTGGAGATGACGCTCGCCGCCCGGCGCCAGATAGATCTTGCCGATTTCGAGACGAGCACCATCGGTCGCTTCCTGCACCACCGGCGCACAGAGGCGGTTCAGCCGTTCGGCGAAGCTCTTGGTAAAGGTCGGTGGCATATGCTGGGTGATGACGGTCGGCGGGCAATTGGCCGGAAACTTCTGCAGCACCGTGATCAGCGCCTCGACGCCGCCTGTGGACGAGCCGATTGCGACGATCTTGCGGCCGACGCGGAAATCGGCGACGGAGGGCGGTGGCGCCGGGGCGGCAACCGGCTGGGAAAACTGGCGCTGCGTGCGCGCGGCTGCCTTGACCTTCTCGGCGAGGTCGCCGAAGGGCCGCAGTTCACCCGGCGCCGGCTTGCCGACGCAGTCGAACGCGCCGATCTCGAGCGCTGCCAGCGACGCCTCGGCGCCGCGATGGGTCATTGTCGATACCATGATCACAGGCATCGGACGCAGCGTCATGATCTTTTCGAGGAAATCGAGGCCGTTCATATTCGGCATCTCAATGTCGAGCGTCACGACGTCGGGGTTCAGCCGCTTGATCGCCTCGCGCGCTTCCAGCGCATCGCCGGCCTGGCCGATCACATTGACCTCGGGGTCGGAACTCAAGACGGCGGTAATCAGCCCCCGCATCGTCGGGGAGTCGTCAACGACGAGAACCCTTGCCGGAGCGCTCATGCCTTCCTCCCGTGACCTTTGGCGGTGTAGCGATAGGTCGTGATGCCGATGTTGTCGAAGACGTGTTTCGCCTCGCCGGACACACGCTCGGAATGGCCGATATAGAGATGGCCGCCCTCCGGCAGGAGGCCGGCGAAACGCTGCCAGATCTTCATCTGCGTCGGCTCGTCGAAATAGATGACGACGTTGCGGCAGAAGATGACGTCGAACTTGCCCTTGAACGGCCATTGCGCCATCAGGTTCAGCTCGTTGTAGGTGATCAGCCGCTTGACGCGGTCGTCGACCTGGAACTTCCTGCGGCCCTGCACCTCGACCTCGCTGAACCATTGCTTGCGCATGGCGGGCGAAACGGTTTCGAGCGCGTTTTCGTCATAGGCACCGGCTCGGGCGATCGCCAGGATCTTCGGGTCGATGTCGGTTGCCAGGATCCTGAAGTCGTAATCGGCGACATTCGGCATCAGCGACAGCACGGTCAGCGCGATCGAATAGGGTTCCTGCCCGTCGGAGGAGGCGGCCGACCAGATGCGCACCCTGCCGCCCGATTTCGCCCGCTGCAGAAGCTCCGGCAGGACGTGGTCGCGCAGATGGTCGAAATGATGGTTTTCGCGGAAGAAGCGGGTAAAATTGGTCGTCAGATGCGACAGCATCTCGCGGCGCGGCGCGGCACCCGCCGGCGAAGCGACGAGGTCGCAATATTCCCTGAAGCCGGACAGGCCGAGATTGCGGATATGCTTCGACAGGCGCGAATAGACCAGCGACGCCTTCGTCTCGTTGAGGAAGATGCCGGCATCCGAATAGATCATAGCGGCGATCTCGGTGAGATCGCGGCGCGTCAGCGGATATTCTCCGCTTGCCAGAACCTCGTCGGGTCCCTGCCTCTGATCTTTTGCGCCCATAGCGTTCATGCGGCTTCGCTTTCGGTCTCGTGAAAGAGGGATTCGAGTTCGATCAGGCAGATCATGCGCTTCTCGATGGCGAGAATGCCGCGGGCAAATTGGCGCTCGAGGTCGGAGGAGATCTCAGGCGTCGGCTGGATGGTTTCGTCGGTCACCGTCAGGATATCGGACACGGCGTCGACCAGCAGGCCGACAACCTTGCGCCGCACCTGGGCAACGATGATGACATGACGGGCAGTCGGATCGGCCGGCTTCATGCCGAGCCGGGCGGCAAGGTCGATGATCGGCAGCACCGCGCCGCGCAGGTTGATGACACCGAGCATATAGGCAGGCGAGTGCGGCATCGCGGTCGCCGGGGTCCAGCCCCGGATCTCACGAACCGACATGATGTTCACGCAAAATTCCTGAGCCCCGATGCGGAACGCGATCAGCTCGCGATCCCCCTCGTTCAGATTTTTTACGGCGTACGACATTCCCTTACCCTACCGCTGCTAACGACATTTCTGCTTTGAGCGACTGGCCGCGCGAGGCGCCGACAACCGCGTCGACATCGAGAATGAGAGCGACGCGCCCGTCACCGAGAATGGTGGCGGCGGCAATGCCCGGCACATGGGTGTAGTTGGCTTCGAGGCTCTTGATGACCACCTGGCGCTGACCCTGGATGGCGTCGACCATCAGTGCGCGCTGGCCGCCGCCTTCGGATTCCACCAGAAGCGCCACGCCCTCGACCGGGTTGGCCTGGGTCGCGCGGAAGTTCAGGATGCGGCCGACATCGACCAGCGGGCAGAAAGAGTTGCGGATCGAGATCAGCCGGTGGTTCGCACCGAAGGAGTGGATCGCGGAGGCTTCCGGCTGCAGGGTTTCGACGATCGCGGTCAGCGGCACGACCAGCGTCTGGCCGGCGACGGTGACCACCATGCCGTCGAGGACGGCGAGCGTCAGCGGCAGGCTCATGGTGAACACCGAGCCGTGCCCCGGCTTCGAGGTGATGTTGATGCGGCCGCCAAGCGCCTGGATCGAACGCTTGACGACGTCCATGCCGACGCCGCGACCCGATATGTCGGAGATCTTGTCGGCCGTCGAGAAGCCCGGCAGGAAGATCAGGTTGTCGATTTCCTCGTCCGACAGGTTGGAATCGGCCGGGATGAGGTCGTTGTCGATCGCCTTCTGGCGAACCTTCTCGCGGTTGATGCCGGCGCCGTCATCGGCAAGCTCGATCAGGATGCGTCCCGAACGATGCTTGGCGGTCAGGCGGACCGTGCCTTCGGTGTTCTTGCCGGCGGCTGCGCGCTTTTCCGGCGTTTCGATGCCGTGGTCGACGGCATTGCGGATCATGTGGGTCAGCGGCTCGGCCAGCTTGTCGATGACCGTCTTGTCGACTTCGGTGTTTTCACCTTCGGTGATCAGACGGATTGATTTGCCGGTCATGTCGGCGATTTCGCGGACGATACGCGACATGCGCTGGAACACCGGCTTCACCGGCTGGGCGCGGATCGCCATGACCGAGTCCTGGATCTCGCGGGTGAGCTGCTGCAGCTCCTCGAGGCCCATATTGATCGAGGAGGTGCCGGTGGTGTCGTTCTCGATGACGCTCTGCGACAGCATCGCCTGGTTGATGACCAGTTCGCCGACGAGGTTGATCAGGCGGTCGACACGGTCGAGATCGACGCGGATCGTCTGGCCGGCGCCGGCGGCATTGTTCTGGGCGGCAGCAGCGCTGGCAGCGGCCGCTGCGGCGGCTGCCGATTCCTTCTTCTCGACGCGGGAGGCGGCTGCAGCCAGCTGCGTGACATTGGAGGCAGTCTCGGCAGCGGCAACGGCGGCAGCCGTCTCGGCGGCGGCAGTGCCGGAAACGTCTTCGGCTGCGCCCGATTCGTCCAGGATCGACAGATCGAAGGGAACCGGCACCATCGGCAGTTCGTCGTTGCTGGTCGCCTCAGCCCGTGCTTCCTCGACCGGCTTCACCGTCAGTTCGCAATCCCATTCGGCGAATTCGAAGACGGTGCGAATGGCATCCTCGCCCTTGTCCGTCTTGAGCGTGACGTTCCAGAAGAAATAAGCGCCTTCCGGATCGAGTTCATCGAGGCCCGGCAGAGCATCGCTGTTGCAATAGATGGTCATTTCGCCGAGGCGCGAGAGATCGCGCAACAGCAGCGTGGCGTCATTGCCCTTGGAATAGAGTTCGTAGCGCGGCTTGAAGATGACTTCATAGGCCGGCATGCCGGAACCCGCATCGCCCTCGCCGCCAAAATCGTCGAAGGAAAAGGGGACGGGCTGGAAGCCGCTGTCGTCGGTCGGCTTGGGGGTCGGCGCGGCAGCGGCCGGAACGGGCTTTGCGGCGGCCTTCGGTGCCGGCGCCTCGGCCAATGCCGAGGGAGACGGCAACTCGCCGTTGGCCAGCGCCTCAAGTTCCTTGACGAGGCCGCGGCTGCGGCTTTCATCGACGCTGCCGCCGTCGCGCGCAGCATTCGTCAGGTCGGCGAGAACGTCGGCCGACTTCAGCATCACCTTCAGGACGTCCTGGGTCGGCTCAAGCTTGTTGGATCGAACGCAATCGAGAGTGGTCTCGAAAACATGGGCGAAGGCGACCAGATCATCAAGGCCAAAGGCGCCGGCGCCACCCTTGATCGAATGCACGGCACGGAACACCGCGTTGACGGTTTCGGGATCGCGATCGCCATCATTCAATTTCAGAAGACCGGATTCCAGTTCGGCGAGCTGTTCCTCGCACTCCTGGAAAAAGATCTCTTTGATTTCGTTCATATCCATAGGAGAAAATCCTGATTTAAGCGGTTACGCGCTCAATGGCATCGATCAGCTTGGCCGGGTCGAAGGGCTTGACGATCCAGCCCGTGGCACCGGCCTGGCGGGCGCGGTTCTTCTTTTCCGCGTCGCTTTCGGTGGTCAGGACCAAGATCGGGATCGCCCGATATTTTTCGTTGCGGCGGACACCTTCGATGAAGCCGAAACCATCGAGGCGCGGCATGTTGATGTCGGTCACGATGACGTCAGGATTGGACTCTTCGAGAACTTCGAGACCCTCGACGCCGTCTTCCGCCTGAATCGTCTCGAAGCCGGCATTGTTCAGCGTCACGAGAAGCATGTTTCGGATGGTGCGGGAATCATCCACGGTAAGAACTTTTTTCTTCATTGCCGAATCTCCTTGGCAAGCAGGTGATCAATATTGACGCCCACCAGCTGCATGGTTTTCTGAAATGCGTCGGACACCTTGGAAAAGGTGAATGGCTGCTTGTCCTGCTCCCAGGTCTTCTCGGCGGACATCAGAACCTGGGCACAAAGAGCGCCGATCCGTTCGACGCCGGACGCGTCTATCGACAGACCGCTGCCCCTGAGGGAGAGGAGTTTATCGCGCAAGGCGGAAGCCTCGTTGAGGTCGAGCACCGCTGTCAAATCCAGCGTCTTGCCACTCTTCTTTGCTGCCATCAGCTTTTCCTTGTCCCCTTGTCCCCGGCTCGAGAAGACGAGCTGAGGCAATCATCCGATAGGTTAGTAAACATTCCGCCCACCTCCGACGCTTGCGAAGGGCCGCGGAAGGCTAAAATCATCATTTTCATATTCATCTTCGGCCACAGCCGGACGGGCGGCGGCTTCGATGGCGCGCGGCGGCGTCACACGAACAGGCGCCGGGCGACCGGCATTGGCGTTTTCCCGCGCGATGCGGAATTCGCGAATCGTCTGGCCGAGCTCGACAATGACGGTATGGAGGTGGTCGGCGCCTTCGGCCGAGCGCTCCGCAAGCCCGGCGCTATCCGCCACCTCACCGCCCAGCCCCCTGACGTCTGACGTCACGCTGTCGAGGCTGGCGGCATGTTCGCCGGTCCTTGTGGCGATGCCTGATATGGCGGCGTTGATGTCGGTGACCTGGCGCACGATGCTGCCGATCGAATCCTGTGTGCGGCCGACCATCTGCACGCCGGCGTCGACCTGCGCCTTGGTCGTCGTCACCAGCGTCTTGATCTCGCGAGCGGCTTCGGCGGACCGCTGGGCCAGCGCGCGGACCTCCTGGGCGACGACGGCAAAACCGCGGCCGGAATCGCCGGCGCGGGCGGCCTCGATGCCGGCGTTCAGCGCCAAGAGATTGGTCTGGAAGGCGATCTCGTCGATCGCACCGATGATCTGGCCGATCTTTTCGGCCGACTGTTCGATATCGGCCATGGCGCTGATCGCGCGGCCGACGACCTCGCCGCTTTCCTCGACGGCGGCGCGCGTCGAGGCGGCGGCCTGTTCGGCGGCGCGGCTGTCGGCGGCGCCGTCGCGCACACTGCCGGCGATGCCGGCAAGGGCGGCGGCGGAAAGCTGCAGCCGGTCGGCCTGGCCGGACGCCGTGCCGGCGAACTGCCGGGACAGGCCGGCAAGCGAACCCGTCGCCGCTTCAGCCTTCAGTGTGCGCTCGGTGATGGCGGTGAACTCGGCCTGGAGCCCATCCAATGCGCCGTTCAGCGCGGCGGCGATCGCGGCATGGGCGCCGTCGACGGGGGCGCGCCGCGTCAGGTCGCGGGCGGAAAGGCCTTCGACGACATCGCCAAAGATTCTCACGATCTCGGCCTCGTTGTCGGCGCGCTGTTCGGCGAGCGCGCGGCTCTCAGCGGCGCGCTGGGCGTTGAAGCGCAGCGAGACGGCGATTTCCACATCGACCATGACGATGCGGATGATCGCCGTCATCAGATCGGAGATTTCGCGGGTGCGACGCTTGGCCGACGGCAGCAGCGGACGGCCGGCAATTTCTTCGGCGAGACCGGAAACGACATGCTCGAGCATGACGCCATGGCCGGCCACGTGCCAGCGCGGGTCGAGGCCGATCTTGCTTTCGGTGTCGGACAAAACCTTGACGCGTTCGGCATAGAGGCTGTCGAACCGCGCGTCCGTCAGCACGTCCCAATGCGAGGACTGCAGATCATGCAGGCGCTCGACCTGGCGCTCGCTGTCGAAATTGCGCGCCGCGTCCGGGAATGACTGGAACCTGTGGAAGAGATCGCGCAGACCTGCCTTCAGATGCGCTTCGAGGGCCGGCCGGTTGCGGCGCACCAGCTCGCATTGGTCGGCATCGAGACCGGCAAAGCGCAGACGGTCGCGCAAGCTGCCTGCCTGCGCTCCACGAGCCTGATCTGATGGCATGTCCTGCCTCAACGCTTGTCCCCAACCCACTATCCAGGCGAATGCCTGGTTCAAAACTTTCGCAGCATCCGGACGAAGCAACGCGTCGAGACGGTCCTCACCGCCAGTTGCAACCGGCGGGTCGAAGCCCCCTGATCAGCTATGTTTCGGAGCTGTCTGAAGAGATGGATACCGGATCAACCCGGTACGGCGGGACGGCGTCATGCCTGGTGGGAACGAGTTCATCTTCCCATTCCGACGTGTAAACCAATGTTTATGGTTAATTCCTTGCTTGAAGGTTAATAAGCCCTTCGCAGTGCCGGCTTTTGACGCAATTCAAGGCCGCCCACAGCAAATACTGCGGCGGAGTTGCACGGCTGCTACAAGGCACACGCAAGCTCCGTGTTATAGGCCGGGCGATAACCAAGACATGACGTCGACAAGGACAGAGCAATGATTGTTCTCGGATTGGGTGCCTGCTTGATTGCAATGACGCTGCTTGCCGCCGTCGCCCGCCTGGATTTTCTCGCTGCAAACCGCGATCTCCGCGCGCTGCGGGTGTTCTAAAACCCTCACCTGCCCGTTGGCAGCCCGGCACCTTTGGTGTATCGCACTGGCGCCTTTCATGTCAGCGGAACACTTGGTTCATGTCCCCCAGATCCGGTCTCCTCATTGTTCTCGGCTTCACGCTCTGGCGCGTCGTCACGCTGCTTTTCGATCGGACGGACCTGTTCGTCGATGAGGCGCAGTACTGGTTCTGGGCGCAGAATCTCGATCTCGGCTATTATTCCAAGCCGCCGATGATCGCCTGGGTGATCCGTGGCGTGACCGAGCTTTCCGGCTCCAACGCCATCTACTGGATCAGGCTCTCCGGACCGCTGATCCACATGGCGGCGGCACTGGTTTTGATGAAGGTCGCAAAGCGTTTCGTCGGCCCGGCGATCGAAGGCTGGACGGGCGCGACCTATATCACCCTCCCGGGTGTGGCGCTTTCCTCGGTGTTTTTCTCGACCGACGTGATCCTGCTGTTTTTCATCGCGATCACCTTGCTTGCCTATTTCGGCTTGACGCAGCGGCGCTCGGTCGGGCTGGCGCTGGTCATGGGCCTCGGCGTCGGCCTCGCCTTCCTGACGAAATATGCCGTGCTGTTCGTGGTTCCGGGCGGTGCACTTGCCCTCCTCCTCATTCCGGCGGCGCGCATCGCCATCCGGGATTTCATCATCGCAGTCGCGGTTGCGGCGGTCGTCGCCCTGCCGAACCTCTGGTGGAACCTGCAGCACAACAATACGACGGTGCGGCATACGCAGGACATCGCCCATTGGAGCGACCTCGGCATCAATCTCCGTCGCGGCCTTGAATTCTTCTCCGCGCAATTCGGCGTCGTCGGGCCGATCATCTTCTTTGCCATGCTCTGGGCAGTCTATCGCATGATCAAGGGCAGGAGCGACGATCGGGAAAAGATGCTGGTCTGGCTGTCGATGCCGGTGGTCGTGCTGATCACGCTGCAGGCAACGGTCGCCAAGGCCTATGCCAACTGGGCCGTGACCGCCTATGTCGCCGGCACCATCCTTGCCGTCTGGCTGCTTTATCGGATGTGGCCGAAGGGCCTGAGACTGTCGCTCACCATCAATGGCATCGCCAGCCTGCTCTTTCCGCTGGCGACGATCTTTCCGCAGCAATTGCTGCTGCCGAACGGGGACACGTTGATGAAACGCTATCTCGGCCGCGCCGAGGTCAGCCGCGAGGCCGCCGCACTCGCCGCTCAGGCCGGCACCGACATCATCGTCACCAACAATCGCGACATGGTCGCCGATCTTTTCTATACGCTGCGCGATGCATCCTACAGGATCTATGCGCGGGCGCCCGCCGGCCTTCCCGAGAGCTATTACGAACAGGAATTCGCTCTACCCGCCGACATCACCAGCAAGGTGCTTTTCCTGACGGACGGGTCCCTCACCTGCGCCGCCGAGACGCCCGAAATGCTGAAGACCTGGCAGCCGACGGAAGGCTATTACCGGGGCAAGTCGCTCTCCGTCTACAGGGTCTCCGCCGCCTGCCTGGCGCCCTGAGCCAAGCGATTCCGGTTCAAAGAACTATCTCATGGGCAGGCAGAGGCCGGTGCCAGCCCCTTCGATCTCGACAAATCTGACGCCGCCTTCCTCGAAGGCGAGGCGCAGCTGCGCCTCCGTCGCGCGGTGGATATCGTGGTGACGTCCCTCATAATCGCGGATGGTGCTGCGCGAGACGGCGGCCCTTTCGGCAAGATCGGTCTGGGTCCAGTCGAGCAGGCCGCGCGCCGCCCGGCAGAGAGCCGGGGTCAGAATTGTTTCCCTTGCGCCTTGACCCATGATTATAACTTGCCCATATTGGTCGACATAGACCATATATGTCACATTACAAACAGGATTTCCAGATCGGGAGACAGCAATGCCGCACGATACGCCCTTGATTTCGACAATCGTCGGCGGCCTCGTGCTGGCTTTCATCTTCGGCGCTTTTGCCCATCGGCTGCGCATGCCGCCGCTGGTGGGCTATCTGATTGCCGGCGTGCTGGTGGGACCGCATACGCCGGGTTACGTGGCGGATCAGAGCCTGGCACCGGAGCTTGCCGAAATCGGCGTCATCCTGCTGATGTTCGGCGTCGGGCTGCATTTCTCGCTGAAAGACCTGCTGTCGGTGCGCGGAATTGCCGTGCCCGGCGCGATCGCCCAGATCGCCTTTGCGACCCTGCTCGGCTGGGGGCTTGGCGCCTTCCTGGGCTGGCCGACCGGCGGCAGCCTGGTGTTCGGCCTGGCGCTTTCGGTCGCTTCGACCGTGGTGCTGTTGAAGGCGCTGCAGGAGCGGCGCCTGGTCGAGACGGAGCGCGGCCGCATCGCCGTCGGCTGGCTGATCGTCGAGGATCTCGCCATGGTGCTGGCGCTGGTGCTGATCCCGGCCGCAGCCAGCATCGGCGGTGAGGGGCACGCGCCTGTCGAACCGCTCTCGGCCGGGTTGAACCGGCTGTTCGGCCTCGATCTCGGCATCGGCGGCATGATCGCCATGACGCTGGTGAAGGTGGCGCTGTTCGTGGCGCTGATGCTGGTCTTCGGCCGCAAGCTCATTCCCTGGACGATGCACCGCATCGCCCATACCGGATCACGCGAACTCTTCCGGCTCGGCGTGCTGGCGATCGCGCTCGGCGTCGCCTTCGGGGCGGCCAAGCTCTTCGGCGTGTCGCTGGCGCTCGGCGCCTTCTTTGCCGGCATGGTGCTTGCGGAAAGCGAACTCAGCCATCGCGCCGCCCAGGAAAGCCTGCCGCTACGCGACGCTTTCGCCGTGCTTTTCTTCGTCTCGGTCGGCATGCTGTTCGATCCGAACATCCTGATCGACAAGCCGCTGCTGATCCTCGCCACCATCTTCATCATCGTCATCGGCAAATCCGTCGCCGCCCTGCTGATCGTGCTCGCCTTCAAGAAACCGCTCGGCACGGCGCTGACGATTTCGGCCAGCCTCGGCCAGATCGGCGAATTCTCCTTCATCCTTGCCGCCCTCGGGGTCGAACTCGGGCTGCTGCCGGAGGAAGGCCGCGATCTGATCCTTGCCGGCGCCATCATCTCGATCATCCTCAATCCGCTGCTGTTTTTCCTCTGCGACCGCATGCGGCCGTATTTCGAAGGAAAGCGCGAGGAAAGCGCAGCCGAGCCCGCTGCGCCCTCTGCAGATGCGACCATCACCCAGGAGACCGCGGCGCTCGAGGATGACGACGTGCATCCGACCGCCCTCAGCGGCCATGCCATTCTCATCGGTTACGGCCGGGTCGGCCGGATCGTCGGGCAGAACCTCAAATCATCAGGCACGCCGTTCCTGGTCATCGAGGATTCCGACAAGCGTATCGGCGAACTGAAGGCGCTGGGCATCGAGGCGTTCATGGGCAATGCGGTGGCGAGGGAAACGCTCGATCTTGCCAATCTCTCCGGCGCCCGCAGCCTTGCCATCGCCATCCCGAACGCATTCGAAGCATGCCGCATCGCCGAGCAGGCGCGCAGTGTCAATCCGTCGATCCTCATCGTCGCGCGCGCCCATTCCGATGCCGAGGTCGATGAATTGAAGCAATATGGCGCCGACACCGTCATCATGGGCGAGCGTGAAATTGCGCTGGGTATGGTTGACCGGCTCGCCCAAGTGCATCATGAGGGTGTGCCCTATGAAGACGGGCATGGGCCTGATACACTTATTTCGACGGATGAGCCTCCGCCGCAAAGACAATGAGAGATTGGCGCGCTTTTGAGCCGATACGGGAGTGACATCGCCGGGACGGAGAAGATGGGGCTGGAGCAGCACCGTCTGACGAACCGTGTCGCCGCCTCCCTCCTCGTCGCCATCCTTGCCTATATCGGCCTGCTTTTCGGTGGCAATCTGGTGATCTCGCCGGCCGCCGCCGTCAATACGCTTTCCTCCTCCGGCCGGGATCCGCAACCGCCGCAGCTGACCGCGCGCGATGCCGTGCGCGGCGTGCTTTCCACCGAGCGCAGGCTTGCGCCGAAGCAGGCAGCCTATGACGGCGGATCGCCGGCTCTGGCAACTGCCCCGACCCTCGATTTCGCCGGCTGGACCATTTCAGCCGCCTTTCCGGCATTTGAAGCGCCGTTTCATGCCGCGGTCTCCAGGACCCATCAGCCGCGCGCACCGCCGGCTGCTGCCTGACGTTTGCGCCAAGGCGCTTCCGACATCTGACGACATGCCGCCAGCGCCCAGGCGCCGGCCCCCGATTATCTAAGGAATACAACATGCGTACTTCACCATGGCTGGTGTTCACCTATTCGGTGATCATCGTACTCGGCCTATTGATCGCTCTGCCGAACGCCCTGCCGCAATCCGTCCTTCAGCGCGTGCCGGCATGGCTGCCGCATGAACAGGTGTCGCTCGGCCTCGACCTTCGCGGCGGCTCGCATCTCGTTCTGGAAGTCGACGAAGCCGATCTGACCAAGGAGCGGCTGCAATCGCTGCTTCAGGACGCGCGCCGCGTGCTGCGCGAAAAGGGCATCCAGCCGAAGGCCGTCGTCCGCAGCCAGAACCAGATCGTCGTGACGCTCGCCGATGCCACGCAGAGCGATGCCGCCGTCACCGACCTCAAGACGCTCGCCAACCCGATCAGCACCGGCCTCAGCGCCGGCCAGGCGGATCTTGATGTCACGGCGAACGGAGCCACCATCACCGTCGGCTTCTCCAAGGCCGGCATCTCCGCCAATGTCGACAATGCCGTCCAGCAGAGCCTGGAAGTCATCCGCCAGCGCGTCGACCAGGTCGGCGTCTCCGAGCCGACGATCCAGCGCATCGGCGCCAACCGGGTGCTCGTGCAGTTGCCCGGCGCACAGGATCCGACACGGCTGCGCCAACTTCTCGGCTCCACGGCGAAGATGTCGTTCCACATGGTGGCGCCGAACAACCAGCCCGGCCCGGGCATCACCATGATGCAGGACGATGAAGGCCGGTCCTATGCTGTTCTCGACCGTGTCGAACTCTCCGGCGACCGGCTTTCGGATGCCCGCGTCAGCTTCGATCAGAACACGCATGAGCCGATCGTGAGCTTCCGCTTCGACAGCGCCGGCGCCAGCCGCTTTGCCGAAATCACCCGCCAAAATGTCGGCAATCCCTTCGCCATCGTCCTCGACGACAAGGTGCTGAGCGCACCCAATATCCGCGAGCCGATCACCGGCGGCTCCGGCCAGATCTCCGGCAGCTTCACGGCCGACAGCGCGACGACGCTTGCCGCCATGCTGCGCGCCGGCGCCCTGCCTGCCAAGCTGACCGTCATCGAGGAACGCACTGTCGGCGCCGACCTTGGCGCCGACGCCATCAAGATGGGCATTTATTCCGGCGTCGTCGGCTTTGCCCTCGTCGCTCTCTTCATCTTCGTGCTCTACGGCACCTGGGGCATCCTGGCGAATGTGGCGCTGCTGATCCACACGATCCTGACCTTCTCGGCGCTGACGCTGGTCGGTGCGACGCTGACGCTGCCGGGTATTGCCGGTGTCGTTCTCGGCATCGGCCTTGCGGTCGATGCGAACGTCCTCATCAACGAGCGTATTCGTGAAGAGACCCGCAAGGGCAAGGGCGCCTTTGCCGCCATCGATACGGGCTTCAATCGTGCCTATTCGACCATCATCGACGGCAACATGACGGCCCTGATCGCTGCGGCCATCCTGTTCTTCTTCGGTTCCGGGCCGGTTCGCGGCTTTGCAGTGACCATGGCGCTCGGCCTGATCATCTCGATGTTCACCTCCGTCGCCTTCGTGCGCGTCGCGATGATCGAGATCACCCGCCGCCGTAAGTTCAAGGTGCTGAACATCCGGCCGTTGATCCCGTTCAGCCCCTATGACAAGCACATCGAGTTCATGAAGGCGCGCTTCTTCGGCGTCACCGTTTCGGCGCTGCTTTCGATCGCCTCCGTCGTGCTCTTCATTCACCCCGGTCTCAACTACGGCGTCGATTTCCGCGGCGGCATCCAGATGTCCGTCAAGACCCAAGGGGTGGCCGATCTTGCGAAGTTCCGCGAAGGTCTTGATAGTCTCGGCCTCGGCGAAATCACCCTGCAGTCCTTCGGCGACAAAAGCAGCATTCTCGTTCGCGCTCAGCGGCAGGAAGGCGGCGAAGAGGCGCAGACCGCAGCAGTAACCAAGCTTAAGGCCGAAGTCGCCAAGATCGATCCGACCGCCACCGTCGAAGGCACCGACGTCATCGGCCCGAAGGTCAGCGGCGAGCTTGCCTCGGCCGGCATTCTGTCGGTGGTGATCGCCAGCCTGGCGATGCTGATCTATATCTGGGTGCGGTTCGAATGGCCGTTTGCCGTCGGCGCTATTGTCACACTGGTGCTCGACGTCACCAAGGCGATCGGCTTCTTCGCGATCACCGGCCTCGACTTCAACCTGACAGCCATCGCCGCCATCCTGACGCTCGTCGGTTACTCGGTGAACGACAAGGTCGTCGTCTATGACCGCATGCGCGAAAATATGCGGCTCTATAAGTCGATGCCGCTGCGCGAAATCATCGACAAGTCGATCAACGAGACCCTGGCGCGAAGCCTCTACACCAATGCGACAGCCTTCCTCGCTCTGGTGCCGATGGCGATCTGGGGCGGCAGCGCGGTGTCGAGTTTCGCGATCCCGATGGTCTTCGGCATTCTCGTGGCCGGCGCCTCGTCGATCTTCATCGCAGCCCCGATCCTGCTCTTCCTCGGCGACTGGCGCCGCCGTCACGCCAAGGCGGCATCGGCAACCGAGGGCGCCATCGAAATCATCCCGCCGGAACAGGGTCGCCCGCGCAAGTCGGCGAGCTAAAATCCGCGTGTTGACGCATGCTTGAACAGGGCGCCGGTTGCAGAGCCGGCGCCCTCTTTCTATTGTCGATGACTGCAGAGATAAAATCCTGCAGCGATTCAAAGGATTACAGCGTCGTTGGCGTGTCTGAACAGGATGCGCGGCGCTGTAGCAGAGATCGGGGGAACCGCCAGATGCCATCAAACCCGACGAGACGACCGGAAGAGAACGATAGCAGTGAGGAGCGCATCAAGCGTTTTCTCGCCACCGCCTCGCACGACCTGCAATCGCCGCTGCGCCATATCGCCATGTATGCCGAGCTATTGCTCGACGATCTCCAGGAAACGCTCGACGGCGAACAGCTTCAGAGCCTGCGGATGATCATGGAAAAGGCGCAAACCGCGCAGCGCCTCACCAAGGCATTGATGAACCTTGCCGGCGGAACACCTCAGGTGACGTCCGAAGAGGTCGATCTGCAGGCGCTGGCCGAGAATATCTGGGGCGAGCTGATCGACGAAACCGCGGTCGGCGATGCGACGCTGGAAAGCCAGGGTCAGCCCTCCATCCGGACCGACCCCGCCCTGCTCGGCCTGGTGCTGCGGCATCTGCTGACCAATGCGCTGACCTGGCGCAGCGAAGCGCCGCTGCATGTGGCTATTGCGGCGGAGCGAATGGGGGCGGATTGGTTCATCCGGATTTCAGACAACGGGACGGGTATCGATCCGGCTTACCGGGAGCGGATCTTCGAACCGTTCTGGAAATTGCCGAAGGCGGGAACGCTGCCGGGCGCCGGCCTCGGATTGACGACGGCGCAGGAGTTTCTGACAGCGCTTGGCGGCGATCTCAGCCTCGAACATTCGGATGAAAGCGGAAGCCGCTTCCTCATCCGCCTTCCCGTCGCCTGAGCTACGGCAAGCGTTCCTTTCAGATGCTGTAATCGTCCTTCCAGAAATCCGGGACGTCATAGGTGACATATTCGCGGATGATGTGCTGCAGCGTCTGGGCGTCGATTTCGTCCTTGCCGATGCGGAAATCGACGCCGTAATCCGGGAATTCCTGGAAATAGCCGCCCGAGATGTCGGTCGAGACGACGCCGATCGGGCCGGTGTAGCCGATGCCGCGCAGTTCCGGCACGGTTTCGCGGAAATCGGCGTTCGGCAGAAGGCGATTGTCGAGCAGGATGAGATCGAAACGCGCCAAGCGGATCTTTTCCAGCGCATCACCGATCGATGGCGAATATTCAACCTCGACGGCCGGCTCGGAGAGATCGGCGATCTTCTTCTTGAGCGCCCGGAATTCGATGAATTCGTCGTCGACGAAGAGAACCTTCACGGCATTCTTTCGCACAGTTTCGGTGGTCATCGACTTAACTTCCCCAATCCCGAAACCCGCTTCACGTGACCAAGCCGTTCCGCAACGCGATCGCCACCATATGAACGCGGTTCACGGCGTCGAGCTTGCGCGCGGCCGCAGTGATATGCGAATTGACCGTATGCTCGGAAAGACCGAGGATGATGGCGATCTCAGCCGACGTCTTGCCTTCGCTCGTCCATTTGACGATTTCCTGCTCGCGCTGGGTCAGCCGTCCGGACATTTCCGGTGTCAGGATTTCCTCATAAAGCTTGTCGAAAATCCGCATGGCGTCGAGAAGCATGTCGGCGATCTCGCTCTGATCCGGCTCCTGACGTTCGCCGCTGAGCACGAGGCAATAGCGCCGCCCTTCCGGGGTGAACAGCGGGATGAACAGAAAGACCCCGCTCAGAAACTCGTTGAAAACCAGATCGGAGCGAAAATCTTCCGGCCGTGCGCTCTTGCCATGAACCGGCGTTGCCAGAAACTGGGCGGACTTTGCCCGGACGGTCCCGAGCGCTTCCTTCAACGACGTGATGAAAAGGCCGACGCGCCGCTCGGCGACATTGGTGATGACGATATCGCGTTCCCCGAAAGGAGCAGAAGCCTCTGAAATGCGGGCAAGCGCGAAATTATCGAAGTTGTAGTGCTGTGCTGCCGACTTCAGCAGCCGGAAAAAATCGGTGCGGTTGATGGCCCGGCTCAGCTCCGGTCCGGCATGAAAGGGAATTGCCGGGGCGTTGTTCATTCCCACTCTTCCTCTCCTCGATGCCTCCGATCCCGAAATCTTGGGATATACGTCTTAGACGCGAAGAGCTACAAAAATTGCGAGACGGTTGATGGCGAATATCGAAACGGGGACTTTCGATAGTCAAAGGCGGAAATCATCAATTATCTCAACTACAGGTGATGCACGGGCAGACTTTACTGAGGGGCAGTAGCTCTTACCTGGGTATCGTATTCTTCCTGAATTCAACATCCATGAATGCAGGAAGGCAGTGCCAGACGTAAGCGCGAGAGAGCCGACAGACCCATTTGGCTAAGGGGTTGGCTGATGTTCGTGGCGGCGAACGCGGGTCGATCGGCTCTCTCAGCGCTTATTCTGCGTATCATTTCCTTCGCTTCGGTTGCATCTTGTGATGCCTCCTCGACCTTGTCAATTGCGGTTTGTCATATGGTTGGGACAGAGGACGGGGAACAGGCCAGCGGGCTTCCGCTACTTCCTACATCTCAAGATTGAGAATAATCCTGGCGAGGTCAAGCGGCTTCTCCAGATAGGCATCGGCGCCGGCCTCAAGCGAGCGCGCACGGTCCTCGGCAGCATCCGAGCCGCTGCAGATGGTAAGCCGCATCGCCTTGAACCGATCGTCCCGGCGCAGCCTGCTCACCAGGCTGATGCCACTGTCGAGCGGCATGTAGAGATCGGCGATCAGCAGTTCCGGCAGCGCCCAGCCTTCGGCCGCGCGCTGCTCCAGCGCCGCCAGCGCCGTCTCGGCGGTCGAAAAACAGAATAGATCGACATCTATCTGCTGCTTCCTGCGGATATAGTCGAGATAGAAGAGATCATCCCTGCTGTCGTCGACGTAAATTATGGTAGGCATTCAGCACCGTGATTTGGATATTGTTCGAATGAGCCTCGTTGTCCTTCGTCCTCACGATATCGCGATTTCGCGAAAATTCGATCCATCTTATCGAAAAATCATTTTGCAAAAAGCGCGGCGCCGCTCTCCCCTGCCTATTGAGTATTCCTCGATTTCGGAAAAAATGGCCACGCGAACCGAGGAGGACACGACGGGTGCAGGATAAGGCCAACGTGGACCTGCAGGACGAGCGGAGGCGGCAGCGCTACCGTGGCTTTGCCATTGCGGTCGGCTGCCTGATGTTCCTTCTCGGAATGAGCGCCCTTGCCGGCTGGCTGCTGCAGATCGAGGCGATCATTTCGCTGGTTCCCGGCTTTCCGTCGATGGCCTTCAACACCGCGCTCTGCTTCGTGCTGTCCGGTCTGGGGCTTGCCGCCTCGACGCTGGCTGCCCGCCGCTTTCTGCTAGCCGCAACGATCATGACAGGATTTGCGGCGGCAATCGCTGCGGCCCGGCTCGTGGAAATCGTCACCATCGGCCGGACGTTCCACAATATCGACCTGTTGATCAGCCGCTTCGTCATCCCGCCGGATTTCATCGCGCAGATCGGCGGCGGCATGGGCCCGAACACGGCGCTGGTCTTCCTGATCGCCAATCTTTCGCTGCTGCTCTCTCTCCACGTCGAGAGGAAAAGCCAGGTGGTGCAGGAACTGACGAGCTACGTCGTCATCACCCTCGGCATGATCGCGCTCGCCAGCTACGTCACCGACGCCGAGCAGGGATACCGCTGGGGATCCTATGCGGCGATGGCGCTGCATACGGCGGTCGGCATCGTGATCTTCGGCTCGGGACTTCTCGCGCGCTCCTGGTGGATGCAGCCGGCAAATCGGGCGCAGATTCCGCTCTGGATCCCGGCTGCGGTCTGCTTCACCGGCCTTCTCGTCGATCTCTACACGCCGCTCGGTGTTGCCAACGGCATTCTCTATGTGCCGCTGGTGCTGACGGCGCTCTGGTTCGGCAATCGGAATGCGCCGCTTTTCTTCGCCTTTGCCTGCACCGTGCTGTTGATGCTCGGCTTCTTCGCCGTCAGGCACGACGAGGCGGCATTCTGGCAGGAGATCGCCAACCGCACGATTACGGCTGCGACGCTCTGGCTGATCGCCAGCCTCGTCTTTTATTTCATGCGCAACAACCACAACCTCGAAACCGAGCGCGTCCGCTTCGGCGCGCTGGTGCGCGGCACGCCCGATGCCGTCATCGTCATCGACGAGAGTGGAGCGATCAAGAGCTTCAACCCGGCGGCCGAAAGCATGTTCGGTTATTCCCCGCAGGAAACGATCGGCCGGAATATCAAGATGCTGATGCCTGAACCCTACCATTCCGAGCACGACGGCTATCTCGCCCATTACCGGAAGACCGGCGAGGAGCGCATCATCGGCACGACGCGCATGGTCTCCGGACGACGCAAGAACGGCATCGTCTTTCCGATCGACGTTTCCATCAGCGCCGTCTCCACCGGCGATGCGAAGATCTTCGTCGGCATCGTGCGGGATATCAGCGAGCGCGCCCGGCAGGAAGAGCGGATGAAAACGACGCTTGCCCAGCTCGAGGCCTATACGGCCGAACTCGAGCGCAGCAACCACGACCTTGACGAATTCGCCTATATCGCCTCGCATGATCTCAAGGAACCGCTGCGCGGCCTGCACAACCACTCGCGTTTTCTCCTCGAAGACTATGAAGACAAGCTCGACGACGACGGCGTGCGCCGGCTGAATCGGCTGGTGCGCCTCAGCCAGCGCATGGAAAAACTCGTCAACGACCTGCTTTATTTCTCCCGGCTCGGGCGGCAGCAGCTGGCGGTCAAGCGCAGCGATATCGGCCTGATCGTCAAGGATGTCGTCGCGACGATGGAACTGCTGCTGGAGGAGCGACATGCCAAGGTCATCATCGACGGCCAGTTGCCGGATGTGGTCTGCGACGCGCCGCGGCTGACCGAAGTGTTCCGCAATCTCATCACCAATGCGATCAAATACAACGACAAACCGGCGCCGCTGGTGTCGATCGGCTATCTTGAGCGGTATGTCGGCCAGAACGGCACGGTTGCCCGCAACGTGTTTTTCGTCCGGGATAACGGCAAGGGCATACCCCAGGAATTCCATGAGGATATTTTCCGCATTTTCAAACGGCTGGAAAAGTCGCAGGATTCCGACGACGGCACCGGAGCAGGCCTCACCTTCGTCCGCAAGATCATCGCGCGGCACAATGGCGATATCTGGCTGGAATCCGAGGTCGGCACCGGCACCACATTCTACTTCACTCTGGGAAAAAAGCGCGAGGGGCAGAATGCAGCAGCGTGACACGCAACCGATCCTGATCGTCGAGGACAGCGAAGACGATTTCGAAGCAACGATGCGCGCCTTCAAACGCACCAATCTGCGCAACTCGATCCGCTGGGCGGCCTCGGGCCAGGAAGCGCTCGACATGCTGACCGCCATGGTGCCGAAACCGGGGCTGATCCTGCTCGATCTCAACATGCCGGGCCTTGACGGCCGCAAGACACTGGAGGCGATCAAGTCGAACGCCAGCTGGCGCAAGATCCCGGTGGTGATCCTCACCACCTCCGACGACGAGCGCGATATCGAAGGCTGCTATGCGCTCGGCGCCAATACCTATGTGCAGAAGCCGGTCGATCTCGACGGGCTGTTCGCGGCGATCCAGCGGCTGAAGGAATACTGGTTCGAAATCGCCATCCTGCCGCTCGAGGACTGACAGATTGGCGGAAGACTGCAGCATTCTCATCATCGACGACAATATCGACGATCGCGAGGTCTATCGCCGCATATTGAGCCGCGTCTCCAGCACCGTCTATAACGTCCTGGAGGCGGAGACGGGTGAAGAGGGTCTTGCGCTGAATGGCCGTAAACGGCCGAACTGCATCCTGCTCGACTATTCGCTGCCGGGCCGCAATGGCCTCGGCGTCCTTGCCGATATCCTGGAGAGCGATCCCGCCGCCAATGTCATCATGCTGACCGGCCAGGGCAGTGAAACCGTCGCCGTCGAGGTGATGAAGAGCGGCGCGCGCGACTATCTGACGAAGGATTCGCTGTCGCCCGAAACACTGCATCGCTGCATCCAGAACGCCATCATGCACGGCATGCTGGAAGCGCAGCTGGAGCAGAAGCGGCAATCGCTCGAGATCTTCACGCGCGCCATGGCCCATGATCTGAAGGAGCCGCTCAGGACGATCAAATCCTTCAGCCGCATCCTGCACGGTTCCGCAGCGCTTCCGGCCGACGACCGGGAACTGCTCGATTACGTGCTCAGCGCCGCCGACCATATGGAAGACCTGATCGTCAAGGTCTCCGGCTTCACCAGGCTCGAGGCCTCCGGCGGACCGGAGCTCATGCCGGTCTCGCTCTCTGCCGTGCTCGATCAGGTGGAGGACAATCTGCGCCAGCAGACCGAAAGCCGCGGCGCCGTCATCATCCGCGGAGCGCTGCCGGAGGTCATGGGCGATGCGACGCTGTTGACCCAGCTCTTGCAGAACCTCGTGTCCAATGCCATCCGCTATTGCGAGCAGAAGGTTCCAGAGGTCACGATCTCGGGCGAAGCCCATGGCGATTTCTGCCGTCTCACCGTGCGCGACAACGGGCCCGGCATCGATCCCCAGCATCGCGAACTGATCTTCCAGCCGTTCAAGCGCCTCGTCGGCCGCGGCATCGAGGGCACCGGGCTCGGCCTGGCCATCTGCCGCCGTATCGCGCAGCTGCATGGCGGCTCGATCTGGTGCGAGGCGGAAAATGGGCCGGGCGCCACCTTCATTCTCGACGTGCCGCTCGCCGGGACGAGGCCCGAGGCCCCCGTTGCAGCGGCCGTCCCGCACAGCGGCAAAGCGGCGGAGCAGCCGGGCGAAGGTGCGGGCAGGCTTGCCGAAGTGCTATTGGTGGAGGATAGCCCGGCCGACATCCAGCTTCTGAAGATCAAGCTGATGCGGCGGGAGAAGGTGGATTTCAATCTGCATGTCGCCACCAACGGGCGCGAGGCGATGCGGCTGCTGGAAGAACGCGCTGAAATCGCCGATGTGCCGCAGATCGACCTGATGCTGCTCGACATCAACATGCCGATCATGGACGGCTTCGAGGTGCTGCGTGCGCTTTCCGCCGATATCCGCCTCAACCAGATTCCCGTCTGCATTCTCAGCACGTCAAGCGATGAGACCGACAGGCAGCGGGCCAGAAATCTGGGTGCGCGCGCCTATATGGTCAAGCCGCCGACCCTGCAGCAACTCGAAGAGGCGCTCGAATATGTCGACCATCTGGAATTGCTGCAGCGCGGCGATTCGCTTGCGCTTTGTGCGGAACAAAACTAAGCGATGGTCATTGGCAACGGTATGACCTTCGCAGCTTTCATACTCGCGCTCCTGACGACACCGCTTCAATCAGGACAGCTCTCGATGGTATCAGGCATACATCACGTGACGGCCATCACCCGCAAGGTGCAGGCGAACGTGGACTTTTACGCCGGATTTCTCGGCATGCGGCTGGTCAAGCAGACGGCCGGCTACGAGGATGTGACGCAACTTCATCTCCTCTACGGCGATGCGGTGGGAACGCCCGGTTCCCTCCTCACCTTCCTCGTCTGGGAAGACGGCGCGCCCGGCCGGGCCGGTTACGGCCAGATCAGCGAAGTCTCGCTGTCGATCGACCCCGCCAGCATCGGCTACTGGCTGACGCGCGCCATGAGCTTCGGCCTGCGCTCGGAAGGACCGGCCGACGAATTCGGCGAGCCGGTGCTGAGGCTGAAGGACCCCGATAACATCATCCTCAAGCTCGCCGGCGCAAAGCAGCCTACATCGCCAGCGGTCTGGGACGGCGCCTCGATCCCGGCCGAACACGCCATTCAGCGCGTGCGCGGCACAACCATGCTGACGGAGAAGCCGGCTGAGAGCCGCAGCTTCATCGAGAGCCATTTCGGTTACCGCTTCCTGGCCAATCGCGGCACGATCGACAGGCTGGTGTCGCAGTCCGGCGACGTCATCGACGTGCGCGATGCCCGCGGCTTCTGGTCCGGCGCGCCGGGCACCGGCACGATCGATCACGTTGCCTTCCGCGCCGCCGACGAGGAGACGCTGCACTCCGTCCGCAAGGCCCTGGAAGCCACCGACGCATCGCCGACCAACCTGCATGACCGCAAATATTTCCGCTCGCTTTATGCCCGCGAGCCCGGCGGCACGCTGATCGAGCTGGCCACCGACAAGCCGGGCATGCTCGTTGACGAAGAGCAGGCGGCCCTTGGGACCAAGCTGTTCGCGCCGCCCGAAGCGATCACCAATCTCCACGACCTGAAGGTCGTACTGCCGCAGTTTGCAATGCCCGGCCAGCCGCGCATCAATTACCGCGAGCTGCCATTCGTTCATCGCTTCTATACGCCGCCGGATCCCGACGGCAGCGTCTTCGTGCTGCTGCACGGCTCCGGCGGCAACGAGACGACGCTGATGCCGCTTCTCAACAAGGCGGCACCGCGGGCGACGCTGCTCGGCGTGCGCGGCCGGGCGACGGAGGAAGGTTTTCCGCGCTGGTACAAGCGCATTACCCCCTTCTCCTTCGACCAGAACGACATCAAGACCGAGGCGGAGGCCTTCGCGGCTTTTATCGAGGGCGCGGTCAAATCCTATGGGCTCGATCCACAGAAGGTCGTTTATGTCGGCTATTCCAACGGCGCCAATCTGCTGAACTCGCTGCTCTATCTGCACCCGAACCTGGTTCACAAGGCGGTGCTGCTGCGCTCCATGCCTGTTCTCAGCGACTTTCCGCATGCCGATCTCAAGGGCACCGACCTGCTCGTCATCAGCGGCAAGACGGATGCCTACGGCAAATATGCGAGCGAGCTGGAAGAGCGGCTGAAGAGTTCGGGCGCCACGGTCGATTCCGACGTCATTCCCGGCGGCCACGATCTCGGCGATGCCGATGTGCCGATCATCCAGAAATGGCTGCTGCAGGAAAACCGCTAAAGCATGTCGCGTAAAAGTGTGCCGCGGTTTTGCGGCACGACATGCGTAAAAACAAAAGCGAAAGCGCGTCGCATGAATCAAGCTTAACGCGACGCGCTTTAACGATCAGCCTCGGCGGGCGACCATGATGCCGGCAAGCACGACGGCGCCGCCGAGCGCCTGCATGGTTCCGATCGCCTCGTTCAGCAGCGCCCAGGCAAGGATTGCCGCGACGACCGGCTGCAGCAGCAGTGTCAGCGAGGAGAAAGCCGGCGGCAGATAGGCCAGCGCATAGGTGATCGCCACCTGCCCGCCGGCATGGCTGATAAAGGCGAGACCGAAGAGGATCGACCAGCCATAGAGGCTTGCCGGCAGCATATGGCCCTCATGAATGAGAGCGATCGGGAAGATGAAGACGGCGGCCGACGCCGTGCTCCACAGCATGATGCGGATCGTATCGAACCGGCTGCGCAACCTGCCGATCGCCAAGATATAGCAGGCATAGAAGAAGGCGGCGATCATCGCGATACCGTCACCGGCGAGATCGCCATTGCCGATGGCTGCCGGTCCGCCCTTCAGAATGACGACGCCCGCCAGCGCCAGGACAAGTCCGAGCATGAAGACGCCGCTCGTCCTCGCGCGGAAAAAGACGAAGGCGATCATCGTCACGAAGACGGGCGCGAGGTTGGCAAGCAGCGTCGCATTGGCAACCGAGGTCATGGTCAGCGAAAGGTGCCAGGCGGCGAGATCGAGCGACAGCATGAGGCCGGGAAGGATCAGCATGCCATAGTCGGAAAGGCTCTGCGGCTGCGGGCCTGCATTCTTCTTCATCAACGAGACGATGAAGATCGGGATCAGCGCCAGCGCCACGCGCCAGAAAGCCGTCGCCATCGGCCCGACCTCGGACAGCCGGACGAAGATCGGCGAGCCGCCGATCGCAGCCCCACCGAGAATGAGGGCTGCAAGGGCGAGGCGGTTGGAAGGCGAGGCTTCGGAGAGGGTGGAGGCAGCCTGCGACATGATCTCGATATTTCTGGTCGCCCAAAGGCGATGGAATGTTGGCTGCCGTGTGCGTATCAGAAGTCGATCACAAACGACAGCCGACAAGCGACATGGGAGCGCAAAATCAGGCCGGACGCATCTTTGTCGCCAGCAGCTTTTCAGCAATCTCGGTGGCAACGAAGAAGGCATGCTCGGTCACCTGCGGCAGCCCCATCAGCTCGCCGAAAGTGCCGCGCGCCAGCGGGCCGGAGATCAGCAGCGACGGGTCCGCTTCTCCCGACGGGCCGATCGCTTGCGAATGCCCGGTGCAGGCAAGGCCGAGGCCGGTGGGATCGAGCGACAGGTGCCCGTTTGCGGCAAGGGCTGCGAGCCAGGGCTGGGTATCGAGAATGCCGCCATGGGCCGGGCCGGTGGTGACGATGACGGCGTCATAACTCTGCTCCAAGGGCTGGCGCTGATGACGCGGCTGCAGGGTGCACAGGATAAGCTCGCCTTCGATACGCGCATCGGCGACCGAGCCGGCAAGGATTTCGAGGCGGCCGGCGGCAACCGCCGCGTCGAGCACGGCCTCGACCTGCGGGGCGATGCGGAAACGATGCACGTCCCAATAGGGTCTGAGATGGCGCACGAGGCGGCGGCGTTCGGCAACCGGCAGCGCCTGCCAGAGTTCATATCCCTGCGCCCGCACCTGATCGATCACGCCGTGCCAGCTTATGCCCTCCGCCTTTGCCGCCTCTATGGCGGTGCGGATCCCTGCCAGCAGCGAGCCGGCGGAATGGGCCGCATCGGCGAGGAAATCGCCGAAGAGCGGCTGCGGCACCGGCGCATGCCCGCGCGAGCGCAGCCCGCGGCGCGAGATCGCCGTCACCGGACCGTCGTGGCCGCGCTGGGCAAGCGAGGCGATGACATCGGCGGCCGTCAGGCCGTTGCCGATGACCAGCACCCGGTCATGCGGGCGGATGACGTCGAGCGCGCCTGGTTTGGTGGTATCGGCGACAAAACGCGGATGGCCCGCAAGCCGGCCGGCCAGCCGGCCGGGGGCTGCCGGCGGCGGATGGCTGGTGGCGATCGCGACGATATCGGCTTCCGTCACGCCACCCTTATCGTCGCGGATCGACCAGCGGCCGGAACGGCGCTCGACGCCGGTCACCGCGGCGCGGCAATGACGCACGCGACCGTCTTCCAGCAATGGTTTCAGCAGGGAGGCGACATATTCGCCGAAGAGCCGGCGTCTGGGGAAGAGCAGGCCTTCCGGCCGTTTTGCCTCCGGGTCGTCGGCAACGGCGTCGCGGGCTTCGATCCAGGCCTGGAATTCGCCCAGATCGTCCGGCTGCAGGCTCATCTTGGCGGCCGGGACATTGATGCGGTGCGCCGGATCATCCGTGTCATAGGCCAGGCCGCGGCCGAGATCGGCGCGTGGCTCGAAGACCAGGATGACGGGAGCTTCGCCGCAATTCGCCCGGGCGAGATGATAGGCGACGCCGGCGCCGGAGACGCCGCCGCCGATGATGGCGACGACAGGCCGTTCGGATTTCGGGAAAGGTTTGGACTGCATGGTGGCCGGGATATTGCTTGCGATGCCCGAGCATAGAAGCCGGGCATGGGCCGCGCAATCCTCCGCCGGCAATTGTCTATAAATATTATATAGATTCAACCTAGAACAGGATGATTTTAGGCCCGGTCGGCCTAAAATCTGAATCCTGTTCTACATTAAAGAGTTAGAGCATGATGTCATAAGAAAACCGCTCACACTTTTCGGCATCATGCTCTATGCCGATATCGTCGTCGAAAAATCGGGATTGCCACGGATCGTATTGCTCACCGTGCAGATCTCATCCTCGGCCGCATGGACGATCTTCTGCCGGGTTGCCTCATCGATATCGCCCTTGATCGAGAAGGCGATGTTGAATCTGGCAACACGCGAAAGGCCCTCGGTCGCCTTCTCACCGGTGACCTCGGCGGTGATCTCGCTGATCCTGTCGAGAACGCCCATCTGGCTGGCGGCCATGCGGGCGCTGAGCACGAGGCAGGCAGACAGCGAGGCATAGAGCAGGTCGAGCGGATTGAAGCCCGGCTGCGACGGCGCGGTGACGATATCGATCTCGCCCCTGGTGGCGGAGGTGACATGCGGAAAACCGGTGCGGCCAAGAACGGCGGTGGCGCCGGTCGGGCGGGGGCGAGCCTTGAGATCGACCATGATGAAATCCTCTCGTGAACATTCTGCAGATGACAATGTCTGCCCGGCGCCGCACCGGGCAATGGCTGCCTGTCGGTTTCGGAACCTTTCCATCCGTCAGCAGTTCATTACACCTGAACGAAATCAGTGACAAAGGTGGATTGCGATGGCGCATGTCCGCAGAATGGATCGCCAGGGCGGGCGCATGGACGCCCGCGATCGGCTGATCGTCGCGCTCTATGCCCAGCTCAAGGCCGAGCGGGAAACACGCGAGACGCTGGAATGGGCGATCCGCAACGGCGCCGTCTCGCAGGAGGTGCTGGAGGCGATTGCCACCGATCCGGTTCCCGTCGTCACCAGCGAGGATATCGCTTCGGTGGAAAAAATCATCGCCCTCGACGAGGGGCGCAAAACCAATCGAAATTAGAGTATGATGCCGTCATGCTCCCTATCCAATTGAGAAGAGGAGATCCGAAATGGCCGATATCACCTATCAGGTCGTGCCGCATGACAGTGGCTGGGCTTACAAGCTCGGCGATACGCTCTCGGAAACCTATGCCACTGCCGAGGAAGCGATCGTCCATGCCAGGGACGCCGCGTCGCGCCAGAAGATCGGCGATGGCGATGCGCTGCTCGCCTATCCCGCGCCCGACGGCCGCGGCTGGGCATTCCAGGAACTCGAAACCGACAAGAGCAACAGTCGGCTCTGATTTGCGACGGAGGATGGAATGGCCGCGCGGGCAAGCTGGAAAGGTCATCTGAAAGTCGGCGACCTTGCCTGCGCCGTCGGGCTTTACACCGCGGTTTCCTCCTCCGACCGCGTCTCCTTCAACATCATCAACCGCAGAACCGGCCACCGGGTGGAACGGCAATTCATCGACAGCGAGACCGGCAAACCGGTCGAGCGGGACGATCAGGTCAAGGGCTACCAGATGGAGAACGGCGATTACATCCTCATCGAGGGCGACGAAATCGCAGCCCTCATGCCGGAAAGCGACAAGGTGCTGAATATCAAGGCTTTCATCGCCTATGACGGTATCGACAAGCTCTATTTCGACCGTCCTTACTACCTCGCGCCCGTAGACGAGCATGACGAAGAGGCGCTGGCGCTGATTGCCAGGGGCATGCGCGACGGCAAGGTCGCAGCACTCGCCGAAGCCGTGCTTTTCCGGCGCAACCGGACGCTGCTGATCCGCCCGCATGACGACCATATCATCGCGACGATGCTGAACTTCGACTACGAAGTGCGCTCGGCCGACAGCGTCTTCAACGACATTCCCGATATCAAGTTCGACAAGGAGATGCTGGAACTCGCAGGCCATATCCTCAAGACCAAGCAAGGCAGCTTCGAGCCGAGCGAATATGAGGATCGTTACGAGGCTGCCCTCGTCGAACTGGTGAAGGCAAAAATCGAGGGCCGGGCACCGCCAAGGAAGAAACAGCCTCGGGAACGTAAGGTCGTCGACCTGATGGAGGCGCTGCGGCAGAGCGCTGGGATAAGCGGCAACGATACTGCAAAGAAGGTGCGGGCGAAGAAGGTACCGGCGCGCGGCGACAACCGCAGCAAGAAGGCGAGCTGAACTGGTTCTCGAACCTGTCGGGTGAAATGCCCCCACGTTTTCGCTAACGCGGCTTGCGCCCGTCTTCCGCGGCCAGGCTCTTCTTCAGCGCATCCATGATGTTGATGACGTTGCCGGTCGATTTCACCGGTGCGGGCTTTTTCGCGGGCGCGGCCTTCTTCAGGCTCTTCTGCTTGCCGCGGATCATCGACTTCAGGCGCTTCTGGATCGGATCCTGCACCATGGCCGGGCTCCAATCCTTGGTCTCTTCCTTCACCAGCTGTTTCATCAGCGCCAAAAGCTTGCTGTCGATCTCGGCCTTACTGTCGAGTTCGGCCGTCGGTTCACGCACCTCGTCGCCATAGCGCAAGGTCCAGAGAATGATGCCCTTGCCCTGCGGTTCCAGGAGCACGGCACGCTCGCGCCGATAGAGCACGAGGCGGGCGATGCCGACGACGTCGTTTGCCTTCATCGCTTCGCGGATGACACAGAAGGCTTCCACCCCGACCTTGTCCTCGGGCGCCAGAAAATGCGGCTTGTCGTACCAGATCCAGTCGATCGAGCCGCGCGGCACGAAACTGTCGATATCGATGGTGCGGGTGCTTTCGAGCCCGACCTCCTCGATCTCTTCGTCTTCGAGCAGGATATAGTCGTCCTCGCCGCGCGGATACCCTTTCACCTGGTCCCTGTCGGGGACCGGTTTATGGGTGACACTGTCGACGTATCGGCTTTCGACGCGGTTCCTGGTCTGGCGATTGAGAACGTGGAACCGCACCTTGTTGCTTTCGGTCGTCGCCGGCGTCAGCGAGACGGCGGCGGTGACCAGCGAGAGCTTGAGATAGCCTTTCCAGAATGTCTGACGTGCCATGTCTGTCTCCCCGGACACGGTTGGACATGCCATCAACGGCGGGTTCGGTGTTTGGTTCCGAAAATTGGGTTCGCCGTAAAATCGCCTGGGTAGTGCCAATAGTCCAGAGTCGATCGGACGGTTAACGGCGCGACATGATGACATGATTATATCGACTGGATTCGCGGAATGAGTTCGCTTAAAGTCGCGCCGCATGGCGAAGTGAGACGTGCCGCCTCAAGAAGCTTGGGGCCACTGGTCAAATTGCCCTGGCCAAATCGCCCACCGAAACGGGCGGTTCGGGAAACTAGGACGTTATCGAAACCGCCAAAAATGAATTCGTTCTTCGCGAGCGGAAGCCGAGGATGCGCAGATCAGTTCCCGCCTCCGTTCAATCGAATACCGGCATCGCCTTGATCGCGGCGAACAGCCGGGGTTCTGCAGATTGATTTATATGAGCCTTTGATGACGATAGAAAATGCAGCTTTGGCAAGACACCACTATCCGGCGGGCTACCACCGGCAGTCTGTGCCTCGGTGGCGCGTCCGGCGCGATGTGCTGGCAAAGCTGGTCCTTACGATAGCATTTTACGCGTCTCTATGGCGGGCGACAGGCATGTGGTACGGCTTGCCTGCAAATTTCGACGACGGCGCCGCGGTCGACCCGCTGCCGATGAAAATATTGCTCTACGGCCTTATCCCTTTGTCAGGATTATATTTTCTGTTGGAACAGAAACAGTTCCTACGGGTCTTTTCAAGGTTTTCGCCGTTCATCGTGGTTGTCGGCATTTCCTGCCTGACATCGATCGTCTTCTCCATCGACAAGACCGCATCCTTAAAGGGATTGGCTGCGGTCATCGTTCTCGCCGTCCCGCCTCTTCTGTACCGCGCGCGCTACGGCAATGTCGAAGCCTTCCGAGTCCTTGGGCGTTTTGCGATTGCCGCCGCATTCATCAACGTTCTCTACACGGCAGCTTTCCCACAATTCGCCATCATGCGCGGCAGCTATGCGGGCATGGTCAAAGGCGCATTTTATCATAAGAACACGTTGGGGCAGTTTTCCTCGATCAGTTTTGTCTGCCTGCTCTCGACGGAGAAACTCGGCCGGCTTCGTTACAGTACCCTGGTACGCTGGGCTGCAATGCTTTGTCTCCTCGCCTTGATTGTGGCAACGAAGTCCTCGACGGCTGTCGTCTTGACGATGTTCGGCAGCATGATGCTGTATGGCATTCGCGTTATTCACATTTACCCGAACCGTCTTTTTCGTTCCTTCGTCGTTTTCCTGTTGTTCGTGATCGTCGGGTTCGGCGCCAGCTTCGTTTACCTCGGCGTGGCTTCAGCGGTTGCAGAAGCATTCGGCAAAGATATTACTTTCTCCGGTCGCACCAATATCTGGGAACAGCTATTGCCATTGATCTGGGATAGGCCCCTAACAGGTTATGGGTTTGCGATGTTTCGTCAGCCCGATGTCATGGAAGAGTACGTCAAGGTTACCTTCGATGCACGATCGACCCATAACACCTATCTTGAGCTAGCGCTCAATATCGGCATTCCAGGCGTTACTGCATGGACGTTGTTTGCGCTCACCCGCGTGTTCCGGAAGATGACAATCGTCGACCCCGATCCGGCAGAATCCGGCGCCAGGCGAAAGGAGATTGTTATCATCATCCTCATCATGCTTGGAGCCATGACCGAGGCAGGCATGATGCTGGCACCTTTCATTTGCTGGCCACATATGGTCATCGCACTCTCGGAACTGCGTCCCAGGTTGCGAACAAACCGGAATCAACGCCAGCCTTGAGGGAAGGTGTGTTCGACGTCTGGCGGTAGAGCGCCTCATTCCGTCGTTCTTGTCGCATCGGTCAAGATCGTCGGCCGCCGGATGGGCATGCGAGCAGCCGTTCAAATCGAGAGATAGCGCTTCTGCCAAGGCAGCATGTTTTCCTGCCACGCACGCGGCGTGAAATCGTCATAAGCAGTCTCAGCGATCGCCAACATCCAATTCTGCTCCTTGCGGGCCAGCAAGACGCATGACAATTCCATGCCGGCTTCGACCGTAATGGAAGGCCGGTTGGCGCCCGGTATATCGATCCCCTTGTTACGCCACTGAATGCGGATTTCGTCAGGCTCGGATGTCCATTCGCCTGAGGAAACGGAAGCCTTTCCGTCGGGCTTGACGCGAAGCGGCGGCGGCGTGACGTTCAGAAAGCTGCCGTCATTGAAATAGTTGCCGTCAACTTCCCCTGCAGTCGCCTCGCCGTTTCCCTTGAGCAGAATACCCTGCTTGCACCGCAGGAATATGTTGCGCCGAAAGCTTCCGGACCATGGCCGATTGGCGAAAAAAGCGATCTCACATTCGCTGATGACGTTGTCGTGGATATTCATATCTTTGCGAAATGCCAGATTTTGATCCGAATAACCGCTCAAACTCACGCCGCGATTGCTGTTCTCGATCCTGTTGTCATAAACATGGTGGCCGGCATGGCTGACTTGATCACCAACTCCGTAGCCGAAGGAATAATCGTTCATCCTGCCGTCGCGCATGATGTTGCTGCGCACCACCGCATCGTCGCCGATCGATGAAAATGAAAAATTCTTCCCGCCGATGAAATTATATTCAACCAGGTAGTTTCGGGTCCTGCCGCAAACCAGCGCCCCCTTGTTCGAGGCGCTGCTCGGCCTCTGGAGAAAAAGGTTGCCTCGGACCACCACATTGGAACTTATATAGCTATCTTTGTTTTCGTAGGCGAATTGGCAGCAATCCGCTCCCTGGCCGGGCGCTGCGCCGACGCGGTTGTTCTCCAGCAAAACATTCGACGTCATCGTCAGGTAAATGCCGTCGCCGTTCACATTTTCTGTTTCGCAGCGCCTGACGACAAGATTCTTGCCGTTGTGAAATTTGAAGCCGCGGGGAGAATTCTTGACCACCACGTCTTCGACCACCGTATCGGAAAACACCTGATAGGCGACGCCGATATCCTCAGCACCGTCGATGACTTGCCCCCGTGTGGATGCTCCATGAATTTTCTTTCGCAAGATGGCGGGCATCAGATCTTCCTTCGATACGCTTGCCGCCCACAATAGTCAGCGGTGGTGTGGCGGATGTTTGAATATCTGAAAATTATCTTAACCTGAACGGCTGCTGAGAAATCTATGCAAATAGACCAACAGAGACCGTCAGCCCCGATTGTCACGTTCGGCCAGCCGGTACCGGGCTCGTCACACGTTCGCCCGATTTTTCCTGCATGGCGTTCTGGCAACGCCGCCGCTGCGTTTCAGCAGCCAATTTTAATCGCCCGTCAGGCCGCCCCTGCGCTCGCTCGCTGGGTGATTACATCTGTGCCGAAAGCGCTTTTAAGGCGAGTAGTTTTCATTTTACCCTGACTGCGGTTGCATCTTGAGCGGTCTCACGGTACGAAATTCCGGGAGGCCAAACACCGAGGCCGAAAATGATTACGCATCGTCAAGATATCGACGGCCTGCGAGCCGTAGCCGTCATTTTTGTGATTCTTTATCACTGCGGATTTGATCGCATTCTCCCCGGCGGATTTATCGGGGTGGACATTTTCTTCGTGATATCGGGGTATCTGATTACGAAAATCATTCTCGCTGAAGCGAGCGAAGGTCGATTTTCGATCGGCAACTTCTATAGCCGTCGAGCCAAACGAATTCTTCCCGCTGTCGTGGTCATGTATGCTGTTGTGATGGCGGTTTCGTATTTTACGATGCTGCCTGACGAAAGCCTGCGGGTCTTTAAATCAGTTACCTCTTCCGCGCTGTTTGCTTCAAATGCCTACTTCTATCTGACGACGGGATATTTCGACGATTCCGCGGAATTCAATCCGGTCCTGCACACATGGTCGCTGTCGGTCGAAGAGCAGTTCTACGTCATTTTTCCGCTGATCGTCATGGCAGCGAGCCGGTATGGGCGCAGAGCAACCGGGATCGCCATCGCAGGACTTTTCGCAATCAGCATCATTGCTTCCATCATCATTGTTCCAATCGATCGCTCTGCAGCTTTCTATCTTGTGCAATATCGTGCCTGGGAACTGCTGGTAGGCTCTCTCATCGCAGCACCGGCATTGACGAAATTCGCCGATATGCGGATCAACAGCGCGCTTTCGGCAATCGGCGCCTTGGCGATCGGCCTCAGCGCCCTTTTGTTGTCAAAAACCTCCGAGTTTCCCGGCTTGATGGCCTTGCCCGCAACATTAGGCACGGCGCTGATCATCTGGGCGGGGCCAGGCACGCTTGTCAGCAGGCTTCTGTCATTGAGGGTCGCCACCTCTATAGGCTTGATCTCGTATTCCCTCTATCTGTGGCACTGGCCGATCTGGGTGTTTTCGAACCAATACGGGGCGTGGGAGCATGGCTGGCAATTCGTGCCGGTCGCTTTGAGTTTTGTCGCCGCATATCTATCGTGGCGATTTATCGAAACGCCCTTCCGAACGATGCGATACCGGCCTCTGGTGTCCGTCGCCGCCGGGGCTGCCTCGATTGCTTCAGTAGCAATGCTGGCATTCGTCGGGCAACTCGCCGCCGAACAAATGAAGGACGACAACAAGCTCGTCGAGCACGTGGCGGAATTTGCCGATTACGACCCCTCGAAAGCCTTCCGCAGCGGCAAATGCTTCCTCACCTCAAACGATGGTATCGAAAAATACGATCGCGATGCCTGCCTGGCTCTCTCAAATACTCAGCAGAACATAGCGCTCATCGGTGATAGTCACGCCGCCCACCTATATCCCGGCTTGAAGGGGCTGCCCGGGATCAACGTCATTCAAGCGAACGCATCAGGATGCCGTCCTACTCTTGAGGCCGAGGGCGAAGAGCGCTGCCTGGAACTCATGAACTACGTATTCAACGAGTTTTTGCCGAGCCATAAGGTCGATGTTCTCGTATTGGCGGGACGCTGGACGGCAGATGACGCCAAACTCATCAGAAAGACAGTGGACTACCTATCACCCTTTGCCAAAAAGATCGTCGTCTTCGGACCGGTGGCAGAGTATAAATCTTCCTTGCCGCGGCTGCTCGCTCACAGTCTCTACGACAGGCAGCCATTTAAGGCCGCTGATCATTTGGCGCCTCGCCAGCACATCGGTGTGGACATTCGGGACGCATTGGCCGGAAGCGGAGCAACATACATCTCCACCTATAAGACCATGTGCAACCCGGATTGTGTCGTGTGGACACAAAGCGGGGACCCGGTGCAATTCGACTACGGGCATTTCACTGCTGACGGCTCCCGCCTGCTGATTTCAAAAGTGAAACAGGACCTCACCGTTCAACGGTGAGGTCCCGGCCGATATTGCGCGTTTTGAAACTGTCTGGATGAGGCAGCTCCGTCCGTGTTCAGTCCTTAAACCGCCCATCCTGCAGAAACGACAGGGCTTGGTTCCACATGGTCTTGTTGACGGGCAAGAAAGTGTGGTTGGCGGCAATGACGATATGCGCCGCCGCGCCGTCGAGACGCGTGCTCTCCACCGAAACCTTCCCGTCATTCGGAACCCTGAGGCCGATGATGAGGGAAGAGACCGGGTCGATGGTGCGGTTCCCGGCGATGATGCCAAGTTCGTAGTCGACCATGCCGAACAGCTCGGTCATTTCGGTTTGATCGGTAATCAGCTGTTGCCCCGCCGGTCCATAGAACTTCCTGTAGAGCGGCCATGTCTTGAGGAAATCGGCAATCTCGCTGCCGTTGTTCGGCGTTCCGACCATGATCACTCTGCCAAGGTTGGGCGGGCGATCGTTCCTGAGGAAAGCGCGGATGATGAGCCCACCCATCGAATAACCGACAAAATGCACACGGCCGTCGCCGGCCTCCTTGGCAGCCGCGTCGATCTGCGGCCGAACGATATCGACGAGATCGCTGATCGAAAACCTGGTGGAGGGGTAACCGACATTCACGACCCGATAACCGTTGCCGGACAGGAAGGCCGCGAGCTTCTCCATGCTTTTCTTCGTCCGGGCAATGCCGTGAAAAAGGATGACCGTGTCGTTCATCAGATGTCCCGAATAGCCATAGATTCGAAAGCTTGGTTGTGGCGTAGGAATTCCTTAAATCGGAATCGATTTAAGGATAAGTTGTGCAGCATTCAAAGTGCTACAGCGTCTTTCGGTTGGCGCTGCGCAAAGAAAGAAATGCGGGGCCTGTGACGACCAGCATCAGACATATCGCCAAACTTGCAGGAACGTCGGTCTCTTCGGTCTCGCGGGTGCTCAACAACAGCGGTTACGCCTCGCCTGAGCTCAGGGACCGCGTCGAGGCGGCGATCCGAACACTGAACTACACACCCAGCAAGGGCGCCCGCATGCTGCGCGGGGCACCCAGCCGGATGATCGGGCTGATGCTGCCGTCGATCGACGTGCCGTTCTTCGGCATCCTCGCCCACGCCATCGAACAGGAATTGTTTCAGCACGGCTATCAGACGCTGATCTGCAGCACGGCGGAAAATATGGATCACGAGGCGCGCTATCTTTCCATGCTGCTTGCCCAGCGCGTCGACGGCGTCATCGTCGCCAGCGCTTTCGGCAGCATCGAGCATTTCGGGGTGCTGCGCGACGCCGGCATTCCGATCATCGCCATCGACCGCGAGCTGAACGGCATCGCCGACGACGCTGTCATGGCCGATCACGAGGAAGGCGGGCGGCTGATGGCGCGCCATCTGATCGGCCTCGGCCACCGGGCGATCGCCATCGTCGCGGCGCCGGCCCACAGCCAGCCCATCCAGCTGCGCCTCCAGGGCATCACGGCGGAAATGGCGAAAAACGGCATCGCGCCTGCGGCCGTGGCCATGGCGGAAGAGCACAGCTTTGCGGAGACCTACCGGCTGGCGCGCGAATTGCTGGCTTCTCGACCCGATATCACCGCGATCATCGGCACCACCGATATTTCCGCGATTGCCGCAATCCATGCCGTCCAGGATCGCGGATTTTCCGTTCCGAACGACTATTCCGTCGTCGGCTTCGACGACCTGCCGGAGGCGGCCTATGTCTTTCCACGGCTGACAACGGTCGCGCAGCCGATCCGCAATGTCGGGCAGCAGGCAGCACGGCTGCTGGAGGCGCTGATTGAGGACCAGCAAACGGGGGACGGATTGCGACAGGCTGCGGTGGTCAAAGTGCCGGTCACGCTGATCGCGCGCGATTCCACCGGCCCCGTCCGCAGCGCAAAAAACCCGCTTTAGGGCCGGACGATGACCTTGATCTCGCCCGGCAACGGCGCGTTGCCCACCACGTCGGCGACCTCATCGAGACCGATGGTTCTGGTGACCAATGCGTCCAGTTCCAATGCTCCGCTTGCGACCATTGCCGCAGCGCGCGAATGGGTGAAGGGGTTGAGGTAGGCCGGCCTGATATCGACTTCGTTGATCAGCAGATCGAAGGGCAGAACCGGCACCTCGACACCCGCAGGCGTCACCCCGAAAAGCACGAAGGTGCCACCGCGCCGCGCCATCCTCAGACCGCTTTGAAGCGTGTCGCTGACGCCGGCGCACTCGATGACCACATCGACGCCGCCTTTGGTGACCTCTCGAACGGACGCGACCGTGTCCGAAGAATTCGGGTCGAAGGCGTGCGTCGCTCCCAGGCGCAGGGCGGCCTGGCGTCTCGATTGCTGCCGCGTGATCAAAATGATCTCGCCAGCCCCCGCCAGACGGGCCAGCTGCACCATCAGCAGGCCGATCACACCGCCGCCGAGGATCGCGACGCCGTCGCCCGGACGGATCCCTGCCTTGTCGATGGCGTGGATGCAGCAGGCCAGCGGTTCGGAGAAGGCGCCGTGGACGGGATCGAGGCCGGCAGGCAGGATGAAGGCCTGCGCCTGCGGCACCGCCACATAATCCGCAAAGCCGCCATCCCGCGTCACGCCGATGGCGGCCAGTCTCTCGCACAGGTTCGGCCGCGCCCGGGTACAAGCAGGACAAGTGCCGCAAGCGATATTCGGGTCGACCGTCACCAGCTCGCCGCCGGCAAAGCGGGTGACGCCATCGCCGATCTCTTCGACGATGCCGCAGAATTCGTGGCCCAGCGTGACGGGGATCGCGGTCGGATATTCGCCCTTGTACATGTGGCGATCGGAGCCGCAGATGCCGGCGGCAGCAACCCGGACAAGCAGCTCGCCCCGCCCGGCAACCGGTTTCTCAACGCTGCGCATGGTCAAAGACCCGATCGATTCCAAGCGTACAGCTCTCATTCCACTCCTCCAGACCTCAAGCTCGATTGCCTATTCCTGCCGATGAAGCGAAGCGCTCAGCTCATGACATTGCCGCCGTCGACATTGTAACACTGCGCCACGATGTATGCTGCATCCGGCCCGGCCAGGAAGGCGGCCATGGCGGCCTGTTCCTCGGCGGCGCCAAATCGTCCGGCGGGAACGGCAGCGGCCACGCGGCGCTTGAAGTCGCCGGGTTTCAACCCTTCCCGGCCGCCGAGTTTTGCATCGACGACGTCCCACATCGGCGTATCGACGACGCCGGGAGCGATGGCGTTGACATTGATCCCGTAACGGATCAGCTCCAGGGCACAGCTTTGCGTGATGCTGATGACGGCCGCCTTGGAAGCGCAGTAAGCCACCGCCGGTCCTTCGCCCCGACGCCCCGCCTGGGACGAGAAATTGATGACGCGTCCACCGGCCCCTCTCTCCACCATGTGCCGGGCGACAGCCTGCGTCATGAAGATCAGGCCTTCGATATTGACCTGAAACACCTTGGCCGTCCGTTCCCGGGATATTTCCAGGATAGACTCGACCTCGTAGATGCCTGCGGCATTGACCAGGATGTCGATCTTGCCGGCGGCGGCGATGGAAAAACGCACGGTCTCTTCGATGCTGTCCTGGCTGGTCACATCGAGCGCCACACCCCAGGCTTGAGCACCGATCGCCGCCGCCACGCGTGTGCATTTATCCCCGTCGAGGTCCGCGACCACGACCCTGGCGCCTTCGGCGGCGAAGCGTTGGCAGACCGCCTTGCCGATGCCGCTGGCGCCGCCCGTGACCAATGCCACCTTGCCGGAGAGCCGCCCATTTTCTGTAGATGTCATCGCGCTGTCTCCCCAGCTGCATCCAAACCGGCAAAGCCGCCGTGCGCGGCTGCCATGGTGAATAGCTTCATTTGCTCCTCCCTTTTGACTGCCTGGCATCGGCTAGGCGGGGTTCGTCTCCTTCGCCTCCCGGAGGAGGATAGACATGTCGGGAATGCCGTCGGTGGCCGTCGCGCCCGTCAGGCAATACGCAGCCGCAGCATGGGCGACGGTGCAGATATGCTCGACCGGCCAGTTTTCATGCAGGCCGTAAAGCACGGCGGCACAGAAGGCGTCTCCGGCGCCGACCGTGCTGACGATGTCATCGGCATCGACGGGTCGTGAACGCGTCGTGATCGGGGCAGCGCCAGGCGCGAACCAGAAGCATATCTCCGGCGCGTGGATGACCGCTCCCCTGGTGACGCCTGCGGCCAGCAGTCGCTCGCCGGCCTTCAAAAGCCCCGACTCGATCAAATCTCCCTTCGCATCGCGAACGACAAGGCCGGTTGCCCGGCCGGCCTCCATTTCGTTGATGATCAGGAAATCGCAGAAGGGCAGAGCGACACCCACCTTGGCCGCAAATTCCGGATCTTCGCTCGAGACGAAATCCACGCAGGTCGTCAGCCCCGCGCAGCGAGCGGCTTCGAGCAGGCGCGAGGCTCCCGACCGACCGTCGGGGCCTATTCGGTCGAGACCCGGCAACAGCATGAGATAACCGAGATAGAACAGCCGATAGCCGGCCTCGGCGAAGGCCGCGGGTGAGATGCGTTTGTCCGTGACGGCATCGTTGGCGCCGCCATGATAGAAGAAGGTCCGGTTCTGACCGGGCACATTCATCACATGCGTATGCGCCGTCACCCGGTCGGCAAGCGCGGTGAGACCGCCGATATCGACGCCGGCCGCCGCAAGCCTGGCCTTGACGATCTCTCCGTCCGGATCGGCGCCAATGCATCCCGCCGCCGCCAGCTTTCCGGGAAATCCAAGCGAGGCGAGATCGGTGACGACATTGGCAGCCCCGCCCCCGACGCCGAGATCCTGATGCAGGATATGGGCGAGATTGCCCTGTTCGGGCCAATAGGACAGGGTGTGGACGCGATCGACAATGAAGTTTCCGGCGCAAACGATACCGCCCTGCTTCAGACCGCCCTGATGGTGAACCTCCTCCCCGGTTCGCATCAAAGGCCTCCTTCGTTCCACAAGGGCCTGAGCGGCGGCTCGTCTTCCTCGATCGCGGCAAAGCGGCCGATCGGCTCCAGAAAGAAGTTATCGCTGTTGTCGTCGTTGACCTGGCTGACCTCGCCGACAAGGACAGGTCCGCCGCCTTGCCTGCCGTAGAAGCGGTGGTAAAGCCCGGTGCGGATCGTGACGCTTCGGCCGGGCTCGAGGACCAGCGGCTCCCATGCGGCGAGCCGGCGCGGCAGGCCGTCGACCGGAACCGTCACATCATCCTTCGACACATTGCCCTCGGCATCGGTTGCGGCGAATTCGATGACGAGATCGCCGCCGGCGCGATTGATGATGTCTTCCATCTTGGCCGCGTGCCGGTGTGTCGGCGTGACCTGCCCTTCCCCGACGAAGAGCAGCTTTTCGGCATAGGTCCGTTCACCCTCGACACCCACGATGCCATTGCGCAGGCAAAACAGCACGAGGCCGCACTCGGCAAATCGGTTCGAGCCGAAATCGGTGACATCCCACCCGAGTTGATGGGCGCGCAGATAGGCCGATTCCTGGGGATGAGTGGCAAAGTCCGCCGCCGTCCAATAGCCCCAAGCCGGCAGGGACCAGTGCCAACGATCGAGGGTCGCGTTTGCCCGCTGCAACGCGGCATTGATCTCCGAGCGCTGCATCAGCGCTCCGCCCCGGCATACTCCACCGGCACCACGACGTCCTCGCGACCGGATTTGAGGGCTGCCGTCAGCACCGCATGATGCGCCTGCGCTTCCGCCGGCGTCGCGCAGCCGAAGCCGTTCGCATCGCCTCCGGCAAGCTCGTCGACGAAGGCCGCCCACATCTGCTGTATGGCGTCGGCAAAACCGAATTCGAAGATCTTGCCGGTGATGGCGGGAAACAGCGAGCCGTAGCCGAGATCCTCGGTGCTCCAAGCCTGTGCGCCGCCATTGTAATCCATCCACTGCCACTGACGCGGCGACTTCGTGCTGAAGAATGCGCTTTTCTTCATGCCGAGAACGCGGATGTACCAGCTGTTGGATTCGCCGGGCGCGATGCGCCAGGTCTTCAGCACCATCGGGAAATCCTGATCGCCGGTGCGTACGCGGCTGCTGATCGTGGCATTGTCCCAGGTGGTGCAAGGCAGCATGCCGCCCTTGCCGTCGGGACGTTCGGTGACTTTCTTGACCAGTTGTGCATGCAGGGTGGCCGGGCGCCAGCCGAGACGCAGGGGCACATGCAGCACATGCATGCCGAGATCGCCCATGCAGCCATAGTCGCCGTTGATCTCGGCCATGCGCTTCCAGTTGATCGGCTTTTGCCGGTCGATGTCCGAAGAGTGCAGGAAACCCGCCTCGACCTCGAGGATCTCCCCCATGTCGCCGCTTTTCGCCAGCGCGATGACCTTTTGGGCGCCGGGAAAGAACGGCATTTCCGACGAGCAGCGGACCAGCAGTTCGGGGTGCTCGGCAAGAGCCGCCATGATCTCCCGGTTCTGAGCGGCGTCCATGCCGAAGGGCTTTTCGCCGAGAAGATGCTTTCCGGCCCTTATGACGTCGATATAGAATTGCTGGTGCAGCACATGCGGCACGGCACAATAGACCGCATCGACCTCGGGATTGGCCAGAAGCTCCTTATAGTCGGCGGTGAACTGGCGAACGGTCGGCACATGATCCCTGAACCAGTCGAGCAGCGTCGCGTTGGTATCGCAGACGGCGACAATTTCCGGCCGCGCCTTCACATCGGCCAGATGCAGCCAGCGCGCCGCAGCACTGGCGAACTCGCGCCCCATCAGACCGCAGCCGATGACGCCGAAGCGGAATGTTTTCGTCATGACATGTCCCTCCCAGACGCGCGTCAGCCAATATGCAGAGAGGCCTGCTCGACGGAAGCCTTGTCATGGACGATCGCCATCAAGGCCCGCGTCATGCCGCCGGGATTGTGATGCTGGATGACGTTGCGGCCATAGACGATGCCACGGGCGCCCTGCTCCATCAACTGCTTGGTGCGGGACAGGATTTCCTGATCGGAAACGCGGCCGCCGCCGCGCACCAGCACCGGCAGGCCCTGGGCGATCTCGACCACGCGGTGATATTCCTCGACATTGTCGCATGGGTCGGCCTTGATGATGTCGGCCCCGAGTTCGGCCGCCTGGCGCACGAGCGGCAGGATCTTGTCGATCGCACCATCGACCATATAGGCGCCCTTGGAATTGTCCTGCATGACGAGCGGCTCGACCATCAGCGGCATGCCATAGATCTCGCATTGGCGCTTCAGGCTGTTCACGTTGCGCACGCAGGCCCGATAGACGTCCGGCTGGTCCGGCAGCATCAGAAGATTGACGACGACGCAGGCGGCATCCAGTGCAACGCCCTGTTCCACCGCCCTGTCGATCATTTCGGAAAACAATCGAGACGGCAGGGGATTGCCGTAGATATTGGCGATGTCGGTGCGCAGCACCAGGGCCGGGCGTTGTTTGCCGGGAATGGCCTGCAGAATGGGCGCGGTGCCCGGCGGAAGCTGAATGGCATCCGGGCCAGCCTCGGCGATCACCTCGATGGCGGTCTTCATATTCTCGATGCCGGCGAGGAAGGTCCGCTCATTGAACATGCCGTGATCGATGGCAACGTCAAAACAATTTCCGGACACGCCGAAAAGTCGGTTCAACCGTGCGGATTTCATCAGGCTCCTCCCAGATGTGGTAACGTTTCCATATTCGAATAGACGGCGCGGAATTACGAGTCAAGAAAATGTGGTAACGTTTCCATATTCATTATTCCCCAAGAACTACCAGCAGGTGAACCCTGCATCGACATTGACGATCGCTCCGGTCATCAGGCTGGCGGCGCCCGATGCGAGGAAGAGGACCGCGCTTGCAACCTCCTCCGGCGTTCCCATCCGTCCCATCGGCGTGTCGGCGAGCCAGAGCGGAATCCGCTCGCGATTGGCTTCGACGGCCACCACCATCGGTGTCTCGATGTAGGTGGGCGCAACGGCGTTTACCCTGATGCCGTGCTGCGCCCATTCGGCAGCCAGCGAGCGCGTGAGGTGGTGGACCGCCGCCTTCGAGACGTTGTAGGCCGTCTGCGGTTGCGGCCGGTTGCAGATGTGCCCCGACATCGAACCGAGATTGACGATGGTGCCGTGTTTCATCGAGACCATGTGACGGCCGAAAGCGCGCGAGCACCAGAAGACGCCGTTGAGATTGACGTCCATCATGCGCAGCCAATCGGCGTCGCCGAGATCCTCCGCCGGGATGCCGCTCTGGCCAATCCCGGCATTGTTGACGAGGATCGTCGCCGGCCGGCCGGCGTCGGCAAGCTCGGCGGCAATCGCCTCCATACGGGCCGCGTCGGTGACGTCGCCGAGCCGGATGTCGACGTCGTAGCCCTTGTCGCGCAACGCGAGCGCTTGCCGGGCGTCGGCCTCGGCGCGTTCGATGACGACAACGGCAGCACCCGCCTCCGCCAGCGCCTCGGTACAGCAGAGCCCGATCGCGCGCCCTCCGCCGGTGACCACCGCACGCTCGCCGTCGAGGCGAAATTTCTGCAGGTAACTCATATCAGGCTCCTTCAGATGTCGAATGCGCTGGGAAGCACCACGATATCGCGGATGGTGACGTTGCGCGGCCGGGTCAGCATGAAGATGATCGCATCGGCGACCTCCTTGGGCTCGATCAAAGCCCCAGCCTCCTTGGCCTTGCGAAGGTTTTCCTCCGGCCAGTCCGCGAGCAGAGCGCTGATCACCGGCCCTGGAGATACCGAGCCGACACGAATGCCGTTTTTCAGAAGCTGGCGCCGCATCGTCTGGACGAAGCAGGTCATCGCCCATTTCGACGACGAATAGACCGGCTCCCATGGGATTGCCGAATGCCCGGCGACGGAGCTTGTGACGACGATGTCGCCGGTGCCGCGTTCGATCATGTGCGGAATGACATTGTGAACGTTCTTGATGACGACATTCACATTGAGATTGAGCATCCGATCGATCGTGTCGAGGTTGGTTTCAACAAGGTCGCCGCCGATATAGGTGCCGGCATTGGCATGCAGGATATCGAGCCTGCCCGTCTTCGACAGGACGCCCTCGAGCAATCCGGCGCACTCGTTCGGGTTCAGCAGGTCGATCACCAGCGGAATGGCGCGCTCGCCGAGCCGGCCGCAGACAGCCTCGAGCGCCTTTTCATCCCGATCCACCAGCACCACCGTTGCGCCGGCGGCGAGCATTGCCTCGGTCGAGGCCAATCCTATGCCTGAGGCCGCACCCGTGACCGCCGCGATCTTCCCATTCAATTCCGTCATCGTTTTCTCCTCCTATCTTGATCTCGATTGCTCAATTCTTCCCGACGCCGCAGGCGGCGTGATAGTCGGCGAGGCTCTTCGTCACTCTCCAGATCAGAACCTCTTCCGGATCGAGCGGCGCGTCTGCGAAGTGCTGCGCGGCCGGCATATGCTGCCAAAGCAATGGCAGCGGAACGGATTGCCCCCGAAGGGCCTCGTACAGGCGCCGGACGGCGCCTTGCGCTTCAGCCGACGCCCAGTAGTAACGGATGCGGTCGGAGAGCGAGTAATGCCGCAGCCAACGCATCTCGGCCTCTGTGCCGTGGTAGTGGCGGCGCCAATTGCCCGGCTGATCGAGCATCAGCGCTTCCATCGCCGCATAGAGCGGACGCTGGCCGTAGTCGGGCAGGAGGTCCGAAGCGATCGCATCAAGCGCATAGAGGGCCTCGCGCAGGACAAAGGTCAGTTCGGGACCGACTTTCAGAATCGGAAACCCGTCCTTCACCAACGCGGCCAACGGCCCGGTGCCCTGATAATCCGTCGAGTGGGCCTCGAACACGAATTGCGGCTCCTCGCCGAGCACCGATTGCAGCGCCTCTATCTTGCTGCTGTCGTACAGAATGACGTTGTGATTACCGAACTCGACACCCGGCTGAACGACCAGGCCGATCGCCCGGCCAAACGCTTGCCCGAGTCCGGCCTCCGCGAAGATCCGGCGGTGGACTTCGATCGTCTTCAGCGCCGCCGCGGCAGCCGTCGGTTCGATCGTTGTCAGGGCATGATCGGCCCCGCCCGGCGGCGGCACTTCGGTGCCGATGACGTAAACCGGCATTGCGCCACCGGTCTTCCCGGCCGAAGCCTCGGCGACTGCGGCAAGCCGGGCGGCGCGATGGGCGGTGGTTTCGTCGTCGAGCGCCATCGGCTCGCCCTTGCAGCCCATCGAGGCGTCGAGGTGAATCTTGCGGAATCCGGCATCGACATAGGCGGCAACCATTTTCTCCGCCTCGGCCATGGCCTCTTCCGCCGGGCGGTCCCGCCAGGGATTGGGGCCGAGATGGTCGCCGCCGAGAACGATGAGTTTTTCAGGGCACCCCTCCTCCTCCGCGATCGTCATGACGAGGGACGCAAAATCGCTCGGCGTCATCCGGGTATAGCCGCCGAGGTGATTGACCTGGTTGCAGGTCGCCTCGATCAGCACTGTGCTTTGCTGTTGCCGCCCGTGCCGGAGCGCGGCACGCAGCACGACCGGATGGGCGGAGCATACGGAGGTGACGCCTCTGGGGTGGCCTTCGATCCTCAGCCCGGCCAGTTCGTTGAGATGCACCCGCATCACGACCGCCTTTCCGTTGCAGCGATAAACGCATCGAGTTCCGCACGGGTGCCGGCACCTTCCATCGGGCCCAGCACCATCACGTTGCGGGCGCCGGCGGCCGACGCATAGGTCAGCGCCTGCTGGGGAGACATTCCGAGCCGCCGGCAGGTGAGATAGGCGCCGCCGAAGCAGTCGCCGGCGCCCGTGGGATCGACCTCCTGAACTAGAAATGCCGGGGCGTCGATGCGGTCTCCCTGGTGGGCGAAGTAGGTTGCGCCGTCGGCTCCGCGCTTCAGCACGATCTCCTTGACGCCAAGCTCGAACAGGCGGCGGATCGCTGCCGCTTCGCCTTCGACACCTGCGGCACGCTCAAGCTCCTCTCCGGAAGGCAGAAGCAGATCGGCGGCGGCGACAAGCCTGGCAAAGCGGCGCTCGGTATCCTCGTCGAGCTTCAATTCCTTGCGGATGTTCGGATCGACCGAAAGCGTTCCCCCGCGCGCCTTGACGATGTCGACCGCCTTGTCGATCACCGCGCGGGCACTCGGGACCGACAGAGCGGAGCCCATCACGTGAAGATGTCCGCTCCGATCGATCAGATCGCTGACCACTTGGGACCAGCCGAAGCGCGCGGCTGCCGAGGTGGCGATGTTGTAGACGAAATCTCTGGAGCCATCCTTCCGGTAGCGAACGAAAGCGCTTCCCGAGGGATAGTCGGGATCGATCGAGATCGCCGAGATATCGACGCCGTCGCGTTTGAGGCGATCGGTATTGACCCGGCCGAAATCGTCATCGCCGACGGCGCCCACCATCGCGGCCTGACCGCCGAGCCGTCCGCATTGCGAAATGAAGATCGCCGGCGCGCCGCTCGCAAACGGACCGACCAGCGGCTGGGCTTCGCGGAATCCGTCTCCAACCGTCGTTGCGACGATCTCGACGAGGATCTCCCCGACGCAAACCGTGGGACCAAGCGCGTCCGGAGCCAGTATTGATGCCATGTGCAATCCTGCTTTCGATCCCTGTTGTCTTTAACTCAGTGCCGATTGGACCGGCGCACCGTCCTCGCTGCCGAACTCCTCGTTCTCAAGCGACAGAAAGCGCTGGTGCAGCATGCATGCGGCCCCGAAGGCGGAGCCGAACTCCGCATCATCGTCCACGACGATCTCCGGCGTGGGGAAAGCGATGTTCTGGCCTTCCGACATGTGGACCGCCACGCGGGCGGCCACCATCGGATAGAGGGATGCCACCGAGCCGCCCAGCACGATCCTGTCCGGGTCGAGCAGGCGACAGGCCTGCAGCAGTGCATAGGCGAGATGGCGCGACCAGGTTTCGGCGATATTGACCGCGGCCGGGACACGATCGCGAACGTCGCCAAGGAAGTCCTGCAGATCAGCGTCCTCGCGCCCGACGGCCTCACGATATTGCCTGATCAGCACCTCGCGGCCGATCAGCTGCTCGAACTTCTGGCCGCCGCTTCCCGGCACCAGCGTGTGGCCGATTTCTCCCGCCAGGCCGTGGCCGCCGCGAAACAGCTTGCCATCGATCATGATGCCGCCGCCGACGCCCGTTTCCATCAGCAGGAACAGGGTCACCCCTGCGGCACCGTGGCGATAGCTGTCGCCGATCGCAAAGGCGTTGGCGTCGTTTTCGACTGCGATCGGGACGGCGGCGGGGAAGGCGGATCGGCCGATCTCCTTCAACGGCACGTCCCGCCAGCCGATGAGCGGCGCCAGGGTGACGAATCCATCCGGCCGGATGTGGGCCGGCGTCGATATGCCGAGACCCTTGCACCTTTCGATCATGCTTTTCGCCATCGCGCCGATGATGAGCTCGATACCCTGCGCCACCGCCTCCTGCACCGTCGAAGAGGGCGTGTCGAACGCCATTTTCCGGCACGCCCGAACGTCGGCGGAGAGATCGACGACGGCTGCCGATATGTGCTCGACGCCAATCTCGATGCCGACGAAGAAGGCGGCGTCGGGAACCAGTTCGAGCATGATGCCGGGACGGCCGGCACGGGAATGTTCCAGGCGCGGCTTGCCGCTCTCCTCCGACTCCCGGACGAACCCGCCTTCCGTCAGTTCGCCGACGATCTCCCCCGAGGATGAGCGGTTCATACCGAGCTTGCGAGCGAGATCGGCCCGGCTGAGGCTTCGGTGGGCGTAGATCGTCTGCAAGGCGGCGACGATATTGTTCTGCCGGATCCTGCGCGGCGAACTTCCGATGGAGACGGTGTCGTTCATATTTCAATTCCCTTCAAGCCGCCCACCCTTACACGACTGGAACAGGCTGTCAGAAGGATAATCAGGGCCGCGCGTTTGTGGCGCGGCGACGCTTGGCCTCGTCATATTTCAGCTCGATGTAGCGCTTTGCGTGGGCGGCAAGCGGATCATTATCCTCCCAGGTATCACGCCAGATCGCGCAGGCGAGCGACAGGCCTTCATCGACGACCGTCGTCGAGAAGCTTTCGAACACAATGTCTCTGTCGTAGCCGATGTCGAGCAGGGCGTCGAAGATCAGATCGAAGTCGATGACGCCGTCGCCGAGATAGCCGCGATTGCTTTCGCCTATGTGGAAGTAACCGATCTTGTCGCCGGCAAGACGGATGGCGGCGGCCGGATTGGCTTCTTCGATATTCATGTGGAACGTATCGAGATGGAGACGAACATGCGCCGATCCCGTCTCGGAGATGAACTTGAGCCCCTGGGCCGTGGTGTTCAGCAGGTTCGTCTCGAACCGGTTGACCACCTCCAGCACGAGATCGACATTCGCCTGCCTGGCGACCTCGCCGGTCGCGGCGATCGCGGCGACGCTGTTGTCCCAGCCCTTCTTCGTCGGCTGACGATTGTACTTGGTGTGCGCGGAATAAAGAATCCCGCCGAGCTTGTTGCCGCCGATATCGCGGACCGCACGAACGGCATCGGCCAGCGTCTGCCTTCCCGCGTTCACCGCTGCAGCGTCCTCGCTCGATACGTCCTTGTCGAGCGGCAGACCCATGGTCACGCCGATTTCCACATCCAGAGACTGGGCCAGCCTTGCCAGCCGATCGAGATTGAATTTCTCGGGGCGCAGATAGGCAAATTCGATGGTGCGATATCCGTGTTCGGCGGTCTTGTTGAGGGCCATCTCCAGCCCTTCCTGCGTTTGGCCGCCTGTCCATACAAATGAATGGATACCCAATCGACGCATAGGTTTTCCTCCGCGATATTCCCGTGATTATGGACAGTGCTATGTCATTTAGTTCGGCAACACAACAAATAATTTTTGGAACGGCTTTTTGCTGCCTCGCAAACTTTCCTTGCATTGCAGCATTTTAACTCGACTACCATTGCTACCACTCCCTTTGACGAGATTAGTTCTCGCAAAATTCAATGGGATAGACGATAGATTTGCATGTTTAGACAACAAATATTGCGCTGTTGGCTTTTTTGGCCTACACAAGCACCGGCGAAATAATCTCGCTGCTATCTGGGAGGATTGGAAATGCACTATGCTTTGAAGGCGAGCGCGCTTGCGCTGACGCTCGGCCTCGCCACGACTGCTTCGCCGGCCCGGGCTGATTTCTGGTCTGACGCCGGGGCTAAATACAAGGGCGTGACGCTGCACGGCGTCACCGAAAGCACCCCGCCATCGAACTACATCAAGAACGTGCTCGCGCCGGAATTCGAAAAGAAGACCGGCATCAAGGTCGAAATCGAGACGACATCCTGGGATCAGATGTACGACAAGGCCATCAAGGACATGGAAGCCAAGACCGGCATCTACGACATGGTCTATATCGAGCAGGACATCATCTATTCCTATCTCGCCAGGAATTTCCTCGTTGACATCACCAAGACGCTGAAGGACCAGCCGGATCTGAAGGCGCCGACCTACGACGATACGAACTTCACCAGCTTCGCCGACTACTTCAAGGATGCCAACGGCGATCTCTTCGGCACGCCGATGGAAGCTTTCCTGAAGACATATCTCTATCGCAAGGATCTCTTCGACGATCCGAAGATCAAGGAGGCCTTCAAAAAGGAGGCCGGCAAGGACCTGAAGCCAGCGACCACCCACGAGGAATACACTGAGATCGCCGAGTTCTTCACCAAATACGGCAAGGACAACGGCCTGGAGCTCTGGGGTACGACCGCTCAGGCCCATACGGGCCATCCGGCGTCCTGGTACGAATTCTTCGAATCCATCGTGCCGACGTTCGGCGTCTATAATTGGGGCATCGACGCCAAGAACAATTATGCGGCGACGGTCGAACACGGCGGCACGATGAACGGCGACAAGGCGAAGGCCGCGTTGAAATACTGGCTGCACCTGCGCGACATCGCTCCGCCGGAATCGACGCAGTCGACCTGGACGGAGACGGCAACAACCTTCGCGGCCGGCCGCGTCGCTCAGGGGCTGATCTACGGTGAGAATGCCGCGTGGATTGCAAGCGATGCCGCGCAGTCGAAGGTTGTGGGACAGGTCGGGTTCGCACTGCCGCCGCTCGAGCCGGGCGTGCTGGACGATGCGAAAGCCGGAAAGGGCTATATCGGTTACTACGATGGCGGCGCCTTCGGCGTGCCGGTCACGTCGAAGAACAAGGAAGCGTCGCTGCTGTTTCTCGAATTCATCGGCCAGAACGAAGTGCAGCCCGACTGGGCCATCGCCGCGCCGCGCATCACCAACAAGGCAACGTTCGACGATCCGAAGGTGAAGGAGATGGACACCAAGCTCGGCGGCTTCTACACGATGCTGAAGGACGAGGGCAAACTCTTCGCCGGCGCTCCTCCCTACCCCTTCCATGCGCAGGTGCGTGAAGCGACCGCTCCGATCTTCTACGACATCCTGACCGGCAAGATCGCCCCCGATGAAGGCCTCGACCAGATGGCGGCCAAGGCCGAAGAAGAACTGACATCGCTCGGCTATCGCAAATAAACATCCTCCCCGACTGACGGGTCGTGTCCTACGACCCGTCATCTTTCGCTTCCTGCGTGGGGCGGACGTCGACATCAGGTTCAATGGGGGATAGGCGATGCATTCGCAGAAGCTCGGGTGGCTGTTGCTGTCACCGACCATAGTGATCCTCGGGCTGTTCGGGATCTTTCCGTTCATCTACGTCCTCTGGGTCTCGTTCCATGCATGGAACCCGTTCGCGGCCAATCCGGGCATGGTCTTCAACTGGTCCGACAACTATCGGCGGCTCGTCTTCGACGCCCAGTTCCTGGCCTCGCTCGGCATCACCCTGGCATTCGTCTTCTTCGCGGTCGTGTCGGAGCTGGTCCTCGGCTATGTCCTCGCCCAGGCGCTGCTCAAGGATTTTCCAGGGAAAGCGGTGTTTCGCACCATCCACACCCTGCCGCTGATCATGGCGCCGATCATCGTCGGCTCCGTGTGGAAGCTGATGACCACACCGTCGATCGGCATCATTCCCTATCTTCTCAGGAGTTGGTTCGGCTACGATCTGAATATCGGCCAGAGTGCTGCCGCAGCCTTCACCGTCACGGTGATCATGGACATCTGGCACTGGACGCCACTCGTCACCCTTTCGCTGATCGCCGCCCTGGTCTCGCTGCCGCCGGATCCGTTCGAGCAGGCGCAGATCGATGGCGCGGGCAAGAGTCAGATCTTCTGGCACATCACGCTTCCGCTGATCCGCCCGGCGCTCATCGCCACGGTGTTCATCCGGCTGATGGATGCGCTGCGCACCGTCGACGAGGTCCTGATGCTGACCGGCGGCGGCCCGGGTTCATCGACCCGCTACATCGGCGTCCATATTTTCAGGGAAGTCTTCCCCAAGACGAACTACGGCTACGGTTCGGCGATCTCGGTCATCGTCCTTTACCTCACCATCGTCGTCTGCTGGCTGCTCTATGTCGGCCTGATTGCGCCCCGTGTGAAGAGAGGCTGACGCGATGAAGACGCAGAACCCCTGGCTGCCGGTCGTGCTGTGGATCCTGATCAGCCTCGCGACGCTTTTCCCGATCTACTGGCTGTTCGTCATATCGGTGAAACAGCCCTTCGACCTGTTCTCGACGCCCGACGTCGTTCTCCGCAGCTTCTTCTGGAAGAACTACCAGGATGTGCTGACCAATCCGACCTTGCGCCGATACATGCTCAACTCGATGATCATTTCGTCGGGCAATGCGCTGCTCGTCACGACGCTCGGCTTTTTTGCCTGCTACGCGCTGACGCGCTTCGACCTCGCCGGCAAGGAAAGCATCTTCTTCTGGACGATCACCAACCGCATGGCGCCTCCGGCGGTCTTCCTGCTGCCGCTTTTCCTGCTGCTGACGCAGGTCTACAAAATCGGCGACTTCTCGCTCGCCGATTCCCGGCTGGGCATGATCCTTGTCTACTGTTCCTTCAACCTTCCTTTCGCCATCTGGACGCTACGCCCGACCGTCGAAGGAATTCCGAAGGAGTTGGACGAAGCCGCCTATATGGATGGCGCAAGCCCATGGACCGTCCTCTATGACATCATCTTTCCCCTGGCACGGCCAGGGCTTGCGGTGACGCTGATCCTGACCTGGGTATTTGCGTGGAACGAATACCTGCTGGCCGCGACGCTCACCAACTTCAATGCGCGGACCCTGACCACCGGCCTGTCGGAATATGTGACGACCACGGGGACGGCCTGGGGGATCATGGCCGCGATTTCGATGCTGACATTGGTTCCGGCGCTCATCGTCTTTTCGGTGGTGCAGCGCCACATCGTGGCCGGCCTGACTTTCGGTGCGGTGAAAGGGTGAAGCCATGACCTCTCCATCAGAAAACAACCCACGCAAGCCGGGATTTCTGCCGATCGAAACGAACTGGTTCGACCGGCTCTTCATCTCGGTGGTGATCTGGGTCGCGCTCTCGCTGTTCTGGATGCGGTTCATCGAGCCGTACGGGCTTTCCGTATGGTGCGCGGCGGCAATCTCGGCGGTTCTCGGCACCTATATCGTCTGGAAGGGATGAGCCGATGGCTTCCGTCAACACACAAGCCGCGCTGTTTTAGGGAGGAACGACATTGGCAAATGTACAGGTTAGCGACGTCACCAAGAGATATGGCGCGCTTCAGGTGATGCATGGCGTCAGCGTCGACATCGACGACGGCGAATTCGTCGTGCTGGTCGGCCCTTCCGGATGCGGCAAATCCACCCTGCTGCGGATGATTGCCGGTCTCGAGACCGTCAGCGGCGGGGACATTCGGATCGGCGGCCGTGTCGTCACCAACGCTCCGCCGAAGGAGCGCGACATCGCGATGGTCTTCCAGAGCTACGCGCTCTACCCCCATAAGACGGTGGCCGAGAACATGGGCTTTCCGCTGAAGATGGCCCGGCGCCCCAAGGCGGAGATCGACGAAAAGGTCGGCAGAGCGGCCGAGATCCTCGACCTGACGCGCTATCTCGACCGCTATCCGAAGCAATTGTCGGGCGGGCAGCGTCAACGCGTGGCGATGGGCCGCGCCATCGTCCGCGATCCGCAGGTCTTCCTGTTCGACGAGCCGCTGTCCAATCTGGACGCCAAACTTCGCGTCACCATGCGTGTCGAAATCAAGGAGCTTCACCAGCGGCTGAAGACCACCACCGTCTACGTCACCCACGATCAGATCGAGGCGATGACGATGGCGAGCAAGATCGTGGTGATGCGCGACGGCAGGGTCGAGCAGATCGGCAAGCCGCTCGATCTTTACGACTTCCCGGTCAACCTCTTCGTCGCCGGCTTCATCGGCAGCCCATCGATGAACTTCCTTCAGGGTCGCGTTGCGTCACGCGACGGCAGGAAAGTCGTCGTCACCGACCAGGGCGTCGCCCTTCCCATTGAAAACACCAATGCGGATGACGGACGGGCCGTCACCTACGGCATCCGGCCGGAGCACATCACGATCGGCGAGGACGGCGTTCCTGTGGAGGTATCGGTGTTCGAGCCCACCGGCTCCGAGACATTGATCTTCGGCCGCACGGGAGGCGTGCCGATCGACGCGCTGATCCGCGAGCGCATCGAGGTGGCGCCCGGACGGACGATGTACTTCCACATCGATCCCCGGCGTGCGCATATCTTCGATCGCGAAACGGGCCAGAGACTGTAAGGGGAGGCGACCATGGATTTTAATGGAAAGACGGTCATCGTGACCGGCGCCGGCAAAGGCATCGGACGCGAAATTGCGCGCATGCTCGTCGAACGGGGTGCGCAGGTCGTCGCTCTGACCCGCAGTGCCGCCGACGTCGACGCGCTGCGAGTGGAACCGGGCTGCCGCGCCATCCAGGTCGATCTCGCCGACGCCGAGGCGACGAGGAAGGCGGCGATCGCCGCTTTGCCCGCGGATTTCCTCGTCAACTGCGCCGGCACCACCGAATTGCAGCCGTTCCTGGATACGACAGTCGAAGCGTTCGATCGTCTTGTCGCGGTCAACACCCGTGCGCCGATGATCGTGGCGCAGGAATATGCCCGTTTCCTGATCAAGGAGGGCCGCAAGGGCGCCATCGTCAACGTCTCGTCGGTCGCCTCCTTCATCGGCATCCCCGACCACGCTGCCTATTGTGCCTCGAAGGGTGGATTGGACGGTTTGACGCGGGTCATGGCAAAGGAGCTTGGGCCGCACAGCATCCGCGCAAACGGCGTCCACCCGACGGTGACGCTGACGCCAATGGCGGTGAAGGCATGGAGCGATCCCGAAAAGGCGGCCGGGATGAAACAGCGCATTCCGGTCGGCCGCTTCGCCGAGCCGGAAGACGTCGCCGAGGTTGTTCTGTTCCTGCTCTCGGATGAGGCGGCGATGGTGAACGGGATATCGATGCCGGTGGACGGCGGCTATATGATTGCCTGAGGCCGGCAGCGCTGCGTCTTTTCCGGATCTACTGCACCAACCGGCGCAACTGATCCTGATCGACGAAATGATCCGTCACCCCGGCCTCTTTGTCAGGATGACTGAACACAAGACCGTCGGAATCCTCAAGCTCCAGCGCTTGCTCGGTATTCATAATCCCCAGCGGGTGGCGCTCGTACTCGGACTCGAGCGCCGCCTCGACGATGGCTTTTTTCTTGCGCATGTCCATGTCCTCCATTCCTTTAGGAGTAACGGACGGCCGGACTCGCGGTTCCCACGTGGGTTTCACGATATGAGACCAGCTGAAACGAACACCCGAGGGCTGACACGCCGCGCGGCCGCCAGCGCAACCGTCTGATCCGTTTTGCGAAGTTTATCCGAATCGCGCAGGCAACTTCGGCGGCGTTTCGACGTCGGCATCCTTTGTTAACTTCTCGCCACGCCTTAATGGCTCCAGTCCTTCGAGCAATGTCTCGATGCGCTGAGCTTCGGCGCCGCTGCCGAACTCGTCACGCCACGAATGAATTGTGGCGCTTTCCCCGATGCCCATAAATGCACGACGTCCTGATGCTGCTCTCGAGGGGCAGCCGGACGGGCTTGCTTCCAACGACTGAGGTAAATGCATGATCTCGAGCAGCCTGCTGGTTATTGGCATGCGAGCGGTCGACGCAATCGGGTTGTCGATCATCCAGGCCGGAGCGCTGAAATGAGCGGCACCGGCATGAGCGCATTGTTGAAAATCGTCTTCAGACCGAAGGTGAGCCGGAAAACACGTCACACCCTTGCGTCGCGGGCTTTACGGCTGGCGGCGCTGCGTATCGCTCTGGTCTGCGCCTGCGCCGGCGGCGTATCCTATTTCATCAATCATTCGGCGCTTGAGCAGTCGGTGCGGTCGCAGCTCTCGCTTTCGACCGAACAGGCCTTGCAGCGCGAGTCTCTACCATTCCGTGAAGTGACGGATCTTCAGAAGAATTTCCTCGCCGAATTCAACAGGATCTACGCGATACCGGAAGCCCGGCAATCATTGGCCCGGGATTTCGACGATATCTTCTATCGCCATGAGGATGGATCCTATACCCAGCGTCCGGGATTGTTCGAAGGCGAACCCTTGCCCGATGGGCGCAGATTTCCCGACATGTCGGCGACCTACGCGCCTGACGTGACGCCTGAGGAGGACGTGAAGACGCGGTTTGCGCTGTCGTACCTGCTCTCTTACCAATTCGGTTCTGCCGCCAAGGGCCGCCTCTTCAATTTCTACGGCGTGGTTCCGGAAAAAGGCTTCCCGATCTATCAGGCTGCCGACATCGCCAAGGTTTTCACATATGAAGGGCCGGATGCGCTGAAGCTCGAAACCTTCGAATTTTTCTCCCGCGGCTTCGGCGGGCCTCAAAGCGATACTTTCTTTACGCGCATCTATTGGGACCCATCCAACAATGCCTGGATGACAACGATCGCGACGCCCGATGCGCCTGACGCTTCGGGCAAACATCGCATCATGGCGTGTGTCGACGTGCTGCTCGACGATCTGATGAAACGAACCGCCAATCCGACGCTGCCGGGCGCGCGGGCGACGATCTTTACGGCCGATGCCGAGGGGACCCTGATCTTCGACGGCAAATATAGCGATGCGATTACGGCCAGCGCCGGCACCGCCTCGATTTCCTCACTGGCGCTCACCGACTACCAGCCCTTGCTAAAGGCAAGCCAGTCGATCGGAGCGGGTTCGGTATCGCTCATCGACAGCACCAGCGAAATTACCGCCGTCGGCCGCATCCCGGATACGCCCTGGGTGCTTGCCGTCCACTATCCGAAATCTCTGATGCGGCCCGCCATCCTCACCAATCTCGGGATCGTCATCGCCGTTGGCCTGCTCACTCTGTTCGTCGAACTCTTCATCCTCCGTTCGATCCTGCAAAAGCAGGTCGCCGAACCGCTGGTGAGATTGATCCACGCGACGCAGTTGGTCGGCCGTTCCGGCGTTACCGTTGCCAACGACGCCCTGCCCACACACTCCGACGACGAGATCGGCGAGCTTGCCCGCGATTTTGCGTCGATGGCCGCGCGCGTTCACGCCGCCCATGAAGCGCTTGAGGGAAAGATCCGGGATCGAACGTCCGAGCTGGAGCGGCTCAATCAGAAGCTCCTGACGATCAGCCAGACGGACGAGATGACGGGCGTCGCCAACCGCCGTCGCTTCGACGAGGTTCTCGCAAGCGAGCTCGCCGGTCTTGGGCAAGGTCGGGACCTGCTGATGCTTGCCATGGTGGATGCCGATTGGTTCAAGGGCTACAACGACCGATACGGCCATCCGGCGGGAGACGCCTGCCTGAAGGAAATCGCCGGGGTGCTGGAACGCAATACGCGAAGCAAACAGGATCTGGTCGCCCGTTATGGCGGCGAGGAGTTCGCCATCATTGCGCGGATCGCCTCAGCCGGCAACGCGCCCGTCATCGGACAGGCTCTCTGTTCGGCGATGGCGACCGTCAAGCTGGCGCATGAGGGATCGCCTTTCGGGCATGTGACGCTCAGCGTCGGCATTGCGCTGGCGGCGCCGGATCAGAATATCTCTCCGGAAGCGCTATTGCTCGAAGCCGATCGCGCGCTTTATCGCGCCAAGCAGGCAGGGCGAAATCAAGCCGTCGTTGCCGAGCCTTCTGCTGACACGCAGATACAGCAAATAGGCGCCTAGCTCGGGGAGGCGTCAGGGCCGCCGGCGGCTCTTTGAATCAGGCGGGCAACCACTTCAGTGCGGTTCTGCGCCTGCAGCTTGCGCATGATGTGTTGCAGATGCATCTTCACCGTATGCCCCGACAAATTGAGTTTTCCGGCAATGACCTTGTTTGAACAGCCGGATTGCAACTCCGCGAGGACATCCGCCTCCCGGGGCGTGAAGTCGGCAAGCGCCAGGTACTGTGTCCTATCATCCAAGCTCTTTTCGGCCTCATTTCTGGCCGGACTATGCTCGTTTGAGCCGTTTGCGGCAGCTCCCAAAAGCTGTGGGAAAAATGTTCCTCCTGCCAGAACGAGACGAAGACCGGCAAGGGCAATGTCGATGGGAAGTGACGTCGAGAAAAATCCGCGGATGCCGATCTTGAGCGCCTGGCGAGCTATGATGGCGTCATCCGTACCTGAGAGCAACGTGATAGGAACCTCGGGAAAACGTGCAGCAATCGCGGCGAGATCATCACGCAGGCTGGCGCTCTCGACATCTCTGCCAGCCAGATCCAATGCGATCAAACGCACCTCGGCTCCGAGCGCTCGATCGAGACTCTCGGTCGAGCTCAAATCGATAAAGTTCCACCCGGCGAGTTCACGCTCAAGAAGCTTCACCACGGTCGTGCGCGCCAGTGTAGAATGCTCAATAATGATCACAGTTGGTGCATTGCGCCGGCGCTTTATTCCAGCACTGTCGGACACTTGCGTGCTCCCCAGAATATGTGCAACCCAACAGTTATTCATCCTATTCCAGTTCTCGCGACATGTCATGATAAAAAGCGAGTGTATTCTCGTTATCAATAGTCGAATCTCTCATGATAATTCTTATAGTCTATAAGATTTCATCGATAGATAACTGTGATCACAGAACACGGCAAAAAGATTGTTCATCATGAGCTGTCGGTTCGACTTGTTGCCGAAGACTTTCCATTCTTCGCCGAATTCACGTACGGCAAGCAGGTCAACAAAACTTCCAAAAGCACTGAAAATGCAACCGATCCGCTAGAGACCTATTCAGCAAAGAGCTGTTGGATATACCGAGCCGCCGATCGGCTCGGCTTTATCACCCGATCTCAATTCAAAGCAGTCGCAGACCTCGACAGCAAAACGACAAATGCGAAAGGCAACAAAAGCCTGAGATCGCCTATTACCCGTTATGATTACTGAAAACTGCGCTCTAATGACGCATTAATACCAGCCGGCATCGTTTCTCCTGGCAGCACCGCGCGGGCGCCGACAATGCCGATAAGGTCATGGCGGAAGGGTCGGTAGTTCTGTCGAAACCCGGGCGGAGGAAGCGATCAACATATGGCTTTGAAAAACGGCGCCAAGAACAATCTCGTGCAGTTGAGCGGCGCAATACGAGCGGGGAGTCTATCCTTCTAAAGCGCGTCGCGATCTTTCAGATTCGCTCCTTGCGCTTTAGCTCTTTGTTTTTACGCATGCATGTCGTTGCGGCAAAAGCGCTTCGCGCTTTGCCTGGGAAAACCGCGGCACACTTTTGCGCGACATGCTCTAGCTATGCATGAAACTCAGAATGTCATCGACGAGCGCCGAATGGGCGTCGGTGAGGTTACCCTCTCCGCCGTGGCCTGCGATGCCGGCCAGCTGAAGCGCGTGCTGATCATAGAGAACATGATCGATCTGTTGAGCGTCCGCCGTTCCACCGGCGGGAACGGCAATATTGATGGGATGGAAATAGCCGACATTGACGTCGACCATGCTGCCGGTTGACGATCCGACGCCGCCACCGCCACCGGCATGATTGCCGGTAAAAATCGTGTCCGACGACAGGTTGAAGCCACCGCCATTGCCGCCGATGCCAGCGATCTGCACAGTGCCCTGATCGAAAATGACATTGTTTGTCTGATGGGCCTCCGCCGAGCCGCCTGCGGCGCCGATGGCGATGTTGATCGGCGAGAAGATGGCAATACTCACGTCGACCATGCTGCCGACGAAATATCCATCGCCGCCGTGGCCGGCATAAAAGTCGCCGGTCAATGTCAGTGCAGTTCCCCCGCTCATCGGCGAGCCGTGGCCCGCGACGTTATGGTCTCCGCCAGAGCCGCCCATGCCGCCGATCTGAGTTGCGCCCTGCAGGAACATTGCGTTGTTCGATTGTTCGGCGTGAGCCTCCGCGCCGGGGCCTGCAGCCACAGCAGTATTCACGGGGGCAAACAGCGCGACTTCGGTGCTGACGAGCCCGCCGTAAAAGACCCCGTTGCCCCCGGTGCCGGCATGACCGCCACCATCGCCGCTGCCGATGGCAACATTGCCACTTCCGCCATTCCCGCCGATCCCAGCCATTTCGGTGGGATGCTGGTTGATAAGCGCATCGTTGCCCTGGAAGGCGTCGGCACCCGAATGAGGTCCCGCAATAGCCGCATTGGACGGCATGAAGACGGCCAGCGCATTGCTGCTGATCACGCCTTCGCTTATCCCGTCACCTCCGCTGCCGGCTGAATTGTGACTTGGACCGGAAGCGACATCCAACGGAAGCCAGGTCGGCACCAGTGCCAGATGCCCCGCGGCCACATTGGAGGCGAGGTGTTGATCGGTGCCCGTCTTGGGCAGGTCTTCCAATAAGGGCCGAGTTTCCGCCATTGCCGTCTCCATTCGCGGCCGACCGCACGTCCACCGAGCATGCGGCGCTATGCAGCCTGAATTGTTCCGGCATTGTGCCTCCGAACGTGGGAAAAGCAGAGCCTGCAATTCGTCTACATCCTGTCGGCTAGTTCCATAGCCATTTGGCGGTCATCTCGGCAGCGCCGGTTTTGCGCGTTTGCGAGCGTTGGAACCTTTGGATGATAGGCGCTGGCGTCGCTTCGACGAGGTCGCAGACATGATCATGACCATGCCGCCCTGCACCAAATCACCAAACATCGGCCCAAATAAATCTTCGGCATCTGCAAGTATACATCCGAAGGAATGTCTCCGAATATCTAGATAGGCCACAGATTAAATCGCGGGCAATATTCCCTGGCGGTTGTATTGGCTGCGGTGACATGCTGGACGCACGCCGCAGGGGGACGCCGTCAAACGAAATCAGACGCAACGAAGTAGAAGGAGTGACATCAATGCCTATTCCACAAATATCCGACACGATTCACCTCAATCACCCAGATGCAGGTGACGCCAATGCCGGCAACGGCGGTGATGGCCACAATGATGGAAACATCAACTACAACCCGGTTGCCTATATCTCGCCCGTGCAAACGGTCGACGGAGCATCCACCCATCTGCACAACGGCGATCACGTTTGGCAGACGGCAGATTGGGACGCCGGCGGCGGTGGAGCCGGTGGCTTGAGCCAGGCTCAGAATGGCTTCCTGGCATCGCTGACCAGCGGCGCCGGCGGCGCTGGAGGAAACGCCCACTCCAACGGCGATCAAAGCAATACGAGCGGCCATGACACGGCTTCGGTGGCTGCGGCGACGACCGCCACGCAATATACCCAGCTCGTAGCCGATCAGCATGCCACCATCCTCGCAGGCGTCGGCGGCAACGGCGGCAACGGGAATAACGCTCTGGGCGGCGACATCTCGTCAGCTCTGGTTCACACCAATCCCGACACGACGACGGTGAACAATTCCCTCGATCACTTCATAAACGCCTTCGGCCATATCGACGTCGACCATCTCGGCTCCTGACCTCAGGCCCTGAAGGTCGCCGGTTTCGGCCGGCGACCCTCCTCAATTGCCGAACCTGCAAGCAGCCTCCTTTTGTCAGTATCAAGTGCAGCAGCGAGATCTGATAATGACAACGATTTCCATAAAGCCATCGCGGCCGCCGACACAGCTCGTTGTTGCGCTTCGGGCTTGCGCCGGAGCCTTCGGGTTGGTCTTCCTTTATAGCTGCGGCTACAATCTCTTTCTTCTCGCGCCTTCCCTCTATCTTCTGCAGATCTATGACAGGGTCATGTCGAGCCGAAGTGTCGACACGCTCGTGATGCTGACGATCATCATCGCCGCCGCCGTGTTGGTCGGGTCCACACTGGATATCGTGCGCAGGGCAGCTCTTTCGCGCATCGGCAGCTGGCTGGACCACAGGCTCCGGCCCATGGTGCTCACCGCATCGTTCGAATATGCCGCCCGCGCCGATACGGGAGCCGCCACGGAGTGCTACAGGGACCTGGCCGCCTTGCGCCAGTTCCTCGATTCACCGGCCAGCTCGCTGTTTTTTGACGTTCCCTGGGCGCCGGTATTCCTGCTTCTGCTTTTTCTTGTTCACCCGCTGCTTGGGACTATCGGTCTTCTGTGCGCAGTTGCGCTGCTGCTGTTTGCGCTGCTGACGGAACTGGCGACGCGAGAGCCGCTTGCCCAAGCCAATCTTGCCCTTTCGAGGAGCTATCTGCGATTTGCGACGGCGCTGAAAAACCTCGAGGTGATCCGGGCCATGGGCATGCAGGACGGCGCAGCGCTGATCGTCTACCGCGATGCGGAAATGGCAAGAAGGGCCCAGGACATCGCGATGCATCGCACGGAGATCATAATAGGTTGCTCCAAATCGATCCGCACGCTGGCGCAGATCCTGATGATGGGATCGGCGACATGGCTGGTGCTCGCAAACAGCGGCAGTCCCGGGATCATCTTCGTCTCAAGCCTGCTGCTCGGGCGCGGGCTTGCCCCTATCGAGGGCGCAATAGGGGCATGGCGCTCTTTTGCCTTTGCGCGCAACGCCTTCAATCGCTTGAACAGAATGCTGATAACGGTCGCATCGGAACGCGATGACCGCATCGTGCCGCTGCCGGAACCCAATGGCCTCCTTCTCGACAATGTCAGCTATATCAAGCCATTCGCCGATCGGCCGATATTGAGCGATATCACATTGCGCCTGGCACCTGGCGATTGCATCGCGCTCATCGGTCCGTCGGGATCGGGAAAATCGACACTGGGTCGCGTCATGGCAGGCGTTGTGCCGGCAACGAGCGGATATGCGCTTCTCGGTGGGGTCGACATCTCGGCTCTGCGCCTTTGCGGGGGGGCCGGCCACGTCGGATACCTGCCGCAGGACATCGAACTCTTCGGCGGCGCAATCAAGGATGTGATCGGCCGGCTGGATGGAGCAGATCCCGGCAAAGCGATCGACGCCGCAAAGCTGGTTGGATTGCACGAGGCGATCATGCGGCTGCCGCGGGGCTACGAGACCGATATCGGCGAAGGTGGAAGCCTGCTCCTTCGGGCTCAGCGCCAGCAGCTCGGACTGGCACGGGCAGCCTATGGAAATCCGTCTCTGATCGTTCTCGACGATCCGAATTCGAGCCTGGATTACGACGGCGAACGCATGCTGTTTACCGCCATCGAGCGCATGAGATCCCGGGGGATGACCGTGGTTATCATCACGCACCGGATGGGGATCCTGCCGGTCACCAACAAGATCGCCATCATGCGCAACGGGACAGTGGCTGCCTTCGGCGACAGCGAGCGGATTTATGAAACTTATCTTCAACCACCGTCTCGAACAGGAACCTAGGGAGGAGGGACGCTGCCATGACCCTTGTTCCACTGGACGCCACACCGGCGAGATCTTCGAATTCGTCAAGGATGGGCGAGCTGTTCCCTCGACGCTCGACAGCCAGGCAGCAGACCGCCTATGCGCCGGTGATCGAACAGAAACGGCGCGGACCCGCCCCGCCTTCGCCCATGCCGGGGCTCAGAGGCGTTGTCTGGACGGGCAACCTGCTGATCCTGGTTTTCATCGTCGGATTGGGAATCTGGTCGGTTCTGGCGCCGCTGAAAAGTGCCGCGATCGCATCGGGCGTTATCGAACCGGAGTTCAGCCGCAAGACCATCCAGCATCTGGAAGGCGGTATTGTGCGGCGGATCCTCGTCAGAAACGGCGATGCGGTGATGGCCGGGCAAATCGTGATAGAGCTCGAAGACACGAAGTTTCGCTCGGAGCGCGACAGCATTCAAGGGCAGCTTTGGGATGCCGAAGGAAGCCGCGCTCGGCTGTCTGCGGAGCAGACGGGTGGCGATCATGTTGCCTATCCCCAGGATCTCAGGGCAGCAATCGACAAATATCCTTCGGTCAGCGCGATTGTGATCGGGCAACAGAAAATCTTCGAAGCCCGTCGCCGGGTCGTGCAGGCGGAAATACAGATCGCCGATGAAAAAATCGCGCAGGTGCGGCAGGAAATCGTCGGACTTGGCGCGCAGAAGGCGGCACTGGCCGACAGAGCTGCCATCTCGAGCCAAGAACTGGAGCAGGTGACCGCCCTCAACGCCAAAGGACTGGAAACAAGGAGCAGGCTTCTCAACCTCCAGCGGGAAAAGGCAGACATCGATGGCCAGCAGGGTCAAATCGAGGCACAGATCTCTCGCGCCTACCAGGTGATCAGCGAGACGCAGGCCGATCTCGCAAAGCTCGAGAGCGACCGGCTGAGCGAAGTCGCCCAGGGCATGCGCGCTGCGGAAAGCCAGATCATGCAATTGCGCGAGCGCTTGCGGGCGATCGACGATCAGCTTTCGAGGACCGATATCCGGGCGCCCGAAGACGGCACGATCATGAACCTGCGCATCCACACATCAGGCGGGGTGATCGGCGCGGGCGAACCGCTCGTCGATCTTCTGCCACGCGCCGATCGCCTGATCGTGTCCGCCCATGTCAGACCGGAGGATATCAATCTCGTCCATGCGGGGCTGGAGGCACAGGTTCACCTTCTTCCCTACAATCAGCGGCGCGTTCCACTGCTGAAAGGCCGGGTCGAGTACGTATCAGCCGATCGCCTCACCGATACGCAGAGCGGCCAGCCCTATTTTGCCGCGACAATCCGCGTGACGGACGAGCGGCTGGCGAAAATGAAGGATGTCGAACTGGTGGCCGGCATGCCCGTACAGACATTGATCGAAACCGGCAAAAGCAGCGTCGCGCTCTATGCTGTCAGGCCACTGCTCGACAGTTTCAACAGAGCATTTCGTGAGGACTGAAGCGGTGATGGGCAAGAGAAAATTCGACGACGATCAGATTACGGGCATTCTGAAGGAGCACCAGGCCGGGGTGACGGTGGCAGATGTTTGCCACAGGTACGGCATCAGCGAGCCGACCTTCTATCGGTGGCAATCCCTGCAGCACGGAAATGTCGGCCTCCATGCCAGAAGGCTGAGAGCCCTGGAGGAGGAAAACCAGAAGCTGAAGAAGCTTTTGGCCGAATCCATGCTCTCGGCGGCAACGCTGAGCGAGATGCTGGCGAAAACATCGAAAGGGCGGAACTAACCTCAAAGGGGTTCGTTGGCCGCCTTCCGGCTTTGTATATCACGCGCGCGGCATCAATCCGTCGAAAACCAGTCCGACTGCACTTTGCCATTGTGCTCGCCAAGCCTCGGCGATTTGCGATGCGAGGTCAGCGCTGCCCCTGAGAAAATGATTGGCGTCCGGATGCCCGGTATCCCTTCATTCTCTACCATCATCTGCCGATGGGCGACCTGCGGGTCCGCGAAGACGTCTTCGACGGTGTTGATCGGCCCGGCGGGAACGCCCACGCGCGCCAGGTCGGCTAACAAATCCATCCGTCTGAAAAGCTTCGTCTGCGCTTCCATCACCGATGTCAGTTCCGCGCGATGACGCACCCTGTCGGCGTTCGTTTTGAAACGCAGGTCGGCCGCCACAGCCGATAGCCGGAGGATATCGCATAGGCGTGCGAACTGATTGTCGTTTCCGCAGGCGATAATGATACTGCCGTCGGATACCGGGAACAGCTGGTATGGCGCGATGTTGGGATGCGTATTGCCGAGTCTCGTCGGCGCCTTTGCCGAGGCCAGGAAATTCATCGCCTGGTTGGCCAGTACGGCGACCGTGCTGTCCAGCAGCGCCATATCGATATGCTGCCCCTCACCCGTACTGTTGCGGAGGATCAAAGCGGCCTGGATGGCGATGACCGAATAGAGGCCGGTGAAGATATCGCCGAACGCCACGCCGATTTTCTGCGGCTCCCGGTCCGGCTCACCGGTCAAATCCATGATGCCCGCCATGCCCTGGACGATGAAATCATAGCCTGCACGCCCGGCATAGGGGCCGGTTTGGCCAAAACCGGTAATCGAGCAATAGATCAGCTTCGGATTGATCGCTTTCAGACTCTCGAAATCGAGACCGAACTTCTTCAACCCGCCTACCTTGAAGTTCTCGATGACGACGTCCGCGTTCGCGATCAGCGCACGGAGCTTTTCGACGTCTTCCGCCGAGTTGAAATCCGCCGTGATGCTCAGTTTTCCACGATTGCAGCTATGGAAATAGGCTGCAGCCACATCATCCCCATCCGTGATGAAGGGAGGTCCCCAGCGGCGCGTATCGTCGCCCTCCGGGCTTTCCACCTTGATGACGGTCGCTCCCAAGTCGGCAAGTGTCTGTCCGGCCCACGGACCGGCCAGGATACGCGCCAGTTCCACGACCCGCACGCCTTCAAGCGGAAATTGCATCGGTAACTCCTTCATCATTCCCAAGCCCCGGACCAGCACCTGTCCTACATATTCGGATAGACCGGCCCCTCGCCGCCCTGCGGCGGCACCCAGTTGATGTTCTGGTTGGGGTCCTTGATGTCGCAGGTCTTGCAGTGGACGCAGTTCTGGGCGTTGATGACGAAGGTRTCCTGTCCGTCCTTCTCCACCCATTCGTAGACSCCGGCCGGACAGTAACGSGTCGACGGGCCGGCATARATRTCGTGYTCGGARCGCTTCTGCAGGCCYATGTCCTTGACCTKSAGATGCACCGGCTGATCCTCCTCGTGATTGGTGTTCGAYAGGAACACCGAGGACAGRCGGTCGAAGGTCAAAACGCCATCCGGYTTCGGATAGGCGATCGGCTTGTGTTGAGCGGCCGGCTCCAGCGACTGCGCATCGGTCTTGCCGTGACCAAGCGTGCCGAAGAAAGAAAAGCCGAACARGGTGTTGGTCCACATGTCGAGRCCGCCGAGCGCCACGCCGAGCGCCGTGCCGAACTTCGACCACAGCGGCTTGACGTTCCTGACCCGCTTGAGATCCTTGCCGATGTCGCCCTGGCGCCATTCRKTYTCGATCTCGRYSACYTCGTCATGGCTGCGGCCGGCTGYRATYGCMGCCGCSAYCTTCTCGGCCGCCAGCATGCCCGACAGCACCGCATTGTGGCTGCCCTTGATGCGGGGAACGTTGACCAGACCGGCGGAACAGCCGATCAGCGCCCCGCCGGGGAAGGACAGYTTCGGCACCGACTGRTARCCGCCCTCGGTGATSGCGCGCGCCCCATAGGACAGCCGCTTGCCGCCCTCGAAGGTGCCTCGAATGGCAGGATGGGTCTTGAAGCGCTGGAACTCCTCGAAGGGATAGAGATAGGGGTTCTTGTAATTCAGGTGGACGACGAAGCCGACSGCSACCAGATTGTCTTCGAGGTGATAGAGGAAGGARCCGCCGCCGGTCTTCATGCCGAGCGGCCAGCCGAAGGAGTGCTGCACCAGGCCTTGTCTGTGGTKCTCCGGCTTGACCTGCCAGAGCTCCTTGATGCCGATGCCGAACTTTTGGGGTTCGCGGTCTTTCGAGAGATCGAATTTGGCGATCAGCTGCTTGGCGAGCGAGCCGCGCACGCCTTCGCCGATCAGCACATATTTGCCGAGCAATTCCATGCCGCGGGTATAGTTCGGGCCGGGCTCGCCGTTCTTCTCGATGCCCATGTCGCCGGTGGCAACGCCGATGACCGCGCCCTTGTCATCATAGAGCACTTCGGTTGCGGCAAAGCCCGGATAGATCTCGACGCCGAGTTCCTCGGCCTTGCCGGCCAGCCAGCGACAGACATTGCCGAGCGAGACGATGTAGTTGCCGTGATTGTTCATCAGCGGCGGCATCAGCATGTTCGGCAGGCGGATCGAGCCGGCCGGGCCGAGCAGCAGGAAGTGGTCTGATGTGACCTCGGTCTTGAAGGGATGCTCACCCTCTTCGCGCCAGCCGGGCAGCAGCCGGTCGATGCCGATCGGATCGACCACAGCGCCGGAGAGAATATGGGCGCCGACTTCCGAGCCCTTCTCAAGCACGACGACCGAAAGCTCCGGATTGACCTGCTTCAGCCGGATCGCCGCAGAAAGACCGGCCGGACCACCGCCGACGATCACCACGTCGAATTCCATGCTTTCGCGTTCAGGCAACTCACTCGTCTCGGTCATTCACTCGTCTCCGCTTGGCGGCGCGCAGCCGTCATCCCTCAGGCACTTTCTTGTCAAAACGAGCAAGCCTTGTCGAGCCGGGATACGACAGCCAATCTTCAATTCGCACAATGATATGCCTTGTACGGCAGAATTATATAACGTTTACGTTAACGTCAATTAACAAACGCCGCCGAACCGGTCACACTCCCTTTCCTTTTCCGCTGCATGCGCCTTATACATCGCACGAAGATATCGAGCATGATGCCGAAAAGTGTGCGCGGTTTTCTTATGACATCATGCTCTAACTCTATAATGTAGAACAGGATTCAGATTTTAGGCCGACCCGGCCTAAAATCATCCGGTTCTAGGAGGACAATCATGGATCTCGGCATCGAAGGCAAACGGGCGCTCGTCCTCGCCTCCTCACGTGGCCTCGGCCTCGGTATCGCCACAGCACTGGCGCGCGAAGGCGCCAACGTGCTGCTTTGCGGGCGCAGCGGCGAGCAGTTGGAGGCCAATTGCAAGACGATCAACGGCGAAGGCAAAGGCCGGGCCGATTGGATCTGGGCCGACCTCGGAGATGAACGCTTCGTCGAGACGGTGACGACGGCGGTGAAGGAGAAGTTCGGCGGGCTCGATATCCTCGTCAACAATACCGGCGGGCCGACGCCCGGCACGACCGAGGAGATGACGGGTGAAAAGCTCGATACCTATTTCCTTTCCATGGTCGCCCGCGTCATCACGTTGACCAATGCGCTGCTGCCCGGCATGAAGGCGCAGGGCTGGGGCCGGATCCTGACGGTAGCTTCCTCAGGCGTGATCGAACCGATCGCCAATCTGGCCCTGTCGAATACGCTGCGCCCGGCGCTTGCCGGCTGGAGCAAGACGCTTGCCTCCGAAGTGGCTGGCTTCGGCGTCACCACCAACCTGCTCCTGCCGGGCAGCATCCTGACGGCGCGGCTCGACGATCTGGACGGTGCGGCGGCAAAGCGGACGGGCAAGAGCCTCGAAGAGATCCGCACCGATAAGGAAGCGCGCATTCCGGTCGGCCGCTACGGCCGGGTTGAGGAATTTGCCGCGACGGCAGCCTTCCTGTGCAGCCAGCCGGCCAGCTACATCACCGGCTCGCTGATCCGCTGCGACGGCGGCGCGGCCCGATCCGTCTGACGGCGGCTTAGCCGGCATGGGCCGCAACAGCGGCCCAACTCGCCGCACTTTGGACCATCGATCCGACATGCGCCGGATCGTCGGCAAGCTCGGCGAGCTCGGACAACCGATGGAAGCCGGTCAGGATCGCGATGCGCCGCCGGTCGAGCCTGCGTCCGGTCAGCATTTCATAGGCCGATATGATGCGGGCGGTCAGATCGGGCGAGATGAAGTTCGAATAGATGAACTCCTGATGCAACGGCCCGAAGCCCGAATCGGCGAAATCGTAAATGCCGTTGAGCCTGCCTTGCGCATGGTCGAAGGCCATGTTCCAGCCATGACCATCGAAGAAGCCGTAGATGTTGCCGTGGGGATCGGGCGGCAAGGTTTCGAAATCTGAAATTACAGCCTCGGCAAAGGGCCTGATCGCGGGCGGCAGCAGCGGCAAAGCCTTTATTCGCACAGTCTCTGGCGATTGCCAGGGCTGGATCGGCCCGGCGCCGGCCGAGCGCATCCGATCGGCATCGAGCACATGCAGCTCGGCGTAAAAGCGCGCCAGATCGTCGGCGAGGTGCTGACGATCGCCTTCGCCAAGCGTATCGTAATCTGCGGCAATGAGATGTTCGCCGTCGATCTTGGCATGGCTGGAGAAAATCGACGGTCCATCGTGAATGCGCATGTCGGGAACCGCCATCGACAGTGCCGGCCTGATGATGTCCAGCAAGGCGGCTTCCTTCACGAGCGCTCTTTCCGCACCTGAATGGCGGGGAAATTTGAAGATCAGCGTGTCATCGACGTCGACGGCAAGCGAGTCCCAGCTCTTCGACGCCAGCTTGAAGACAGAGGCCGTGAGTTCAGGAAACACGCTTATGATGAGAGAGCGAAATTCGCTGGCGTTCAACTCGGTCATGACGACCTGCTTTCTCGGGTTTTTCCCGTGTTTTTCGCCGGGCAACGAACCGTGCGGACCGACTTCGTCCGCCGTCAAAGGGCACCAGGCTACACTGGGCCTATATTAGTATAGTTTGAATATTACGGAATATTCATTACAAAAATTTAAGCCGTTATAACCACTTAGTGATGCCGACCCGGGAATTATGTCTTTTTTGCGCCGCAATATAGGCGGCTCAATCAGGGCATAAAATCGCAAACCCCGTTCAACACCCGGTCTCGCCCATGAAGAAATTTTGGATCACTGTCAGCGTTATCACAGTTGCCGCCGTCGGCGTCTGGCAATTCGGGAATCTGATCCCTTATGCCTCCCGCATTCCCACCCTCTCGCAGTTCATCAAGCAGCCGGTTGGCGGCAATGGCGGGCAGCCGGCAGAGGGCGATCAGGCGCAGGCCGATCAAGCGCAGAACGGTGGCCAACATCAGGGCGGCGGGCGCAAACGCGGCGGCGGCCCGACCGTCGTCAAAACAGTCGCGGCGGTGAAAACGACGCTGCCGACGGATGTGACGGCGACCGGCTGGGCCGACGCCGATGACAACACGACCATTGCCGCACAGGAACAGGGCCTGATCGTCAGTATCAATGGCCAGGATGGGGCGACCGTCAAAGCCGGCGACCTGATCGCCAAGCTGGACGACCGGACGGCCAAGGCGGCGGTCGACAAGGACAATGCGATGATCGTGCGTGACACGGCAACTCTTTCGGAATCCGAAACCGCATTGACGCGTGCGCAGGATCTCTTCGACCAGAAGGCCGGCACCCAGCAGAGTCTCGACCAGGCGGTCGCCGCCCGCGATACCGCCGCCGCCACGGTCGATGCCGACAAGGCGACGCTCGCCTCCGATCAGATCATCCTCGAAAACACCGATATCCGCGCCCCCTTCGACGGCCGGCTCGGCGATATCGCCATCAGCAGGGGCGCTTTCCTCAGTGCCGGCGCGGCCATCGTCACCATCGCCAAATACGATCCGATCTATGTAAAATTCCATCTGCAGGAACGCTACCTGCGCACCTTGAAGAGCGCACTCGCAGCCGGCCCGGTCGAAGTCAGCACGGTTCCCGCTTCCACCAAGGGACAGGTCCGCAAGGGCGAGATCAGCTTCTACGACAACACGGTCGACACCGCCTCCGGCACGATCCTCGCCAAGGCGAAATTCGAGAACGCCTCCGGGGCGCTCTGGCCCGGCCAGTCGGTCAATATCGTCGTGCATTTCAACAATAACGATCAGCAGGTGGTGGTGCCGACGGTTGCCGTCAGCCCCGGGCCGGACGGTTTCTTCGCCTTCGTCGCCAAGGACGGCAAATCGCATCTGACGCCGGTCACCGTTGCCCGCGCCAATGGCGGCTTCACCGCCATCGAATCGGGTCTTTCGGAAGGCGACCATGTCGTCGTCGAGGGTCAGGGCCAGCTCAGCGACCAGCAGGCGATCAACGAGCAGTTCGATGAAAAGGCGCTTGATGTCGCCTCCGCCGAAGAGCCTCGGCAACAGCAACAGTCCGAGACGATCGCGGTGGGAGCTCAGCAATGATCCCCAATTTCTGTATCCAGCGCCCCGTCGCCACGACGCTGCTTGCCATCGGCGTCATTCTGGCCGGTCTCGCCGGTTACCGGCTCGTGCCGGTCGCGGCATTGCCGCAGGTCGATTTTCCGACAATCAACGTTTCGGCGCAGTTGAGCGGCGCCTCGCCGCAGACGATGGCAACCTCGGTCGCCACACCGCTGATCAAGCAGTTCGAGACCATTCCCGGGATCAGCGAAATCAGCGCCTCGAGTTCGCTCGGCAGCAGCAGCATCGTGCTGCAGTTCGATCTCAACCGCGATATCGACGCCGCTGCGGCCGACGTGCAGGCGGCGATCTCGCATGCAACGAGGCAGTTGCCCGACAATCTGACGACTCCGCCGAGTTACCGCAAGACCAACCCGGCCGATGCACCGGTCATGCTGCTCTCGGTACAGAGCAACACCATGCCGCGCAGCAAGCTCGACGAGATCGCCGAGGATATCATCTCGCCGTCGCTTTCGACGCTGCCGGGCGTTGCCCAAGTCAGCGTCTATGGCGCGCAGACCTATGCCGTGCGCGTCGAGGTCGACCCCAACAAGCTGCTCACCCGCGGCATCGGCATCGATACCGTCAACAAGGCGCTGGCTGCGGCCAACAGCCAGCAGCCGGTGGGAACGCTGCAGAACAATTCGCAGAGCATGACCATCACGGCGAACACGCAGCGCACCAATGCCGAACAGTTCCGCTCGCTGGTCATCGCCAATCCGAACGGCGCGCCGATCCATCTCGGCGATATCGCCGACGTGCAGGACAGCGTCGAGAACCAGTATACCGGAAGCTGGTATGACGGCCAGCGCGGCATCATCCTCGCCATTCAGCGTCAGCCGGATGCCAACACGGTCGATGTCGTCGATGCGATCAACGCCAAGCTGCCGCAGCTTCACGCCGAAATTCCACCCTCGGTCAACACGGTCGTGATGAACGACGCGGCAAAACCGATCCGTGCCGCCATCGCCGACGTGAAGTTCACGCTGTTCCTGACGATCGGCCTCGTCGTTCTCGTCATCTACCTCTTTACTGGCCATGCCACGGCAACGATCATTCCGGGACTTGCCGTTCCGCTGTCGCTGATCTCGACCTTCGGCATGATGTATGTGCTCGGCTACAGCATCGACAACATCTCACTATTGGGGCTGACGCTCGCGGTGGGGCTGGTGGTCGACGACGCGATCGTCATGCTCGAAAACATCCTGCGCCATGTCGAGGAAGGCATGCCGGTGCGGGAAGCGGCGATCAAGGGTGCCGGCGAAGTCAGCTACACCATCATCTCAATGTCGGTTTCACTGATTGCGGTGTTTATTCCGATCCTGCTGATGGGCGGCGTCGTCGGCCGCGTGTTCAACGAATTCGGCATGGTGGTCGCCATCGCCATCATCTCGTCGGCGATCGTCTCGCTGACCGTGACGCCGATGCTCGGCTCGCGCCTCTCCAACAACCACAGCCGGCCGCCGCTTCTCATCCGCATCTTCGATGCCGGTTTCGAGCGGACGCTGAACGGTTATGACAGGGCGGTCGGCTGGTGCCTTCGCCATCGCCTGACGATCCTCGGGGTTTTCCTCGGCTCGGTGGCGCTGACGATCTATTTCTTCATGACGCTGCCGACGAGCTTCTTCCCGCAGGAGGATATCGGCCGTCTGACGATCAGCACCCAGGCGCGCCAGGATATTTCCTATACCGCCATGGAAGCGCTGCAGCAGCAGGCGGCAGCCGCCGTCAAGGCAAACTCGGCCGTCAACCACGTGATGTCGACGATCGGCGGCAACCCGAACAAACCGCAGAACAACGGCTCGATGTTCGTCGAACTCAAGGACAAGAAGGAGCGTCCGCCGCTTGACCAGACGCTGCGCGAGCTGCGCACGGCGATCAACAAGATCCCCGGATTGCAGGCCTTCGTGACGCCGAACCAGAGCCTGCGCTTCGGCGGCCGCCAGACCGCCAGCCAGTATCAGCTGGTGGTGCAGGCGCTCAGCGCCGACCAGACCAACCTCTGGGCCGGCAAGATCCAGGCGGCGATGCGTGGCGACCGCGGCCTGTTCACGGACGTGACCTCGGACGCCCAGAACAACGCTCTCCAGGCCAATATCGTCATCGATACCGAGCGGGCAGCCGCCTACGGCATCGACAACGACACGCTGCGCACGACGCTGCAGGAATCCTTCAGCGGCTATGCGGCGGCGGAAATCCAGTCGACCGGCGACAGCTACGACGTCATCGTCGAATACGACACCAGCAAACCCTGGGACGACCAGAAACTGTCGGAAATCCGCGTCGCCTCCTCCAATGGCAGCCTCGTGCCGCTGTCAAATTTCGCCCATGTGCAACGCACCACCGGCCCGGTGACTATCAACCAGACGGGCCAGCTGGTCTCGACCACGGTTTCCTTCAACCTGCCGGAAGGCGTCTCACTCAGCAATGCCACGGCGGCGGTCGAGCAGATCAAGAAGGACATCAGCGTGCCGGCCGACGTCTTCACCTCCTATGGCGGCACGGCTGAAATCTTCCAGCAGTCGCAGGGCAATACGCCCTATCTGATCCTGGCGGCGGTGCTGACCATCTATGTCGTGCTCGGCGTGCTCTATGAGAGTTTCATCCATCCGCTCACCATCCTCTCCGGCCTGCCGGCCGCGGCCTTCGGCGCGCTGCTGGCGTTGAAGATCATGGGCTTCGATCTGTCGATCATCGCCCTGATCGGCCTGCTGATGTTGATCGGCATCGTCAAGAAGAACGCGATCATGATGATCGACGTGGCAGTGGAGACGATGCGCACGACAGGCGAAAAGGCGACGGCGGCGATCCACGAGGCCTGCGTGCGGCGCTTCCGGCCGATCATGATGACGACCTTTTGCGCCCTGCTCGGCGCTCTGCCGATCGCGCTCGGCACCGGCGCAAGTTCGGAGCTGCGCCAGCCGCTCGGCATCGCCGTCGTCGGAGGCCTGATCGTCTCGCAGATGCTGACGCTATTCATCACCCCGGTCATCTTCGTCGAGATGGACCGCTTCGGAAACTTCCTCGGCCGCCTGATCGGCGGAAAGAAGGTGGAGGAACCGGTGGTGCAGGAGGCAAGGGCAATGGCAGCCGAATGATGACGGCCCTCTGATTTCGGTACTGCCGATTATCCCCTTGCGGCGCACTTCTTCATTCCAACCGGAAGAAGAAGTGCGCCTGCGGTCATATCAACCTTCAATTCCCTTGAATGTGTCACGCCCCTGTGGCATCACCCGCCCTCCTGAATCCGGGGCGTGCTTACGCCCCTTCGCGGAGCCATGCTCCGCCTCCAATAACAATCGGCATGAAAGAGGTGCGGGCATGGCTCAGGCGCTGGGTTTGGACTTCGGCACGACCAATACGGTTCTCGCCATGGCGGATAGCGGGGCGACGCGCTCGATGGCGTTCACCAGCACTGAAGGCACGGCCGACAGCATGCGCACGGCGCTTTCCTTCATGAAGGATGCGCAACTCGGCGCCTCGGCGCTGAAGGTGGAGGCGGGCCATGCGGCGATCCGGCAGTTCATCGACAATCCCGGCGACTGTCGTTTCCTGCAATCGATCAAGACCTTTGCCGCAAGCGCGCTTTTCCAGGGCACGATCATTTTCGGCAAGCGGCAGAGCTTCGAAGACCTGATGGAAATCTTCATCCGGCGCCTTCGCCATTACGCAGGCGAGAGCTGGCCCGATGATACCAGCCGCATCATCACCGGCCGCCCGGTACATTTCGCCGGCGCCAGTCCGGACCCGGTGCTGGCGGTGCAACGCTACAACGAGGCGCTGACGCGCTTCGGCTTTCCGGAAATTCACTATGTCTACGAGCCGGTTGCCGCCGCCTTCTACTTCGCGCAGAATCTGAAGTACGATGCGACCGTGCTCGTCGCCGACTTCGGCGGCGGTACGACGGACTATTCGCTGATCCGCTTCGAGACCAGGGCCGGCAAACTGACGGCAACGCCGATCGGCCATTCGGGCGTCGGTGTGGCCGGCGACCATTTCGATGCGCGCATGATCGACAACATCGTCGCGCCGCAGATCGGCAAGGGCAGCCATTTCAAGAGCTTCGACAAGATCCTCGAGGTGCCGTCGAACTACTATGCGAGCTTCAGCCGCTGGAATCAGCTGTCGATCTTCAAGACCTCGCGGGAATTCGAGGATCTGAAGAAGCTGGTGCGCACGGCGCTGGAACCGGAGAAGCTGGAAATCTTCGTCGACCTGATCGACCATGACGAGGGCTATCCGCTCTACCAGGCGGTCTCGGCAACGAAGATGGCGCTTTCCTCCGCCGAAGAGGCTCCGTTCGATTTCGCTCCGCTCGGCCGCGCCGGTCATCGCACAATCAAGCGCAGCGATTTCGAAAGCTGGATCGTCGACGACCTCGCCCGAATCGAAGGCGCGCTCGACGACGTGCTGGAAAAGACCAACACCGATGCATCCGGCATCGACAAGGTGTTCCTGACCGGCGGCACCTCCTTCGTGCCGGCGGTGCGGCGCATTTTCACCGAACGCTTCGACAGCGACAAGATCGAGAGCGGCGGCGAATTGCTGTCGATCGCCCACGGCTTGGCGCTGATCGGCGAACGCGACGACATCGCGCAATGGACTGTGCAATAGCACTGGCAAGGGTGGGCAATCCGTCGCCTGCCCTTTCCATGCCACAGTCTCTCCGCTAAACCTGTCGGATGATCTCCGCCAACGACCTTTCCCCCGCCGAGCTCGCAGCGCTTCTGCATTTCCATGCGGATGCCGGCGTGGAATGGTTGCTGGAGGAAGAGGCGGTCGACCGCTTCGCCGAATTCGAGGCGATGAAGGCCGCCCGGCGCCCGGCGACACAGGCGCAGTCGCAACCTGCCGCCGTCGGGGAACGTGCCATCTCCGGCGAAGGCCGGGCACCGACGCGCCCGAATGCAGCGGCACGCCCTGCCCCGGCCGAACGCGCCGCTTCCGGCCCGCAACCGGCGATCCCGGACGGCGAGGCGGTGCAGCAGGCGCGTTTCGTCGCCGAATCCGCGCGGTCGCTGGCAGAGCTCAAGACCGCGATCGAAGCCTTCAACGGCTGCAACCTCAAGCACAGCGCCCGCTCGACCATCTTTGCCAGCGGCGATGCCGAAAGCGGTATCATGGTGATCGGCTCGGCGCCGGGCGCCGAAGACGATCGTGAAGGCGTGCCTTTCTCGGGAAAATCGGGCCAGCTGTTCGACAAGATGCTGGCGGCGATCGGGCTGACGCGCTCGAGCATTCTGCTGACGCAGGTCATCCCCTGGCGGCCCCCTGGCAATCGTGCGCCCTCGGCCGCCGAAATGGACATCTGCCGGCCCTTCATCGAACGGCAGATCGCGCTGGCCGAACCCAAGGCGATCCTGCTGCTCGGCAATTTTTCGGCCCGCTTCTTCTTCGGCGAAAACGACACGATTCACGGCCTGCGCGGCCGCTGGAAGGAGATCGCCGCTGCAGACTGTGTCATTCCTGCCATAGCCAGCCTGCATCCGCAGGATCTGTTGACCGCGCCGGTCAATAAACGGCTGGCCTGGAACGACCTGCTCTCCTTTCAAGCGAAGCTTAAGTCTCTCTCTTTGCTTAGAAATTAGCCAAAGTTGAATAATTTATGAATCAGTCTATGCGCCTTGCGCATAGCTGCATCCCGCCGTGACGCATTGCGGAATCGATGCTGCACCGCAATATGAGGTGGTGTCTTGGGAGGAACCACAGGAACCAAGGCCATGAACAAGCATTTTCGTCCTATCCATAGCGGGTTTGAAACCCTTCGCCTCGCTGGCGACCAAGTTCGTTCCACCCACGGCTACAGCCGTTTCGGCTTTGCCGCGAATGAACAGATGACCGCCCGCGGCACCGGCATCAACGGCCGCACGGCGCGCCCCGACGCGATTTTCTCGGACTTCCAGCAATATTGAGCGGCAGGCGCTTCGCCTGCTTTTTAAGAGTGACAAGATGACGATCCTGATATCGCTTCTGCGCAACATCGAGACCTTCGAACATATCCGCGTCGCAGTCTCAGCCGCGCGGGAATATGAGCGCGAGCTTTCGGTAAAGCCGACCGATGCCGGCAATGGCGGCTCAAGCGCTGCGGCAATCGTTCTCTGATCAGACGGCCATTTCCTCGAACTGGGCTTTCGCCCATTCGAAGGCTTCGTCGACATAGGCGAACTTGACCGCCTGCCAGGCGCAATATTGCTCGACGAAATCCCGCGATATCCAAAGATGCGCCTTGCGTGGTTCGTCGTACCAGCCGACGCTGCCGCGTTGCGCCGCCTTTGCCAGGAGCCGCTGCAGATGGGTGCGCGACATCATGAAATCGGCCGCGAGCGCGCGGGTTTCGACCCGGCCGACGGAGAACCTCTCCGGTTCGCTGCTTTCCATATCCATGCGGGCGATGAAGTTGTCGACGACGAGGCCACCGGCTTCCGTCCAGAGGAACATCGCCACCTGTTCCGGCGGTTCGCGCCAGGCGGCATCCTCAAGGCAATGGCGGGCAATGCGCGGCTGAACGAGCCGCATCATGGATGGGTTTGCCTGAAAAAACGCCGCCCTTTGACCGCCGTCAAGCAGATCGAGCGCGCCGAGATTGGAATGAATCCAGGCAAACATCGCCTGATGGCTGACGTCGGCCGGCTCGAAATGACGCGGTCGCCGCCGCTCGTCGCCGGGAGTGTGAACGATGAAACGGTAGGTATAGAGCTCTTCGATGAAGGCGAGCACGGTGTTACGGCTCGCCACCTTATGCGCGGTGATGCGCCCGGTCAGCCGGACGGCGGTGAAACCCGAGGTCGGGTCGCGCGGATCATATTCCAGGTTGAGGGCATAGGCAGTCTGGGTCAGAAGCCAGCGCTGATGCGAGGCGAGCAATCGCGCCAGGCGCGGACCGGCATCGAACACACCGCGCATCTGCCCAGCCAAAAAGCGGATACTCAGCAGAAAGGAGCAGTTCTCCGCCAATTGCTCCGCCGTGAATGCCATTACGCTTTTCTCCACCTCCCTCGCCGACCGGCGATCGGAGTAACGACACCGAGCGCTCTTCCGGCATCAGCGGCCATTCAGACATGCACAGCTTCAAATAAATGATACTCGCTCATCTTCAACAAACATATTCCGTGAGAGAGCGGTATCCCAAGAATTCACCATTCTTTTCGCTCTTTGCGAGCAATTTTCCAATCGCGGCAATCCTCGCATTAAAGCCTTTCATATCAGCGGCTTGCCGGGGTCAGGCCGGCGGCGTCGTGGCTTTGCGCGCCTCCCGCTGCTCGATGCCAAGCTGGTGCTCGCGATAGATGATGAAGATGCCGGCGGAGATGACGATGAGGGTGCCGATCAGCATGGTCACGCTCGGCACGTCGCCGAAGACGAAATAGGCGACGATGCCGCCGAGCAGGATCGAGGTATATTCGAACGGCGCGATGGTGGAGACGTCGGCATGGCGGTAGCTTTCCGTCAGCAGGATCTGCGCGACACCGCCGCAAAAGCCGGCCGCGATCAGATAGAGCGCCGACGGCCATGCGAGGGCGAGCCAGCCGAACGGCAGGGAGGCCAGCGAGAAGACCGAAGCGGTGAGCGAGAAATAGAGCACGATCGTCGCCGTCTTCTCCTCCTCGACGAGGCGGCGCACCTGGATCATCGCCATGCCGCCGAGAACCGCCGAGAGCAGCACTGCGAGCGCGCCGACGGCCTGCTCGGCCTCCATGCCGCCATTGCGGAACAGCGTGAGTTTCGGCCAGGAGACGATGGCGACGCCGACGATGCCGACCAGGACTGCGCTCCAGCGATAGATGCGCACGGTCTCGCCGAGAAAAACCGCGGCGAAGATAACGGCGACGAGCGGCAGCGCATAGCCGAGCGCAATCGCCTCCGGCAGGGGCAGATGCAGCAGACCGTAGAAACCGAAAGCCATCGACAGAATGCCGATCGTGCCGCGCTTCAGGTGGCCGACCGGATTGGCGGTGTAGAAGGCGGCGCGCAGTTGCCCGATATAGGCGAGATAAGCCATGATCGGAAAGAGCGCGAAGAAGGACCTGCAGAAAGTTACCTGCCCCGGCGGAATGTCCGAACCGGCCAGCTTGATGAAGGTCTGCATGGCCAGGAAGACCACGACCGACGAGACCTTCAGCGCAATGCCTCTCATCGGGTTTTTGAGAACCGCGTGCATGATCCTGGCTCTTGATACCGACTTAACGGGAACGGGAAGACGCGTTCGACTCGGGAACGCAGAGGATGACGTTCCCTATCGTAGCGAAGAAAATCCGGATTGGCGAAAAATTCGCAAGCAGCGCGGCAGAATCGCAAAATCATCGTCGACCGCTGGCTGGACGGAGCGGCAATGCACGCCCACGCATCGAATTTATCCTCTCTTCAGCGATTTCGCCCCAAAATGTTCACCTCTGACCGGTCGGTGTTAACCAATTGAAAACCATAGGCACGCATCGTTTTTACAGATCTCGAAATTTTTCGACCTGCAAACGATTGCCCGCCCCTTCCAGGATCATTTGATGAAGCCGCTTAGCGCCGAAACCATTGCCCAGTCGCAGAATGCGACACCGCGCTCGATGCGCGTCGTCACCGACGGCATCAGCACCGACCTCGAGCGCTTCAGCGCCGACAACACCAATATCGTCAAGCAGATCAAGCTACTCGCCATCAATGCGCTGATCGAAGCGGCAAGAGCCGGAGAGACCGGAAAGGGCTTTGCGGTCGTTGCCAACGAGGTACAGCGGCTGGCACAGATCGCAACCGACATCACCGGCAGGTTCGAGAGCAACGTGCTCGGCCGCATCGGCCTCAGCCGCGCCATGGCGGATTGCCTGGTCGAGGAAATGGAAGGCGTTCGCCTCACCGACCTGGCGCAGACGCTGGTGCAGCTCATCGTCCGCAATCTTTTCGAGCGCACCGCCGATGTGCGCTGGTGGGCGACGGATCCGGCACTCTGGCAGGCACTTGAGAATCCGGATCGGGAAACCGTCGCCTTTGCGGCGGAGCGTCTCGGCGCCATCAACCGCTTCTACACCGTCTATCTCGATCTCGTCATGACCGATCTTTCCGGCAAGGTGATCGCCTCCGCCAATCCCAAGTTCCAGCGCAAGCTCGTCGGGACAAGCCTTGCCGGCGATCCGTGGTTCCGTGCGGCGTCGGCCTGCTCCTCCGGCGACGCCTATAGTGTCGACGAGGTCAAGGCGAGCCCGCTCCACGACAACAGGCATGCGCTCGTCTATGCCACCGGCATCCGCCAGGAGGGCAAGCTCGACGGACGGCTGATCGGCACGCTCGGCGTTTATTTCGACTGGCAGAACCAGGGCCAGGCGATCGTCGAAAAAGAGGCGAACCTGCCGCCGCAGATGGCGGAGAAAACAACGGTCATGCTGCTCGACGGCAAGAGCCGGGTGATCGCCACCACCAATCCCGCCCTGCTGTTTTCGCATTTCGCCCTCGCCAATCCCGCCGGCCGGGCCAAGGGCAGCTACTACGACAATAATGGCTCGATCGTCGCCTTCGCGCGCACCCTGGGCTACGAGGATTATGATGGGCTCGGCTGGTACGGCGTCGTCGTACAGCAGACGGAAAATGACGCGACAATCAAGGCGGCGCTCAATCTGAAATAGCGGCGCGCTCCGCAGCGGCCGGGCTTATCCGCTCCAAACAGGATATTTTGCCCGTGAACTTGGTGTTTGCGGGCAATTTGCTTTAACTTTAGTTCAGACTTTAATGTAATCATGCCCGGCAAATTTATGGCAGAGTGCGCCCGCCTCTGTATTCCGCGGTTGTCAAATAACGGTCTTCAGGAAACACCATGCGAACAGATACCGGCCAGGTCATTCATCTGGCAGATTACCGTCCCACCGACTTCGTGCTGGAACGCGTGGACCTGACCTTCGAACTCGACCCGACGGAAACAAAGGTCGAGGCACGCCTGATCTTTCATCGCCGCCCCGGCGCCGATCCGGCAGCGCCGATCGTGCTCGACGGCGACGAACTGACGCTGTCGGGGCTGCTGTTCGACCAGGTGGAGCTCGACCCTTCGCGTTATGACGCAACGGCGGAAAGCCTGACGGTGCGCGATCTGCCCGAGAGTGCGCCCTTCGAGCTGACGATCACCACGGTCATCAACCCCGAGGCCAACACCCAGCTGATGGGCCTTTACCGCACCGGCGGCATCTACTGCACGCAATGCGAGGCGGAGGGCTTCCGCCGCATCACCTATTTCCCCGACCGGCCCGACGTGCTTGCGCCGTTCACGGTCAACATCATCGCCGACAAGGAGGCCAACCCGCTGCTCTTGTCGAACGGCAACTTCCTCGGCGGCGCCGGCTATGGCCCCGGCAAGCATTTCGCCGCCTGGTTCGACCCGCATCCGAAGCCGAGCTATCTCTTTGCGCTCGTTGCCGGCGATCTCGGCGTCGTGGAAGACACGTTCACCACCATGTCCGGCCGCGAGGTGGTGCTGAAGATCTATGTCGAGCACGGCAAGGAGCCGCGCGCCGCCTATGCGATGGACGCGTTGAAACGCTCGATGAAGTGGGACGAAGAGAGGTTCGGGCGCGAATACGATCTCGACATCTTCATGATCGTCGCCGTCTCCGACTTCAACATGGGCGCGATGGAGAACAAGGGCCTCAACGTCTTCAACGACAAATACGTCCTTGCCGATCCGGAACTGGCGACCGATGCCGATTATGCCAATATCGAAACGATCATTGCGCATGAATATTTCCACAATTGGACCGGCAACCGCATCACCTGCCGCGACTGGTTCCAGCTCTGCCTCAAGGAAGGCCTGACGGTCTATCGCGACCACGAATTCTCGTCCGACCAGCGCTCGCGCCCGGTCAAGCGCATCGCCGAGGTGCGCCATCTGAAATCGGAGCAGTTCCCGGAAGACGGCGGCCCGCTCGCTCATCCGGTGCGGCCGACGAAATATCGCGAGATCAACAATTTCTACACGACGACGGTCTACGAAAAGGGCAGCGAGGTCACGCGCATGATCGCGACCCTGCTCGGCAAGGACGGCTTCAAGAAGGGCATGGATCTCTATTTCGATCGCCATGACGGCCAGGCCGTGACGATCGAGGATTTCGTCAAATGCTTCGAGGATGTGAGCGGACGCGACCTCACGCAATTCTCGCTCTGGTACCATCAGGCCGGCACGCCGCTCGTCACCGCATCCGGCAGCTATGATGCGGCCGCCGGCAGCTTCACCCTGTCGCTCGAACAGATGATCCCGGCCACTCCCGGCCAGCCGAGCAAGGAGCCGATGCATATTCCGCTCAGCCTGGCGCTCTTCGGCGAAAACGGCGGCAAGCTCGAGCCGAGCTCGGTCGAGGGCGCGGAATATGCCGGCCAAGTGCTGCATTTCACCGGCCGCACGCAGACGGCAGTTTTCCACGGCATCGGCTCGCGGCCGGTCGTTTCGATCAACCGCAGCTTCTCGGCGCCGATCAACCTGCATTTCGATCAGAGCCCGGCCGATCTCGCCCACCTCGCCCGACATGAGACCGATCACTTCGCCCGCTGGCAGGCCCTGACCGATCTGGCACTGCCGAACCTCCTCAAAGCCGCGCGCGACGCCCGCGAGGGCAAGCCGGTCGTCTGCGAGGCGACCTTTGTCGAGACGCTGATTGCGGCGGCCGCCGACGACAGCCTCGAGCCTGCCTTCCGCGCCCAGGCGCTGGCGCTGCCGAGCGAATCCGACATCGCCCGCGAACTCGGCGGCAACAACGATCCCGATGCCATCCATGCCGGCCGGCAGGCAATCCTCAAGCAGATCGCCGATGCCGGGAAGGATGTTTTTGCCGGCCTCTACGCCGCGACGACGACATCGGGCGATTTCAGCCCGGACGCGAAAAGCGCCGGCCTCAGGGCGCTGCGCAATACGGCGCTGACCTATCTCTCATATGCCGAGCAGACGCCGGCCCGCGCCAGGGCTGCCTTCGATGCGGCCAACAACATGACCGATCTCAGCCATGCGCTGACGATCCTCGCCCATCGTTTCCCCGACAGCGCGGAGACAGCCGAAGCGCTCGCCGCCTTCCGTGAGCGGTTTGCGGAGAATGCGCTGGTTATCGACAAATGGTTTGCGATCCAGGCCGGCATTCCCGGCGCGAAAACCCTGGATCGGGTCCGCGCCCTGATGAACGATCCGCTGTTCAAGCGGACCAATCCGAACCGGATGCGGTCGCTGGTCGGCACCTTCGCCTTTGCCAATCCGACCGGCTTCGGCCGCGCCGACGGCGAAGGCTATCGTTTCCTCGCCGGTCAGATTCTCGATATCGACGAGCGCAACCCGCAGCTTGCCGCCCGCATTCTGACCTCGATGCGCTCCTGGCGCTCGCTGGAACCGGCGCGCGCCGATCACGCCCGCGCGGCGCTGAACGAGATCGAGCAGGCCGACGCTCTTTCCACAGACGTGCGCGATATCGTCGAGCGCACGCTTAAAGGGTAATTTGCTTCGACCGGCCGCAGGGAATAATTCGGCGGCCGGTTGCCGAGTAGATCGAATCGCCCGAAAAGCGCTAGATTATAAATAGTTAACGGATTTTTACCTTTGCCTCTGGACAAGGCGAATCACCCATGATTCTCTAGGTCAGGTTCGAGCGAGCGGCGCGCGAATCACACGAGGGACAAGGCGAAAAGATGATGGACGTGCGGCGGGCAACCGTGGCCGGAGGACGGCTGCGTGTCGATTTTGACGGGTTGAAAGCCTGGCGAGACAGCCTTTCCGGTCATGCGACATCGGAACCGCTTCTGCGTCATCTGCCAAAGGCCGAGCTGCTCCTGAAGCGCGCCATTCCGGCGCTGATCGTCGCCTTCCTCTTCGTCGTCGCCGCCTCGCATTTCTTCGGCATGGTCAGCGAATACTCCCGCCTGGAAGCCTCTGCCCGCCATGCCACGGCACTTTCGGCCGCGACCGCCTCCGCGGTGTTTGCCGATGCATCCGACATTTTCGACAGCGGCGATATCGCAGAAGCGCAGGCCCGGCTCGCCAGGTTCCTGCCGCAGGACCGGCTCGACAGCGGCGCCTTCGTGCTGCTCGTGCAGGCGAGCGGCAAGGTCTTTGCCGCAACGACCGCCGGGCTTTCGCATGTCGGCAGCAATGTCGGCGATTTCTTCCCCGAGGTTTCGGCGATCCGGCGTTTCGGCGATCGCGCCGGCGTCATCGAAACGACGATCGGCGGCGTGCCGCACTACGCCGAGATCACGCTGATGGGCAATGCCGGCGGTTATATCGTCGCCGCCACCTCGCTCGACGAGATCAGCCGGCTCTGGCGCGAGCAGCTGGCCCTCAACGTGACGCTGTTTGCCGGCATCTCCTCGATCCTGCTCGTCATCCTCTATGCCTATTACACGCAGGTGAAGCGCGCCCGCGACGCCGACGACATTTTCCTGGAATCGAACCTGCGCGTCGAGACGGCACTGTCGCGCGGCCGCTGCGGCCTGTGGGACTTCGATTTCGAGAACCGCGAATTCTTCTGGTCGCGCTCGATGTACGACATGCTCGGCCTGCCGGGCTCCGACAAGACGATGGGCTTCGGCGAAGCCGCGCGGCTGATGCATCCCGATGACGGCGGGCTCTACGAGATCGCCCGCGCCATCGCCAAGGGCCATTCCGGCCAGGTGGATCAGATCTTTCGCATGCGCCATGCCGGCGGCCACTATGTCTGGATGCGCGCCCGCGCCCAGGTGATCCGCAGCAATTCCGGCCGTGTGCACCTGATCGGCATCGCCATGGATGTGACCGAACAGCATCGGCTCGCCCAGCGTTACGCGGAAGCCGACCAGCGGCTTGCCGACGCCATCGAATGCACCTCCGAGGCCTTCGTGCTGTGGGACAAGAACGATCGGCTGGTCATGTGCAACACGCATTTCCAGCAGGCTTACGGCTTGCCGGACAGCGTGCTCGTGCCCGGCACCGAGCGCTCGATCGTCAATGCCGCCGCTGCCCGCCCCGTCATCGAGCGGCGGATAGCCGATGCTGACGGCCCCGGCTATTCGCGCACGACCGAGGTGCAGCTTGCCGACGAGCGCTGGCTGCAGATCAACGAGCGGCGCACCCGCGACGGCGGCAGGGTCTCTGTGGGAACCGACATCACGCTGATGAAACGCCATCAGGAGCGGCTGCGCGAATCCGAGCGCCGGCTGATGGCGACGATCGGCGATCTCTCGGCCTCGCGCCAGACGCTGGAGATCCAGAAATCCGAGCTTTCGACCGCGAATGCCAACTACCAGGCGGAAAAAGAGCGCGCCGAGGCCGCCAACAAGGCGAAGTCGGAATTCCTCGCCAACATGTCGCATGAGCTGCGCACGCCGCTCAACGCCATCCTCGGCTTCTCCGAAATCCTGCAGAACCAGATGTTCGGGCCGCTCGGCTCGCTGAAATACGACGAATATGCCCGCGATATCCATGACAGCGGGAAACACCTGCTCAACGTCATCAACGACATTCTCGATATGTCGAAGATCGAGGCCGGCCATCTCCGGCTGCATTGCGAGCGCATCGATCTGGTGCCGCTGATCGAGGAAAGCCTGCGCTTCACCGCCATTCCGGCGGCCGAGAAGAACATCGTCATCGATCAGCGCATCTCATCCGGCCTGACGCTGACGGCCGACCGCCGGGCGATGAAACAGGTGCTTCTCAACCTGCTCTCCAATGCGGTGAAGTTCACCGACAATGGCGGCCGCATCGCGGTGCGCACACGCCGCATCGACGGCGCCGTCCTTGTCACCATCGCCGACACCGGCATCGGCATTCCACGCTCGGCGCTGGCGAAGATCGGCCAGCCCTTCGAGCAGGTGCAGAGCCAATATGCCAAGAGCAAGGGCGGCTCCGGCCTCGGGCTCGCCATCTCCCGCTCGCTGACCGCGCTGCATGGCGGCCGCATGAAGATCCGCTCCCGCGAAGCTGTGGGCACGGTGATCTCGCTGCGCATTCCGGATGATGTCTAAAACACGTCGCCGTTCATCCTGCCTCAGGCCGTTACGACCTTCAGGAAGATCTTCCTGACCGCCTTCGAAAGCCGTTTCAGCTCGCCTTCCAGCGTCCTGATATCAGGGCAGTCGCCGGCGCGGCAGACGAGTTCGACGAGGCCGGACGGCGCGTCGTTCGGGTCGAACTCGCTCTCGATGCAGAGTCGGATCAGCTGTGAAAGACTGGTGTGGAGTGCGAAGGCTTCGAGGCATATATCGAGATCGGCCGCCGCCATCAGCCGGTCGCCCAGCACCTTCAAGGCCTCGCCAGTGCTCAGCCCGTTGACTGCAATGCCTACACCCCGGGTGGGGGCGATCAGCGCCAGATACTGGGCGATGAATTCGAGATCGATGACACCGCCGGGGATCAGCTTCAGGTCCCATGGGCCGGAGGGCGGCTTTTCCGTGTCGATCAGTTCGCGCATCTGGGCAACGTCATGCGCCACCTTGTCAATGTCGCGATCTGAAGTCAGCACCTCGCGGATGATATGTTCCGCCTCGGCGATCAGGCTGTCATCGCCCGAGATCAGCCGGGCGCGGCTCAGCGCCATGTGCTCCCAGGTCCATGCCTCTTCACGCTGATACTTGCCGAAGGCATTGATACGAGTGGCGACCGGCCCCTTGTTGCCGGAGGGGCGCAGCCGCATGTCGACCTCATAGAGCACGCCTTCGGCGGTCGGCGCCGACAGAGCGGCGATCAGCCTCTGGGTGATGCGGGTGAAGTAACGCGTCGCGTCCAGCGGCTTTGCCCCGTCGGATTCGGAGGCATCGCCGTCATAGTCATAGAGCAGGATCAGGTCGATGTCGGACCCCGCGGTCAGCTCGAAGCTGCCGAGCTTGCCCATGCCGGCGACGGCGATGCGCCCGCCGGGATAGTCGCCGTGCGCTATCCGCATCTCGCTGACCACGGCCTCGAGCGCGGCTGTGATGATCAGATCGGCGAGATGGGTGAAGGCGCGTGCGGCCATCTGGCCGTTGATTGCACCGGTCAACAGGCGGATGCCGATCAGGAAGCGCTGCTCGGCGGCGAAGATGCGCAGCCGGTCGAGCAGCTCCTCATAATGGCGCGCCTGGGCAAGCGAGCCCTTCAGCCGTTCGCCGAGATAATCGCGGGTCGGCAGCTCGGCCATCAGGCCGGGATCGAGCATGCCGTCGAAGACATGCGGCCTCGCGGCAATCACCTCGGCAAGCCGTGGTGCCGAGGACATGATGTTGACGATCAGCGACAGGAGCGCCGGGTTGCTGCCGAGCAGCGAGAACAGCTGAATGCCGGAAGGAAGCCCGGAGATGAAGCTGTCGAAACGCAGCAGCGCCTCGTCGGCGCGCTTGCTTTCGCCGAAAACCCGCAAAAGCTCCGGCGCCAGCTCCGTCAGCCTTTCGCGCGCCTCGACCGATTGGGTGGCGCGGTAGCGGCCGTAATGCCAGGTGCGGATGATGCGGGAAATATCGGATGGCCTGGTGAAACCGAGCTTCTTCAGCGTCTGCAGCGTATCCGGATCGTCGCCCTGGCCGGTGAAGACGAGGTTTCCGGTGCCGGTGGAAAGCTTGCTTTCCTGCTCGAACAGGTGGGCATAACGCCGCTCGACCGTCTTCAGCACGCCGACCAGCCGTTCGGCGAAGCTCGGCGTATCGGTAAAGCCCATCATGAAGGCGATGCGCTTCAGGTCGCCATCCGTCTCCGGCAGCAGATGGGTCTGCTCGTCGCGCACCATCTGGATGCGATGCTCGACATCGCGCAGGAACCAGTAGGCCTCCGTCAGTTCGTCCCGCGTCTCGGCATCGATCCATTTCGCCTTGGTGAGTTCGCCGAGCGTTTCTTCCGTCGCCCGGCCGCGCAAGGCCGGCATGCGGCCGCCGGCGATCAGCTGCTGGGTCTGGACGAAGAATTCGATCTCGCGGATGCCGCCGCGACCGAGCTTGACGTTGTGGCCTTTGACGGCGATGGCGCCGTGGCCCTTATGCGCGTGGATCTGCCGCTTGATCGAATGGATATCGGCGATCGCCGCATAATCCAGATATTTGCGGAAGACGAAAGGGGAAAGCCCGCGCAGGAAATCGCTGCCCGCGGCAAGGTCGCCGGCAACGGCGCGCGCCTTGATGAAGGCTGCCCGCTCCCAGTTCTGGCCCCTGCCCTCATAATAGATCATCGCCGCCTCGACCGGGATCGCCAGCGGCGTCGAGCCGGGATCGGGGCGCAATCTGAGATCGGTGCGGAAGACATAGCCGTCGGCGGTACGCTCCTGCAGGATGCGCACCAAGCGGCGCATCATCCGGGGGAACACTTCGATCGCGTCATCGGGATCGGGCACGATGCCGGCCTCTTCGTCGAAGAAGACGACCAGATCGATATCGGAGGAATAGTTGAGCTCACAGGCGCCGAGTTTGCCCATGCCGAGCACGATCAGCCCGGAGCCGTCGCTGGGGGCAGCCGGATTGCGCAGCTGCAACTTTCCGCCCTGATGGGCCGCCAGCAGCAGATGGTCGATCGCGGCGGCGACTGACGCTTCTGCCAGCTCGCTCAGCCAGGCCGTCGTCGCCCGCCCGTCGAAGATGCGCGAGAGATCAGCGAGCGCGACTAGGAAGGCGACCTTGCGCTTGATGATGCGCAGCCTGGTCATGACAGCCGATTCCGCCGGTGCGGCCCCCTCGCCCTCCGGCCGCCAGCAGCCGCGCGCCTCGGCGACCAGCGCCTCGATCTGCGGCTCCAGCGGCTGCGTGACGGCGCCGGCGAGGACGGCGGGATCGAGATTGGCGATTTCGCGCAGATAAGGCGACAGCGTCAGCGCCGCGGCGATGAAATCGCGCAGCGGGCCTTCCGTCTTCAGCATCGCAGCCACCGACCGCTCGCTTTTGCCAGCCTCCTGAAGATCGGCCATCGCCAGCTTCAGCTCCGTCTGGCTCAGCGGACGCAGCAGGCCTTCGGCCACATCCTTCAGGCCATGCGTCGATTTCGTCAGCATGCGCTCTCCCTGGCTTCAAGCGGAAGAAAGCGGCCACGGGGAATCGCGAACCGCCTGCTTCGATCGGGATTAAACTAGGGTCTTGGCGCCAAACCGCCAATACGCGATTCAGCCGATGGTCATTCGGCAGAAGAGTCACGCAGCCTTGGCCGGGAAAATCATGCTGACGGTCAGGCCGCGCTGTCCGGGCTTGTCCGGATCGGTATCGGAGAGCTCCAGCCGGCCATTGTGCAGCTCCATGACGGCTTCCACCAGCGAGAGCCCGAGCCCCGTCCCGGGCTTCGAACGGCTTTCGTCGAGGCGCACGAACCGCTTCACCACGTCGTCGCGCCGCTCGGCCGGAACGCCCGGCCCATGATCGGCCACCGAAAGACAGATGCCGTCCGGGCGGCGGGCCAGCTTCAGCGATACCGTGCCCGCCCCTTCGGTATCGGAGGAATATTTGATGGCATTGTCGAGCAGATTGAAGATCGCCTGGCCGATCAGCTCGCGATTGCCCTGCACCTCGACACCGGGTTCGACGCTGGCGCTGAGGCCGAGCCCGGCCTCCTCGGCCGCCGGTTCGTAAAGCTCGGCGCTGTCGGAGACGATCGCCGAAAGCTCGACCGGCGACATCTCCGCCGCCACCGATCCGGCCTCGACGCGCGAGATCATCAGCAGCGCGTTGAAGGTGCGGATGAGCTGATCCGATTCAGAAATGATGCCTTCGAGCGCGGTGCGCCGCGTCTCGCCATCGGTCATGTCGAGCGCATCGGCGGCCTTGTTGCGCAGCCGCGTCAGCGGCGTCTTGAGGTCGTGGGCGATATTGTCGGAGACCTGCCGCAGGCCTTCGTTCAGCTTCTCGATGCGCTCCAGCATGGTGTTCAACGACATCGACAGCCGGTCGAATTCATCGCCGGAGCCACCGACCGGCAGGCGCTGCGACAGGTCGCCGGCCATGATCTTCTTGCTCGCATCCGACATGCGGTCGATACGTTTCAGCGCATTGCGGCCGATGGCGAACCAGATGATGATGGCGCCGAGCCCCATGATCGCCAAGGCCACCATCAGCGCCTGGCGCACCAGCAGACGAAACCGCTCGGGATCGCCGAGGTCGCGGCCGATCAGGATCCGCAAGCCGTTGTCGAGCACGAAGATATTGGCGATCGCCTTGTGGCGGCGCTCGACGCCGCTGTCGGTATAACGCTGATAGATGAAAGACGCGGAGGTCCAGCCGATTTCCTCGAAAACACCCGGCTGCACCGAGGCGACGTTGCCGGCGAGAATATCGCCCGAGGGGCCGGCGATGATGTAGAGATTGGCGCCCGGCTGACGGGCGCGCCGCTCCATGGTGCGCAGGAGAAGGTTCATGCCGCCGGTGTCATAGGCGCGCTGCACCTGCTCCACCTCCTGCTTGACGGCATCGCGGATCTGGCCGGTCAACAGCCGTTCCGACATCGCCGTCACATAGAAGACGAGGGTCGCGGCGCAGATGGCAAAAAGCAGGATATAGAGTGCCGAAAGGCGGACTGCGGTGGACTTGAAGAGAACCCTGAAGCGGCTCATCCCTCATCCTTGATCATGTACCCCGCGCCCCGAATGGTCTTCAGGAGCGGCTGGCTGTAATCCTTCTCGATCTTCGAGCGCAGCCGCGAGACATGGACGTCGATGACGTTGGTCTGCGGGTCGAAGTGATAGTCCCAGACGTTTTCGAGCAGCATGGTGCGGGTCACCACCTGGCCGGCGTTCTTCATCAGATATTCGAGCAGGCGGAATTCGCGCGGTTGCAGCGGGATTTCCTTGCCGCCGCGGCGCACCTCGTGGGAGAGGCGGTCGAGTTCGAGATCGCCGACGCGGTAGACGACGTCCTGATCCGGCGTGCCCTTGCGGCGGCCGAGCACCTCGACGCGGGCCAGCAATTCGCTGAAGGCATAGGGCTTCGGCAGATAGTCGTCGCCGCCGGCACGCAAGCCGGTGACGCGGTCATCGACCTGGCCGAGCGCCGAGAGGATGAGGACCGGCGTATGGATCGCCTTGCGGCGAAGCTCGCTGATGACGGAGAGACCGTCGCGACGCGGCAGCATACGGTCGATGACGATGACGTCGTAGGTATTTTCCGACCCCATGAACAGGCCGGCCTCGCCATCGCTGGCGTGATCGGCGACGATGCCCGCCTCACGAAAGGCTTTCGTGAGGTAGACCGCGGCTTCGAGATCATCTTCGATGATGAGAATCTTCATGCGGCCGACATTACCCACCGGCTGCGTTTCGGCAAGGCTCAAAGCATCTTCCTGCGGGGCGGCGCTCATCGCGATCATCCTTCAAAGGTCAGAAGAATTAAGCCGCGCGGATTTCATCCGCACGGCTTCTGTTTTCGTAAAGGATCAGCCCTGGCCGTTGATCGGAAGTGCGACGAAACGGCTTCCTTCGCTCGACTGGATCTGGAACAGCGCGCGGGTGCGGCCGTCTTTCTTGGCCTGGTTCAGCACCTTGACGACATCGGCGGGGCTGGAGACCTCCTGGTTGTTGACCGAGGTGATCTTCTCGCCTTCCTTGATGCCCTTGTCGGCGGCGTCGGAATCCGGGTCGATGCCGGTGATCGCCAGGCCCTTGCCGTCATCGGAAGGACCGACCGTCAGGCCGAGATCGGCAAGCGCCTTCTCGGAAGCCGGTGCCTCGGGCTGCTGCGGCTGGTTGTTGTCGTCGGCGGACGCGTCCTTCTGGTCGGCCGGCAGCGTGCCGAGTTCGACGGTCAGGGGCTGCGCCTTGCCGGCGCGCCAGACGGAAAGCTCGACCTTGCTGCCCGGCTGCATCGCACCGATGCGGCGGCTGAGGTCACGCGCATCCTTGATCGTTTCACCGTTCAGCGCAGTGACGACATCGCCGGCCTTCATGCCGGCCTTATCGCCCGGAGATCCAGCCTGCGGGGCGACGACGAGGGCGCCGCTCGGCTCGGAAAGGCCGATGGATTCGGCGATATCCTTGGTCACCGGCTGGATCTGCACACCCAGCCAGCCACGCGAAACCTGGCCGTCCTTCATCAGATCAGCGACGACATCCTTGGCGGTCGAGGCGGGAATGGCGAAGGCGATGCCGACGCTGCCGCCCGATGGCGAGAAGATCGCGGTGTTGATGCCGACGACTTCGCCGCTGAGGTTGAAGGTCGGGCCGCCGGAGTTGCCGCGGTTCACAGCGGCATCCACCTGCAGGTAATCGTCATAGGGGCCGGAGCCGATATCGCGGCCGCGGGCCGAGACGATGCCGGCCGTGACCGTGCCGCCAAGGCCGAAGGGGTTGCCGACGGCGACGACCCAGTCACCGACGCGGACGTTGTTGTCGTCGGCCCAGTTGACATAGGTGAACTTCTTGCCCTTGCCGTCGACCTTCAGCACGGCGAGATCGGTGCGCGGATCCTTGCCGATCAGCTTGGCATCGAGCTCGGTGCCGTCATTCATGACGGCGACGAAGGCCTGGCCATCGGAAACGACGTGGTTGTTGGTGACGATGTAACCGTCCTCGGAAATGAAGAAGCCGGAGCCTTGAGCGACGGGGCGCAGACGGCCCTTCCCGCCGGGGCCATTCGGGCCGCCCGGGCCGTTCTGGCCAAAGCGCCGCTGATGGCCCTGCTGATCATTTGGGTCCTGGCCGCCGAACTGCTTGAAGAAGCGCTTCAGCGGATGATCATCGGGAAGATCGTCGAAGCCGCGGCCTTCGAGGGAAAAGCCGTCATTGTCGGAGACGGGATTGACGCGGTTCTCAACGCGGACGGAAACCACGGCCGGCGAAACGGCATCGACAACATTGGCAAAGCTTGGGACAGCAGGTGCTTGAACCTTGACTGCTTCGGCATAAGACCGGGTGATTTCGAGCGGAACGCCGGTTGCAAGCACAGCGGCTGCGATACCGGCGACGGTAGAAGCCTTGAGCACAGTGGCGAGGGACGGACGTCCGTTGAAATTCTTGAGCATTGGAGCACCTTCTGTTGTTCTTAAATCTTCAGCCCGGCAGCGCCGGATCAGTCGATGCATCAAGATATAGGATGGCGCACCTTACTGCGAACTGTCCGGCCAATGAAAAGTTGGTAATGTTTGCAATGTTTGGCAAAGGGCCGAACGCAGATGGACTTCACCCGCGGCGACCTCCGGCTCAGAGATCCCGCGCTACACGCGCTCCTTTGCGGAAGCGGCCTTCAATTCCCGTAGACTTCGGCTGGCTAAAGCGCGTCGCATCAAATTTGATTCATGCGGCGCGCTTTAGTCCTTTGTTCTTATGCATGTCGTTATCCCGGAACCGCTGCACACTTCCGGGCGACATGCATTAATAGGTTCTCGAACAATAGGTTCTCGAACCGTTTTGAGACGTCTGTTACCGCCGTCGCAAAGTTGAGTTTTTTCAGCGGTTTGCCGGTTCTTGTGCTTTGGTCGACAGCTGCTTCAACACATCTACGAAGTCATCGAAGCGCTCCTTTCCAACCTCTTTGGACCATTGCTCATGCAACTGCCGAAGACATCCGAAAATGGCTGCGACGACTTCATGTCCCCGTGGCGTCAGATAGACCAGTCGGCGATCGCTGCCGTCGACTGCGCGACGCTCGACATAGCCCAGGTCTTCAAGCTGGCTGAGCAGATAATTCACAGCTTGTCGCGACATCCGCTTCTGACGCGCGAGTTCGGACGGTCTCGTGCCATCCGGCAGCGGAAACGAGAACACGGCAAAATGCGGCTCCTGGAAGTCGGCAAAGCCCGCCTCGTGAATGGCTTGCAGCATGCGTTCGCGCACATGCTGCCAGACAATGCGCAGCAGCGCGCCGAAGAACGGCGGACCGGGCAACGCGTCGGGAATTGAATCCGGGGGCAATGGGATTGACATATGTGTAAAGCCACTTTACGTTTCGATGTAAAGTTACTTTACATTGTGGGGGCCTTAGATGGAAGCGGTACGAAACGATATTGTGCGGATCGGGCAACTCGAACTGCGTTTTCTCATCAGTGAGGTCGGCGCGACGGTGTTCGAATTCACAGTGCCATCCCGGGCGCGCGTTCCCGCTCCGCACAGTCATCGGGATGCAGACGAATTCCTCTACGGCCTTGAAGGCGCGCTCACCGTCATTGTCGACGGGCAAACGCGCGAGATTCGCGCCGGCGACGCCATATTCATTCCGCGAGGGGCGGTGCACCATCACGAGAACCTGCATGATGGCACAGCCAAGGTCTTGGCGACCATCACGCCGGGTACAATTGGACGGCGTTATTTCGAGGAAATTGCCGAGGTGGTGAACGTGCCCGGCAAACCGGACCTCGCGAAGGCCAATGAAATCATGCTCCGCTACGGACTGGTCCCGGTCTGATCAGGTCACCCAAGCTTCACAATTTTGCAGTTGATTGCGCATCACCCCGCCGCGCGCACACGTCACGCTGGAGAGTTGCCAGCTGGCCAGTTATTTTTTCAGAAGCTCGCTCAGCTTCGCCTGTTCGTCCGCCGTCAGCTTGCTGCCAGTCGGTTTGCCAGCCCTTTTGCGCGCAAAGACCAGCAGCGACAGTCCGCCGGCGAGCACCAGCAGCACCGGAGCGCCCCAAAGCAGCACCGTCTTCATCCCGACACGCGGCTTCAGCAGCACGAACTCGCCGTAGCGCGAGACGATATAGTTCAGCACCGCCTCGTCGCTGTCGCCGTCGGTGATGCGCTCGCGCACCAGCAGGCGCAGGTCCTTGGCAAGATCGGCATTGGAATCGTCGATCGACTGGTTCTGGCAAACCATGCAGCGCAGTTCCGCCGAAAGGGCCCGCGCCCGGGCTTCCAAAGCCGGATCAGCCAGTACCTCGTCGGGATTGACGGCGAAGGCGGAGAAGGGTGTGAAGAGGATGAACAGGATGACGAGGAGTCGGGAGAGCAGCCGCATTCCCCTTCGCCCCTCGGGGAGAAGGTGCCCGACAGGGCGGATGAGGGGGCGGCCAGCAGCAAAAACGACCTTTCGCTTGCGCTCAAGCTCCTCGCGGCTCTGCCGCTCGGCCCCCTCATCTGCCCATCGGGCATCTTCTCCCCGATGGGGAGAAGGAGGAAAAAGGAGAGAGCCCATCATTCTGCCGGCTCCAGAGTAGGGGCTGCCGGCTTTGCCGCCTTCGCCTTCCTGCGTGGCGCGCCGACGCGCAGGCGGCGGTCGCTGAGGGAGACCAGGCCGCCGAAGGCCATGATCAAAGCGCCGCCCCAGATGCAGAGGATGAACGGCTTCCACCAGATGCGCACGACGATGCCGCCGTCCTTGGTGGCGTCGCCGAGCGAGACGTAGAGCTGGCTGAGGCCGAAGGTCAGGATGCCGGCCTCCGTCGTCGGCATCTGGCGGGCGGTGTAGAGGCGCTTGGCCGACCAGGTATCGGCAACCGCGACACCGGCGCGCCGGATGGTGAAGTGGCCGCGCTCCTCGGTGTAATTCGGCCCGGTCGCCGGCTGCATGCCGTCGAAATGCAGGCTGTAGCCGCCGGCATCGGTGGTCTCGCCGGGCTTCATCGCGATGACATGCTCGGTCTGGAACGTCGTCACCGCGACGATGCCGAGCACGCTGATGCCGAGCCCGGCATGGGCAAGGGCGGTGCCGAAGGCCGAACGCGGCAGGCCGGTCAGACGGCGCCAGGCAACACTGCCCGCCACCTTGCCGATGCCGGCGCGATACCAGAGATCGGCGATGGCCCCGAACACCAGGAACAGCCCTGCGGCGAGACCGAGCACTGAGAGTACCGGCCCGCCATGCTGGAGATAGAAGAAGATCACCGCGGCAGCGAAGGCGAGACCGGCCACCACATAGAGCCGCTGCAAAACGCCGAGCAGATCGCCGCGCTTCCAGGCCAGCAGCGGCCCGAAGGGCACGATGACGATCAGCGGCGCCATCAGCAGGCCAAAGGTCAGGTTGAAGAAGGGCGGCCCGACGGAAATCTTGTCACCAGTGAGCGTCTCCAGCAGCAACGGGTAGAGCGTGCCGGTGAGCACCGTGCCGCAGGCGACCGTCAGGATCAGATTGTTGACGACGAGCGCGCCCTCGCGCGAAATCGGCGCAAACAGCCCGCCGGCCGAAAGCTTCGGCGCGCGGAAGGCAAACAGCGACAGTGCGCCGCCAATGAAGATCAGCAGGATGCAGAGAATGAAGACGCCGCGGGAGGGATCGCTGGCAAAAGCGTGCACCGAGGTCAACACGCCGGAGCGCACCAGGAAGGTGCCCATCAGCGACAGCGAGAAGGTGAGGATGGCCAGCAGCACCGTCCAGATCTTCAGCGCCTCGCGCTTTTCCATGACGAGGGCCGAATGCAGCAGCGCCGTGCCGGCAAGCCAGGGCATGAAGGAGGCGTTTTCGACCGGATCCCAGAACCACCAGCCGCCCCAGCCGAGTTCGTAATAGGCCCAGTAGGAGCCCATGGCGATGCCAAGCGTCAGAAAAGTCCAGGCGGCGAGCGTCCAGGGCCGCACCCAGCGGGCCCAGGCGGCGTCGATGCGGCCTTCGAGAAGGGCTGCGACGGCAAAGGAGAAACAGACGGAGAAGCCGACATAGCCGAGATAGAGCAGCGGCGGGTGGATCGCCAGACCGATATCCTGCAGCACCGGATTGAGATCGCGGCCCTCGGCCGGAGCCGGATCGAGCCGCAGGAAGGGATTGGAGGTCAGCAGGATGAACAGGGTGAAGGCGACCGAAATCCAGGCCTGCACGGCAAGCACATTGGCCTTCAGCGTCTCCGGCAGGTTGCGCCCGAAGACGGCGACGAGCGCGCTGAACAGCGTCAGGATCAGCAGCCAGAGCATCATCGATCCCTCGTGATTGCCCCAGACGCCGGAATATTTGTAGATCAGCGGCACCAGCGAATGCGAATTCTCCCAGACGTTCTCGACCGAGAAGTCGGAGACGACATGGGCATAGGTCAGAACCGCGAAGGCGAAGCACACGAGCAGGAACATTGCCAGCGAACCTGATGTCGCCACATCCATCATCGCCCGGTCAAAGCGGCGCGCGCCGATGACAGGGACGACCGAAAGAATGAGCGCCGTCGCCAGCGCCAGCACCAGCGCGTAATGGCCGATCTCGATGATCATTGCGTCGCCTTCGCCTCCTCACCCTGACCCTCTTTCCACAGCCCCTGCTGCTTCAGCCTGTCGGCCACGTCCTTCGGCATATAGGTCTCGTCATGCTTGGCAAGCACGGTGTCGGCGGTAAAGACGTTGGTTCCCGGCGCAAACATGCCTTCGGTGACGACCCCCTGCCCCTCGCGGAAGAGATCGGGGAGGATACCGGTATATTGGACCTTGACCGCATTGGCGCTGCCGTCGGTGACGGAAAATTCCACGGTCGAGCCGGCGCCGCGCACGACGCTGCCTTCGCCGACCAGGCCGCCGAGCCGGATGCGGGTTTCCGGCGCCACCGGCGTCTTTGCCAGATCGGCCGGCATGTAGAAATAGGCGACCGACTGGCTAAAGGCGAACATCACCAGCAGCACGGCGGCGGCAATGAAGACCATGCCGCCGGATATCACCGCCAGGCGCTTCTGCTTGCGCGTCATTCAGCCAATCCTTCCGTTGATATGCCGAGTTCCCTGGCCAGCGCCAGCAATTGCCTGCCCTGTTCACCCGCCGGCGGAAAGGCCGTAAGCCCGCGCTTCAGCGCAGCGGCGGCACGATCCTTATCGTTCAATACGGCGTAAGAGCGGACGAGCCGCACCCATCCCTCGAAATTGTTCGGATCGGCGCTGAGCTTGGCATCGAGGCTCTCGACCATGCCGCGGATCATCTGCTGCCGGTCGCCGGCGCTCATGTTTTCGGCCGCCGCCACATCCTGCTGCGTGGGATTGCCGGGGGCAGCCGGATTGGCGCCCGGGGCAGCCGGATTGGCGCCCGGGGCAGCCTGATCGGCGCTCGGAGCAACCTGATTGGCGCCTGCCGGCGCGCCGCCATTCATGGCGATATGCTGGTTGACCAGCGGCAGCCAGGGCGCATCGGCCGGCGATTGTTTCGCCAGCGCCTCGAAGGCCTGGCGCGCCTCATCGGGCCGTCCCGCCTGCTCCATGCTGAGCGCGATGTAGAAGCGGGCGCGCGGATTGTCGGGCTCCAGCGTCAGCGACTGTTCCAGCACCTGGCGCGTCTCCTCCGTCACCACCCCATCGGAGACCGCCATCAGCGTCTCGGCAAGGCCGTCCAGCCGGGCGGGGCTTGGGCCGAGCAGCCGGATGGCGTTGCGATAGGCCACTTGCGCATCGTTCACCCGCATGGTGCGCAGATAGATCGGCGCCAGCACGTCCCAGCCCTTGCCGTCATCGGGGCTTTGCGCCAGGTGCCGTTCCGCCTTGGCGATCAGCACCGCCACATCGTTGCCGGGATTTTCCAGCCGCGCTTCCAGCGGCTGCGAGGGCAGGTCCGGCCTGCCCGTCGTCAAATAAAGACAGAGCCCGAGAAGCGGCAGCACCAGCAGCACGAAGGCCTCGGTGAAACGGTGATGCCGCACGGGTTTCCGCATCTCTTCCGGCTCGTCGGCAGAAACGGCGATCAGCCGACGGCCGACTTCCGCCCTGGCATAATCGGCTTCTTCAGGGGTGATGAGCCCGCCATTGAGATCGCGGTCGAGTTCGCGCAACTGGTCGCGATAGACCGCCGCCTCACCCGCACGGATATTCTCAGCCGCCTTCGCACCGCGCAGAAGGGGGTAGAGCAGGACAGCAGCGACGACTGCCGTCAGAACGGCAACGAGAATCCAGAACAGCATATCGGCCCAAATACGTGAAGCGGGCCGCCATTCCAACTGCCAAAGCCGGAATGACGAAGATTTGAGGCTATAAGCCGCAATTCACCTGTTTCAGCCGAGCGGTGACCAGCTGCCATCCTCGTTGCGGCAGGCAGCGCCCCGCACCACGGTGTCCTTGCCGTCGACGGTCAGCGTATGGGTATATTGCCGGCAGTTCTGCGAGCCGACCTGATAGGGTGCAGCGGCGACCACCTTGCCGGTGACGTCCTTGCCGGTCCACAGCACCGGCTGGCCGACGGCCGCACCTTCCAGCGCCCGATATTCCGCCTCCAGCGCCCGCTGCTTGTCGCTGTCGTTCAGCGTCACGCCGCTGCGGCCGGCAAGACCGCCTTGTAGCGCGGTGAGGAAGGCGGCCGAGGCCGAGGGCTTGCTCGAAAAAATGCCGCGTGAAGCGGCACCCTTCGTCGTCGTGCAGCCGGTGAGCGCGACGGCGACGAGGAGAGCGGAAGCGATCATGCCTTGCGAGCGTAAAATCATTGCGTCGAACCACGATCAGGGGTCAATTTCAGCCGATCGAAGTGCAGCGTCCCCGTGTCAGCATTAAGGCAAAGCATGCTATACATTTGCCAGTATCTTTGTGACATCAAGCAGTTGCTCATGCAACATCCTTTGTGATACCGGGCAGGATAAGCTTCGCCTTGAGCCCGCCCCATTCGCCGCGGGACAGCTCAAGCCGTCCTTGATACTCACTCGAAATCTCGGTGACGATCGACAGGCCAAGCCCGGTTCCGGGCTTGCTCTCGTCGAGCCTGCGGCCGCGCTTCAGCGCCTCGCGGATCTGATCGGGCTCCAGGCCCGGTCCGTCATCCTCGACGGCGAGCTCCACCCAGTGGCGGCGCGCGCTCGCCTCCGCTCCCCTGACGTCGTCGCCGGCCTCGACGGCCGAAAGCCGGACCTTGCTCTTGGCAAAACGCGCCGCATTCTCCAAGAGGTTGCCGACGGTCTCCTCGAGATCCTGCTGCTCCATGGCGACGGCCAGATGCGGCGGCGAGACGACGAGATCGAATTCGGTATCGACGTTCAACCGGCGCATGACGCGCACCAGCCGCTCGAGCGCCGGCTCGGCATCGGTGCGGGCAAGCACGGATTCGCGCTGGGCGGCGATACGCGCCCGGTTGAGATAGGACTGTACCTGCCCCTGCATCGATTCCGCCTGGCTGCGCACCAGTTCGCCATGGGATTTTTCCAGCACGCGCGCCTCATTGAGGAGCACGGCGATCGGCGTCTTCAGCGAATGCGCGAGATTGCCGACCTGCATGCGGGCCCGCTCGACGATGCGGCGGTTGCTGTCGATCAGTGCGTTGACCTCGTTGGCGAGCGGCAGAATCTCCCGCGGGAAATCACCTTTCAGCTGCTCGCTCTCGCCGGCGCGGATGCGCTCCAAGGCGGCGCGTGCCTTGTCGAGCGGCTTCAGGCCATAGAGAATCGCCAGCGCATTGACGATCAGGCTGCCGACGCCGAAGCCGGCGAGCGCCAGATAGAGGCTGTGGGAAAAGGTGCGGACGTCGTCCTCGACGACATCGACATTGCCGGTGACGCGGACGCGCGCCGCGCGCCCGTCTGTGTCGAGCACCACTTCGGTTTCGGCCACCTGCACGCGGTTTCCGGAGGCATCCGTCACCTGGTAGTAGCGTTCGTAATTCTTGTCGAAAGGCGCCTCGACAACTGAAGGAACCGGAATCAGCGCCGAGCCGAGCGAGGGCGAGACCAGCGGCGCCGTCGTATAGGTGCCGAGCGGCTCGACCACCCAGTACCAGCCGGTCTTCGGCTGGGCAAAACGCAGGTCGCCGAGCTGTGGGCTGCCGCTGAGCGCACCCTGATCGCCTATCGTCACCGAGTTGATAACGTTATAGAGCTGCGCCCGCAACAGATCCTGGAAACCGCGCTCGGCGCTCTTGCGGTAGAGGGTGGAGATCAGCAGGCCGATCACGACAAGCGCCACCGTCGACCAGACCGTGGTCAACAGCAACACACGTGCGGTGAGCGACTTAATTCGCATGTTTCGGCGCTTGGATGCGGTAACCGAGACCGCGCACCGTTTCGATCAGATCGACGCCCATCTTCTTGCGCAAACGGCCGACAAAGACTTCGATCGTGTTGGAATCGCGGTCAAAATCCTGGTCGTACATGTGCTCGACCAATTCGGTGCGCGAGACGACCTCGCCCATGTGATGCATGAGATAGGCAAGCAGGCGGTATTCGTGCGAGGTCAGCTTCAGCGTCGTGCCGTTGACCGTCGCCTTCGAGGATTTTGTATCGAGCCGTACCGGCCCGCAGATGATCTCGGATGAGGAATGCCCGGCCGCACGCCGGATCAGCGCCCGAATGCGCGCCAGCACTTCCTCGACATGGAAGGGCTTGGTGACGTAGTCGTCGGCCCCTGCGTCGATGCCGGCGACCTTGTCGCTCCAGCGGTCGCGCGCCGTCAGGATCAGCACCGGCACGCCGCGGCCGGCGCCGCGCCATTTTTCAAGAACGGAGACCCCGTCCAGCTCCGGCAGGCCGATATCGAGAATGATGGCGTCATAGGGCTCGGTATCGCCGAGGAAATGGCCTTCCTCGCCGTCGAACGCCTGATCGACGACATAGCCCGCCTCCTTCAGCGTGTCGGCCAGCTGCCGGTTCAGATTGACGTCGTCTTCGACTACCAGAATGCGCATCGGTCCGCCTTCGTCCGCTTCATATCGATGATGTCCTGAATAGACCGATTCCGCCTACATCGGAACCTTTACCGTCACCTTGCGCGGGCGCTGGCCGTTGCCCGACACCAGAACGGTGATGATACAGGTATCGCCCACCGGCTGCACGGACAGGAGCTGACCGCCCGTCTGCTCGACGACCTGGGCTGCGGCAGCGCTGCAATCGCCTGCTACGCGATGAATGAGGGTGCCCGCGCCATCCGGTGAGGGCGCCGATACCACCAGTCCGGCGGCCAATGCTGCGACGCTCAGAGGAAAGGCCATGTGCTATGCTTTCAAGGTAATGCCAACGTGCCCCGAATATGTACTCACGCGACCTGAATGGCAAATGAATGCGCTGTAATACAGGGCATTTAGAACCGTTCTCGATTGCTGGCGGCGGCTGCTACCGCGGCACCTTCGGCGACCTTCTCCGCATGAGAAAAGTCTTCGGCACCAGGCGCATACGGAGCGCTGGGGGTGGATGCTCGGGTCAAGCCCGAGCAGGACGGAGGGTGGGGATAACGACCTGCAAGAAGCGGGATGTGCGGAGGAATTCCATCAAAATCGTCGGGGCGGATTTGCGTGGGAATTGCGCAAAACAAAAGACGGCAATTCCAACAAAACCGCTGCGCACTTACGGTATTTTCTCCCTGGGCTCCCCACCCTCCGTCTGCTCGGGCTTGACCCGAGCATCCATGCTCACCTGACCGGAGACAGATGGCCGCGCACCGCGGACCGTCGAGAATTGCGATCGCAGCTTTTACCGGCCGATTGAAACTGTTATGTCCTTGCGGCTCCCGCATTCAGGCCATTTCAGCACCCATGCCAAATTCCTTCCGCTTCCGCTCGGCGCAGACGGTCACCGTGCTTGCCGTCACCCAGCTGATCGGCTGGGGCACGACGTTCGACATGCTCGGGGTCATGGGCCGCATCGTGGCGCCCGCTCTCGGCTTGGCGAACGAGGTGGTGTTTGCCGGCCTGACGATCATGATGATGGTCAGCGCCCTCGTCGGTCCCACGACCGGTCGCTGGCTCGCCCGCTACGGCGCCGCCCGGGTGCTTTCGGCCTCATCGCTCACCTTTGCGCTTGGCCTGCTTCTGCTTGCGGCGACAAACGGCGTCGTGCTCTATGTCGCCGCCTGGGTCGTCATCGGCATCGGCGGGGCCTGTGGCCTTTCGGCGCCGGCCTATACCGCCGTTGTCGAGCGCGAAGGGGTAAACGGCAAACGCGTCATCGCCATTCTCATGCTGTTCACCGGCCTATCGAGCACCATCTTCTGGCCGATCCTCAGCCTGCTGAACGAAGCGGTGGGATGGCGTGTCACCTTCCTCATCTGCGCCGGCCTGCAATTCTTCGTCTGCCTGCCGCTGCATCTTTTCGCCCTGCCGAAACCAATCGTGACGCATGTCGACGGCAGCGGGGCAGACATTGCCCCAGTGCCACTGTCGAAGACGGCGCGACGCAAGGCCTTCCTGCTGATTGCCGCGGCGACAACGATCTCGACCTTCATCACCTTCGGCGTCTCGCCATCGCTGCTCGAAATCTTCCGCCAGTCCGACGCCTCGCCAGCCTTCGCGCTGCAGCTCGGTTCGGCACGCGGCATCCTCGGCATCTCGGCGCGTTTCCTCGACATGCTGCTCGGCCGGCGCGGCAACCCCATGCTCAGCGCGGCCACGGGCATCGGCCTGATGATGATCAGTTTCCTGATTTTGTTGGTCGCCGGTACGTCGACACCGCTGCTCGTCACCTTCGTTCTACTCTACGGCTTCGGCGCCGGCGTCATGACCGTCGCCCGCGCGCTTCTGCCGCTGGCGTTGTTTTCACCGGCCGAATACGGCCTGCAGTCGGCCCGGCTGTCGCTGCCGCAAAACCTCGCCAACGCCATAGCCCCCGTCATCTTCACCGCCATCCTCGACCGTGCCGGCACCGGCCCGGCGCTTATCGTCTGCGCCGCTCTCGCAGCCTTGTCGCTGATCTTCGTGCTGATATTGATGACGATGGTGCGCGGCGCCCACGCGTCGCAGCTGAGCCCGGCCGCCTCTCAAGAACCCGGCCGTCAGGTCAGCCCTTCTTAATATGTCGTGATTATCATCGACATTAGAACGAGTGCGGCTCTCCGTCCACGCGCCGCGACCGTTGCCGCCGCCTGACCATCAGCACGCCGCCGTTTTGCCGAATCTTTTGAATCGCTTGCCGCCGCCTTTTCGAAAGTTGAGTCCGGCGGCTCGGAAGTTGATTGAGGTTCGGCGCGTTCCCGCTGCGCAAAATCATTCATCCAGTTGAAATATCAATGGAATGTGGCAACCGAATGCGGATATTCAAAGCGGCCGCGTCACCGCCGTGCGGCTGTCGTAATCGGCGGCAATGCGCTTTTCGCGGAGCGGCCGCACTCGCTCGATCGAAAGCTGATAATCCGGATGGGCCTTGTAGGCGGCAAGTGCTGCCTCATCGTCAAATTCGCCATAGACCACGAGATCGATCTCGGTGCCCAGCTGATCGGTCTTCACATTGGTGCCGATTTCCAGGAGCCGCGCATGCGGAATGGCGGTCAGGATCGAAAGCCCGGCCCTCACCTCCTGCAGATGTTCCTCCTGCACGGTGAAGAAGACGATATGGCGGATCACGCGAAGCTCCTGTCAGGTTTCAGAGGGTCAGCCGCGCGATAACACGCGCGCCCCAGGCCTTCAACCGCGCGATCAAGCCATGCGCAGCATTGGGACGCATCGCCGCATGGAAGGCCATGGCATAAGTCGCAAGCTTTTCCGCCCGGTCGGTGCCGTTGACGATGCGCCGCGCGTTCACCCAGTCCTCGGTCGCCTCGTTCAGGTGATCGGCAAGCTTGTGGCCGGTAAAGCTGCCTTGCAACATGCCGTCGATCAGGATCGTCACCGCCGCATCCATCTCCATCGCCCGGTCGGGATCGGCAACGAGGTCGATGCCGGTCAGCGTACTCATCGCCTCGTAGTTCCGCTTGTGGGTGAGCTGCACCAGGCCGCGCCCGAGCCAGCAGCGGCCATCTTCATCCGGCCGCCAGTAGGGCGTCTTCACCCAGGAAAGCCGGCCTGCGGCAAAGGCCGTTTCCAGGATTTCGACGGCGCGGGCATCGCTTTGCGCCAGGGTCTCGCGAACCGGCTGCATCGTATAGGCGGTCTCGTGATAGGCGGTTGCGAGGATATAGGCGAGCCACCGCAGGTCGGCATGGGAAAACCGCTCTTCCCAGGCGTCGAGAATCGCCGTCATGCCCACTACCTGAGGATGCGTCATCTCTCCCTTGAAGAGTTCGCCCCGCACCGCATCGAAAAAGACACTTCGGTCCATGTGGACAACCATTCCGCGCTTCCCAGAAATATTGTGGTTAAAACCGCCTTAATCGATTAAAATTCATTTAATCGTTTAAAGTGTTTAAGCCACTGATTTACACACCTTTTGTGTTGTGCAATGCATCTTCGTGCCCTGAAGCCTTGCCGCGAAAAGAGGAGACTTCCGATGCAGACGCCTGCGACTCCGCAAACCACCATTCCCCAGCACTTGATCGACCAGATGGAAAACGAATGGCGCCAGATTCGCCTTGAACGGGAAAATCCGCGTCCGGCCCCGCAGCCTCAACAACAGCGCTGAGAGATACAGGCAAAGCGGCGCGGATGTAAGGCCAGTCCTCATCGCGTCGCAGCCTCAAACCGCTTCGCCAGCGTTTCCAGCGAGCGGGTAAAGATCAATTCGTCTCCCAGCGCCCGCGCCAAAACCAGCGCGCCTTGAATGCCGGCGACACCTTCCTCTGCGAGCGCTTGCGCCTCTGAACAGCCTGCGCGAGTCAGCGCCGAACGCAAGGCGCCAATCCAGCGGATGAAGTAGTCACCGATCGCCGCCGAAAACCGCTCCCTTGTGTCGTCAAGGGCAAAGGCGCCGACAAGGCAGATGCGGCGGCCGGATCTGAAGTAATCATTCACATTGACCCACATCGCCGCGATCGCCTGGTGGGCGTCGTCCTGTCTCAGCGGCCGATAGATCGCCTGCTCGAACCAAGCGTCGATATCGGCAAGCACGGCGTTAGCCATCTCCTCCTTTCCCCCGGGAAAGAAGTGGTAAAGGCTGCCCTTGCCGAGGCCGGTGCGTTGGGTGATGCGGCTGAGCGACGTCCCTTCGTAGCCGAGTTCGCGGAAAATCTCCGCCAGCAACGGCACGATGTCGGCGCGTTCGTGGACGGTCTTCACCGGCGGAGTTCCTTGGCCTCGTTTGCGTCAGAGGCCAAGCTCGGTCAGACCGGGATGATCGTCCGGCCGCCGGCCGAGCGGCCAGTGGTATTTGCGCTCCGATTCGCCGATCGGCAGGTCGTTGATGCAGGCGAAGCGGCGCTGCATCAGGCCGGCGGCATCGAATTCCCAGTTCTCGTTGCCATAGGAGCGGAACCAGTTGCCGCTGTCGTCGTGCCATTCATAGGCGAAGCGCACGGCGATGCGATTATCGGTGAAGGCCCAGATCTCCTTGATCAGCCGGTAATCCAGCTCCTTGGCCCATTTGCGGGTGAGAAAGGCGACGATCTCGGCACGGCCGTTGACGAATTCAGCGCGGTTCCGCCAGCGGCTGTCCGGCGTATAGACGAGCGAGACGCGCTCGGGATCGCGGCTGTTCCAGCCGTCCTCGGCAAGACGGACCTTCCGGGTGGCGGTCTCAAGGGTGAAGGGCGGGATGAGGCTGGACATTGACGCTCCTGTACTGAACGGCAATCATTGTACCGATCGGTACAATGATTGCAAGATGGCCGAGGCCGTGTTCTGTCTTGGAAGTCGAGAGGCAGCCAAGGCCCCCTCACCCGCGGGAACGGCGCAGCAGATCGGCGCTCTCCTTGCTCCATCGCAGCGGCAGGGCATCCGGGCGAAGCACGATCTTTTCGGGCGAGAAACGCCACAGCCTCTCCGCGTTTTGAAAGGCGGTGATGTCGGGCGAATCCAGCAGCACCTCGACCGTCCCCGTCAGTTGCAGCATGTCGCCGGTTTCGAAATCGATGAAGACCAGCCCGGCCTTCGGGTTGACGAGGAAATTGCCGAGTGTGTTGAAGAAGCGATTGCCGGAAAAATCGGGAATGGTCAGCACGCCGTCGGCACTGAGATGCACGAAGCCGGCATGACCGCCGCGATGCGAGACGTCCACCTGCCGCTCGCCATTGTCGCGATCGACATAGGAGGCGACGAAGAAGGTATCGGCGCCTTCGATCATCCCACGCATGCGATGGTCGAGTTGGCGGGAATGCAGCGGCGCCACCGCTGTCGGCCGATCGGGATCGCGGACAAAGACGGAGGAGCGCGGCTGGATATATTGCGGGCAATTGCCGAAGCTCTGGCCGACGCGCACGCGGAACGCTTCGGCATCCGTTCTGCGGATGACGCCGTTCAGCCGGTTGCGCCGCCGGGTCTCGAGCTGGATGCCGAGCATGGCAATCGCGTCGCCATCCTCCATGCCGTCATCGGCGGGATCGGCCGGGTCGCGCGGCAGGTCGACATCGAGGGCCTCCGGATCGGGCGAGGACATGAAGCCCGGTCGCCCAGCCCGCAGCGTTGCCCAGACATCGCCGTTGGCATCGACGGCGCCGAGCACCAGGAAAGGCAGCATCGGAAAGAAAGCGCGGTGCTGCTCCGGCATCGCCTTGCGGACGAAATTGCGTCCGGGCCCATCCATGCGTTCGACGACGCCGACGCTGCGCTGCATGGCGAGTTCCCCCTGATGCCAGGGTGACGTCGCGTCCTGTCTTGTCTGCTCCGGCATCACGGCCTCCTTACGGGCACCATTTCAGAAACCGGGACGATGATCCGTCCCGGCGATGTCTCATGCGGCAAGGCCGATCTTCGTCTTGCGAAAGCCGACGAAACCCGGCAGCGCCTCGATACGCGCGAGCCAGGCGCGGACGTTTGGATAGGCCGAGAGATCGACATTGCCCTCCGGCGCATTGGCGATGTAGCTGTAGAGCGCGACGTCGGCGATCACCGGATCGTCGCCGAGCAGGAAGCTGCGGCCGGAGAGCTCTGCCTCGATCAGCGCGAGAATGCGGTGCGCCCGGGCGATTACCTCGTCTGCGCGGAAATCGGCACTGAAAACCGTGACCAAGCGGGCAGCGCACGGCCCATAGGCGATCTCTCCCGCAGCAACCGACAGCCATTTCTGCACCCGTGCCGCGGCCAAAGCGCCTTCCGGCAGCCAATCGGTACGGCCATATTTGCGCGCGAGATAGACGAGGATGGCAGAGGAATCGGCAATGACCGTGCCGTCATCGTCGAGCATCGGCACCTGGCCAAAGGGATTGAGCTTCAGAAACTCCGGCGCCTTGTGGGCGCCTGCCGCCATGTCGACCTCGACCAGTTCATAGGGCAGGCCAAGCAGCGACAGAAACAGGTGAACCCGGTGAGAATGACCGGAAAGCGGGTGATAGTAGAGTTTCATGATGGTTTCCTTTGGTCTTCCCGAACGACGGGCTTGATGATGGCCGCTTGACCACCTGCGCATAATTTATTGCCTTCCATCTGATTGCAGTAGAATGCTATTCCGGAAGGCATATTCCCAATTTGCGGAAGGATAGAATGGACCGCCTCGACGCCATGACCGTGCTTCTTGCCGTCGTCGAACAGGGTAGCCTGTCGGCCGCCTCCCGGCATCTGCGCTCGCCGCTGGCAACTGTCAGCCGCAAGGTTTCCGAACTGGAAACGCATCTGAACGCCCGGTTGCTGCAGCGAAGCAACCGCAAGGTCACGCTGACCGAAGCCGGCCGCTCCTATGTGGAGGCGGCGCGGGAAATTCTCGATCGGGTGGACGAGGCGGAACGGGCGGCGGCCGGCGAATACAGCGCGCCGAAGGGCGAGTTGACGATGACCGCGCCGATCGTCTTCGGGCGGCTGCATGTCCTGCCCGTGGTGGTGGATTTCCTCAAAGCCTATCCCGATATCAATCTGCGGCTGATGCTCGGCGACCGGCTGTCGAACCTCGTCGAGGATCACATCGATGTGGCGCTCAGGATCGGCAATCTGCCGGACAGCAACCTGATCGCCGTCAGGCTCGGCGCGATCCGCCGCACCGCCTATGCCAGCCCGGATTATCTGACGCGGCACGCCACGCCTCGGCATCCGGGCGATCTTTCCGCACATGACTGCATCACCTTCGAGAGCCTGGCCTCGACGCTGAGCTGGACATTCACCGAGCGAAAACGCGATCTCACCGTGCCGATCCGCTCACGGCTTGCCGTCAATACCGCCGAGGCGGCGGTCGATGCTGCGGTCGCCGGCCTCGGCATCACCCGGGTACTGTCCTACCAGGCCGCCCGCGCCGAGATGGCCGGGCAGCTGGTGCCGCTGCTTGTCGATTTCGAACCGCCGCCGGCACCGGTGCATCTCGTCTATCCCGCGCAGGGGATGGTGCCGTTGAAATTGCGGGCGCTCATCGATTTCGCGTCGCCGCGCCTGCGCGCGACGCTCAACAGATCTCAGGCGAGCCTGCCCTCTTCCGCCTTGTAGAAATATTGACTGGCCACCAGCCAGCCCTTCAGCGGCCTGAGCGGCGGAATGCAGGTGGCGAGCATGAAGGGGCCGGTGACCAGAAGCTGCACCCAGATCGGCGCCGTAAAGGCCACCTCCAGCCAAACGCCGAGCAGCACGCTCGGTATGCAGGCAAAGCAAATGACGAAAAAAGCCGGACCGTCGGCCGGATCGGCAAAGGAATAATCGAGGCCGCAGGTCTCGCATTCCGGCTGCAAGGTCAGGAAACCCTTGAACATATGGCCCTGGCCGCAGCGCGGGCAGCGCCCCCTGATGCCGGTCTGCAGCGGAGGAAGCGGGGGATATTCGGTCTCCATAATGATCACACCTTATTCTGCGCGGGCATAAAACCAATCAATGCCCAACAATGAATGCATTCAATGCAAATACATTGTTGGGACATTGCCAGTCAACTCGTCAGAATGCCGCAGATGTCGGCAGGGCGGCCGACCGCAGATCGTGCAGACATGATGGAAGGGTTGGAAGGACTTATAACTTGCCTGAAGGCTTCGCGGCGGCGTTGCCGGGTCAGAAGAACGAAGCCGCCATTTCCGGCGGACCCTGAAGCGCATGGGCCATAAATTCCAGCGCGCCCTGCAGTTTGTCCCGGGTGATCGGGCCGCCGAGGCAGACCCGCACGGCCTCGGGCGCTGCGCCCTCGACCGTGAAGGCATCACTTGCCACGACGCCGATGCCGGCGGAGCGCATGTGGCTGCCGAAGGTGGAGCGGGTCCAGCCGTTGGCGAGCGGCAGCCAGATGTTGAAACTGATCGGATCGGCGCGGTAGCTGCCTTCAGGCAGGATGGCGGCGACCATCTGCTGACGCGCGGCGGCCTCGGTGCGGATGAAGCATAGGATCGCATCGGCAGTGCCGTCCTCGATCCAACGGGTGGCAAGCGCCAGGGTCAGCGGCGAGGCCATGACATTGTTGGCGCGCATGGCGCTGACGAAGGGCCAGACGGCCTTGCTATCCGGCGCTACGACATAGGCAAGGCGCAGACCGGCGCCGATGCATTTCGCCAGGCCGCCGATATGCCAGGTGAGATCGGGGGCTATTGCCGCGAGCGGCGCCGGGCCCTGCTGCGGAATGAAGCCGTAAGCATCGTCTTCGACGATCGGCACGTGATATTTGCGGGCAACCGCTGCGATTTCCTCGCGGCGCCTGGCCGGGATGGTCAGCGTCGTCGGGTTCTGCAGCGTCGGATTAAGATAGAGCGCCTTCGGCTTCAGCCGCTCGCAGGCTCTCGCAAAGGCGTCCGGCAGGATACCGTCCTCGTCCATTGCCAGGCCAGTCAGATTGAGCCGCAACTGGGCAGCGACCGAACGCATGCCGGGATAGGTGATGATTTCCGAGAGCACGGTCTCGCCCGGTTTTGCCAGCAGGCCGAAGATCGCCAGCAGGGCCGGATGGGCGCCGGGGGTGACGAAGATCCGCTCCTGCGAGGGCCCGAGCCCGCGACGGCTGAGCCAAGCGGCGGCGGCCTCTTTGTCGATCTCGGAACCGCCGAAGCCCTGATAGCGCAGAAGCGGAATGAGGTTTGCTGCTACTGCCGCCATGCCCTCGCGCATGCGGGCAAGCAGTTCCGGATCATCCGGTTCCGGCGGCATGTTCATCGAGAAATCGACGACGGATGCGCGGCGCGGATCGGGCGCGGCGTCAAGCGCGAGACCCTGGCGCTCCCCGTCCGCGCGCCCGGTGACGAAGGTGCCGCGGCCGACATGCGAATCGACAAGTCCGCGCTTCTGCGCCTCGACATAACCTCTCGCTACCGTGGTGAAATCGACATTCAGCCGCTTGGCGAGTTCGCGCTGCGGCGGCAGCCGGTCGCCGGCCACCAGGTGGCCGCTGCGCAGATCCATTTCGATCACATCGGCGATCGCCATATAACGGGGGCTGCTGCTGCGCCCGAGATCGGGATGCCAGTCTTTCATGTCGTAATCCGTGCAGCCTGAGTCTTGATGGGATTGACTGTATATTGTTGCACGATGACGCTGTCACCCAAAATATCCTGTCCGGAAATTGGGTGCCGGCAGCGGATGGCATGGCGCGGCTTTTTCCATGCGATTTGATTGCCCATTGGATGCATTGCGCATTGGGTTCCAGCGGCTTGGAATTTCCATCGGCCACAGCCTTGCCGCCGCCCACCCATCTTCTTACCTATTCAAGACAGAGTGCGCCGGATTTTCCGCCTCTCGCGCCGGCGCCTATCGGGATGAAAGCATGAATATCGATCCGATCTTGCGGTCAGTCGTGGCCGTTCGTTCTTCCATTCCGGACGATGCCTTCACAGCGGAGACGCTGGGCACTGTCCGGGAGGGCAGCGGCGTAGTCATTCGCGACAATGGGCTGGTGCTGACCATCGGTTATCTCATTACCGAGGCCGAAGAGGTCTGGCTGACCACCCATGACGGGCGCGTCGTTCCCGCGCATGCGCTTGCTTATGATCAGGAAACCGGTTTCGGCCTGCTGCAGGCGCTTGGGGTTCTGAATGCGCCGGCAGTGGATCTCGGCGACGCGGCAAGCGCCAAACCCGGCGATGCCGTCGTGCTTGCCGATGGCATCGGCGAATTCGTCGAGGCTAATATCGTCGCCCGGCAGGAATTCGCCGGCTATTGGGAATATCTGCTTGATGAGGCGATCTTCACGGCGCCGGCCCATCCCTCATGGGGCGGTGCGGCGCTGATCGGTTCGGACGGCAAGCTACTGGGCATCGGTTCGCTTCGCCTGCAAATGAGCCAGGGCGACGAGGTCGCCGATATCAATATGGTCGTGCCGATCGACCTTTTGACGCCGATCCTCGACGATCTGCTGAACCGCGGCCAGGTCAACAAGCCGCCGCGGCCCTGGCTCGGCGCATTCTCCGCCGAGAGCAATGGCGGCGTGGTGGTGATGAGCGTGGCCGAAGGCGGTCCGGCCGCCCAGGCTGGTCTGCGCCAGGGCGATATCATCTCGGAGATCCGCGACGAAGAAGTCGACGGCCTGGCGGATTTCTACCGCAAGGTCTGGAGCAGCGGCCCGGCCGGCGCCGAGATCCCAATGCGGATTCTCAGGAACGGCCGGGAGGCCTGGCTGCGCATCAAGTCCGCCGACCGCAACAGCTTTCTCAAGAAGCCGCAGCTGCAGTAACTCGCCGCTGCTGCTTCGACGAATTCTACCGGCGGAGATCTCCGGCGATCCAGCCGATCGCGGCCTTCACCCGGCGCGGCACGAATTGCCGCGACGGGTGCACGGCATGGATCGGCAGGCTGTACTTTTCCCAATCGGCGAGCACCTCGGTCAGCCGCCCGGCGGCGATGTCTTCCTCTACCAGGACCAGCGGCGCATAGACTATACCGGCGTCCTCAACTGCGGCAACGCGCATGGCTTCGCCATTGTCGATACCGATATTGCTGTCGATCTTTGCCGCCAGCACCCGTCCATCCTGATCTTCGAAATGCCATTGATCGCGCGGGACGAGGTTGAGGCTTAGGATGCAGCGGTGCTGTTGCAACTGCTCGGGATGTGTCGGCACGCCGTTCTTGCCGAGATAACCGGGAGAGGCGCAGCAGACGAAGCGATAGGTGCCGATCCTTCTTGCGATCAAGGACGATGGCCGCAGATGCGCCACCCGAACGGCAAGGTCATAACCCTCAGCGATCAGATCGACGTTCCGGTCCGTAAGATTGAGCTCCAGACTGACTGCGGGATGCTGATTGGCAAAGCGAGCAATGGACGATGCCAGCCGCTTGACGCCGAGCGTCGTCGGGCCGCTGATGCGGAGGTGGCCGGATATTTCGTGGTTGGCTGGGCCGGCGAGGTCGTTCAACTGCTCCAGCTCATCGATGACCTTGCTCGCTCTCTCCAGAAATCTGAGGCCGATTTCGGTCAGCCTCTGGGTTCGCGTGGTGCGCTCGATCAGCTTCACACCATAGTCTGTTTCCAAAGCCTGAATGCGCCGGCCGACCATGGCGGGCGACAGGTTGAGTCTGGCGGCAGCTTTGGCGAAACTACCTGATGTCGCGACGGCGACAAAAGTCTTCAAATTGGTGAGATCGGTCATTCGATACTTTTATGCAATTATATACCGCCATTCAATGCCATTCATGATGGGATCGCGGTCGGCTATATCCAAGTCATTCAACTCGATGAAGGAACCGACCACATGAAAACCGCTATTATCGGAACTGGAAACATGGGCGCCGGCTTGGCGCGTCGCCTGGCAGGCAAGCGCGATCTCATCCTCGCGTCGCGCAATGAGGCCGCGGCAAAGTCGCTTGCCGAGGAGATCGGCGCCACAGGCGCATCGATCGCCTCCGTGGCGGAAGCCGATATTCTGGTGCTGGCGCTGCCTTATGCTTCGGCTCTCGAATTTGCAGGAACGGCGGCATTGCAGGGCAAAATCGTCGTCGACATCACCAATCCGCTGAAGCCCGATTTCTCCGGCCTGCTGTTTGGTCACGACACGTCGGCCGCCGAGGAAATCCAGCACAGGGCCAAAGGCGCCAAGGTCGTGAAGGCCTTCAATACGATCTTTGCCGAGCTGTTTGCGGCCTCCCCGAAGCACACCGCCACCATACCGGTCTTCCTGGCCGGAGACGACGATGCTGTCGAAACCTCCGCAGCGCTGGTGACGGACGCCGGCTTTGCTGTCGAGAAAACCGGCTCGCTCGATGCCGCTCGCCTTCTCGAGCCCTTGGGAATGCTTAATATCCGCCTTGGTTACGGCCTGGGTCGCGGTACCGGGATTGCTCCGAAATGGGCTGCCGTCGACGGCTGAGATCGCGGCTGGTCCCGCCCACGTGGGGCCAGTCACTCCTATCGGCTGATTGGACGGCTGACCGACTTCTCCAGCAGAACTGGATCGCCTGACATGAATGGGCTGCCGGGCCGTCAGACCCGTTCGTTGACTTGGGACGGCGGTTGAAAAATGGTGGCGTCGTGCCATCTTGAGGATGGGAGCGGTGATAAGGAGTTCTGCGGCCCATGTTCGATCATGTCTCCATTGGCGTCAAAAACCTGGAACGAGCCCGCCGTTTCTACGATGCGGCGCTGGCGCCGCTCGGATATGAGCGCCTGTCCAATTCCGACACCATGATCGGTTACGGCCCGGAACGGGTCGGGCTCTGGGTGATGCAGGTCGAGCAGCCCGTTCTTGCCGATCTGCGATCCGGGCTGCATTTCTGCTTCGTCGCGCCTGATGAAGCCGCCGTCGATGCCTTTTATGCGGCGGCAGTCGCCTCCGGCGGCACGGATAATGGCGAACCGGGCATCCGGCCGGATTACGGTCAGTTCTATTACGCCGCCTTCATCATCGATCCGGACGGCTACCGCCTCGAAGCCTATTTCCATAAAGGCGAGCTGTAACAGGCTCTAACTTTTTTACGCCGCCGCTCTCGATATCGAGACGCGGCAGCCGGCGGCTACGAGCGCCTCGCCGGCGACGTCGAGGAATAGACCGCGGAACCAGCGTGCCCGGCCGTCGGCCTGATCGACCCGGCGATAGAGCATGGTCACCGGATCGGCCGGCAGCGACAGCGGCGGCGCTGCGATCGTCAGCCCATGCAATTGCGCCATGCAGCGGCCGATCGATTCCGGCACGATTGAAATGGCGGGCATCGCCCGCAGCGCCGTCGGCAGGGCGGAAAAGCGCGGCACTGTCGCCACCACACGCCTGACATGGCCGGTGCGGCTCAGCGCGGTGTCGATACTGGTCGAGGCATTGCCCTCGAACGAGACGGTGAGATGGGCGACGTTGGCGAAATCCTCAAGGCTCAATGGCGCCCTCAACTTGAGTTGAGCGTCATCGTAAATGCAGATCGAGGCCTGGTTGAACAGCGGCGCGCGGATATGCCAGGAGGCCGGTTCATCATGCACGGAAACGCTGAAGTCGAAGACCCCTTCGTCCAGCCGGCGGGCGGCATCGCGCTTTTCGGAAGCGATGCCGATCAGCCGGGCGCCGGGCGAAAGCTGGAGCAGGCGGGCGGCAAGCGGGCCGAAGAAAGCGGATTCGAGATTGTCGCACATGCCGATGCGGAACTCGCCCTGCCAGCTCGCCGGATCGAATTCGGCCTGCGGGCGGATGGCGCGCTCGATGCCCGACAGCGCATCCTCGATCGCCGGTGCAATCGAAAGGGCGCGCGGCGTCGGCTGCAGGCCGCGGCCGACGCGCACGAACAATTCATCATCCAGCGCCTCGCGCAGACGTCGCAAAGCGGCGGACAGGCCTGGCTGGCCAAGCAGCAGCCGTTCGGCCGCGCGGCTGACATTGCGCTCCTGCATCAGCACCGAAAAGGCCAGCAGCAGGTTCAGATCGATTTTGCGAAGCGTGGCATCATTCATCATCGTGAGTAATACCTGGCATGGCTACTATCAATTTGCAATAGGTCAGGAAGCTGTACATTTTCTCGTTCCCTGCCGTCCGCGCACCCTCCCTCGACGAGGCGGCAGCAAAGAAGGAACGATTTCGATGACACTTTCCAAATCGAAAAGCGGAGCGGGGCTGGCATTACTGCTGCTCTGCGCCGCCAACTTTCTCGACGCCATGGACGTCTCCACCATCGGCGTCGCGCTTCCCGCCATCCAGGCCGAACTCGGCATGGAGGCGACATCGCTGCAATGGGCCGTCAGCGCCTATGTGCTCGGCTATGGCGGCTTTTTGCTGCTCGGCGGCCGGGTCGCCGACGTCTTCGGCCACCGCCGCGTCTTCCTCTGGTCGCTGGCGATCTTTGCCGCCGCCAGCATCGCCGGCGGCTTCGTCGGCAGCGGCCCGACGCTGATCGCCGCCCGCTTGATCAAGGGCATCGCCGCCGCCTTCACCGCGCCTGCCGCCCTTGCGCTGCTGCTCTCCGTCTTCGGCGAGGGGGCGGCGCGGGCCAAAGCGCTCGGCGTCTTCGCCTCCACCGGCGCCACCGGCTTCGTGCTCGGTATGGTGCTCGGCGGTGCCGCGACGATCTTCAGCTGGCGGGCAACGCTGGTGATGGGCGCGCCGGTCGCCATCCTGACGCTCCTTCTTGCGCCGCTGGCGCTGCCGGTCGACCCGAAAAGGACCGGGCCGCGACCAATCTTCGACTGGGCCGGCGCGCTGACGATCACCCCCGGGCTGCTGCTTTTCGTCTTCGGCATCACCAATGCCGCGGCCGCCGGCTGGCAGGCTTTTGCGACCTGGAGCTCGCTCACGGCGTCGCTGGCGCTGATCCTCCTCTTTCTTCTGGTCGAAGCACGCCACGCCGATCCGATGGTGCCGCTCGGCATGTTCCGCCGGGCGAAGCTCCGCCATGCCAATGCAATTGCCGCCCTCTTCCAGGGCGCCTATGTCGGCTTCCAGTTCCTGGCGACGCTCTATTATCAGAACGTCATCGGCTGGTCGGCCTTCACCACCGGCTTCTGCTTTGCGCTTGGCGGCGTCTTCGTGATGTTTCTGGCGCCACGTTTTGCGAGCCTCGCGCAAAATCGCGGCGCCACTGGCCTGATGGCAACGGGTGTCGGCCTGCAGGCCTTCAGCTATATCTTCTGGGTAACCGCACTCGGACATGTCGACCCGATCCTGCTTGTGCTGTTCTCGCAGATCCCGCTCGGCCTCGGTTACGCATTGACCTATCCTTCGGTACAGGTCGCAGCCCTTTCCGACGTCGAGGACGACAAATCGGGGCTCGCCTCCGGACTGCTCTTCGCTTCCTTCCAGATCGGCGGCGGCATCGTGCTCGCAGCCGCCTCGGCGGTGTTCGGTGCCGCACCGCATTTCGGCTGGGACCCTTATGTCGCCGGCATCGCGTTCGTGGCGCTGCTTGCGATCGCGATCACCCTGCTTGCAGCCGCCGGCCCGCGGACACCGGCCGCCCGGACGTCGGCCTATCAGGCGGCGGAATGACGCTTGCGGCCCGCACCCCGAAACGGTGCGGGCCATTCATAAGAAAAAACGAATATTAGCATCAGAATCCCATTGCCTTGCCTCGGCGAAAGGAGCATGGTCTCGGCCTTCGGCAGCCATTGTACGGGCGCTGCCGACTGAGGGTTTCATACCCTCGCCCCGACGAAAGGAGGGCCCATGTCTTCCACTTCCGCAAAGCCGCACCTGACCTCGTCGGATCTCGACATGCTGCAGGGCGTGCTCGATGAGGCTGGCTACGATGCCAGAATCCCGACCGACGATGAGCGCGTCTTCAACGTGGCGGCCGTACTGCTGATCCGGCTGTTCCAGGAGGGCGTTACCTCACCGGCCATGCTCTCGAAGGCTCTCGAATACCATTTCGGCAAGCCGAAGGCGCCGCCGAAACCGATCACCCCTATCTGCAATCGATATGCGATACAGGGATTGCCGCGCGAAAGACGCGCCGCCGGCTGATACCGGCATGTTCCGAATGGCGAGGTGACTTTCCGCAGATGAAGGTTTTCCTTCATCGAAGCCAGCCTGGCTGAAGGACAGGCTGGGGTGCTGAAATATGGCTTTCTTGCGGCAGCGCCTTAATGGAGTCTCATTTTCATGCCATAGGAATGTCATTGATGATTGACCGAAACATGCTGTCGCGGGTTTCCGGCGCTGCTGTTTTCCGGGCGAAAGCCCCGGCATCGGGTTCAGCCAGCGTTTTCATTCCATTCCCTGCGGTCCGCCGCTGCCGGGTTGCCTTCGCTACGATCCCGCGAACTTCGATCGCGACCGACAAGCGGGGGTGATTGCGGCGCAGCCCGCAGCTTTCAATTGCAATGAGAGAGGAGATTTCATCCATGGCAAAAGGGCAAATGAGAAGCAACCGCGAAGTCCGCAAGCCGAAGAAGGACAAGCAGGCGGCGAAGACGGACAGCACATTCTCCAACCAGATGAAGACGGCGGCCAATAGTGCGCCGCACGGCAGCGCCCCGAAGAAGTAGCGCCTCACATCTGCGTGGCGGGGACGGCTTGCGCCCCCGCTGCCGGCAGGACTGCATAATTCCTCAACGCGGAATCGATTTTCGGAATGGATCGTGGCAGCCTCGAAGCGGTGGAGCGTCTTTGGCGCATGCCGCCGGACGCGCCGCGCTCCGGCGCGGCACTATCACCCATTGACATGCTTTCAGAAAAACGGGAAGTGCTGCGACCATGACCTCTCTTGAAAGAATGCACCCGTTGGATCATCCGCCCTTCCTCCTTCGCTCGGCCTTCGGCCTTTCGAACATCGCTGCTTTTCACGGCTTCATTCTGTGATCGAATCCGCGCGCCGCAACGAGAGCGAGGAAATGCAGTTTGCCGCTTCGGGCCAGCCGGATGAAAACCCGGCGCGATCCGATGCTGATAAAGGGGCTTTCGCTGAAAAGCACTGGTTGAAGATCCTTGCCGGATATCGCCAGCCACGGACCGGACGCAGCGCTTTCGAGCTTGCCGTCACGGTCGTCCCGTTCGCGCTGTTCTGGGCTGCCGCATGGGCCGCGGTTCATTACAGCTTCTGGCCCGGCCTGATCCTCGTCATTCCCGCCGCCGCTTTCCTGCTGCGGCTGTTCATGATCCAGCATGATTGCGGCCACGGCTCGTTTTTCGCGCGTCGCCGCCTCGACGACTGGGTTGGGCGCATAATCGGCATCCTGACGCTGACGCCTTACGACTATTGGCGCCGGGCGCATGCGGAACACCACGCCTCGGCCGGAAACCTGGACGAACGCGGCGTTGGCGACATCGAGACGCTGACAATCGCCGAATATAATGCGCTGTCGCGCTGGGGCCGGCTCGGCTACCGGCTCTACCGGCACCCGGCCGTGATGTTCGGGATCGGGCCGGCTTGGCTGTTCATCTTCAAGCAGCGCCTGCCTTTCGGCATGATGCGCTCCGGCGCCCTGCCCTGGGTCTCCACAATGGCGACCAATCTTGCCATCGCGCTCGCCGCCGCTCTGCTGATCTGGGCGGTCGGGATCATCCCGTTCCTGCTGGTGCACCTGCCGATCGTGCTGCTTGCGGGTGCCGCCGGCGTCTGGCTGTTCTACGTCCAGCACCAGTTCGAGGAAACGCATTGGTCGAAGAAGCCGGAATGGCAGTTCCAGCATGCGGCCCTCCACGGCGCCTCGCATTACGACCTGCCGCCGGTGTTGCGCTGGATCACCGGCAATATCGGCATCCACCACGTGCACCATCTGTCGAGCCGGGTGCCCTATTACCGGCTGCCGGAGGTGCTACGGGACCATCCTGAACTCGCCGACCTCGGCCGCATCACGCTGATGGACAGCCTGCGCTGCGTCAAACTGGTGCTGTGGGACGAGCAGACAAAACGGCTGGTGTCGTTTCGTGAGGCGGCGGCCCGGTAACAGGCAGCCTCAGCGGTAGCCCGTGACATCCGCCGGTTTGCCGGGCTCCTGCACCTCCACCATGTAGCGCCAGCAATCCGGCCGCGAGCCGTCGATGTCGTCGAAGCCATAGAGCCTGGCCAGTCCGCCGCTCGACAGCGACTGACCGTTCCAGCGGGCGCGGTCGGGATCGGCGGCAATCGCCGCTACGGCGCGGCCGACGAAGCGCGGCGTTTCGGAAATGGCGAAATGCGGCTGCACCTTGGTCGCCTCGCGCCAGTTCTCCTCACGCACGCCATAGGCATCCAGCATCATTTCGGAGCGCAGCCAGCCGGGCGTGATCGAAACCGCCATGGCACAGTGTTTTCCCAGATCCTGCGCATGCGCCCAGGCCATGCGGGTAACGCCCGTCTTGACGAGGTCGTAGAAGGGCGACAGCCGGTAATGCGTGGCATTGTAGTCGGCCGTGCCGTCGGTCACCTCGACCAGCAACCCGCCCCGCCGCTCGATCATCAGCGGCAGCGCGTAATGGGCGGTGATCAGATGCGTGTCGATACCGAGCCGCAGCATGCGCAGGCCTTTGTCCAACGAATGCTCCCAGACAGCCTTGTCCCATTCGAACAGTTTTTCACCGCCCCAGATGTCGTTGACGAGAATATCGAGCCGGCCGGCCTCCGCCCGGATACGGGCAACCAGCGCCTCGACCTCAGCCTCGACGAGATGGTCTACCCGCACGGCGATCCCCTTGCCGCCCGCCGCCGTTACCAGCTCGGCCGTCTCTTCGATCGTCTCCGGCCTGGCATATTCGGATTGACGCGCGCGCGTCGTGCGCCCCGTCACATAGACGGTAGCGCCGGCAGCGCCGAGCTCCACCGCAATGCCGCGGCCGGCGCCGCGCGTGGCACCCGCCACCAAAGCCACCTTCTCCCGCAAGTCCGCTGTCATGTCTCCATCCTCCACACCGAAATTGGAAAAAGTCCTTGTATATAAACGAACGTTCGTTCATAAATAAGGCAAATGCAAGAGGAATTACATGCCGCGCCGCCGCACGCTTTCCGATGAACAGCTTCTCGCCATGGTGCTGGCGCTAATCCATGCCGAAGGGCCGGATGCGGCGACCTTTGCGGCGGTGGCCAAAGCCAGCGGCCTTTCCGGCTCGACGCTGGTGCAGCGTTTTACGACCAAGGCGGCAATGCTGCGCGCAGCCCTGCTTTATGCCTGGGACAGGCTGGATGCGGAAACGGCAAGGCTTGCCGGCAGCGTTGAAAAAACGCCGGACGGCGCCGTCGCGCTGCTCGTCGGCCTGTCGCAGGATTACGGCGAGAATGCCGCCGCCTATGGCGAGGGATTGCTGGTGCTTCGCGAAGATTTTCGGGATGCGGTGCTGCGCGCCCGTGGGGCCGCCTGGGGCAAGGCGCTGACGGCGGCGACCGCACGCTGTTTCGGATCGGCGAGCGCGCCTGAGACGATCGCCCGGCTGATGCTGTCGCAATGGCAGGGCTCACTCACCTGGTGGGGTTTTGGCGCAGAAGGCCGAGTGGATGAATATGTGGAGACGGAGCTGCGGCGGTTCCTCGCCGCGATCCCCGTCCATTCGGCTTAAGAGGCCGTGAAGATCATCGCCTTGATAAAATAGAGCAAGGCGGCGGTCGCGACGATCGTCGCCGATGTGAGCAGCAGTCCGATCAAGGTGACGAGACCATCCCGCTCCATCAGGGCGACGGCGAGCACGACCAGCGACAACACCGGCAGAATATTGCCGAAGGGGATCGGCAGCGCGATCACCACGGCAAGCAGGAAGACAGGAATGCCAAGAAGTGCCTGCGCTGTCGGACCAGTGAGGGCCCGCAGCCGGCCGGCGCGCACGAGCTTTTCCACCCGGGCGATCATCGGGACGGCGTGCCCCACGATAAGATCAAGCGCCGCGGGCGAAACCCGGCGATCGCTGACGATGGCGGGCAACCAGACCTTCCGGCCACCGGCGACGATCTGGAGAGCGACCAGCGCGAGCGCGATGCCGAAAACCATTCCGAACGGCCCGGGAATTGGGGTCAGCGCCGGGATTGCCAGAAACAGGATGGTGAAGGCGATGCTGGTCTGGCCCATCGCTTCCAGAGCCTCGCCGATGGAGAGGCCGCCCTTCACCCGGGCGATTTCCAGCATCTCCCGAAGCCGCGCAGTGGCGACACCGCGCGGCAGTTGTCCATTTCCGTCTTGATCGGTCACACGGTCTATTTTCAGCTGGTTGCCGTCACGCACCCTCGCCGTCTCCCTTCAGGGCACTGGCGAGGGCTGCGCATTTGGGGTCGCTGCCGTCGAGAAGTTCTGCCGGCGCGGTATGGCCGATCGCTATGCTGACGACTGTGGCCGCCGCCCAGCCGTAGTCGCCGGTGGCGCGCTCGATGAGCTTTGGTCCCTGGGATGTCAGGCAGGCCTGGGACTGGCGGACGATCTCCACGGGAAGCCTGGCGCGCTCAGCCTGTTGCTGTATCTCAGCCTGCAGAGGGCCGACGACGAGGATGGCAAAAATCCAGCCGATGAAATCCGAAATCATATCTGTTTCCTTCCTTTGTTAACGTATTCCTCGCAGAGCCCGCTCAGGCGGGCTGCTGCGGATCCCGCGTCTTGAGGAGGCTCCAGACCACACCGGCGGCGATGATCGCGAAGGTGATGCTCAGCGAGAGCGCAGCCGGGAATTTTTCCAGGCCCAGCAGATCGGCGAGGAAGATCTTCGAGCCGATGAAGATCAGCACGATGGCAAGCGCCGGCTTCAGATAGCGGAAGCGATGGATCATTGCCGCCAGCGCGAAATAGAGGGCGCGAAGGCCGAGGATCGCGAAAATGTTCGAGGTGTAGACGAGGAACGGATCGGTGGTGATCGCGAAGATCGCGGGAACCGAATCCACGGCGAAGATGACGTCGGCCACTTCGACCATCACAAGCGCCATGAAGAGCGGCGTGATGAACCATGTCATCCTTCCCGTCCTGGGGTTTGCCTTTCTGACGAAGAACCGTTCACCGTGATGTTCCTCGGTGACGTTGAAACGGCTGCGCATGAAGCGGACGAGGACGTTCTTCGAGACATCGGGCTCGGCCTCCTTGACGAACAGCATCTTGATGCCGGTGACGATCAGGAACGCGGCGAAGATATAGAGAAGCCAGGCGAATTCGGCGACCAGCGTGGCGCCGACGCCGATCATGATGGCGCGCAGTAGGATGACGCCGAGAATGCCCCAGAAGAGCACCCGGTGCTGGTAGATGCGCGGCACGGCAAAGAAGGAGAAGATCAGGGCGATGACGAAGACATTGTCGAGGGCCAGCGTCTTTTCGACGACGAAGCCCGTCAGATAGGCAAGGCCGGCCTCGGAGCCGAGATACCACCATACCCAACCACCGAAGGCGAGACCGAGCGCGATATAGAGGGCGGACAGTCTGACGCTTTCGGCGACGCCGATTTCCTTGTTCTGTTTATGAAGAATACCGAGGTCGAACGACAGAATGGCGATGACGAGGGCGAAAAAGCTCGACCACATCCAGAGCGGCGTTCCCAGCCACTCGACGAACAAAAAAGACAGATTCAAGGATAATCCCCTGTCGGCACTGGTTGTCGGAGAAGAGGTCCGACATCGCAAGAGTGCCGAAGCTCTCGCCAGAGGGGCCCGGACCAGCGGGTTGCACCGCAAGTGGGGTCTCACTTTTCAACAATCAAGCAGCCGCCGGTGCCAATTTTATATTTTTGCGCCGGAGAAAAGGCGGCCGTGCAAATGCGTCATTCGCCCCGCAGGAAAAAGCCGCGGCGCCGGCCGCTTCAGGCTTCTTCCTCGTCCTTCTCTTCGCCGACGGTCAGCGGCCAGTCGACGACGTAATCCTCGAGATCGTCGATATCGATCTCGTTTTCGTTGATCGTGCGGCCGCGCGCGGAAATGCCGGCGGCATGAACGGTGTCCGGATCACCGGAGATCAGCGGATGCCACCAGTAGAGGTCGTGGCCTTCATTGACCAGCCGATAGCCGCAGGTGGGCGGCAGCCAGGCGATATCGGGGACGTTCTCCTTGGTCAGCTGCACGCAATCCGGCACGAAATCCCAGCGGTTCTCGTAGCTGGAGCAGCGACAGCTTTCGCCGTCGAGCAGCTTGCAGCGGACCGAGGTGAAATAGATATCGCCGCTATCCCATTCCTCGATCTTGTTGAGACAACAGAGGCCGCAGCCGTCACAGAGGCTTTCCCACTCGGCGACAGTCATTTCGGCAAGCGTCTTGCGCTTCCAGAAGGGCAGATCGTTCATCGTTCGTTTCTTGCAACAGCGGCCCGCAAATTCACGTGACCGCCATCTATCTCTCTTGTTATCAGCCGCAAAATCAATCAATTCTTCAGCATGCTCCTGGTATCGGAGAGCTTTGCGGCCATATGGCGGCCCCGTGCTTTCGTCGTTTTCCGACAGCCGGAGAAGAGCGAAGCGCGATCAGGCGGGAATACAGGACGTGCAGGATCCGGACAACCCCGAAACGGGGACTGAAGCAGGCCCCAAAAAGGCGGCGCATGACGCGGCGGAGAAGCGGCCGGCGAAGAGCCGCCACATTCTGCTGCGCATCGATTCGTGGATCGATTCGACCGTCTGGAACGCCGGCTTCCGCGCCGCCGAGATCTGGGAAGATATCACCATCTTCTTCCGCCGCTTCCGCGTGCGCGGCTGGAAGCGCATGGTCTTCGAACTGGCCGGCGAAGGGCTGACGCTCGGGGCGGCCGGCTCGGTGCTGATGCTGCTGCTTGCCCAGCCCGCCTTCGAGGCGACCAAGGAGGACTGGCGCAACCGCGGCGATTTCGCCGTCACCTTTACCGACCGCTACGGCAACATCATCGGCCATCGCGGCGTCATTCACCAGAATTCCGTGCCGATCGACGAGCTGCCGGATTCCCTGATCAAGTCGGTGCTGGCCACCGAAGACCGGCGCTTCTTCGACCATTTCGGCATCGACGTGATCGGCCTCTTCCGCGCCATGGTCACCAACGCCCAGGCCGGCGAAGTCGTGCAGGGCGGCTCGACGCTGACCCAGCAGCTCGCCAAGAACCTGTTCCTCTCCAACGAGCGCTCGATCGACCGCAAGGTCACCGAAGCCTTCCTCGCTCTATGGCTCGAGTCGAACCTTTCCAAGAAGGAAATCCTCTCCACCTATCTCGACCGCGCCTATATGGGCGGCGGCACGTTTGGCGCGGCCGCGGCGGCGCAGTTCTATTTCGGCAAGAACATCACCGATGTGAACCTGGCAGAATCCGCCATGCTCGCCGGCCTGTTCAAGGCGCCGGCAAAATATGCGCCGCACGTCAACCTGCCGGCGGCGCGTGCGCGCGCCAACGAGGTGCTGACCAATCTCGTGCAGAGCGGGCTGATGACCGAGGGACAGGTGATCGCCGCCCGGCGCAATCCGGCCACCGTCGTCGACCGCAACGAGGTGGAATCGCCCGACTTCTTCCTCGATTGGGCCTTCGACGAGGTGCAGCGGCTTTCGCCGCGCTTCCACCAGCATTCGCTGATCGTGCGCACCACGATCGACATGGGCATCCAGCAGGCGGCCGAGGAATCGGTCGAAACGTCGCTGCGCGAATATGGCGAGGCCTATCACGCCAAGCAGGGCGCCATGGTGATGATCGAGAACGGCGGCGCGGTACGCGCCATGGTCGGCGGCCGCGATTACGGCGAGAGCCAGTTCAACCGCGCCACCAGGGCACTACGCCAGCCGGGCTCCTCCTTCAAGGTCTATACCTATTCGGTGGCCATGGAGAGCGGGATGACGCCGCAGACGACGATCGTCGACGCGCCGATCTCCTGGGGCAACTGGAGCCCGCACAATTATGCGAACCACTATGCCGGCCGCATAACGCTCGAGACAGCGATCGCCCAGTCGATCAACACGGTGCCGGTGCGGCTGGCCAAGGAGAAGCTCGGCATCCAGCCGATCCGGGCCATGGCCAAGAACCTCGGCGTCGAAACGCCGATCCGCGACGACGTCACCATCCCGATCGGCACATCAGAGGTGACGGTGCTCGACCAGGCGACAGCCTATGCCACCTTCCCGGCCGGCGGCTACCAGTCGCGCCGCCACGGCATCACCCAGGTTCTCGATTATGACGGCGACGTGCTCTACGATTTCGACCGCGACGAGCCGGCGCCCAAACGTGTGCTGTCGGAGCAGGCCGACGCCTATATGAACCAGATGCTGTCGCGGGTTCCCTATGTCGGCACGGCGCGCAAGGCAGCACTCGACAACGGTATCGTCACGGCCGGCAAAACCGGTACGACCCAGGCCTATCGCGATGCCTGGTTCGTCGGTTTCACCGGCAATTACACCTGCGCCGTCTGGTTCGGCAATGACGACTATACCTCGACCAACAACATGACCGGCGGCTCGCTGCCGGCAATGACCTTCAAGCGCGCCATGGACTATGCCCATCAGGGTGTGACGCTGCGCGCCATTCCCGGCATCGAAAATCCCCTGCCCTCGGAAAAGGATCTCGCCAAGACCGTCGCCGCCAAGCCGCAGGACGGATTGCCGCAGCTCATCCGGCCGCGCATGCTCTCGGTTCAATCGACCGACATCATCAAGAAGCTCGGCGAAAAACTGAAAAATGCCGCCCCGCTCGCGCCGGCGAAGGTGGCGAGCGCGGAGTAGATGCTGCGTGGATGGCGTCGAATGATGCCCGGGAGATCGGCGAGACCCGCCCTCATCCGCCTGCCGGCACCTTCTCCCCGTAAACGGGGCGAAGGGGATATGCGGCGACCTCTCCGTTCCCATCAACTTCGCGCAGGGCACGTCCCCTCGCCCCGTTTACGGGGAGAGGGTTAGGGTGAGGGGCAGACATCGGCGTTAACCGGACAGATCAACGTCCCATGTCGTCGCATGGCATTCCACCCTGCCAGAATCAGTGGTAACCCTTCATCTGATATGGTTTCCAAGGTCTTGACGTGTTTCGATTCCCCCTCTTCATCCTGGTCACGCTGATCGTCGCCTTCGGCGGTGGGATCATGATTTCGCTGTACGCGCTGGATGCGACACAGGGTTTCGGGGCGATCAAGCTCGGTGCCTGGGAGGCCTTCCCGGCGCTGCAGACGGTCGATGCCGATCCTTACGCCAAGTCGCACAGGGCGCGCGCCGGCAAGCTGCTTTACGGCAGTGCCGAAGGGCTGACCTTCACGGCAAGCGTCGATGACGACGGCGCGCGGCTGAATGCCGGCTGCCGCTACCGCATTAGCGGACAAACGCCACCTGCCCGGCTCTGGACGCTGTTTACCGCCGACAATGGCGGCAGTCCGGCGGCGGTCAAGACCGGGCATCCCGCAGCGCTCAATTCCTGGACGGTGCTGCGCCAACCCGACAGCAGCTTCTCGATCGAAATCTCGGCCGCGGCGCAGCCGGGCAACTGGCTGGCCTTACCGGAGGCCGGCACCTTCAGACTGGTGCTGACGCTGTTCGACACGCCGACCGCCGGCAGCTCCGGCGTGATCGACCTCGCCATGCCGAAGCTCGCCAAGACCGGATGCGGCAATGCTTAGGATCTTCTTCGCCATCCTGACCGGGCTTTTCGGCGCAGCGCTGCTGCACCTCGTCATCATCCTGTCGCTGCCGCATTTCACCGGCAGGGATGCAGCGACCCGCGTGGCGGCGGAGGGCGACCTCAACAATTTCACTCTGCTCGGCGGCCAGTATGACGAGGCAGGCCTTGCCAATGGCGACCCCTTCGTGCGCACCGCCGTCTGCTCCTTCAACGTCGATGACGCGCCGGTGCATTTCACCGCCAAGGGCAATGTGCCGTTCTGGTCGATCGCGATCTACGACAGCGCCTCGAACGAGGTCTTCAGCATGAACGACCGGACCTCGGTCGGCGGCGCGCTCGACGTCGTGGCCGGCGGGCCGATCCAGCTGACCGACCTCCGCAAGAACCTGCCGCAGGAATTGCAGCAGGCGATCCTGGTGGAGATGGCGCGGCCGGACGGTTATGCCGTGCTGCGGACGCTGGCGCCGCAGGCAAGTTTTGACGACGCGGCGCGAAACTTCCTGACGGAAGCCGGCTGCGAGCAATTCAGCGCCCGCTGAAGTTGAACGGACGTTACTTCTTGTTGACGCGCGGCGCCGGCGCCGGGCCATGTCTAGGGCTCTCGGCCAGCCGTTCGTAGCGGACGCCGGTGAACCAGAGGATCTTGGCTTCGCGGGGCTCTTTGTCCGGGCGGCGCGGCGCCCGCGGCTGCCGATCCGCCAATGCGACTACTATTGCCATTCTCGTCTCCATGCACTGCCCGAGACGGATGAACTTGCGATGGATTTCACCCTGCCCGCCAAAGTGCGAGCCGGCGCGTCCTGCGGTGGCGGAGTGACCGGACCGAGGGCATTCGCGCCTTTCCCACGGCACCTGATTGAAATACCGTGACCAGGAGTTTCTACGATCCAAACACTCAAATCGCGTCGTTCCCATCCGAATTGAGACAGATGACAGTTAACAGTTTACTAATATTCGGCGGAAGCCAAACATAGTTCACGTCACTTCTTCTGTAACGCGCAACGAGTTGATTTGGTTTCACGCCGCCCGCTCAAAGCGCCGACCGTGTATCGATGTATAAACTTAGAAACAATTCATAGGGTTGGCATGAATGCTGCAAGCCTACTCACGGGCAAAGCGGCGATGTTGCAAAAATGCTTCATGAAAATATTTAATTGCGGCGACCTCGGATGCGCGTATGGTTGCTCCAGTCGATCACCTATTTCCGGCCCCGATCGATTGCGGATATGCACGCTTTCGCCGGAATGCGGAGGCTAGCGATGTCTTTGCTGGTGAATTCATATTTCTCGCCTGACGATCTCGACGTGCTGCGCGGCGCGCTCGATGCGTGGTGCGCGGAACGGCGCGTCGACATCAAAAGCGTCGAGGCGCAGTATGCGGCATCCGCAGCGCTCGACCTCTATCAAGCCGGCCACGACAGCCGCGAAAAGCTGCTGGACGCACTGCGCGATCGCAAGGCCGCCTGAACTTTTCCCCCATCGCGCCAGCAATGTGCAATCGTTGCAGTGGCCCCTTCAAACCAGGCTTTTTATATTGCCGGCTCATCATCTGGCGACACGCTCCGCGTGTACATTTCTGTTACATTTTAATAAAATCTTCAGCATGCATTAACCCTGTCGGTGTAGGATTTGTTCATAACCCATGTGGCCCGGTATGCGTTCCGCCAGCGCATATCGGCCCGTGGATCCCCTTGGTTCGGCGTTTTCGGGGTGTTCTTGTGCGTGACCGGTTTCGAGACCTAGAGGGCCCATTGGCCGTCAGGAAAAAGGACGTGGTATTGATGGCGACCGTTAGCAGTTTCGAGAACCTGTCTCATCCGACACGGTCCGAACTGCGCCAATTTGCCGAGCTTTTCATGCCGCTCTTCCAGGCATCCTCCGACGAGGCCAAACGCCAGGCGGTCGCGGCACTCTCCCAATGCGAAAACATGCCGGCGGCCGTGGCGCTGTTCATCGGCAACCAGCCGATCGAGATCGCCGCCCCTTTTCTTGCCGCCTCCAAGGCAATCGCCGACGAGACGCTGATCACCATCGCGCGCATGCAGGGTGCAGCGCATGTCAAAGCGATCGTCAGCCGCGATTCACTCTCGCCAAAGGTCATCGATGCGCTGGTGGCGCTGCGCCAGAGCCAGCCGCGGCCGGCCGCCGCATCGACGCCTATGACGGAATCACAGACGGTGCCGCTTTCACCGGCGCCTGGAGAAACCAACGAGGCGGATGCGCTGCAGGAACAGCGGGTTGCCAATGAGGAGGCGTTGCGCGAGCGTATTCTCGGTCTCGCCGGTCATCTCGGCCGGGCCGACGAGGACAGGCTCGGCTTGCGTACGCTCACCGACATTCAGGAGGCGCTGCTGGTGCGATTCGCCCGCTCGCGCGAGGCGATGCATTTCGCAACCGCGCTTGCCGATGCGCTGTCGGCCAGCCGCTGGCTTGCCGAGCGCATCATGCTCGATCTTTCCGGCCAGCAGCTCGCAACGACGCTGACGAGCCTCGGCATGGGCTTTCTCGACGCCGTTTTCGTGCTGGAAAAGCTCTATCCGCATCTTGCCGAACAGCAGCACAATGTCACGCGCGGCTGGATGGTGCTCGATGCGCTCGACCCGGAAGAATGCCACGAACGGGTAGAAGCCTGGCGGCGCGCCGATCGCTACACCTACAAGCCCGAGGTGGCCAATGCGCCCGCGCTACAGGAAACGGCGAACCACCGCTTCCTCAATCAGGCGCCGGCGCAGCGCGACATGCGCATCCTGGGGCGGCGATCCCGCTGAGATCAGGAGCGCCGCCGGCCCTCAGCCATCCCGCGCAAGCGGGATCATGTCTCCCAGTTCCTCCGCCTCGAGCTCGACGATCCAGAGATCGGGGTCGAATCGGCGTTCACGCTCCAGCATGGCGCGCACTGCTTCCGGCTCGCTGCGCAACAGGCGGATTTCGAACAGACGGCTGCCCGCCTCCCCCTCGCCGAAGGCGGTCTGCGGCGCCGGCGCGTAGAGGGTTTCCAGGCCGTCGCGAAAATGCTGGCGGATGAAGACCGCCCCCGCCTCCTCCGCCCCCTTCTTCTCGACGGCGGCGAAATCGCCACTGGCGAAGACGCGGCGCAGGAGGGCGGAAACGAAGATGTCGGCGCGTAATCTCATCGGCGCGGTATAGACCGGGGCGCCGTCGGCGGCAATGCGGGGCAAACATTGCCCCGGGCAATCAGACCTTGACGGCCAGCCGCACCCCTCCCCAATGCCGTCCGCGGACGGTGATCGGAGCGGAAATATCCTTCATCATCACGAAATTGCCGCCGCCCATGTCGCGCCGATAGGTCTGGACGAGGAAGGGCGCGGTGCTGCGGCCGGCGGCAAGGCCGACACGATCGGCGAAGATGCGGCGATTGCGGCAATTGGCGGTGTTCCAGACGACGTCGCCGGGTCGTTGCGGCTGCGAGAATTTCCGGTTGTGGGTGGGGAGGTAGCCGTTTTCGTCGATCGCCGCGCAGAAGGCGATGCGCTCGTCCGCGGCTGCCGCGGGTTCCTGGATCGGCGGCAGCAGGCGGTCGGTGAGCTCGGTAAAGGCCGCCATCATCTGGGCCGGATCGGAGCCCGGTATCGGCCGATAGCGCCGGTCGAACAAAGCATCGAGACCGATCTGCCCCTCGGCGACGGCCCGTTCGAAGGCGCCGGAAATCTGCCCTGCTACCGATTGCGCTTGCTCGATCCAACGGCTGTCGGCGGTCTTGACGCCGGCGCTCGCCGTCAGCTGGATCAGCGTTTCGGAAAGGCCGACGACGCTGTCGACACGTTTGGCCGCCTGCTGCAGGGCGACATTCGAGCCGGTGACCTCGGCCGACATCTCGCCGAGTTTTTCGACGAAGCCGGCGCATTGCTGGTCGACCGCCTCGGTGGTGTTGGCCATGACCGTCGAACTGTCGAGGATGCGGGTGATGACATGTTCCATGCTTTCGAAGGCCCCGCGCATCGCCTCCGACTTGTCACGCACGCCGCCGGCACTATCGCGCGCATCGCTGCCGACGGCCGATAGCCGGTCGATCTTCACCCGCAGTTCGTCCAGCGTCTGCTGGATCGAGCCCGTCGCCTTGGACGTCTGCAGCGACAGCGCCCGGACCTCGGCAGCGACGACCGCGAAGCCCTTGCCCGCATCGCCGGCGCGTGCCGCCTCGATCGCGGCGTTCAAGGCCAGCAGGTTGGTCTGGCGGGCGATGATGCTGATCTCCTCGGCGATACCGTCGACATCGGCAAGCGACTTGGAGAATCCGGCAATCTCGGTGCCGATCTCTTCAGAGGACCGAACCATGTGGCCGATTTCGGCGACCGAGCCCGTCAGGCGGTCGGCCGATTCTTTCAGCATATGGCGGGCCTCGGCCGCCGTGCGGTCGGTCTCCCGCAGCGACATAGCGACCGAGCGGTTGGTCTCGGCAATCGACAGTGCGGTACGGGTGACATGATCGAAGGCGGAGGCATGCCGGGCCGACATCGCCGCCATGTCCTGGATGGCGCCAGCGATATCGACGAGATCGATGCCAAGGGTGGAAGCCTCTTCGGCAAGCCGCATCAGGATGTGGCGTAGCGCCGCCTGATCAGTGCCATCCGCTTCCGCCGGATCTCCGGCCAGATCGTCTATCCCTTTCAGCGCATGCATGACCGACGCTCCCCCGTCCCAATCGGAAAAGCTTCGGGCAACATGGTTAACAACTTGCAAACAGCAGCCGCACCTTAGACTTAGGTTGCAGGGCAAAGCCGCGGTATTGCTAAATTGCGCCGATTTCCTTGAGCTTTTTCAGCACCGCCTGGGTCGGCTCGCCGTTTTCGGGCAGGTTGTAGTGCTTCTGGAAATGGCGGATGGCCGCGCGGGTCTGCTCGCCGGCGACGCCGTCGACGCCGACATTGGCATAGGCCATGTTGGAAAGGCCCTTCTGGATCTTCAGCACCAGGTCGACATTGGTGATTTCGCTCGATGGTACCTGCTTTGCGGCCGAAGGAGCGGTTTTCACCGACTTTTCGGCGCTGCGGATCGCCGCGGCCACCGGGTCTTCGGCCGCCGCCTTCGAGTTCACATCCTCGGGCGGCCTTTCCACGGGCACGGTCGAAGGGCCTGATGCATCCGTCTGCAGCGCCGCCAGCACCTCCGGCGTCGGATCGCCGGTCTGGGCCATGCCGACGGTTTCCTCGAAGAAGAGGATGGCCGCACTGGTGCGTGGGCCGATGACGCCGTCGGGTATGCCATTATAGAGGCCGCGGCGCACCAGTTGCTGCTGGATGTCCATGACGAGCTGGCTCGGCTGCTGACCGGGCGCGGCAGGCGCCGGCGTCGCGTTGGTGGTGGTCGCGGCATCCTCCGGCCGTTCGATGCGGAAGGTGGTGACGTCGCCCTGCTGCTCCTCGGCCGGGCGGCGGGCGCCGAGCACATTGGGAGACTGCGGATCGCGGGTGCGGAAAATCGGGTGCGGATGCAGGCCCGGCTGATACCAGAGCGCGTTGGCGGCGACGAAGGAGAAGATGACAACGAAGGTGATCGTGCCGCCGGCAACCGACGGATTACGGCCGATGACGCCGCCGAGCACCGATGCGCCCTGCAGGCTAAGGCCGCCGAGCGCCGCCGCACCCGACATCAGGAGGCCCGGCTGCTGCCGTCCCCTTTTTCCCTTAGGCGATTTTCGCTTGCGCGCGGCCATCGAAACGCCCCTCCCCCAATTCTGCACCTGCATTGACCGCGCCCTTCAGCCGCGGCGGGAACTCGACAGTCGCACCATGACCGGCGTCTTCGGCGCATACGGCACCCGAGCCGTCCACCGCGATCTCGATGGTGATGATCGTGCCTTCGCCGGGCTGGCTGGCGATGGCGAAATGCCCGCCATGCAGCGCCACCAGCCCCTTGACCAGGGAAAGACCAAGGCCGGTGCCTTCAAAGCGGCGGGTATAATCGTTCTGGATCTGGACGAAGGGCTGGCCGAGCAATGCCAGCTTGTCGGCCGCAATACCGATGCCGGTATCGCTGACCGTCAGCTTGAGGATGCCGTCGCGCGCCGCCGCATCGACCGAGACGACGCCGCCGGCCTCGGTGAATTTTATGGCATTGCCGACGAGATTGATGAGGATCTGCTGGATGGCGCGCTGATCGGCGACGATCTCACCGAGGCCGCGCTGGATCCGGCTCGTCAGCGTCAGGCCCTTGGTCTTGGCCTGCAAAGCCAGCATCGATTCGCAGGATTTGACCGAGCTTGATATATCGAAAGCTTCGAGGATCAGCTCGTAACGGCCGGCTTCGATCTTGCTCATGTCGAGCATGGTGTTGACGACGGACAAGAGATGCGCGCCGGATTCGCGGACCAGGCCGACATATTCGCGCTGGCGGTCGTTTTCGAACTTGCCGAAATATTCACCGATCAGGATGTCGGAAAAACCGAGAATGGCGTTCAGCGGCGTGCGCAGCTCGTGGCTGACGGCGGCGAGGAAGCGCGATTTGGCGTCGTTTGCCGATTCGGCATCGGCGACGCGATTCTGGGCTTCGGCCCGCAGTTGCTGCTCGACGGAGACATCGCGCAGCTGGGCAATGACGGCGGCAAGCTCGCCGTCGGCGTCGCGCCGGGCCGTCATGTCCATTCTGAGATAAGCGAACTGGCGCTGATCGCGCGCGACCGAGGGGCGGTCGATGCGCAGATCGACGCACTCGGCATCCTCGCCCCGGCGCAGACTATCGAGCGCCTGCAGGAAAAGGATGCGGTCGGAGACATGCACCTGCTCCAGGAACCCCCTGCCCTTGGGATCGCGCATCCAGGCGAGAAAATCGCGGCGGTCGCGGCCGCCGATCGTGGCCACACTGCCATGCGGGTCGAGGAAGAAGACCAGGCCCGGCGTGGCGGCAAGGAAAAAATCCTCGGCCGACTGCGTCGCGATGCCGGCCGACGAACCCTGACGGGCGAGCGCGATGCTACCGACGGCGGAAAAGAGAAAGGCGGCGCAGACCATGGCGACACCCGCCGGCAAGGCGACGGCCGGACTGGTGACCGCCGAAAGGCCGATGGGCGCAGCAATAAGAGCGGCCGACGAGAACAGCACGAGGCGGCGCAGGATCGCGAGCTCACGCTGGCGCACGGCTTCGCCGCCGCCCGTCCGGGAGAGCCAGCTTGTCGCCGCCCGGTCTACGAGCGCCGTCACCCAGCCGCCAATGTTACTCAATACTCGCACGCAATACCCGCCCAAAAAGGCTGTCTGTCGATCCGGACAATAGGCCCCGGCGGCTTAAAGAAAGGATAAGGCAAAAGCGCTGTTCACAGCCGGAAAGGGCCGAAAATCCCGTTTTGAAGCATCCGGAAGCCTCTTTGCCTTTTGTGGTTAATAGCGGGTAAGCGACGGATATTCCTCATATTTCAGCATTGCGTTAACTCCTGTGGCAAGGCGAGCCGGCAAAAGCCCTGCAATTGCAAGCAGGTGCTGCCCTGATGCTTAACGGCGATCGCTCGCATTCGACTAAAACGCCCGTCAAATACCGTTCGCTAAAATTTGAACTAAATTTGCCGCAAATGCGCGTGAGTTTCGAAAAGCGGCATTCGCAACTTGGCGGTAGGGTGAAATCACACCGGACAACCGGCCTGATTCGGCGACAAGAACCGAACGGGAAAACAGGATGGGCAACGACAATGTGGTTTCTGATCAAAGGATCCTTCTGGTTTGGCCTTGTGCTCGTGCTTCTTTCCGTCTTCAGCACGGAGAGTTCCGACAAGCTCGCCGGCGGCCCGCAATTGCAGCTTTCCGACGCGTTTACGGCGGCAAGCGGCGCCTATGACTATCTCACCGGCATGTGCTCCGAAAAGCCCCAGGTCTGCGCCAAGGGCGCCGAAACCGTCACCGCGCTCGGCTACCGGGCCCGCGAAGGCGCCCGCGTCGCCTATGAACTGCTCGACAGCCAGTTCAAGGACGAGGCGCCGGCGACTGCAAGGCATGCCGAACCGCAGACGCCGGTGGCTCTCGCCATGCCTTCGCTGGCAGCGCCCGCCATCCAGGAAAAGATGCGCGAAGCAAAGGCCGCGCTGAACCAGCCGATGCCTTACCGCCCGCCGGTCGAGGATGACGCCTCCGCCGAGACTGTTGTCACCGGCGCGATCCCGCTGCCGACGCCGAAGCCGGCAATCTGAATTTTCCGACCTTGCATCGGTGGTCCGCATGACGCGGAAATGCCCCATGCCTGACGTGCCTGCCCTGTTTAATTCAGCATGTTGCTGCGCCGTGAGGATGCCCATCCCTCACGGCGTTTCTTTTTAATGCATGTCATCAGGAAGTGTGCCGCGGTTGCGGGATAACGACCTACATAAAACAAAGAAACCAAGCCCGTCGCATGAATCCTGTTCGATGCGACGCGCTTTAACGGTTCAAATCCGCCGGTCTTTCACCTATATGCAGTTTAGAGCTTTTCCTGGCGCATTCCGGACGCAAAACCGCTGTGCACTTTTGCGGGAAGTGCTTTAATAGTGAAAGGCTTTTCCATGGCATCCCTCGACCAGATCATCGACGACTTCGCCTTCCTGGACGATTGGGAAGATCGCTACCGCTATGTCATCGAACTCGGCAAGGCGCTGCCCGACCTGGCCGAGGAGAAGCGCACCACGGAAAACAAGGTGATGGGCTGCGCCAGCCAGGTCTGGCTGGTGACGCATACGACAGGCAATCCCGACAATCCGGTGATGAGCTTCGAAGGTGATTCCGACGCCCATATCGTGCGCGGCCTCGTCGCCATCGTGCTTGCCACCTATTCCGGCAAGACGGCGTCCGAGATCGCCGGGCTCGATGCCTTCGAGATTTTCTCGAAGATCGGCCTGGTGGAAAACCTGTCATCGCAGCGTTCGAACGGATTGCGGTCGATGGTCAACAGGATCCGGGAAGAAGCAAAGGTCCGCGCCACAGCCTGAACGCGCTTGTGTGGAGGGGCTTTGCAAGATCTAGAGTCGAGTGATTCGGAAAGCCCTGACTCAGCAGATCAGTATATTAACACTTGCTCATAGTACAGGAATACATCCCGCGGCCGCCGGCGAAGCATAGTGCAGCGCCCCTGCCGCAAGCGCAGACAGAAAAGCCGGGCACAAGACCCGGCTTTTGTCGTTGGTGGCTTTCGAAAAGCTCAGCCGCGGCCGCGCTTGCGGCGCTGACCCAGGCCCATTTCCTTTGCCAGGCGCGAACGCGCTTCGGCATAGGCGGGCGCTACCATCGGGTAGTCGGTCGGCAGGTCCCACTTCTCGCGGTATTCTTCCGGCGAGAGGCTGTGATGCGTCATCAGGTGACGCTTGAGGGACTTGAAGTTGCCGCCGCATTCCAGACATGTGATCTGCTCGTCCTGTACGGACTTGCGGACAGAGACTGCAGGCTTCTGTTTTTCGACGATCGCCGCAGCAGGCTGCGGTACGGACGTGTTGCTGAGTGCCGAATGCACGTCGGAAATCAGATTTGCCAGGTCGCTGACCGGGACAACATGGTTGCTGACATAAGCCGCGACGATGTCGGCCGTCAGTTCCACAAGCAGCTCCGGCGCATTGCCGGTCGCCATTTCCGTCATATTTTTTCTCCTGTTAGCATGCTCAAACGGCCTCTAACTGTTACGTCAAAGACCCGCCTCGTAGAAGCGAACAGCAAAAGCACGGGAACCGACCTTCTGTTTCGAAAAACGCGAATCCACCCCTAGATTCCGAAGAGCGAGACCTGTTCTTATACTGCCTGACTGCAAACCACTACGTCATGCCCCAGGCGACGGCCTCAGTTTAGACATGAAAAATCAAAACTGAGGGACTTGGAAGCAGTACGATTGCGATTCACAATCAGAACTCTACTTGCATTTTCAAATACCATCGTTTGGTCGAAAGGCCAATTATTATTTGTCGTTTTTCTTGAGAAAAAATGACGGATGAAGAATTAAGGCACTCAGAAGCAAGCTTTACTCACATCTTCCTGTGCATAAGTTTTGCATAAATCTGGTAAAGCAGCGAAGTAGCACAGGCTCAGCGCTTGCGCATATCGTCGCGGACCGAGACGGCACCGAGCGCATGTCCCGAAAGGTGGGCGGCTCTGGCCAGCAGATGGGCAGAGACCGGCGCCGTCAGCAACAGGAAGACGAAGCCGGCAATGGCCCGGGCAAGAATCGCCAGGTCCTGCGAATAGAGACCGGCGGCAAGGAGCAGCAGGCCGGAACCAACAGTCCCCACCTTCGAGGCGGCGTGCATGCGCGTATAGAGATCGGGCAGCCTGAGCAGGCCGATCGCCGCCGAAAGAGCAAAGAGCGCGCCTGATATCAGCAGCAAAGCGGCGACGGCAGCCAGGATATAATCCATCACCGCTTCTTCCCCCCCGCATGACGCCTTTTGACGCCGGCCTGTGGCGGAGATGCAGAGGCCGGCGATTTGATGTTGCCGCGCGACCGCACGAATCGGGCGAAGGCGACGGTCGCCAGGAAGCCGACGAGGCCGAGCGAGATGGCGATATCGATATAGAGCGAAAAACCGGTTTTGACCGCGATGACGGCGATGAAGCCGATGGCGATGCCGGTCAGCATATCGAGGGCGAGGATGCGATCCGGCAATGTCGGCCCGGCAACGACGCGCCAAACCGTCAGAATCAGCGCCAGGCCGAGGATGACGAGGGCGGCCGAGGATGCGGCCGCGACGATGGCGGCAGGGGTGATCATCGGAAAGCCTCCATGATCTTGCGTTCGAAACCATTGGCGATATCACGCTTGCTTGTCTCGGGATCGGAACAATCGAGCGCGTGGACATAGAGCGTGCGGCAATCGGCGGAGACATCGACCGAAAGCGTGCCGGGTGTCAGGGTGATGAGGTTTGCGAGCAAAGTGATCTCGAAATCGCTCGTCACCGTCAGCGGGAAGGCGAAGATGCCGGGCTTCAGCTTCATATCGGGCGAGAGGATGGTGAGCGTGACCCTCCAGGCCGACAGCGACAATTCCTTGAGGAACAGAAGGGCAAGCGACAGCACCAGGCCGGCACGTCGCAGATAAGCCTTGCCGCCGAAGGGCTCGCGGATGACGGTGAGCGAAAGGGCGGCAAGCAGGAAGCCGAAGACGAGATTGTGCAGCGAGGCGCTGCCGGTAACCGCGACCCAGACGATGGCGAGCAGCAGATTGAAGAGGAAGGCGATCACCTGAAGCCTCCGGGAAAGACCGACTGGAAATAGGCCTGCGGATCGGCAAGGCCGGCGGCTGATGATTGCGACAGCGCCAGCAGCCGTTCCGGCAGGATGCCGAAGCCGACGACCAGCGCCGTCAGCGCAGCAAGCGGCAGGCCGGTGCGCCAGACGGCTGCCGACGGCATCGCTGCTGTCGGCGCCGGCCGCCAATAGGCGAGCAGAAAGAGCCGACCGAAGGCGATCGTCGTCAGAAAACCGCCGACGAGGATGACGGCCGCCAGCCACCAGGCGCCGCTATCGAGCGAGGCTTTGACCAGAATGACTTTCGGCCAGAAGCCGGAAAAGGGCGGCAGGCCGCAGGCAGCAAGGAAGAGCATGAGGGAGAGCGCGGTGAAGCCGCCGCTTTGCCGATAGAGGCCACCGAGCCCCGACAATAAAAAGCCGCCGCCGCGCCGGGCGATCTCGCCGGCGGCAAGGTAAAGCGCCGTCATCAGCACCATCGAATGAACGGCATAGAAGACTGCGCCGGCGATACCTCCAACACCGCTGGAGTCGCCGCCGAGTGCAACGCCGGCCAGCATATTGCCGATGCCCGATATGACGACATAGCCGAACAGCCTGCGGATATCGTTTTCGGCAAGTGCGCCGAGTGCGCCGACGAGAATGGTCGCACCGGCCGCAAGCGCGATCAGCAGGCTCAATTCCTGGCGCTCCACCGGCAGCAGCATGACCACTACCCGGATCAGCGCGTAGATGCCGACCTTGGTAAGCAGGCCGGCAAACAGTGCCGAGACCACGATGCGCGGCGTATGATAGGCGGCGGGCAGCCAGAAATTGACCGGGAAGGCTGCTGCCTTCATGCCAAACGCAAGCAGGAAGAGGCTTGCCAGCGTCATCAGCGGCGCCGTGGCCCGCAAATCCTTCGCCTTTGCCGCGATGTCGGCCATGTTGAGCGTGCCGAAAGCGGCATAGAGGATGCCGACGCCGATCAGAAACAGCGTCGTGGCGATGAGGTTCAGCACCGCATATTTCAGCGCGCCGTCGATCTGCTGGCGTTCGGAGCCGAGGATGATCAGCCCGAAGGAGGAGATCAGCAGCACCTCGAACCAGACATAGAGATTGAAGACATCGCCTGTGAGAAAGGCGCCCGTCACGCCGGCCATCAGCAGCATGAGCAGCGGAAAAAAACCATATCGCCGGCCGCTTTCGCCGATATCGGCCAGCGCGTAAATGCCGGCGGCGAGCGCCACAAGGGCTGATGTGAAGGCCATCAGCGCCCCGAAGAGGTCGACGGTGAAGGCGATGCCGAAGGGCGGCAGCCAGCGCCCCATGACCATGGTGAGCGGGCCTTCGGCTGCGACTTTGGCAAGCAGCGCCGCATCGATCAGCGCCAGCATCGCAAGGCCTGAGATGGCAAGCCAGGCCTGCAGCCGGAGATGCGCGCGCAGCATCAGCAGGACGGCGCCGAGCGTGATGCAGTGAGCGACCGGCAGGATGGCGAGCCAATGGCCGATCGGCACCGGGGCGGTGACCAAGGCGGCGGAGAGATCGATGGTGGAGGTAGGAGCGGCCATCAGGTGCGGCCTTTGGTATTGCGGGGGGCGGCTGCTTCCCTCTTCTCCCCAGCGGGGAGAAAGTGGCCCGAAGGGTCGGATGAGGGGGGCCACACGATATAGGCTATCCTTCGCCGTGCCGAAAATACTGCCCTTTGCTTGCGCTTCGGGCGCTCGTCGCTATTGCTCCTCACCCCCCTCATCCGCCCTGACGGGCACCAACCGGGGTCGAGCCACGGGTCTCGACCCGTCCTTCGGACCCCCGCTGGGGAGAAGAGGGAAGCAGCCGACAGCGCTTCAACCAAGCTCCACATCTCCATCCTCAATACCCCAATGGCGGCAGCGGCCGGTCGTCGGGTTCGGCGGCGCGCATTTCGCTGGTGTCGTCGGTGCCGAGGTCCTGATAGGCGCGATAGGTCAGCACCAGCAGGAAGGCAAGGAAGGAGAAGGAGATGACGATCGCCGTCAGGATGAGGGCCTGCGGCAGCGGGTTGGCGGTGCCGGCGGGCAAGGCGTCGAGACCGGCCGGGATGATCGGCGGAACCTCGCGCGTCAGCCGGCCCGATGTAAAGAGCAGCAGATTGACGGCATTGCCGAGGATGGCGATGCCGAGCATGATGCGAATGGTGAATTTCGACAGCATCAGATAGATGGCGGCGGCGAAGAACAGGCCGACGAGGATCGCCAGAAGCGGCTCCATCACTCCACCTCCTTTTCTTCCAATGTCACTTCCTTTTCTTCCAATGTGAGGGCGATCGAGGCAATGGCGCCGAGCACGACGAGATAGACGCCGAGATCAAAGAGCATGACGCTGGACAGCGGCACTTCGAGACCGAAGAGGTTCGGATAGACCCAGAGGCCGGTCATGAAGGGAACGGCGAAGAGGATGGACAGAAGACCTGATAGCGTCGACAGCAGCAGGCCGAAGCCGGCGATCGACAGCGGATGGAAAAACAGCGCGCGGCGAACGGCGGCAACGCCGAGGGCGATGCCGTAAATCGCCAGTCCCGAGGCGGCGATCAGCCCGCCGATGAAGCCGCCGCCCGGCTCGTTATGGCCGCGCAGCAGCACGAAGACGGAAAAAAGCAGCATCAGCGTGGTGAGGAACGGAGCGATGGTGCGGAAGATCAGGGTGTTCATCAGCCCTCCGCCTCCAACGTGGGATCATTGGCGGCAAGCTTGCGCTCGCTGCCGGCGCGGATGCGGATCAGCGCCAGGATGGCAAGGCCGGTGACCGCGACGACGGCGATTTCGCCGAGCGTGTCCGTGCCGCGGAAATCGACGATGATGACGTTGACGACATTGGCGCCGTGGGCGATCGATTTCGAATAGGCGTTGAAGAAGAGCGTCAGCGCATCGTTGAACGGCGCCTGCGTTGCCCGCATCAGCAGAAGCGTGAAACCGAGGCCGCAGGCCAATGCAAGCGCGCCGTCGAAGAGCCTGTGTGCGAGCGGGCGCCGATCGCCCGGCGAGAGGCGGAGCCTGGTCATGACCAGAGCGAGAATGACCACCGCCAGGGTTTCGACCATGAACTGGGTGAAGGAGAGATCCGGCGCGCCGAACAGCAGAAAGATGATGGCGACGGCAAAACCCTGGATGCCGAGCGAGACAATCGCCGTCAGCCGGTCGCGGGCAACGAGCACGGCGGCAAGGCCGACGGCGGCGATCGACAGGACCGCCCACTCATGGAGCCTGACATCGGAGGGCCAGGCGGGAAGGTGCGGCAGTTCACCATAGACGATCGCCGGAATGATGAGGATGGCGGCGACCGAGAGGAAGGTGCAGGAGATATAGATCTGCAGCCGCCCTGGCTGGAGGATACGCATGAGGCGACCGGCCAAGCGCACAAGGCCCGATATGGCAAGGTCGAAACCGTGATCCGGTCCGCGCCCGGCCGCGCGCAGGAAGACGGCCATCGCCGCACGGACACGGGCGAGCTGCCAATAGACGCCGATGCCGAGCAGCACCGTCAAGGCGGAAAGCGCCAAGGGCACGCCTGGATGCAGCGCCAGCGAAATGTCGATTTCAGCAGGGGTCTGGCGGATGGCGGCTGAGATCGGCGCCGACAGGACTGTGTGGGTGAAGGTCGAAAAGATCGCGGCAAGCAGGCCGAGGGCGGCGAGAACGGCCGGGCCGAGCCAGAGCAGGACGGGCGCTTCGTGCGGATGTCTCGGCGTCTCCACCGGCGGGCCGAGAAAGGGTGTCAGCGCCACCGCGAAAGCGACGGCGAACATCAGCGCATTGCCGAGGACGGTGATGGCTGTGAAGGTAAGCGCGCGGACATCGGCCCCGGTGAGCGCCGTATAGATCTCCTCCTTGGCGAGGAAACCGAAGAAGGGCGGCAGGCCGGCCATGGAGAAAGCCGTCGCAAGTGCGACGACCCATGTCAGCGGCATCACCCGCCCCAAGCCGCCGAGGCGGGTGATATCGCGTGTGCCGGTTTCATGATCGATGATGCCGGCGACCATGAAGAGCGCACCCTTGAAGAGGCAATGCGCCACCAGATAGAGGGAGGCCGCCGCCACCGCATGTCCCGAGCCGACGCCGATCAGCATGACCAGCAGGCCGAGCGAGGAGACGGTGGTATAGGCGAGCTTGAGCTTCAGGTCGGTCTGGCGAATGGCAAGCGCGGCGCCGACAACCAGCGTCAGCCCGCCGAAGAAGGGCAGCAGGATTTCCCAGGCGGATGTTGCCCCCATCACCGGATTGAGCCGCATCAGCAGATAGACGCCGGCCTTCACCATGGTGGCCGAATGCAGGTAGGCCGACACCGGCGTCGGCGCCTCCATGGCGTTCGGCAGCCAGAAATGAAAGGGGAACTGCGCCGACTTGGTGAAGGCGCCGGCAAGAACCAGAATGAGGGCAGCGAGATAGAACGGGCTTTCGCGCACGACATCGCCAAATCCCATAAGCTGCGACAACTGCGTGACGCCCGAGACGTTCCAGAGCAGCAGCAGGCCGGCCAGCAGGCAGAGCCCTCCCCCGCCGGTCACGACAAGCGCCTGCAGGGCGGCGCGGCGAGCCGCCTCGCGCTCGTGGTCGAAGCCGATCAGCAGGAAGGAGGTGATCGACGTCAGTTCCCAGAAGATGAAGAGCATCAGGAAACTGTCGGAAACGACGATGCCGAGCATGGCGCCCATGAAGAGGAAGATGAAGGAGAAGAAGCGACCCTGATCCTTGTGTCCCTTGAGATAGCCGCCTGCAAAAAGCACGATCAGCGTGCCGATGCCGGTGATCAGCAGCGCGAAAGCCAGCGACAGGCCGTCGAGGAACCAGGAGAAGGAGAGATTGTAGCTCGGCACCCAGGCATAACCGCCGGTCACGACCTTGCCGCCGGCAATAACAGGCACGAAGCGCAGGAAATGCAGGAAGGCGAGCAAGGGGGCGATCGCCAGGAGCCAGGCACCGTTGGCGCCGAAGATGCGGATCATGAAGGGAGCGGCAAGAGCGCCGGCAAGCGGCAGACACAGGGCCAGAAATGTCAGAGCCGTGACATCGGCCATGTTTCCTCCCCAACAGCGATAAACGAAGCACCAGCGAAAACCAGCCTGTCTTCTGACTTAGGCGAAACGGGAGGGCGTCTCAAGCGATTTCGGCGGCAAGAGATGTTCGACGCGATCAGGCGGCCGATCGGGAAAGACGCGTCAGCAGCCGGACGACGCAGCCGTGCAGGATAAAGACCACAAGCGTCAGCGGCCACAGCAGGCAGGCGAAAAGCCCGGCCAGACGATGGAACGTCAAGCCGTCATGATTGGCCCAGCCTTCCAGCAGCGTGACCGCCATGGCGGCTGCGGCTACGAGGCCGTAGAGCAGGACGATTGCTGCTTCAAACACCAGTGATTCCCCAATACACGTAACATTAACCCTAACAGAAAACCCCTCACGGATGTAAGAGCAAGCGTCCTCCCCAAAAAGCGGTACATGGCGAATGGGGCAGGATGGTGCCCAAGTCTTGATGAACTGCCGATGGCGCACCACATTTTCTGGCAAGATGGAACCGCCCCTCGGCGAAAGGAGCATGGCATGTCCGAAACTGCAACCACCGCCAAGATCCACAAGACCGATGCGGAATGGAAAGAGCAGCTCACCCCCGAGCAATACCGCATCACCCGCCAGCACGGCACCGAGCGCGCCTTCACCGGCCCCTATTGGGATTCCTTCGAGACAGGGCTTTACCGCTGCGTCGGCTGCAACGCCCCGCTTTTCCGCTCCGACACGAAGTTCGATGCCGGCTGCGGCTGGCCGAGCTATTTCGAGGCCGTCTCGCCCGATGCGGTGACCGAGCATCGCGACACGGCCTTCGGCATGGTTCGCACCGAAATCCGCTGCGGCAGCTGCGAAGCCCATCTCGGCCACGTCTTCCCCGACGGCCCGCCGCCCACCGGCCTGCGCTACTGCATCAACGGCCATTCCATGGTGTTCGAGGCGGGGGAATAGGCGTTCGGCGTGGCAAGCGGCTCATCCCGACGCGTTGGGCCACTGATGGACGGGTAATCCAACGGGCAGGAGAAGGCCGATGGCGCGAGATATTCTCAGTACCGACCGGCTGACGCTGCGGGAGATCACGACTGCCGATCTACCGCTTCTCCACCGCATTTTCGGCGATGCAGAATGCATGCGTTATTACCCGGGCATCAAGAGCGTCGACGAAACCGCAAGCTGGTTTCAGCGCCTCGCCTTCGACAGTTATGCCAATCATGGCTTCGGCCTCTGGGCGGTGACGGACCGGCAGAGCGGGACGCTGCTCGGCGATTGCGGAATCACGCTGCAGGAAACATCCGCGGGGTTGGAACCCGAAATCGGCTACCATTTGCTGCGCGATCACTGGGGCAAGGGATATGCGGGCGAGGCTGCCGCCGCCTGCCGGGACCACGCGCTCGATTCTCTTGGCCTATCGCGAATCGTCTCCATCGTCAGGCCCGACAATACGCGCTCGCAACGCGTCGCGGAGCGGGTGCATCGGCGGCGGGAGACATTCGTCAAAGCCGCGAGCTCAGATGGAGGCAAGGTGGAGTTCCACCTTTATATTACGGACAAAGCATAGGGCAAATTCATACGAGGCGATCAGCCCCTCATCCGGCTGCCGCCACCTTCTCCCCGCTTGCGGGGCGAAGGGGATATGCCGCAACCTCTCCGTCCCTCACCAGCGTCTCGCAGGGCACGTCCCCTCTCCCCGTAAAACGGGGAGAGGGCTAGGGTGAGGGGCAGCTTTCGGCGCTACCGCGCCTTCAGGACGACGCTCCGGCTGGCGAGGCTCGCCCGACTACTCATGCTCAGCAGGGCATGGCCAGGTCGTCGGTGCCGACAGGCCGGCGGGGAGCTTGGTCGAGGTGTCGCCGCAGGCGAGGTCGATCTGGGCCTGTTCGAGGCCGGATGCAGCCGAGAGGTCGAGGCCTTCGATGCGGGTCAGGAACATGAAAGCGCGCTCGAAGATCGCGGGGCCTTCGAAAGTGGCGTTGGAGAGATCGGCGCGGGAGAGATTGGCGAAAGCGAATTTCGCGCCCGTCAGCACCGCCTTGTCGAAATCGGCGCGGCCGAGTTCGGCCTTTTCGAAGCTGGCGCCGGCAAGCCGGGCGCCGGCGAAATTGGCGCGCTGCAGCTCGGCGCCGGCAAAGGACGCGCCGTCGGCGGCAATATTGGCGAAGCTGGCGCGATAGGCCTCGATCTTGGCGAAGTTGGCGCCTTCGGCGTGGGCGCCCTCGAGCGAGGCGCGCACCAAAGTCGCCTTTTCGAGATTGGCGGATTTGACATTGGCGCCGGCGAGATCGGTCAGCGAAAAATCGGTGCCGAAGAGGTTAGCGCCTTCGAGATCACTGCCCTGCAGCATCAGGTTCTTCTTGGTGCATTCCTGCCAGTCGAGCTTCGGCGAGGCCAGGTTGCCGCAATCGGCGGCCCGGGCGGCAGCCTGCGGAAATGCCAGAAGGACGAGGGCAAGGAGACCGAGCGACGATCCGTGCATTGCCATTGAACTGTACACCTCCATACCATTCTGAAGCCGCCCACGAAGCAGGCTGCCTGCACTTTCTTACACAGCTCAGACTACAATAAAAAGATGGTGAGCGCCGTTCACAATGGCAATGCCGGGGCTTGCCGGGAGTGCCGGATCAGACCGAGGGCAGGCGAAGCTCCATGCAGGTGAGGTCCAGCCAGCGGCCGAACTTGGTGCCGACCTCGGAAAATCTGCCGGCGATGCGGAAACCGAGTTTTTCATGCAACCGGATCGAAGCGGTATTCTCGGCCTCGATGCCGGCGATCATCACATGGATATTGCCGGCGACCGCCCGGACGATCAGTTCGCGCATCAGCCGCTCGCCGACGCCGGCGCCGCGGCAATCCTTATCGACATAGACGGAATGCTCGACCGTGTGACGATAGCCGTCGAAGGCCCGCCAATCGCCGTAGGAGGCGTAGCCCGCGACCTTGCCCGACAGCTCGGCGACGATGACAGGAAAGCCGCGGCCCTTACGCGCCCTCATCCATTCCCGCCGGTTTTCGAGATCGACCAGCGTATCGTTCCAGATCGCCGTCGTGTGTTCGACGGCGTGATTGTAGATATCGCGGATAGCGGAAAGATCAGCTTCGGTGGCGTCGCGGAGGAGGACGGCGTCTGTCATGATGGCCCGGTTCGAATTGACTGCCGGGATGGCATACGCCCCGCTCCTGAAGATGTAAACGGCGGATGCAGCGTGCCGGCTGCGTCGGGAACAGCCCTTGTCAGACACCCGGCGCCGACAGGCTGAAGCAAGTGAAGACGGCCGAATAATGCACCGCCGCGGCGGTGACGACGAAAGCGTGCCAGATGGCGTTCTGGAAGCGCAGCTTCTCCCAGACATGGAAGATGACGCCGAGCGAATAGATGACGCCGCCGATGACGATCAGCAGCATCGAGGCGGTGGGAATGCGCGCGGCCACAGGGCCGGCCACCAGCACGCCGCTCCAGCCCATGGCGAGGTAAAGGAGGATGGCAAGACGGTCGTAACGGTCGGGGAAGACGCATTTCAGCACGATGCCGGCGGCGGCAAACAGCCAGATCGCCACCAGCATGAAGAGGAGCAGCGGATCGTCGGCGCCGCGTTCGAGGAAAGGCGTGTAGGTGGCGGCGATCAACAGGAAGATCGCCGAATGATCGAAGCGGCGCAGATACCATTTGGTGCGCGAGACCGGCCAGGCATTGTAGGAAAAGGAAATGGCAAGCGTCAGCACCAGCCCGACGCCATAGATCCAGGCGGCGGCGAGCGCGCCATTGGAACTCCAGAGCGTGGCGTAGAAGATCAGCACCGTGGCCCCGATCAGCGCCAGCACGAGACCGACGCCATGGACGATACCGTCGGCGATCAGTTCATATCTGTCGTAAGCCCAGCGAATGCCGTTGAACTCGGCCATGCACGCCAATCCGTTTCAGACCCGATTGCAATCGTCGCATCGAACGAACGGGCGCGCAACCGCGGCAAAGCGCACGGCCGGTAAATCTTCGTGACAGGCTGTTCGGCGGCGGGACGACTCGCGCAAATCAAACCTTTTGCCGGTCGACCAGCACCGAGCATTTGGCGTGGCGCACGACCCGGTCGGCGGTGGCGCCGATGAAGTAGTTGGAAAAATCCGGAACATGCGAAGCGACGATGATGAGGTCGGCACCGTAACTTTCGGCGGTCGAGATGATTGCTTTGGCGGGCGGGCCGTTGCGGATCTCCACGGTTGCCGCAATGCCGGTTGAGGCGATCAGCGCGTGCAACTGGTCGCGGCTGTCCTGCATGGCGTCCTCGACCATATTGGCCGGCAGTTCGATGGCGACATAGGTCGGCACATCCTCGATAACGTTGAGCGCGACGATTTCGCCGCCGTCGTCGAGCAAGGACGCGGCCTTGCGGAGGATCTTCTCTCCCTTTTCGATGCCGCCGAGCGCGATCGCGACGATGATCTTCCTGTACATGGCTCCCTCCATGACTGAGATGTATAAGTATCCTCTAAAGAAGATATGGACGCTTTGACCGCGATCAAGTGGGCGCAAATCATCGTCAACGCCTGCTCAACAGTTCATCGTCAAAATCCGGACTTCTGTGAACAATCGCAATCGGCCATATAGGTATCAAGTACGGCAGGCCAGAGGAGACAGTGGCGAATGAACCGGCGAAACTTCCTCGGCCTTGCTGCGGGCGGCACATTTGCCGCCACCGCCGGCGCGCCTTCCATTCTACAGGCCAGATCCGTGGCAGGAGAACAATCCATGAGGACCGAAACTTCCTATGCGCTGACGCGGCCCGCCTATATCGACCAGTCGCATCTCGTCGTGGCGGACCTCGATCTTGTTTCAGGCTTCTATCAATCGATGCTCGGCCTGAAGGTCATCGAGAAGACGGCGAGCGGGCAAGTGTTGGGGGTCGGCGATCTGCCGCTGCTGACGCTGACGACCGCCAAAGATGCCGCCATCGCGCCGCGCAATGCCGCCGGCCTTTTCCACACCGCCTTCCTGATGCCGGACCGGGGCGAACTCGCACGCTGGCTGCGCCACGCGGCACACAACAATGTCGTGCTCGACGGCGCCTCGGACCACCTCGTCAGCGAGGCGATCTATCTGTCCGACCCGGAGGGCAACGGCATCGAAATCTATGCCGACCGGCCGCATGAACAATGGAAGTTCCAGCAGGACGGCATGGTGGAGATGGCGACGCTGCGCCTCGACCTGCAGGCGCTCTATGACAGCGCACCCGACGAGCGCTGGGGCGGCATGGCTGATGGAACGGCGATCGGCCACCTGCATCTGCAGGTCGGCGATATTCCACAAGCGGACGCCTTTTACCGCGACGTGCTCGGTCTCAAGCTGATGGCGAGCCGTCCCGGCGCAAGTTTCTTTGCGACCGGCGGCTACCATCACCATATCGCCGCCAATATCTGGAACAGCCGGGGTGCTACGGCACGCGCCGACAATATCACCGGGCTTTCGGACTACAAGCTCCGGTTCAACGACAAGGCGACGCTGGATGCGGCGATCTCCAAGCTCGATGCGCTGGAGATCAAGAGCGAGAAGCGCGATGGCGGTACCTTCCTCAGGGACCCCTGGGGGATCGGCCTGACGCTTTCGGCGTAATTTCCTTGCCACGACAGTCGTTCACGCGCGGTAGTGCTCTCCGCGTGAACATGAGGCATGTGCCCTGGAGGCCCCCACGGAACCGGAACCGCGTCGGCGCGTTTCCGTGACGAAGCAATGGGGCTTCGGGGACCTCACCGCATGGGCATCGCCAATGGCATCCGCAAACAGGCCAAGAAGATCGCGATCGGCGAACGCCGCACCAGCGCCTGGGCGCAGACGCTGAGGGAGGCAGCCGAAGAGCTGCCGCCGGCACCGCTGCACCGGCTTGAAAAGGACGGGCTGGATATCAGCATGGCCTGGGCGATCATCGGCATCTTCGGCATTCTGGGGCTTGCCGCCGTCTACCTGATGTCGCTGATCCTGATCCCGATCACTCTTGCTGTCGTCGTCGGCATGATCCTCGGCATGGCGGCGGAAAAACTCAGCCGGATGGGCGTGCCGCGGCTTGCCAACGCCGTCATGCTGTCGAGCAGCGTGGCTCTGGTGATCTTCCTGCTGATCAACTCGCTCGCCGGCCCGCTGATGACGCTTGCCAATGAGGGGCCGGCTTTTGCCGAGCGGACAATCAACCGCGTCATGCCCTATCTCGAGCGCATCGAATGGCTGCATATCACCCCGGCGACCTTCGAAAGCGGGCCGATGTCGATCGGCGCGCTGCTCGAAAACACCGGCAACGTGCTGCATGTGGTGACCACAAGCCTGACGCCGGCGCTGGTGCAGGGGCTGATCTTCTTCGCGGCGCTGCTGCTCTTTCTCGCCAGCCGCGTCAACCTGCGCAAGACGATCATCATGACCTTCCGCACCCGCACGCAGCGCCTGGCGGCCATCCGCGTCATCAATGCCGTCGAGCAGGTGCTCGGCTTCTATTTCGCCACCGCCTCGCTGATCTATGTCGGGCTCGGCGTCGTCATGACGATCATCGCCTATGCGGGCGGGCTGGCGGCGCCGGTGCTCTGGGGCTTCTTCGCCTTCCTGTCGAGCTTCATTCCCTATCTCGGCATCACGCTGATGACGTTTGCGGTCGCGGTCGCCGGCATCCTCACCCATGATGACCTCGTCATCGGGCTGATGCCGGCCGCGGCCTTCTTTACCGTGCATCTCGTCATGGAAAACCTGATCTTCCCGGCGGTGATGGGACGGCGGCTGGAAATCAATCCCTTTATCGTCTTCCTCGCCATCCTGTTCTGGACATGGATGTGGGGGGCCGTCGGCGCCATGCTGGCCCTGCCGCTGTCGCTGATCGTCATCACCATCATCGAGGAATTGCTGATCGAGGAAAAGCCGCAGCCGCAATTGCCGAAATGAGCGACCGGGGAGACGTCCGTGGCATCTGATCTCGATCTCAAGGAATCCGATCACGACCAGATGGTCAGCGGCCGCTCTCTCTGGGGGGAAAGCGGGGTTCGGCCGGAATGGCGGCCGATCGAGCAGAGTTTTTCCGCCGACGTCGCCGTGATCGGCGGCGGCATCACCGGCGCATTGGTTGCCGAACATCTGACGGCGCGCGGCTTTTCCGTTGTCATCATCGACCGAGAGCAACCCGGTTTCGGCAGTACCGCGGCGAGCACGGCGATGCTGCAATGGGAAATCGACAGCACGCTCACCGAGCTTGAGGATTATTACGGCTTCGAACGCGCCGCCGGCATCTACCGCCGCAGCGGAGCAGCGGTCGCCGGCCTTTCCAAGCTGATCGCCGCACACGGGATTGCCTGCGGATTCCGGCCGCGCAACACGCTCTATCTCGCCGCCAACCAGGAAGGGGCGCGCGATCTGCTGGAGGAGCGCCAGTTGCGCCGCCGGGCCGGTCTGCCCGGCGTCTACCTCGAACATCCCGATCTCTTCACCCAGTTCGAATTGGACCGGGACGGCGCGATCTATTCGCCGGGTTCGGCCGAGGCCGATCCGCTGCTGCTGACCTGGGCATTGCTCGAAATGTCCGTCCGCCGCGGCGCGCGGCTGGTCAACGCTTCCGTCACGGCGCTTCACAGCGAAGGCGATCACGTCACCGCGGAGACGGACGCAGGCCATGTCATCGAGGCGCGGCGCGCCGTGCTTGCGACCGGCTATTCGATGCCGGGCATCGATATGCCGAAGCTGCACCGCACCAGTTCGAGCTGGGCGCTCGCCACCGTACCCCAGGACCCCGAAAATTTCTGGCGCGACAGGGCGCTGATCTGGGAGGACAGCCACCCCTATCTCTACATGCGCACGACCGAGGATGATCGCATCGTCGCCGGCGGCGAGGATGACGGCACGGCCGATCCCGAAGCCCGCGACCACAAGCTGCCGGCAAAGATCATGGCAATTCGCGAGAAGATGAAGCGGCTATGGCCGAAAGCCGATACGCGGGTGGAACACGCCTGGTGCGGAACCTTCGGCGAAACCGCCGACGGCCTGCCGCTGATCGGTCCCGTGCCCGGCATGCCGCATGTCCTTGCCGCCTACGGCTACGGCGGCAACGGCATCACCTTCTCCTATCTCGCCGCCCAGATGATCGGCGCCATGCTGGCCGGCATGCATCGCGACTGGTTCGAGGATTTCGCGCTCGACCGGGATGGGCCGGGCCTGCGGCGGTTTGGGGAGGATAGGCTGGGGGCTGGGAGTGAGTTGAGGTAAAGGCTTGGGATTAACGAGCGTGCCGTGGCAGCCCTTACAGAATTTACTCCGTCGTCCGATCGTCGCCCATATCCTCGACGTCCTCCAGACGAACAAATTCCGTGCCCTTCGCCTTCAGATCAACTAGCGCCTTCGCTACCCCCTCGCCTGCCGCATGGGTCGGCTGGTTGATGTGGGAGATGACGACATCGCCGTCCTTGGCCGAGGCGATGCGTTTTTCGGTGATCACGGCGCCGAGCAGCGAGCCGCCATCGCCGTTTACCGAATAACCGGCGATGCGATAGCCCATGGCGCGGATTTCGCCGATGGCGGAAAGGTCGTATTTGGCGGTTGAGCCGCGGAACCAGTGGGGTGCCGGAATGCCGGCCGCGGTCATCGCCGCGGCGCCGCCCTCGACTTCCTGCTTCACCGCCTGCGGCGAGCCGGCCGAGGCGATGCCGTAAATCAGCGTCGGCGTATCGACGGCCGGAATATGGTTCTCTCCGTGATTTTCCAGTTCGAACAGATCGGGATTCTGCAGGAACACGGCAAGGGCAGCGGGGTTGTGCCTCAGCCAGCGGGCGGTGACGAAGATCGTCGCCGGGATGCGCTCGCGCACCAGGGTCGACAGGATGCGCTCGTCTGCCTGCCCCATGCAGGCATCGAAGGTCAGCGCGATGCGGGCATGGCCGGCAAGGTTGGAGCGGGCGATATGCAGATGCGGCTCGACGAGTTTTACTTCAGGCGTCTTTGTTGCCGAAGCGGCTACGGCCGGCGGCGCCGGCGGTATTTCATCCGCTGATGCGACTGGTATCGCGGCGAAAAGCAACGCCGAAGCGAGCAGGATACGGTTCATATCAGGACTTCTACGATTTCGTCGGCCGATTTTAGCGGCTGCTTCTCTATGGCGCCATGTGGCCGGATGTCACCGCCGCTACCCGAACAAAGGCAACAGCATCAATCGTAGAGATAATATTTGTCCCACTTCTCGCGCGGCACCTTGTCGCCGATCTGGTAATTGAGCTCGCGCACGTTGATATGCTGCGGACCGGTGATGCAATTGTAGGAGAGATGGTACCAGTCGCCCTTGCTGCGGAAGACGGCGCCCGGCGCCTGCAGCGAATTGTCGCCGGGGATCGGGTCCTTGAAGGTATAGGCGATCACCTTGTCGGGCTTGAAGCCGGTGCTGTCCTGGTTGATGCGGCTCATCGCCTCGGTGTCGCAGCTCTGCTCCAGACGCGTCGAGGGATCGAGTTTTTCCAGCTGCTTCTTGATGGCCGGATCGACGGCAAAGGCGGGGGCGGCAAGGCCGATGAGGGATACGAACAGGAGCAGACGTTTCGGCATTGCTGAGAAAATCCCTTGCTGTTGTCCAGTCTTCACCCTGCCCCGGGCAGCTTGCCGGGGGCTTGGCACGTGTAAATTTCGCTCTGCGATAGCGGACATTCTTAAATATTGTGGTGACATCAAGGCAGGGCGAGCCGAGCCGCCTCCTTGTCTGTGGAAGGCCGCCCGCACTCTTGGCGCAGCCTTGCCGCTTGATCCGGCGGCGGCGCGCCTCTATCTCTTGCCAAACTGATATCCCGATCCGGAGCCATTCCTTGTCCGTTTTCAAGAGCCTGCCGACACCGCCCGCCGCCCCGAAGAAGCCCGTCTCCGATACGCGCCACGGCATTACCCGCACGGACGATTATGCCTGGCTGCGCGCCGATAACTGGCAGGCGATGTTCAAGGATCCTTCGATCCTCGATCCCGAGATCCGCCAGCATCTCGAAGCCGAAAACGCCTATATGAACGCGGCGATGGAGGACACCAAGCCGCTGCAGAAGGTGCTGTTTTCCGAAATGCGCGGCCGCATCAAGGAAGATGACAGCTCGGTGCCGATGAAGGACGGCGCCTATGCCTATGGCACGTTTTATGTCACCGGCGGCGAACAGCCGCGCTATTTCCGCATCGCCCGCGACGGCGACGTTGCCGACGAGACGATCCGCACGGTGCTGCTCGACGGCGACAAGGAAGCCGCCGGCAAAGCGTATTTCCGCCTCGCCGGCCTCGACCATACGAGCGATCACAGCCACGGCATCTGGGGCTATGACGACAAGGGCTCGGAGTTCTTCACGCTGAAGGTGCGCGACCTCTCGAGCGGCCAGGATCTCGACGACGTGATCGAGAATACCGGCGGCGGCGGCGTCTGGGCGCCTGACGGCAAGAGTTTCTTCTATTCGGCGCTCGACGAGAACCACCGGCCGTCGAAGGTGTTCCACCATATCCTCGGCCAGCCGCAGTCGGCAGACCGGCTGGTCTATGAGGAAGCCGATGCCGGCTTCTTCATGGGCGTCGGCGGCTCGCTGCTCGACGATGTCATCTATATCGACATTCACGACCACGAAACCAGCGAATACCGGCTGCTGTCGACCAAGGATCTGACGGCGGAGCCAAAGTTGGTGGCGGCGCGCGAGGAAGGCATCGAATATTCGCTGACCGAGGGCGGCGACATCTTCTACATTCTCACCAATGACGGCGGCGCCAAGGATTTCAAGATCATGGAAGCGCCGGTGGACAATCCGGGCAAGGAAAACTGGCGCGAAGTGGTCGCCCACAAGCCCGGCACGCTTGTTATCAGCCATATGGCCTATGCCCGCCATCTCCTCTGGCTGGAGCGCAAGGACGGGCTGCCGCAGATCATGATCCGCGACCGGAAGACCGGCGAGGAACATGCGATCGCCTTTGCCGAGGAAGCCTATTCGCTGGGGCTTTCGGGTGCCGCCGAATACGACACCGATGTCATCCGCTTCTCCTATTCCTCGATGACGACGCCGTCGCAGCTCTACGACTACAATATGGTGACGCGCGAGCGCACGCTGTTGAAGACGCAGGAGGTGCCGTCCGGCCACAATCCCGACGACTACGTCACCCGCCGCGTCTTTGCTCCGGCATGGGACGGTGAGACGGTGCCGGTCACCCTGCTCTATCGCAAGGACACGCCGCTCGACGGCAGCGCGCCCTGCCTGCTCTATGGCTACGGCGCCTACGGCATCACCATTCCGGCCGGCTTCAACACCAATTGCCTGTCGCTCGCCGACCGCGGCTTCGTCTATGCCATCGCCCATATCCGCGGCGGCAAGGACAAGGGCTTTGCCTGGTACGAAGACGGCAAGATGGAGAAGAAGACGAACACCTTCAAGGACTTCGTCGCCGCGGCCGATTATCTGAATCAACAGAAGTTCACCTCCTACGCGAAGATCATCGCCGAGGGCGGCTCGGCCGGCGGCATGCTGATGGGCGCGGTCGCCAACATGGCGCCGGAGAAGTTTTCCGGCATCATCGCCGCCGTCCCCTTCGTCGACGTGCTCAACACCATGCTCGACGACACATTGCCGCTCACCCCGCCGGAATGGCCGGAATGGGGAAACCCGATCGACAGCCGCGAAGACTACGAGCAGATCGCCGCCTATTCGCCCTACGACAATGTCGGCGCCAAAGCCTACCCGCCGATCCTGGCGCTCGGCGGCCTGACCGACCCGCGCGTCACCTATTGGGAGCCGGCCAAATGGGTGGCCAAGCTGCGTGAGGAGACCACCGGCGCCGCACCGATCCTGCTCAAGACCAATATGGACGCCGGCCACGGCGGCGCGTCCGGGCGCTTCCAGCGGCTGGAGGAGATTGCGTTTGAGTATGCGTTTGCGATCAAGGTGGCGGGGAAGATGTGAGGGGTTGATAGAGGGGAATAGCGTAAGGCATGCCGTGGTTGCCCCCCTCTGCCCTGCCGGGCCCGGGGCGAGCCACGGGTCTCGCCCGTCCTTCGGACCCCCCACAGGTGGGGAGATCGGCAAGTCGCCAAACCTTCGCGTCCGTCTATCGTTTCACCGGGCCGCGACGTCACTTGTTTGGGCAAGCCAGCGCTCCCAGCCAATCTCCCCACCTGTGGGGCCGGCAGGGCAGAGGGGGCTGGCACGGTACAACAGCCGAGGGAGGAGGAAATGCCAATTTACATCGCCCTCCTGCGTGCTGTGAACGTCGGCGGCACCGGCTCCTTGCCGATGGCCGAGCTGAAGGCAACCTGCGAAGACCTCGGCTTCACGGATGTGAAAACTTACATCCAGAGCGGCAATGTGCTGTTCCGCTCGGGTGATTCCGCAACGGTCGTAGAGGAAAAGCTCGACGCGGCGCTCGGTCAGAAGATGGGCAAGCGGCCGGGCGTGATGGTGCGGAGCGCTAAGGAACTCGACGCGATTGCCGCCAACGCGCCCTTCCCCGACGCCAAGCCGAATTTTCTGCTCGTCTATTTCCTCCCCGAAAATCCGCCCGCCGATGCACTCGAAAAGATGGTGGCGCCCGATGGCGAGGAAGCGAAGCTCGGGACCTGCGAAATCTATGTGCATTATCCCAACGGTTCCGGCCGCTCGAAGCTGAAACTGCCGGCGCTGAAGCCGGGAACTTCGCGCAATCTCAACACCGTGCGCAAACTCGCAGACATGGCGGCTGCGATGGAAGGCTGAGGGGCCGGCGCAGAGTTTGATTCAAGCGAGGGACCTCAAGCCTTTGTTTTCACGCGCGTCGCGTCAGCCTTCAGCGGCAGGTTTCGTTCGCTTCGCCTTGTAACCGCTGATCTCCTCGCCGGCGGTCGCGGAGAAGCGCAAGTTCCAGAAGGTGGCGGTGATCGAGATGATGGTGACGACGATGAAGGCGGTGGAGAAATCGCTGAGCTCAGGCGTTTCGACATTGTTGAAGGCCATCGAGCCGTGCAGCGCCAAGGCCCCGATGCAAATGCCGAGCGACAGCATCAGCTGCTGGAAGGTGGTGTAGAAGCTCGTGGCCGAGCTCATCCGCTCCTTGTCGATCTCGTCATAGGCGATGGTGTTATAGGCGGTGAACTGGAACGACAGGAAGAAGGCGCTGAGCACCAGGAAGATGAAGATCAGCGGCATCGGCCAATCCGGCCGGAAGGCGGCGCAGAGGCCGTAACCGACGGTGCCGAAGATGCCGTTGAGGACGAGGCTGCGGCGGAAGCCCAGCCGGCGGAAGACGAACTTCGCCATCGGCTTCATGGCGAGCGCGCCGAGCGCCGTGGCGATGACGATCTGGCCGGCCGCGGCAGCCGACAGGCCGAAGCCGATCTGGAAGAGCAGCGGCAGCAGGAAGGGCTGCGCGCCTTGGGTGATGCGCGTCAGCGAACCTGCAATGACCGATGTACCGAAGCTCGGCACCTTCATCAGCGAGAAATCCATGATCGGCGACGGATGCCGGCGGGCATGCCTGAGATAGGCGATGCCGAAGAGCAGGCCGAGGGCGATCAGGAAGATCGAGAAGGCGCCCTCGCCTTCGTGGCTCGACATTTCGAAGCCGAAAAGCAGCGAGCCGAGCGAGAGGCCGGAGAGCACGAAGCCGATCGTATCGAAGGGACCACTCGCCTTGCCCTTGACCTCGTCGATATAGATCGAGACGAAGATCATGCCGATGATGCCGACCGGCACGTTGATGTAGAAGATCCAGCGCCAGTCGAGATAGGTGACGAAGAAGCCGCCGAGCGGCGGGCCGACGATCGGGCCGATCAGCGCCGGCACCAGCAGCCAGGACATGGCGCTGACCATATCCTTGCGGGCGACGCTGCGCATCAGCACCAGGCGACCGACCGGCATCATCATCGCGCCGCCCAGGCCCTGCAGCAGCCGCGCCAGCACCAGGAAGGACAGCGTCGGCGCCAGCGCGCAGAGAATGGAGCCGATGACGAAGACGGCGATCGCCGCGCGGAAGACGGTGCGAGAACCGAAACTATCGGCCATCCGGCCGCTCGCCGGAATGAAGATCGCCAGGCTGAGGAGATAGGAGGTGAGCGCAATCGACATGGCAGGCGCGCTGACGGCGAAATCGCGCGCCATTGTGGGAAGCGCCGTCGCCAGCACGGTTGCGTCGATGTTTTCCATCAGCATCGCGCTCGCGACGATCATCGCGATCACCCGGAAATTGGGCGCGGCGCGCCGAACCATCGGCGCCTGGTAAATCTGATCCGACATCGTCCGGAATCACTCACGGTGGCGCGGCGGAGCACACGAGGCTGCAGGGCCGCGGGGGATGACATGGCGTAATGCCAAGGGGAGACGATTTGGTATACGCCCGCGATCATGGCGGCGCTATGTCCTTTATGGCAAAGCAGCTTTGACGAGAGGGAAAAGCAGATCACGATTGCTTGCATCGGCCTCATGCTTCGTGAAGAGCTTGCGCCGCAGGCCGCCCGGCCCTACCTATCGATCATGACCTCCGCTCTTGAGAAAAACCGGCCCGGTGCGGCCTTTGCCTTCGACAACAGCTATGCCGGCCTGCCGCAGCACTTCTTTGCGGCGCAGCTGCCGACTGCGGTGGCGGAGCCCTGGCTGATCAAGCTTAACGAACCGCTGGCGGCCGAACTCGGGCTCGACGTCGAGGCGCTGCGGCGCGACGGCGCGGCGATCTTTTCCGGCAATCTCGTGCCCGAAGGGGCGCAACCGCTGGCCATGGCCTATGCCGGCCATCAGTTCGGCGGCTTCTCGCCGCAACTCGGCGACGGGCGGGCGATCCTGCTCGGCGAGGTGATCGACCGGAGCGGCAGGCGCTTCGATATCCAGCTGAAGGGCGCCGGGCCGACCCCGTTTTCCCGCCGCGGCGACGGGCGGGCGGCAATCGGGCCGGTGCTGCGCGAATATATCGTCAGCGAGGCGATGTTTGCCCTCGGCATTCCCGCCACGCGGGCGCTGGCGGCGGTGACGACGGGCGAGCCGGTCTATCGCGAAGAGGTGCTGCCGGGCGCGGTCTTCACCCGGGTGGCGGCCAGCCACATCCGGGTCGGCACCTTCCAGTATTTTGCGGCGCGGGGCGATAGCGACGGCGTGCGGGCGCTCGCCGATTATGTCATCGACCGGCACTATCCCGCGCTGAAAGATGCTGACAATCCCTACCTTTCCCTGTTCGAGGCAGTCTCCGAGCGCCAGGCGGCACTGATTGCCCGATGGCTGCATGTCGGCTTCATCCATGGGGTGATGAACACCGACAATATGACGGTTTCCGGCGAGACGATCGATTTCGGTCCCTGCGCCTTCATGGATGCCTATGATCCGGCGACCGTCTTCTCCTCGATCGACCAGCATGGCCGCTACGCCTATGCCAACCAGCCCGGCATCGGCCAATGGAACCTGGCAAGGCTCGGCGAGACGCTGCTACCGCTGATCGACGAAGAGCCGGACGGCGCGGTCGACAAGGCGAATGGCGTGATCCGCGCCTATGGCGAACGCTTCCAGGCACATTGGCTGGCCGGCATGCTGGGAAAGATCGGCCTTGCCGGCAAAGAGGATGGCGATCTCGAACTGGTGCAGGCGCTGCTGACGCTGATGCAGGCGCAGGGCGCCGATTTCACCCTGACCTTCCGGCGGCTGTCGGACTTTGCCGGCAACGATGCCGCGGAGCCTGCCTTTGCGGCAAGCTTCCGGGAGCCGGAGGCCTGCGGATCCTGGCTTGCGCAATGGCGCGAGAGACTGTCGCGCGATCCGCAGACGGCGACTGAGCGCGCCGCCGCCATGCGCCGCGTCAATCCGGCCTTCATTCCGCGCAATCACCGCATCGAACAGGCGATCGAGGCGGCAGTCGAGAACGGCGATTTTTCGCTGTTCGAAGAGCTGCTGACCGTGCTTGCGAAACCCTATGAGGACCAGCCCGGCTTTGCCGCCTATAGGGAGCCGCCGAAGCCGAGCGAACGGGTGCTCGCGACTTTCTGCGGGACGTAAGCAGGCTCAATACAACCGTACCGTGACATAGGCCTGCGGCAAATGCGGCCGTTGAAAGGCATCTCCCTCGCGCTATCTGGCTGATCGGCGGCGATTTTCCGCCGCCCCTTCACCCGGCTAAATCAAGCGGGAGACAGCCTTATGGCGATCGTCATCACCTCTATCCTCTTCATCATCATCGGGCTTACGCTCGGCGGCGGAGGGCTCTGGCTCGTCACGCTCGGCGGCAGCGTCTTCTATCTGTTCGCCGGGCTGATGTTCCTGATCACCGCCGGGCTGCTTCTGATGCGCAAGGCGGTGGCGCTCTGGGTCTATGCGGTGCTCGTCGTCGCGGCACTCGCCTGGGCGATCTGGGAGGTCGGCTTCGACTGGTGGCAGCTTGGGCCTCGCGGCGGCATGATCATTCTGCTCGGGCTCTGGCTGCTGACGCCCTGGATCCGCCGGCCGCTCGGCTTTCGCAGCCCGACCGGCATCACCTACGGCGCCAATCCCTGGCCGCTCGCCGTGCCGGTTCTTCTCGCCATCCTCGTCGCCCTCTATTCGATGACCACGGATCCGCACGATCTTGCCGGAGAGCTGCCGAAGGATCAGGTCGCCGCCAATCCCGCTTTCGGCGGCAATGTGCCGGATGGCGAATGGCATCAATATGGCCGCACGCCCTTCGGCCAGCGTTATTCGCCGCTGGACCAGATCACCACGGAGAATGTCGCCAGCCTGAAGGAGGCGTGGCGATACCAGACCGGCGACGTCAAGCGGCCTGAGGATGTCGGCGAGACGACCTATCAGGTGACGCCGCTCAAGGTGAAGGACACGCTTTATCTCTGCACCCCGCACAATTGGGCGATCGCCCTCGACGCCAAGACCGGCAAGGAGAAATGGAAATACGACGCCAACTCCGGCATGAACCCCGACCGGCAGCACCAGACCTGCCGCGGCGTCACCTATTATGCCGATCCCGATGTCGCCGCCGGCCAGCCCTGCGCCGAACGTGTCTACCTGCCGACCTCGGATGCCCGGCTGATCGCGCTCGATGCGGCGGACGGCAAGGTCTGCACCGGCTTTGCCGATCAGGGCGTGCTGCATCTGGAAGCCGGCATGCGCTATAATCCGGCCGGTTATTATTATTCCACCTCGCCGCCGGTGGCGGTGGCGGGCAAGATCATCGTCGGCGGGGCGGTGAACGACAATTATTCGACCGAGGAGCAGTCCGGTGTCATCCGCGCCTTCGACATCAAGACCGGCGCGCTGATCTGGAACTGGGATTCCGGCAATCCCGATGTGACGACACCGCTTGCCGCCGGCCAGACCTATACGACCAATTCGCCGAACAGCTGGTCGGTCTTCAGCGTCGATGAGGGCCTCGGCATGGTCTATATCCCGCTCGGCAACCAGGTGCCCGACCAGCTCGGCATCAACCGCAGCGACAATGTCGAGAAATTCTCTTCCTCGATCGTCGCCCTCGACATCGCCACCGGTCAGCTGCGCTGGGTGCGACAGACGGTGCATCACGATCTCTGGGACATGGACGTGCCGGCCCAGCCGGCGCTGATCGACCTGACGAAGCCGGATGGCACGGTGGTTCCCGCCCTCGTCGGCCCGACCAAGCAGGGCGATCTCTATGTGCTCGACCGGCGCAGCGGCGAGCCGATCATCCCGGTCAAGGAGATCCCGGCACCCGGCGGCGCGATTTCGGGCGATCATACCGCGCCGACGCAGCCGATCTCCGACCTCAGCTTCTCGCCCGAGCCGCTGAAGGAAAAGGACATGTGGGGTGTGTCGCTGTTCGACCAGCTCGCCTGCCGCATCGATTTCCACCGCTACCGCTACGAGGGCCGCTATACGCCGCCGTCGCTTGCAGGCACGATCGTCTATCCGGGCAATTTCGGAACCTTCAACTGGGGCAGCGTCGCGGTCGATCCCGAGCGGCAGATCATGTTCGGCATGCCGACCTATCTCGCCTTCACCTCGCGTCTGGTGCCGGCCGCCGACATTCCGCCGCGCGGCCAGGACGAGAAGGGCAGCGAACAGGGGCTGAACCGCAATGACGGCGCACCCTACGGCGTCTTCATGGGCCCGTTCCTCGGGCTCTTGAAAATCCCCTGCCAGGCGCCGCCATGGGGCTATGTCGCCGGCGTCGACCTGCGCACCGGCAAGATCGCCTATATGCACAAGAACGGCACCGTGCACGACATGACGCCGCTGCCCCTGCCCTTCAAGGTGGGCGTGCCCGGCATCGGCGGACCGATGCTGACCAAGGGCGGCGTCGCCTTCCTCGGAGCCGCGGTCGACAACTATCTGCGCGCCTATGACGTGACGAACGGGCGAGAACTCTGGCAGGCGCGGCTTCCCGCCGGCGGCCAGGCGACGCCGATGACCTATACGACTGACGACAACAAACAATATGTCGTCATGGTCGCCGGCGGCCACGGCTCGGTCGGCACCAAACCCGGCGATTATGTGATTGCTTATACGCTGCCGTGATGGGAGGCTGCCCTCTCGTTGCGGAAGGAAAACCCCTCCCCAACCCCTCCCCACAAGGGGGAGGGGCTAAGATGCCGCACCGCTTCACATAAACTCTATCGTATCAATCCGTCGAACGGTAACAGCCAGCAAGACCTTTGCTTTTGGTTGCCGCCGGACAACACAGCTTAGTCCCTCCCCCTTGTGGGCAGGGCTATCGCATATGAGCAAAGAGCTGGAAGAAGAATTCTTTGTTCCAGTTTGCCCTGCGCATTTTGCTTGCGATTG